>NZ_QXMG01000028.1 GCF_003569765.1 Caldimonas tepidiphila | reverse complement strand
CCTCCTGCCCCAGCCCGCCGGCTGATCCTCAGTTCAGCACCCCGGCTGAATACGTACCCGCCCTGTTCTTTTCCTGGTCGGGGGAGCCGGGGCTCGGTTCATTGCTCCGGGCCGGCGGCACACCAGGCGGTCGCCGCGCACCGGCCCGTCGAGCCCGGGACGCCTGAACAGGCTCTCCAGCCTCATCCCGCGGCTCTGCTGCAAGCGCGGCTCCGACAGAACCCTGCCCCTCAGACGAAACGGGAGGGCCGGGCCTTCTCGTGCACCCTTGCTTCACCACGAACGGCAACTCGGGGCGCTGTCGACCGAGCGGTGAACGGCAGCCAGGGCGCAAGGCCGCTCGTTCTCATGAGAGCCGCACGAGGCTCCTGCTGCCGAGGGTGCTCGGCAATGTGTTCTGGTCCTGGGGGGCGGTTGCCGCCGCAAGCTGTGCGGCGGCTGCGATTCAAGGCACGGTCGCCACCGACCGGGCGGCTCAGAGCCGGATCTTCTCCGCCAGCTCGCGCAGCCGCTCGATGCCCGGCTCGCGCCGCGGCCAGGTCAGCCCCGCGGCGTCGTTCTCCCAGCGCGGCAGCACGTGCAGGTGCACGTGCGGCACCGTCTGCCAGCCCGCGGGCTTGTTGGTCTGCAGGATCGTGATGCCGTCGGGCTCGAAGGCCGCCTGCACCGCGCGCGCGATGCGCGCGGCGACCTTCATCAGCGCCGCGGCGGTCTCGTCGTCGACCTCGAGGATGGTCTCGTGGGGCTTCACGGTCGCGACGATGACGTGGCCGTCGTTGACTTGGCCGGCGTCCATGAAGGCGAAGACATGCTCGTCCTGGTAGATCTTCGCGCAGGGCAGCTCGCCCGAGAGCAGGCGTTCGAACACGGTGGGCATCGGGTCTCCTCTCTTCCTCTTGCGGTGGGAACGGGACGCATCTTCGCACCGTGCAGCGCCCGCCGGCACGCGCGCGGCGGCTGCGGCACACTGGCAGGCCCTCCCCCCGCCGCACCCGACCGATGCCCGAAACGACCGACACCGCGCGTCCCGCCGGCCACTCGCTGGAGGCGATGCGGCGGCGCCACGGCGAGGCCTACCGCTGGCGGCTGCTCGCCACCGTGATGATCGGCGCGGTCGCCGCGATCATGTCGGCGACCATCGTCAACGTCGCCGTGCCGGACATGAGCGGGCACTTCGCGCTCACGCCCTCGCGCGCGCAGTGGGTCTCGACCGCCTTCATGAGCGCGATGACGCTGGCGATGCTGCCTGTGCCCTGGCTGCTGGCGCGCTTCGGCTACCGGCGGACCTACATCGGCGCGGTGCTGCTGCTGATGGCCGGCGGCATCGGCGGCGGCCTCGCGCAGCACTACCCGCTCGTGCTCGCGATGCGCGTGGCCGAGGGGCTGGCCGCCGGCGTGATGCAGCCGATCCCCGCGATCCTCGTGATGCGCGCCTTCTCGCGCGAGGAGCAGGGCCGCGCGATGGGCGTCTTCGGCTTCGGCGTCGTGCTCGCGCCGGCGGTGGGGCCGAGCGTCGGCGGGGTGCTGGTCGAGCTGTTCGGCTGGCGCTCGATCTTCTTCGTCGTGGTGCCCTTCTGCATCGCGGCGCTGGCGATGGCGCAGCGCTACCTGCCGCATGCGGCGCCGGGCGGCGCTGCGCCGGGCGGGCGCGCGCTGCGCCTCGACCTCGCGGGGCTCGCGCTCGCCGCCGCCGCGGTGCTCGCGCTGCTCAACGGCCTGGTCGGGCTGCACGGCGGCGCGCCCGTGCAGGCGCTGCTGCTGCTCGCGCTCGCCGCGGTGGCCGGCACCGCCTTCGTGCGCCACGAGCGGCGCACGCCGCAGCCGCTGCTCGACCTGCGCGTGTTCGCGCCGCGCACCTTCGTGATGGGCTCGCTCGTCGCGTTCATCTACGGCATGGGGCTGTTCGGCTCGACCTACCTGGTGCCGGTGTTCATGCAGCAGGGGCTGGGCTTCGCGCCGTCGGCCGCCGGCGCGGTGCTGCTGCTGCCGGGGCTGGTGCTCGCCGGCACGATCGTCGTCGCCGGGCGGCTCGCGGACCGCGGGCCGCTGCACCTGCTGGTGAGCGCGGGGCTCGCGCTGCTGGCGCTGTCCTTCGCGCTGATGGCCGGGGTCGGCCCGGCCACCGGGCTGCCGCTGCTGATGCTGTGGGCGACGGTCGGCCGCATCGGGCTCGGCTGCGTGCTGCCCTCGCTCAACGTCGGCGCGCTGCGCGCGCTCGAGCCGGCGCTGCTGTCGCAGGGCTCGAGCACGATCAACCTGCTGCGTCAGCTCGGCGGCGCGATCGGCATCAGCCTGGTCGGCATCGTGCTCGAGTGGCGGCTCGCCGCGCATGCCGACGACCGCGTGCTCGCGGCCTTCGGCGAGACCTTCTGGCTGCTCGCGCTCGTGACGGCCAGCGCGATCCTCGCGGCCTGGCGCATGCGGCCGGCGGCAACCCGCGGCGACTGAAGGCGGGGGCGGGGCACTGACCGCTCGCCCCGCGGCGTCGTGCAGGCTGCATGGCGGTGGCCCTGCCGACGGCGGGGCACTCGCCGCCCGGAGGCACCCCGCGGCGCGCGCGCGGCCGTAGCATAGGCGCTTTCGGCTCCTCGACCACCCGACCATATGTGCCAGCTCCTGGGGATGAACTGCAACACGCCGACCGACATCGTCTTCAGCTTCACCGGCTTCGCCACGCGCGCCGGGCGCACCGGCGAGCACACGGACGGCTTCGGCATCGCCTTCTTCGAGGGCTCGGGCGTGCGCCTGTTCGTCGACCACCAGGCGGCGCTGGACTCCCCGGTGGCCGAGCTGGTGAAGAACTACCCGATCAAGAGCTGCAACGTCATCGCGCACATCCGCAAGGCGACGCAGGGGCCGGTCATGCTCGCGAACTGCCACCCCTTCCAGCGCGAGCTGTGGGGCAGCTACTGGGTGTTCGCGCACAACGGCAACCTGGTGGACTTCCAGCCCGAGCAGCGCGACCGCTACCTGCCGGTGGGCACCACCGACAGCGAGCGCGCCTTCTGCTTCCTGCTCAACGAGCTGCGCCGGCGCTTCCCGCAGCGCCCGGCGCTGCCCGAGCTGACCACGGCGCTGCGCGAGATCACGCCCGGCATCGCGCGCCACGGCACCTTCAACTACATGCTCAGCGACGGCACGGCGCTGTTCGCGCACTGCTCGACCGCGCTGAGCTACATCGTGCGCCAGTACCCCTTCGCGACCGCCGAGCTGCGTGACGAGGACATGAAGGTGGACTTCTCGGCCGTCACCACGCCGAAGGACCGCGTCGCGGTGATCGTCACCGAGCCGCTGACCACCAACGAGACCTGGACCGCCTTCGCCCCCGGCGAGCTGAAGGTGTTCGTCGAGGGCGAGCCGCAGGCGATGTAGCGCGCCGCGGCCGCAGGGCGGCGCCGGGCCCACCCCGCCCCGGGCCTCCCCGGCCTGCGCGCCCGGATCAATAATCGGCCTCCTCCCAACGCCACTTTCCCGCCCGAGCATGAACCCCGCCGTTCCCCTGCATCTGGCCGTCGTCGGCGCCGGCCCGGCCGGCCTGGCGCTTGCGCTGATGGCCGCGCGCGAGCTGCCCAGCGCCCAGGTCACGCTGTTCGACGCCCGCCCGCTCGACGTCGACGTCTCCGCCGACCCGCGCACGCTCGCGCTGTCGCTCGGCAGCGTGCAGCTGCTGCAGCGCCTGCGCGCCTGGCGCGAGGCGCAGGCCACGCCGATCCTGCAGGTGCAGGTCTCGCAGCAGCAGCCGGCGCTGTTCATGAACCGCCTCGGCGAGCCGCAGGTCACGATCCGCGCCGCCGACGAGGGCGTGCCGCTGCTCGGCGCGGTGCTCTCCTACGGCGCGGTGGTCGCGCCGCTGCAGCAGGCCTGGATGGCCGAGGCCGCGGCGCACCCGGCGCGGCTGCACAGCCGCTTCGGCACCCCGGTGCGGGCGCTCAAGGCGGTGCGCGAGGGCGTCGAGGTCGACAGCGCGATCGCCGAGCGCTTCGACCTCGCGGTGGTCGCCGAGGGCGGCGTGTTCGCCGACCAGGCGCGCAAGGCGATCTCGCACGACTACCGCCAGGTCGCCTGGGTCGGCAGCGTGACGATCGAGGGCGGCACGCCCGGCCTCGCGGTCGAGCGCTTCACGCCCGACGGGCCGGCGGCGCTGCTGCCGCTCGGCGGCGGCGCGGCGCAGGGGCGCTGGGCGCTGGTGTGGTGCGTGCCGGGCGAGCGCGACGCGGTGGCCGAGCTCGACGACGCGCAGCGCGTGACGGTGCTCAACCACCTCTTCGGCCCCTCGGTCGGTCGCATCGTCGCCGTCACGCCGCTCAAGCGCTTCGCGCTCGGGCTCAATGCCGAGCGCACGCTGGTGCAGGAGCGCACGGTGCGCATCGGCAACGCCGCGCAGACGTTGCACCCGGTGGCCGGCCAGGGCCTGAACCTCGGCCTGCGCGACGCCTACTGCCTCGTGCACGCGCTGC
Source organism: Caldimonas tepidiphila (assembly GCF_003569765.1). Lineage (GTDB taxonomy): Bacteria > Pseudomonadota > Gammaproteobacteria > Burkholderiales > Burkholderiaceae_C > Caldimonas > Caldimonas tepidiphila. The sequence continues at coordinate 73,861 of NZ_QXMG01000028.1, read as the reverse complement.
GCCGCGAGGACTCGGTGGACGCGGCGCTGCGCTCGCTGGAGTGGCGCCGCGGCCCGGACCGCTGGGCGACGATCGCGAGCACCGACTTCCTCGCGCGCAGCTTCACCTGGCAGCTGCCGGGCCTGTCCACGGTGCGCGGGCTGGGCCTGGCGGCGCTGCAGCTCGCCTCGCCGCTGAAGTCGCTGCTGGCACGGCAGATGATGTTCGGCCGGCGCTGAGCGCGGGGAGGCGGGGGTATGTGAATTGCCGCGGGCAGCGCTGTGCGGGGCGCCGTCGCGCCCCGGCGCAGCCTTGGAGCAAGCGATGAAACCCACCCTCAAACCCCTCGACCAGCAGACCCTCGTCATCACCGGCGCCTCCAGCGGCATCGGCCTGGCCACCGCGCAGGAGGCCGCCAGGCGCGGCGCGCGCGTGGTGCTCGCCTCGCGCAACGAGGCGGCGCTGAAGGACATCGTCACGCAGATCGAGGCCGCCGGCGGCCAGGCCCTGGCGGTCGCGGCCGACGTCGGCAAGCGCGCCGACATGGAGCGCGTTGCCGCCGCCGCGATCGAGCGCTTCGGCGGCTTCGACACCTGGGTCAACAACGCCGGCATCGGCATCTGGGGCTGGTCCGACCAGATCAGCGACGAGGATGCGCGCCGGCTCTTCGACACCAACTACTGGGGCGTCGTCAACGGCTCGCTGGTCGCCGCGCAGCACCTCAAGCGGGCGGGAGGCGCGATCATCAACATCGGCAGCGTCGAGAGCGACCGCGCGATGCCGCTGCACAGCGCCTACTCGGCGAGCAAGCACGCGGTGAAGGCCTTCACCGACTCGCTGCGCATGGAGCTCGAGCACGACGGCGCGCCGATCGTCGTCACGCTGGTCAAGCCGGGCGCGATCGGCACGCCCTTCACCGAGCATGCGCGCAATTACACCGGCCGCGAGGCCAAGCTGCCGCCGCCGGTCTACAGCCCGCAGGACGTGGCGCTGGCGATCCTCGACGCCGCCTGCAAGCCGCACCGCGACATGTTCGTCGGCTCTTCGGCGAAGACGATGAGCAGCCTCGGGCAGCGCGCGCCGCGCATGTTCGACCGCGTCAGCGAGAAGTTCATGTTCGACGCGCAACTCGCCGAGCAGCCGCCGGCGCACCCGATGGGCAGCCTGCACGAGAGCACGCTGGCGGGCCGGGTGGAGGGCCACCACCCGCACACCCGCGTGCGCCGCAGCCTGTCGAACCAGGCGCGGCTGCACCCGGGGCGCGCCGCGTCGATCGTGCTGGCCGCCGGCGCCGCCGTCGCGGCGCTCGCGGTGCGCTGGCGCTACAGCGGCTGGGCCGGCATGCGCCGCGCCTGAGTCGTGGCGGCGCCTCCCGCCCTCAGTGCAGCAGCGGCGGCGGCGGCTCGCTCCCCTGGGCGGAAGAGCCCTCGACCGCCGCGTAGGGCGGCTGGGGGGCCTTCGGCGCGGGGGCGCTCATGGCGGCCGGGCGGGACGGCGCCGCGGCACCACGGTCTGCCGCTTCGGACTGCCCGGGATGACGCAGCGCGTGCTGCGTCGCGGTCGAGACGGCCGGCGGCAGCGCGACATCGGGTCGCGGCGTCACGCGCCGCTCCACGGTGCGGCTGTGGCGGTGCGAGGCCCAGTGGCTGCCGGCGGCCAGCCCGAGCGCGAAGCACGAGTAGACCCACCACAGGCTGCGGCTGCGCAGCGGCTGCTCGAAGCCCGGCGTCAGGCGCCGCGGCACGAGCTTCAGGTCGACCAGCGCCGCCACCGCGGTCCCGACCGCCGCGTGCCCGAGCAGCGCCGGCGGGCTGCGGTGCTCCGGGCGGTCCGGCACCAGGCGCTCGAAGAACATGGCCCAGAAGACCGCCGAGAGCTGGTGCGTCAGCACGCCCGGCAGCGTGTAGCGCACGCTGATCCCGTCCTGGCGCGTGCCGCGGTCGCCGTGGAGCCAGTGGCTCGGCGCGTTGATCGGGCGCATCACGCTGCCGGCATCCTTGCGCCCGAAGATCGCCAGCGCGGCCATCGAGGCCAGCCCGGCGGCATTGCCGCTGATCAATGCGTTGCCGATGACTCGGGACCATGGTTTCATCGCGGTGCTCCTTCGAGGTGAATGTGCGGGGGAGGGGAACGGTGCTTGCCGTCCTCCGGGCATCCCGGCAAACGCCGTTCCGACGGGGCGAAGACGATGGGAGCCATGACCATGACAGGACCAGCCCGATGCGCGTGCTGCTGACCGGCGCCGGCGGCTTCATCGGCAGCCGGCTCGCGCGCGCGCTGCTCGACGCCGGCCACGAGGTGCGCTGCGCCGTGCGCGATCCGGCGCGCGTCGCACCACCGCTCGAGGCCGTGGCGGCGGACTTCGCGCGCGACCACGACAGCGCCGCGTGGCTGCCGCGGCTCGCCGGCATCGACGTCGTCGTCAACGCGGTCGGCATCCTGCGCGAGCAGGGCGCGCAGACCTTCGACGCGCTGCACCTGAAGGCGCCGCGCGCGCTGTTCGAGGCCGCGGCGCGCGCCGGCGTGCGCCGCGTGATCCAGATCTCGGCGCTCGGCGCGGACGAGCACGCGGCGAGCGGCTACCACCTCAGCAAGAAGGCGGCGGACGACTTTCTCCTCTCGCTGCCGGTGCCGGCGGTCGTGGTGCAACCCTCGCTCGTGTACGGGCCGGGCGGCGCGAGCGCGCAGCTCTTCGACACGCTCGCGGCGCTGCCGGTCCATGCGCTTCCCGGCGGCGGGCGCATGCCGGTGCAGCCGATCCACGTCGACGACGCGGTGGCGGCGATCGTCGCGCTGCTGTCCACCGACGCCTTCGACGGCCGGCGCGTCGCGCTGGTCGGCCCGGCGCCGCTCGCGCTCGTCGACTACCTAGGCGAGCTGCGCGCTTCGCTCAAGCTCGGCCGCGCGCTGCGCGTGCCGGTGTCGTGGGGAGTGGCGCGCGCTGCCGCGGCGCTGATGGAGCGCCTGCCCGGCGCGCTGCTCGACCGCGAGACGCTCGCGATGCTCGCGCGCGGCAACGCCGCCGACGCCTCGGACACCGCGCGGCTGCTCGGCCGCGCACCGCGTGCGCCGCGCGACTTCATCCCGCCGCAGCAACGCGGCGCGGCTCGCACGCAGGCGCTGTCGAACTGGGGCCTGCCGCTGCTGCGCTGGAGCATCGCCGCGGTGTGGATCGTCACCGGCATCGTCTCGCTGCTCGTCTACCCGCTCGAGGAGAGCTACGCGCTGCTGCACGCCACCGGCATCCCGCCGCCGCTCGCGCCGCCGCTGCTGGTGGCGGCCTCGGTGCTCGACTTCGCGATCGGCATCGCGATCCTGTGGCCCCGGCGGCGCCGAGAGCTATGGCTGTTCCAGATCGCGGTGATGGGCTTCTACACCGTCGTCATCAGCTTCAGGCTGCCCGAGTTCTGGGCCCACCCCTACGGGCCGATGCTGAAGAACCTGCCGCTGCTCGCGGCGATGCTGCTGCTGTGGCAGCACGAGGAGCCCTGAAAGGAAGGGAATCGATGGAATACCAGATCGCCAAGTGGCTGCACATCCTGTCGTCGACGCTGCTGTTCGGCACCGGCATCGGCTCGGCCTACTACATGCTGACGGCGAGCCTCACGCGCGACGTGCGCGCGATCGCGGTGGTGGTGCGCAAGGTGGTGCTCGCCGACTGGCTGTTCACGACCACGACGATCGTGTTCCAGCCGCTCAGCGGCTTCTATCTCGCGCACCTGGCGGGCTTCCCGCTCACGAGCCGCTGGCTGATGTGGACCTACGCGCTCTACCTGCTCGCCGGCGCCTGCTGGCTGCCGGTGGTGTGGATGCAGATCCGCATGCGCGACATGGCCGAGCAGGCGGTGCGCAGCGGGGGCGAGCTGCCGCCGCTGTACTGGCGCATGATGCGCTGGTGGGTCGCGCTCGGCATCCCGGCCTTCTTCGCGCTCGTGGTCGTGTTCTGGCTGATGGTGGTCAAGCCGAGCTGAGGGGGGCCGTGCCCGTGCTTGGCCCGGGCGCGGCAGCGCTGCAAGAATGGCCAAGTCGCCACTTCGCCGTCGGGAGTTGTCCATGAGCCGTCTGCGTCGATGCTGCCTTGTCGCCACCGTGCTGCTGAGCGGGGGCACGCTTGCATCCGCGCAGACTCCCGCGAAGGCGGCGACTCCCAGCGCCGCAGCCGGGACCCGCGTGGCGACGGCCATGTTCTCGGGCGGCAGCTTCTGGGCGCTGGAGGCGGCCTTCGACCGGGTGGCGGGCGTGCTGTCGACCACGCCGGGCTACACCGGCGGCCCGCAGTCCGCTCCCACCTACGAGCAGGTGTTCTCGGGCCGCACCGACCATGTCGAGGCGGTGGAAGTGCGCTACGACCCTGCCAAGGTGCGCTACGAGCAGCTGCTCGCCTACTACTGGCGCCGCATCGACCCGACCTCGCGCGAGCGCCAGTTCTGCGACGAGGGTCCTGCCTTCCGCCCCATGATCTTCGCGCACGACGAGGCGCAGCTGGAGGCGGCGCTCGCGTCGAAGTCGGCGCTGCAGCGGCGCAATCCCTTCGGCAAGCCGATCGTCGTGCGCATCCAGAAGGCCGCGCGCTTCCATCCCGCCGAGGACTACCACCAGGACTTCTACCGCAGGAACCCGGTGGAGTACCGGCAGTACAGCGACAGTTGCGGCCGCGCGCAGCAGCTGCGGCGGCTCTGGGGGCGAGCCGAGGGGCTCTGAATCCCGCGGCTTTGGCCTTGCCGTGAGGAGAATGAGGCTCTTTCCCGAGGAGCCTCCCATGTCCGACCCGACCCCCCCGGTGGCCGTCCTTGCGGCGGATGCGCCGCTGCGCACGACGCCCTCGCTCTATCCCGAGCCCTTCGCGTCGCGCATGGCCGGCCGCGAGAAGCGGCCGCTGGGCGAGCTGTTCGGCCTGCGGAACTTCGGCGTCAACCTGACGCGGCTCGCGCCCGGCGCGGTGTCGGCGCTGCGGCACGCGCATTCGCGGCAGGACGAGTTCGTCTACGTGCTCGCAGGCCACCCGGTGCTGCGCACCGATGCCGGCGACACGCCCCTCGCGCCCGGCATGTGCGCGGGCTTCGCCGCCGGCAGCGGCGACGCGCACCAGCTCCTCAACCCCGGCGACGAGGAGGTGCTCTACCTCGAGGTCGGCGACCGCAGCGCGGGCGACGCGGTGGCCTACCCGGACGACGACCTGCAGGCGGTGCTCGGCCCGGACGGCCGCTGGCGCTTCCTGCACAAGGACGGCACGCCCTACTGAGACGCTCCCCCTCAGGCCTTGCGGCCTTCCTTCGGGTGCGCGAGGAAGAAGCGCAGCATCTCGCGCGAGGCCTCCACGCCGCGCGGCTCGGTGTAGGAGCCCCGGGCGCTGCCGCCGGACCAGGCGTGGCCGCTGCCGTGCAGTTCCCAGTGCTCGCCGAGCGGCAGGCCGGAGGCGCTGCGGTAGAGCGTGCGCGTGTAGCGCTGGCCGTGCGCCGAGCGCCCGTGCTCGGCCTGGGCCAGCGCATGCGGGCCGACCGCCGCCTCGATCAGCTGCTGGCCGTTGCGCGGGCTCACCGTGGTGTCGCGGTCGCCGTGGAAGACGATGGTCGGCACCGGGCCGCCGGCCTTGGACGGCTTGGCCGCGCCGCGCAGCGGCCGGGCCGCCGGCGGCGTCGGCGGGCTGCCCTCGCGCATCGCCGCGAAGGCGGTCTGGACGTCGTGCGCGGCTCCGGGCGGCAGGCCGGAGTGCACGCCGACCGCGGCGAAGAGCTCCGGGTAGGACTGGCCGAGGATCGCCGCCATCGCGCCGCCCGCCGACAGCCCGGCGGCATAGACGCGCGCCGGGTCGATCCCGTACTGCCGCATCACCGCCTGCGTGAGGTTCGCCAGCACGGCCGGCTCGCCGCGGCCGCGCTGCTGGTGGTTGTGCTTGAACCAGTTCCAGCAGCGCTGCGGGTTGGCGTGCTGCGACTGCGCGGGGTAGAGCACGAAGAAGCCCTGCTCGCGCGCGAGCTCGTTCATCGCGGTGCCGGCGGCGAAGTCGTCGGGGTCCTGCGTGCAGCCGTGCAGCATCACGAGCAGCGGCAGCGCCTTGCCCTCGTGGCCGGGCGGCACGTAGAGCTTGTAGTGCAGGCTGCCGGCCGCTTCGCTGTGCACGCCGTCGATGAATTCGCCGGCGGCGCCCGAGGGCCCGCGGGCCGCAGGCGCGTCCTGCTGTGCCTCGTCCACCTCCCTCACGCAGCCGTCGAGGACGGTGCGCGTGTCGGCGGGCGCGCCGCTGCGCTCAAGGAAGGACTCGAAGGCCGAGGCCCAGGGCGCAGCCGCGTACGCCCCTTCGGTGGCGGCCGGAGTCGCCGGGGCCGCCGTGCCGCCCTGCAGCGCCTGCTGGATCACAGCGGAGGCGTCCTGCAGCCGGCCCGCCTGGGTCAGGCGGGTGGCTTCGAGCATCAGCTCCTGGAATTGGGGTTTCATCGGGTTTCCGTTCAGGGATGAGGTCTCGCGGGTGTCAGCGCTGGCGGGAGGCCAGCGCTGCCTTGACCTGGGGAGAGGCATGAAGCGCGCCCAGCACGACCAGCGATTCGATCGTCGCCAGCGCCAGCTCCGGCGTCACGTCGGGCGCGAAGCTCGCCAGGCCCAGCACGCGGATCTGCAGCTTCTGCCCGGCGTCCTGCAGGGATTGCAGTTCCTGCCGGGTGAAGTGGTGGATGCCGAGCACCAGCGTGCGGCGCGCCAGGACCTGCTTGACCGCGTCGGCATGCGTCGCGAGCTGGCTGCGGATCGCCGTGCGGATGAAGTCGGTGCGGTTGGCGTAGAAGCCCTCCTGCACCAGCAGGTCGATCTGCCCCAGGTCCACGAAACCGAGGTTGATGGTGATCTTTTCCGAATCGGCAGGCTTGGAGGCGCCTGCTTGCGTCATTGGCTTGTCTTCCATGGGGACCATCCTAACGCCATCCACCTGGATGGTGGAAGGAGGGTCATTGCGCAAGGAAGAAGCGCAGCAGCTCGCGCGAGGCCTCGGGCCCTGCGGGATCGGTGTAGGAGCCCGCGGCGTCGCCTCCCGACCAGGCATGCCCGCCGCTGTGCAGCTCCCAGTGCTCGACCCGGGGCGTGCCGCCCGCATCCCGGAACACGGTGCGGGTGTAGCGGCGGCCGTGCAGCGAGCGGCCGTGCTCGACCTGCGCGAGCGCGCCGGGCGGCAGCGCAGCCTCGACGAGCGCGCGGCCGTTGCGCGGGTGCACGGTGTCGTCCGCGTCGCCGTGGAAGACGATCGTCGGCAGGCGCGGCGCGTGCAGCGGCTGCGCGGCGCCGTGCAGGCGGCTGATCGGCGCATGCGGGCTGGGCACGCCCTCGCGCATCACCGAGAACGCGGAGGACACGTCGTGCGCCGAGCCGCAGGGCAGGCCGGAATGCACGCCGAGCGCGGCGAAGCGCTCCGGGTAGCGCTGCGCGAGGATCGCCGCCATCGAGCCGCCGGCCGACAGCCCCGCGACCCAGGTGCGGCGCGCGTCGAGCCCGTGCTGCGCGAGCACCGCCTCGACCAGGCCGGCCAGCAGCGCCGGCTCGCCCTGGCCGCGCTGCTGGTGACGCGGCTGGAACCAGTTCCAGCAGCGCATCGGGTTGGCGCGGCGCGACTGCTCCGGGTAGAGCACGCAGACGCCGTGCTCGCGCGCGAGCTCGTTCATCCGCGTGCCGGCGGCGAAGTCCTCGGGGTCCTGCTTGCAGCCGTGCAGCAGCACGAGCAGCGGCCGCGCGGCCGCGGGCCCCGGCGGCAGGTAGAGCCGGTAGCGGCGTCGGCCCTCGGGGCCCTCGTGCTCGTTCTCGATGAATCGGCCGGGACCGGAATCGGCGTTGGCCGCGGGGCTCGCGCCGCCGGCCGGGGCGGCGGGCGGGGCCGGCGTGCGCCGCTCCCCGCCGTCCGGGCCGCGCAGCCAGCCGCGCAGGGCGGCGCCCGCGCGCGCAAGCGCCCCACCGTGCCCGCTGCGGGCCCTTCCCTGCGTCAGTCGCTGCCACAGTCGCTTCATCGGGATTCCATGGCCTCGTGTCCTCCGGTGCGGCCCAGCTTGCCACGGCCTGCTTACGGTCGCGCGACACCGCGCACGCGCGCCTCATGCGCCAGAGGCAGAAGCTCAGGCGGAAAACATCCTTGGAATCGAGGCGAGGACTGCAGAAAATTCGTTTTTCGCATAAGAACAGGGGTCGAGGGTGAACTTTCAGCAGTTGCGTTCGGTGCGCGAGGCCGTGCGCCGGGGTTTCAATCTCACCGAGGTGGCGCAGGCGCTGCACACCTCGCAGCCCGGCGTGAGCCGGCAGATCCGCGAGCTCGAGGACGAGCTCGGCGTCGAGCTGTTCGTGCGGGCCGGCAAGCGGCTGACCGGGCTGACGCAGCCGGGCGAGCAGGTGCTGCCGATCATCGAGCGCATGCTGCTCGACGCGGAGAACCTGCGGCGTGCCGGCGAGGACTACGCGCAGCAGTCGCGCGGGCGGCTGTCGATCGCCGCGACGCACTCGCAGGCGCGCTACGCGCTGCCGCCGGCGGTGGGCGACTTCCGCCGCCAGTTCCCGGACGTGACGCTGAACCTGCACCAGGGCACGCCGGACCAGATCGCGAGGATGCTGCTCGAGGGCGAGGCCGACGTGGGCATCGCCACCGAGGCGCTGACGCGCTACGAGGACCTGGTGGCGCTGCCGTGCTACCGCTGGACCCACTGCGTCATCGCGCCGCCCGGCCACCCGCTGCTCGCGGCGCCCGCGCTCACGCTCGAGGCGCTCGCGCGCCACCCGATCATCACCTACGACGCCGGCTACACCGGCCGCGCGCACATCGACGAGGCTTTCGCGCGCCACGGGCTGCGGCCCGAGATCGTGCTGACCGCGCTCGACGCGGACGTGATCAAGACCTACGTCGAGCTGGGCCTGGGCATCGGCATCGTCGCCTCGATCGCCTACGACGAGTCGCGCGACCGGGGGCTGGTCGCGCGCGACGCGGGGCACCTGTTCGCCGTCAACATGACGCGCCTGGCGCTGCGGCGCGGCACTTGGCTGCGCGGCTACGTCTATGCCTTCATCGAGAGCTTCGCGCCGCCGCTGACGCGAAAGGTGGTCGAGCGGGCGATCGCGGCGGCGCCCGGCGAGGACTACGTCATCTGAGCGGCGGCGGCGCCCCCCGGGTCGCGGGCCGGCCCCCGTCCGCGTGATGCCGCGCGCGCCGCCGCGCCCCGAGACTGGAGCTCCACGTGGGTCAGCAAGGAGTCGAAGGATGGCCTGCCCTGCTCTCGGAGTCCGCAACGGCGCGCCGCGGCGCGCTTCCCGTCGCACCCGCTGCCGCGCCGCGGCGCTCGGGGCGATGCTGATGCTGGGGGCGGCCGCGCAGGCCGAGCCGCCGGCGCTGACGATGGCGCGTGCCGACCTGGCGCCGCTGCGTTCCTTCCTCGAGCGCAGCAGCGGGCCGCAGCCGGGCAGCACCGGCGTGATCGAGCTGCGGCGCGCCGACCTCGACGCCGACGGCCGCGACGAGCTGGTGATGCTGTGGGGCCTGTTCGGCGCCACGTCGAGCTGGCCCGCACTGACCGTGTTCCGCCAAGGCCCGCAGGGCTGGCGGGAGGCCGGCACCCAGGACCTGGAGGGCCAGGTCGAGCGGCTCGAGCTGCGGGGCCGCGAGATCCGGCTGGAGTTGCGCGTGCCGGACCCCGACGACCCGCGCTGCTGCCCGAGCCGCGGCAGCGCCTCCCGTTACCGCTGGGACGGCGCGCGGCTGGTCGAGGCGAGGTGAGGCGCCGGGCTTCCCGGGGCGGCACGCGGGCGGGCCGCCGGGCCGCTCAGATCATCGCCGCCGGATCCGGCAGGTCGTCGGCCGGCACCGAGAAGCGCGTGAGGCGCCGGGGCAGCAGGTGCAGCTCGCTGCCGACGCGCAGGCCCTCGCGCTCGCGCAGCGCGTTGTACTCGTCGCGCGACAGCTCGACGTCCACGTAGCTGCCGTCGCCGCGACGGAACTCCAGCCGCGTGTTCGGGCCGACGGTGAGCGTGTGCACGAGCGTCGCGGCGACGCTGCCCGGCTGCGGCGCGGTCAGGATCTGCAGCTCGTGCGGCCGCACGTAGCTCACCTCGGCGGGCCGCGCGCCGCCCTGGCCCGGCGAGTGGTCGATGCGCGCGTGGAACAGGTTCACGTCGCCGAGGAACTGCAGCACGAAGGGCGTGGCCGGACGGTCGTAGACCTCGTCGGGCGGGCCGTCCTGCTCGATGCGGCCCTGGTTCATCACGACGATGCGGTCGGCGACCTCCATCGCCTCCTCCTGGTCGTGCGTGACGAAGACGCTGGTGACGTGCATCTCGTCGTGCAGCCGGCGCAGCCAGCGGCGCAGCTCCTTGCGCACCTTGGCGTCGAGCGCGCCGAAGGGCTCGTCGAGCAGCAGCACCTTCGGCTCCACCGCGAGCGCGCGCGCGAGCGCGATGCGCTGCCGCTGCCCGCCCGAGAGCTGGTGCGGGTAGCGCTCGGCGAGCCAGTCGAGCTGCACGAGCTTCAGCAACTCCATCACCTTCTCGCGGATCTTCGCCTCGGAGGGGCGCGTGGCCTTCGGGCGCACGCGCAGCCCGAACGCCACGTTCTCGAAGATGCTCATCTGGGGAAAGAGCGCGTAGTGCTGGAACACGAAGCCGACGTTGCGGTCGCGCACGCTGGTGCCGGTGGCGTCCTCGCCGTGGAACAGCACGCTGCCGCCGTCGGGGCGCTCGAGGCCCGCGATGATGCGCAGCAGCGTCGTCTTGCCCGAGCCCGAGGGGCCGAGCAGCGCGACGAGCTCGCCCGAGCCGATCGTCAGGTTCAGCTGGTCGCAGACCTTCAGCGAGCCGAAGCGTTTTTCCAGGTTGCGGACTTCGATGCTCATTCCGATGACTCCTTGGCGGCGCGCATCTGTGCGTGCACGCGCCGCTCGACGATGAACTTCAGCACCAGCGTGACGAGCGCCAGGCCCGCCAGCAGCGACGCGACGGCAAACGCCGCGGCGAACTGGTACTCGTTGTAGAGGATCTCGATGTGCAGCGGCATCGTGTTGGTCTGGCCGCGGATGTGGCCCGAGACCACCGACACCGCGCCGAACTCGCCCATCGCGCGGGCGTTGCACAGGATCACGCCGTACAGCAGCGCCCACTTGATGTTGGGCAGCGTGACGCGGCGGAACATCTGCCAGCCGCTGGCACCCAGCACCGTGGCCGCCTCCTCCTGCTCGCGGCCCTGCGCCTGCATCAGCGGGATCAGCTCGCGCGCGACGAAGGGGAAGGTGATGAAGACGGTCGCCAGCACGATGCCCGGCACCGCGAAGATCACCTTCAGGTCGTGCGCGGCCAGCCACTCGCCGAGCCAGCCCTGCAGCCCGAAGACGAGGATGAAGATCAGGCCCGCGATCACCGGGCTCACCGAGAAGGGCAGGTCGATCAGCGTGAGGATCAGGCTCTTGCCGCGGAAGTCGAACTTCGCGATCGCCCAGGCGGCCGCGACGCCGAAGACCAGGTTCAGCGGCACCGAGATCGCCGCGGCGATGAGCGTCAGCTTGATCGCGGAGACCGCGTCCTCGTCGGTGATTGCCGCCAGGTAGACGTCCAGGCCCTTCTTGAAGGCCTCGATGAACACCGCGACGAGCGGCACGAACAGGAACACCGTCAGGAACACCAGCGCCACGCCGATCAGCGTGCGGCGCACCCAGGCGGGCTCCCCGGTGGCCTCGGCCAGGAGCGGGCGGGCTGGTTCGCGCGGGCCGGCCAGGGGCGCCCCGGCAGGGTCGGCCAGCGGGGTGGCGGGGGAAATCGGTCGGCTCATCTCACATTCCCTGGCGCTTGCGCGTCCAGGCCTGCAGCAGGTTGATCACGAGCAGCATCGCGAAGCTCATCACCAGCATCACGACGGCGATCGCGGTCGCGCCGGGCACGTCGTACTGTTCCAGCTTGGAAATGATCATCAGCGGCGTGATCTCGCTGACCATCGGCAGGTTGCCGGCGATGAAGATCACGCTGCCGTACTCGCCGAGCGCGCGCGCGAAGGCGAGCGCGAAGCCGGTCAGCAGCGCCGGCATCAGGATCGGCAGGATCACGAGGCGGAAGGTCTGCCAGCGCGAGGCGCCGAGCGTCGCCGACGCCTCCTCGAGCTCCTTGGACAGGTCCTCGAGCACCGGCTGCAGCGTGCGCACGACGAAGGGCAGGCCGATGAAGAGCAGCGCGACGAACACGCCCGTCGGCGTGAAGCTGACCTTGAAGGGCAGGACCTGGCCGATCCAGCCGTTCTCGGCGTAGATCGCGGTCAGCGTGATGCCGGCCACCGCCGTGGGCAGCGCGAAGGGCAGGTCCACCAGCGCGTCGACGAGGCGCTTGGCCGGGAACTCGTAGCGCACCAGCACCCAGGCGATCACGAGGCCGAAGACCGCGTTGATCAGCGCCGCGGCGAACGAGGCGCCGAAGGTCAGCCGGTAGGACGCCACGACGCGCGGCGACGCGACCGCGTCCCAGAACTGCGGCCAGGTCATCGTGAAGGTCTTCAGGAAGGCCGCCGACAGCGGGATGAGCACGATCAGGCTCAGGTAGAGCAGCGTGAAGCCGAGCGCCAGGTCGAAGCCGGGCAGCACGCTGTGACGCCGCAGCAGGGTGCGGGAGAAGAGCATCGCGGGACGGGGCGGGGAGGAGGGCGGGGAACGGCGCGGGCCGGGGGCCGCGGCGCGCAGAGGGCAGGGGCCGCGGCGGCCCCGGGGGCGTCAGCGGCGCACGACGATCTGGTCGTAGACGCCGCCGTCGTTGAAGTGCTCGGCCTGCGCCTTCTTCCAGCCGCCGAAGACCTCGTCGACGGTGAAGGCGTTGACCTTTGGGAACTGCGCGGCGTGCTTGGCCAGCACCTTCGGGTCGCGCGGACGCAGGCTGTGCTTCGCGGCGATCTCCTGCGCCTCGGGCGACCACAGGTACTTCAGGTAGGCCTCGGCGAGCTTGCGCGAGCCCTTCTTGTCGACCACCTTGTCCACCACCGCCACCGGGTTCTCGGCCAGGATGGTGTGCTTCGGATAAATGATCTCGAAGTTCTGGCCGAACTCCTCGACGATCGACTGCACCTCGCTCTCGAAGGTCACCAGCACGTCGCCGATGTTGCGCTGCGCGAAGGTGGTGGTGGCGGCGCGGCCGCCGCCGTCGAACACCGGCACCTGCGCAAAGATCTTCTGCGTCTGCTCGCGCGCCTGCTGCGGCGTGCCGCCGGCCTTGATGACCGAGCCCCAGGCGGCGAGGTAGCCGTAGCGGCCGTTACCGGTCACCTTCGGGTTCGGGATGACGGCAGCAACGCCCGGGCGCGCCAGATCGGCCCAGTCCTTCACGTTCTTCGGATTGCCCTTGCGCACCATGAAGACGGTCAGCGAGCTGGTCGGGGCAGCGTTGTCCGGCAGGCGCTTGGCCCAGTCGGCGGCGAGCAGGCCCTTGTCGGCCACCACGTCGATGTCCAGCGCCTGGTTCATCGTGATCACGTCGGCATCCAGCCCCTCGATCACCGCGCGCGCCTGCTTGCTCGAGCCACCGTGCGACTGGTTCAGCGTCACGTCCTGGCCGGCGGTCTTCTTCCAGTGCGCGGCGAAGGCCTTGTTGTAGTCCTTGTAGAACTCGCGCGAGACGTCGTAGCTGACGTTGAGCAGCGTGTTCTGCGCCTGCGCGAGGCCGCTCGCGCCGAGCATCAGCACAGTGGCGGCGCCACCGAGCAGCGCGCGGCGCAGCAAGGAGGCGGAAAGCGGAAGGCGGGAGTGCTTCATGTTCGTTCAGGATGGCGGTTGAAGGCAGGGTCGAATGCTAGTGCCAATTGTTTCATCGGAAAAGGATTCAAATTTCCGATGCTTATTCGGAAAAAGCATAAGACACACTTCTTCAGCGCGGCGCAGGCTGGACTCCCGGTGCCTCTGGCCGGGGATGCTCCTTCAGCCAGCGCTCCAGCACCTCGAGCTCCCGCGTCTGGTGATCGATCATCTGCTGCGCCATCCGGCGCAGCGTCGGGTCCTTGCCCTGCTGGAGCTGGATGCGGGCCATCTCGATCGCGCCCTGGTGGTGGGCGCGCATCATCGCCGCGAAATCCTGGTCGACGTTCCCGCTGGGCTCGAGCGCATCCATCTGCTGCATGCCGCGCATCGTCGCGGCATGCAGGTCGGTGCTGCCGCTGCCGGCACGGTGGTGCATCGTCGCGCCGGGTGTGCTGCGCGTGCCCTCGCCGTCGGTACCGAGGCGCGAGGGCGGCGTGTCGGGGGCGGGGCGTGTCTGCCCTAAGGCGGCGGTGTCCCAGGGCAGCACGAGCGCGAGCGCCACCGCGCCGGCATGCAGCAGGTGCCGGAGGCGGGGGCGGGAGAGGGGGTGGTGCATGGAGGACTCCTTGTCCCGGCGGGCTCTCCCCCGCTGGGCAAGCGTGGTGCCCACCGGCACTCAGCGCCGCGTGAAGACCCGGTCGAAGGTGCCGCCGTCGGAGAAGTGGATCTTCTGCGCTTGGCTCCAGCCGCCGAAGGCCTCGTCGACGGTGAAGAGCTTGAGCTTGGGGAACTGCGCCGCGTGCTTCGCCGCCACGGCCGGGTCGATCGGGCGGAAGTAGTGCCGGGCCGCGATCTCCTGGCCGCGCGGCGAGTACAGGTGATCGAGATAGGCCTGCGCCGCCGCCCGCGTGCCGCGCTTGTCGACCACCTTGTCCACGATTGCCACCGGCGGCTCGGCCAGGATGCTGACCGAGGGCGCGACCACGTCGAACCTGTCGGGGCCGAGCTCCTTGATCGCCAGCAGCGCCTCGTTCTCCCAGGCCAGCAGTACGTCGCCGAGGCCGCGCTCGACGAAGCTCGTGGTCGCGCCGCGCGCGCCGCTATCGAGCACGGGCACGTTGGCGAGGATGCGGCCGACGAACTCCTGCGCCTTCGCGTCCGAGCCGTACTTCTGCTTCGCGAAGCCCCAGGCCGCGAGGTAGTTCCAGCGCGCGCCGCCCGAGGTCTTCGGGTTCGGCGTGAGGACTTGCACGCCCGGCCTGGCGAGGTCGTCCCAGTCCCTGATGCCCTTGGGATTGCCCTTGCGCACCAGGAACACGATGGTGGAGGTGTAGGGCGCGCTGTTGTGCTTCAGGCGCCGCTGCCAGCCCGGGGGCAGCAGCTTCGCCTTCGCGGCGATCTCGTCAATGTCGTAGGCCAGCGCGAGCGTGACGACGTCGGCCTCGAGCCCGTCGATCACCGAGCGGGCCTGCTTGCCCGAGCCGCCGTGGGAGGTGCGGATGCTCACAGTGCCGCCGGTCTTCGCCTTCCACTGCGCGGCAAAGTCCTTGTTGAACTCCTGGTAGAGCTCGCGGGTGGGGTCGTAGGAGACGTTGAGCAGCGTGAGGTCCCGGGCCGCGGCGGGCCCGGCGGACAGCAGGGCGGCCGCGCAAGCGAGGGCGGCGAGAAGGGGGCTGCGTTTCATCGGGAGTCCTTGGCGTTGTCTTTCCTGGACCGCCAGCTTCCCGCAAGACGCCCCCGCGGAGAACGAAGGAATGTTTCGATCCATCTGCGGCGAGCGCATGAGCGCGCAGGTGCCGGCCGGGCCAGCATCCGAACTGCACCGTCGCACCGTCCGCCGCGTGCTCCGCAAGCATCCGCCGGGCCGAACCGCTGCAGCCCCGCCTTGAGCTTCCAGCGTTCCGGGTCCCGATCCCGCTCTCGGGAAGCGAGCGGCGCCGCTTGCGCCAGACCTTGGCGTGCATGAGGCGGCGCCGGCTCATGCTGCCTCCCCATGCCGTGCGTGCCGGGAGGACTCGCGGCGCTGGATCGCGTCGTCGCGCGCAGCGGGACGCGTGCGGCCGCTGTCGCGGAGGGACAGGAAGCTTTTGCAGGAACGCCTTTCCGATGAGGCGGGAATGACGTGCATGCCTGACCGGCGCAAGCTCGCCCGCCAGCGCGATGCAGCAGGCGCCGCGTGGCGCAAGATGCAGGCGGAGCGACCCAGGGGCGCCGCGCGCCAGCCGGCTCAGAGGTGCGTGGCGTGGTCGGGACGGGTCGCCTGCAGCACCATGCCGAGGCCGGTGATGCCGTCGCGGGCAGTGATGCCCTCGAAGTCGCCGCGCAGCGCCTTGAGCGCATACCGCTCGCGGTTGATCTCCTCGGCGGTGCGCACCCCCAGGCGGCGCAGCAGCGGCAGCGGCGGACACCAGCCCTGTACCGCGTGCTGCAGCAGGAAGCCCGCGACCCCGGCCGGCAGCGCGTACCAGCGCCGGTTCACGAAGGTGCCGAGCAGCACGCCCGCGATCGACAGCGCCGAGGCATTGGCCTGCAGAACGCGCTCGATGTCCCACTCGCGGTCGAGCTCCTCGAGGCGCTGGTCGATGTAGACATGACCGGCGTAGGCCGCGTAGGCGATGCGCGCCTCGGTGCGCTGGGCGATGCGGTCGTTCACCGGCGGGGCGGTGTGGTCGCTGACGCGACTGGCGGTGGTGGCAACGAGCTTCATGCAGGCACTCCTTTTCTTTTCCTCGACAGGCCGGCAAGCGCGGTGCCCGCGCGCCGGGAAGGCGGGGTCGGCCCGCACCCCGGGAGCCGGCGGTGCCGGCGGGACACGGCGCAGGCTACTGGTTTTCCCTCGGGGCCGGCCGGTCCGATCCCTATTTAGCGCAGACACCCTTGCCTCAGGAAGGAGCAGGTGTTTGCGCATGTAACGCTCGCTGCGGCCGGGCCGGCCAGCCCGGTGCCCGAACAGGGGCTCAGTCGCCTCTAAAAGCGGCTCGTGCTGCGGGTTTCCCCTTGGCTTCGTGCCCGCCTTCAAGTCAGGCACGGTCCTCGCAATCCACCCCCCGCTCGGGCGGGTCCCCACTGCCGCGCGCCGGCCGGCGGAATCCCCGCAGCCCGATCCCAAGATCCAACGAACGGAGACAAGAAACATGCAACAAGCCCGTCTTTCCACCCTGGTCGCACTCGCGCTCGCCTCGCTGTCGGGCGCCTCGCAGGCCGTCAGCTTCTCGCAGGGGGGCGCCACGCTCGACATCAACGGTACCGTCAACGGCTTCTACTCGCACCGCACGACCGAGGACGGGAACGGCGGCAACAAGACCACCACCTCGAGCCTGACCAACGGCCTGCTGCCGGGCTGGATCAACTTCGTGTTCACGACCAAGGTCGAGGGCCTGGACGTCAAGGCGCACTTCGGCTTCGCGCCCGGCATCATGAACGACTCCAGCATCGTCGGCCTGCCCGACGGCAGCGGCGGTCGGGCCTACACCCAGATCGACACCCGCAACCTGTACTTCCAGTTCGGCAACGCCGACGCGGGCACGCTGAAGATCGGCCGCGACATCGGCCTGTTCGGCCAGAAGATCGTGCTGTCGGACATGACGCTGCTGGGCGTCGGTGGCACCACCAACGCCGCGCTGCCGTTCAACACCACCTTCGGCATGATCGGCCACGGCTACATGTACACCGGCTTCCAGCCGCAGATCACCTACAGCACCTCGCTCGCCGGGCTGCAGCTGGCCGCCGGCATCTTCCAGCCGAGCAGGTACATCGCCAACGCCGAGACCTCGACGCCGGGCGTGCAGGCGCTGGCCAGCTTCGACTGGAAGGGGGCGCTGCCGGGCTCCGTCTGGGCCGGCGCGATCCACCAGAGCCTCGATGGCGGCCCGGGCAATGTGGCCACCTTCTCGGCGCGCGGGGCCGAGCTCGGCGCGAAGCTCGGCCTCGGCGGCCTGGAGTTGACGGCCTACGGCTTTGACGGCAAGGGCCTGGGCATGTCCACCGTCGGCGCGCTGTTCAACTCGCCCAACGGCGAGACCGACAGCCGCGGCGCCCTCGTGCAGGCCACCTACAAGCTCGGCGACACCAAGTTCGGTGTGAACGTCGGCGAGAACCGCGACTCGGGCGGCCGCCTCACCACCGGCACCGTGCGCAACCGCTCGGCCACCGTCGGCGTCTACCACACGCTCAACAAGCACATCACGCTGGTCGGCGAGCACAACCAGGAGCGCTTCTCCACCGGCGGCACCGAAACCGGCAAGACCAGCACGATCTCGCTGGGCGGCATCCTGTTCTTCTGAGCCCCGGCGGCAGGGGGCGCGCCGTCGGGGGGCGGCGCGCCGCGGAAGGTCCCCGTGGCGGTAGCCGCGGGGACCTTCCGTTCTTCGGGAGCCCGCGCCCTCAGGCCGCGATGCGCTGCGCGATCGCGCGGCCCATGTCGGTGGTCGAGGCCGCGCCACCCAGGTCCGGCGTGCGCGGGCCGTCGACCAGTACCGCCTCGATCGCCTGCACGATCGCGTCGTGCGCGGCTCGGTACTGCGCGTCGCCGCGGCCGAGGAAGTCCAGCATCAGCGCGCCCGACCAGATCATCGCCACCGGGTTGGCGATGTTCCGGCCGAAGATGTCCGGCGCCGAGCCGTGCACCGGCTCGAAGAGGGACGGGAACTTTCGTTCCGGGTTCAGGTTGGCCGACGGCGCCAGGCCGATCGTGCCGGTGCAGGCGGGGCCGAGGTCCGACAGGATGTCGCCGAACAGGTTCGAGGCCACCACGACGTCGAAGCGCTGCGGCTGCAGCACGAAGCGCGCGCACAGGATGTCGATGTGCTGCTTGTCCATCGTCACGTCCGGGTAGCCCGCGGCCATCGCTTCGGCGCGCTCGTCCCACCACGGCATGCTGATCGCGATGCCGTTGCTCTTGGTCGCCACCGTCACGTGGCGGCGCTGGCGCTGCATCGCCTGATCGAAGGCGAACTTCAGCACCCGCTCGGTGCCGTGGCGCGTGAACACCGACTCCTGGATCACCAGCTCGCGCTCGGTGCCCTCGAAGATGCGCCCGCCCAGGTTGGTGTACTCGCCCTCGGTGTTCTCGCGCACCACGACGAAGTCGATCTCGCCCGGCTTGCGGCCCGCGAGCGGGCAGGGCACGCCCTCGAACAGGCGCACCGGCCGGAAGTTGATGTACTGGTCGAACTCGCGGCGGAACTTCAGCAGCGAGCCCCACAGCGAGACGTGATCGGGCACCGTCGCGGGCCAGCCGACCGCGCCGAAGTAGATCGCGTCGTGGCCGGCGAGCTGCTGCTTCCAGTCGTCGGGCATCATCTGCCCGGTCTTGGCGTAGTAGCCGCAGTGCGCCCAGTCGAAGTGGCTGTACTCGAGCGCGATGCCGAAGCGTTGGGCCACCGCGTCGAGCACGCGCAGGCCCTCGGGCATCACTTCCTGGCCGATGCCGTCGCCGGCGATCACCGCGATCCTGTGGGGAGTGTTCATGGCGGACTTCCGTGCGGCGCCTGGGCCGCTGCTTGGGGCGATGGCACGATGCTAGGGGGGCGGGCCGGCGAGCACAATCGTGCCGATCGTGAATCGGCCGTGCACGCGGCGTGAATAATGGGCCGAGCTCAGGCCGGGGGCGGCGCAGGGGGCTGCCGGTCGGGGATCGCGTCGGTCCAGGCGGCGATGTCCTGCGCGCTCATCGGCCCGTGCGGCGCCTCGCGGCCGTCGCCGTAGCCCTCGCGCTCGACGTCGTGCAGGTACTGGGCGCGCGACAGCAGCGTGCCTTGGCACAGGCCGTCGGCGGGCGGCGGCGCCTGCGTCTCGTCGCGCAGCCGCTCGAGCAGCCGCTCCAGCATCTCCTGCGGGACGCGCTCGCGCTCGTCGGGGTAGATGAAGCCGAACAGCACGAGGTGACTCAGCAGCACGCGCCAGTGCGCGCCGAAGCGTGCGAGCAGGCGCGGCCAGTCGAGCGTCGCGGCGCAGGCATGTAGCAGGTGCGCGACGTCGGCGCCGTCGTAGCGCTCGCGCTCCATGATGAAGGCCTTGGACCAGAGCATCTCCTCCGGCGGCACGAGCCGGGCGGGCACGCCCAGCACCTCGGCCTCGACCGCGTGCGCGAACCAGTCCTCGTCGACCTCCGTGAGGCCGTTGGCCGAGTTGAAGATCAGGTCGACGAACACCTCGCCGGCACGGGCCTTGCCGAGCCAGTGCGGGTACACCAGCTCGGTCGCGTAGCCGGCGTCGCCGAGCACGCGGGCGAGCTGCCCGTAGTCCGCGCGGCGCACGAAGAGGTCGAGATCCTTCGTGTGCCGCTCGATGCCGGTGTAGCGGGCGAAGGCATAGGCCCCGCCGACGAGGAAGGGCACGCCTTCCGCGGCGAGCGCCGAGAGCACGTTGCGGTAGATCGCGGCGGCCTGCGGATCGAGCACGACCGGTGCCGCGGCGGCGAAGGTCTCTGCGGGCGGGTGTTCCATGCAGGACCCGGGCAAGGCGCGTGCCTTGCTCCGGTCCGCCACGAGGCGCGGCCGCCGGCCCGGCCACGCCATCGATCCATCACAGGGAAAGGAATCAGCGCATGTCATCGCAGGACACCATCCGCTTCGCCGCCGTCGGCGACCTCCACTGCAGGAAGGATTCGGGCGGCACCTTGCGCGCCTTCCTCGCACAGGCCTCCGAGGCGGCCGACGCGCTGCTGCTGTGCGGCGACCTGACCGACCACGGCACCGCCGAGGAGGCAAGGGTGCTGGCCGAGGAGCTGGCTGCGGTGTCGGTGCCGATCGTCGCGGTGCTCGGCAACCACGATCACGAGTCGGGTGCACCCGAGGAGGTGTGCCGCATCCTCTCCGAGGCCGGCGCGCAGGTGCTCGACGGCGACATCTGCGAGATCCACGGCGTGGGCATCGCCGGCGTCAAGGGCTTCGCCGGCGGCTACGGCCGCGGTGCGCTCGGGCCCTGGGGCGAGCAGGCGATCAAGGCCTTCGTGCAGGAGGCGCTCCACGAGGCGCTCAAGCTCGAGTCGGCGCTGGCCAAGCTGCGCACGAGCGAGCGCATCGCGCTGCTGCACTACGCGCCGATCGTCGGCACGGTGCAGGGCGAGCCGCTGGAGATCTTCCCCTTCCTCGGCACCAGCCGGCTCGAGGAGCCGCTGATCCGCTACCCGGTGAGCGTGGTGCTGCACGGCCACGCGCACCGCGGCAGCCCCGAGGGCCGCACCGTCAACGGCACGCCGGTCTACAACGTCGCAATGCCGCTGCTGCGGCACAGCTACCCGCAGCAGCCGGCCTTCCGCATCGTCGAGCTGCCGCGGCCGGGGGCCGCCGGCAGCGGGAGCGGGCCGCAGCCGGGCGCGAGCCTGTCGGACCTGCCGGCGTAGCGGCCGCGCCCGTCCCGGCGGGGGCCCGAAAAGCACAAAGCCCGGCTCGCGCGAGGCGGGCCGGGCTCGAGGACGCGGCGCCCCGCGCTGCGCGGGGCGGAAGTCCGGGCTCTCAGAACGGGATGTCGTCGTCCATGTCGTCGAAGCCGGTGGACGACTTCGGGGCCGGCGCGGGCGCCGCGGGGCGGGCGGCCGGGCGCGGTGCGGCCGGGCGCGGCGCGCGGCCACCACCGCCGCCACCACTGCCGCCCTCGTCGCCATAGCCGCCACCACCCATGTCGCCACCGCCGCCGCCTTCACGGCCGCCGAGGAGCTGCATGTTCTCCGCGATGATCTCGGTGGTGTACTTCTCGACGCCGTCCTTGTCCTGCCACTTGCGGGTCTTCAGGCGGCCCTCGACGTAGACCGGGCGGCCCTTCTTCAGGTATTCGCCGGCGATCTCGGCAAGGCGGTCGTAGAACACCACGCGGTGCCATTCGGTCTCCTCGACCTTGTCGCCGGAGTTCTTGTCCTTCCAGTTGCGGGTGGTGGCGATGGTGACGTTGCAGATCGCCGAGCCGCTGGGGGCATAGCGCACCTCGGGGTCGCGGCCGAGGTTGCCGATGAGAATCACTTTGTTGATCGAGGCCATGGCGCGGCTCCTGTGTGGCGGTTGAGAAAGAGGGAAAGGGGGCGCTGGGATTCAGGCGGGGGCTTGGAATTATGCCGAAGAGCCCGCGACGCCGTCCCGGGCCGCGCCGGCGGCCGGGTGCCGCACGGGGCTTCCCGCCGCGGCAGCGATGCGGGCCTCACGGGCCGCGGCGGAAGGTCGCGACGCGGTACACGTAGGCCAGCAGCGCGCCGGCGACGACCGCCGTGCTGAGCGGCTCCACCCAGCCCGCGACCGCCGTGTAACGCTCCTCCAGCAGGTAGCCCGTCGCGGCCAGCGCCGAGGTCCACAGCGCCGAGCCGGCGGCGCTCCACAGCAGGAAGCGACCGAAGGGCATGCCCGAGATGCCGGCCGGCGCCGAGACCAGGCTGCGCACCGCCGGCACCAGCCGCCCGAACAGCACCGACTTCGTGCCGTGACGGTCGAACCATTCGTCGGCGCGCACGATGTCCTCGCCCGACACCGCGAGCCAGCGGCCATGGCGGCGCGCCCAGCGCTCGAGCCGCTCGCTGCCGATGCGCCGGCCCGCCCAGTACCAGGGCAGCGTGCCGGCCAGCGAGCCGGCGAGGCCCGCGAGCACGACGCCCGCCGGGTGCAGCTCGCCCCGCGCGGCGACGAAGCCGGCGAAGGGCATGATCAGCTCCGACGGGATCGGCGGGAACACGTTCTCCAGCAGCATCAGCGCGGCGATGCCGAGGTAGCCGTGCTGCGAGATGAAGCCGATGATCCACTCCGCCATGCCTGCTCCAGGAAGTCGATGGAATGCGCCGCCCGGCGCGTCGCGGGGGCAGGGCCCGTATCTTGCACGGGACGTGCGCAGCCTCTGCACCCGGCCCTTCCTCCCGGCCGGCGCAGGCAAGAGGCGCGGCCACGGAGTTGCTGGAGACCCTCAGACAATGAATCAAGAACCCGACGTCCTGGGCAAGTTGCGCGCCGAGCTGGTGGAGTGGCGGCAGTGGCGCGACCGCGCGCTGGTGCTCGCCGCCGCGGTGGCGGCGGGCTTGCTGGTCGTCGGCTTCACGATCCTCACCGAGGAGGCGCTGGTGCTCTTCGGCGCTTTGCGCGAGCGCGCGCCGTGGGCGATCTTCGTCTGGTCGCCGCTGTGCGTCGCGGCGCTGGTGTGGCTGACGCGCCGCTGGGTTCCCGGCGCGGCGGGCTCGGGCATCCCGCAGGTGCTCGCGGCGCTCCACCCGGCCACGCCGCGCGAGCAGCGCGAGCTGTTCGTGTCGCTGCGCCTGAGCGTGGCGAAGGTGCTGCTGTCGTCCGGCGGGCTGCTCGCCGGGCTGTCGATCGGCCGCGAGGGGCCGTCGGTGCAGGTGGCCGCCGGCGTGATGCACTCGGTGCGGCACTGGCTGTCGCCGCGCTCGGGCATCGACGAGCGCGGGCTGCTGGTGGCCGGCGGCGCGGCCGGCATCGCCGCGGCCTTCAACACGCCGCTCGGCGGCGTGCTGTTCGCGATCGAGGAGCTGTCGCGCAACCTGAACCAGCGCAGCAGCGGGCTGCTGATCGCGTCGATCGTGCTCGCGGGCCTGGTGTCGGTGTCGGTGTTCGGCAACCTCGCCTACTTCGGCGTGGTGAAGGTGCCGGACCTCGACTGGGGGCTGCTCGCGCCGGGGATGATCGTGGTGGTGGCCTGCGGGTTGCTCGGCGGCCTGTTCGCGCGGCTGCTGGTGGCCTCCGCCGCGGGCGGCACCGACCGCTTCAGCGAGTGGCGCCGCCGCCATCCGGTGCGCTTCGCCGCGGGCTGCGCCTTCGCGGTGGCGGTGATCGGCACCGCCAGCGGCGGACAGACCTTCGGCAGCGGCTACGCCGAGACGCGCGGCCTGCTCGAGGGCGAGCACCAGAACACGCCGCTGCTCTACGTGCTGCTGAAGATGGGCGCGACCTGGATCTCGACCTGGTCGGGCATCCCGGGCGGCATCTTCGCGCCCTCGCTGTCGATCGGCGCGGGCGTGGGCAGCGACGTGGCGTGGCTGCTCGAGCGCCCGGAGCTCGCCACCGCGCTGATCGCGATGGGCATGACCGCCTTCCTCGCCGCGGTGACGCAGACGCCGATCACGTCCTTCATCATCGTGATGGAGATGGTCGAGGGCCAGCGCATGGTGCTGAGCCTGATGGCCGCCGCGCTGCTCGCGAGCCTGATCTCCAGGCAGGTGAGCCGGCCGCTCTACACCGCGATGGCGGACCTGCAGCTGCTGCGGCTCAAGCCCTCGCAGCCGGGCGGCGACGCGACGCCGCCCGGGGAGCCGGCGCCGCCACAGGCCGGCAGCGGCGCGCCGCCCGAGGTCCCGGGGGCGGAGGCGGGCGGCGGCGACACCACGCCACGCCGCTGAGAGGGGTGGCGCCGCCCGGGGACCGCGCAGGCGCCCGGACGCCGCGAGCGCGGCGCCCCGGATGTCCGTGCCCGGCGCTTCAGCCCGGCTTCCCGGGGGTCGGCGCGTTCGCCGCGCGGCGCGCGGGCGGCCGCATCGGCCAGGCCAGCACCAGCCACAGGCACAGCAGCGCCGCGCACAGCCCGAACACCGTGCCGTAGCCGAAGGCGCCCGCGACGCGCCCGCCGATCCAGCCGCCGGCGAACAGGCCGAGCGCCTGCGTGGTGTTGTAGACGCCGAGCGCGAGGCCCTTGGACTCGGGCGGCGCCATGCGCGACACCAGCGAGGGCAGCGTCGCCTCCAGCACGTTGAAGCCGACAAAGAAGGCCAGCAGCAGCGCGATCAACGCCACCGGCTCGCGCCACCATAGCGCCAGCAGCGCCTCGGTCACGAGCAGCAACGCGACGCTGCCGAGGAAGACCGCGCGCAGGTGGCCGCGCCGCTCGCCCCACAGCATCGGCGGCAACATCAGCACGAAGGAGCCGAGCACCACCGGCAGGTAGACCCAGCCATGCTCCCGCACCGGGATGCCGCCATGCTCGACCAGCGCGACGGGAATGGCGACGAACATCGCCATCTGCACCAGGTGCAGCGTGAAGATGCCGAGGTTCAGCCGCAGCAGCTCGGGCGCCAGCACCACGCGGTGCCAGGGCTCGCGCGAGGGCGGCGGCGGCAGCGGGGGCGCGTCCGGCACGCGGCGCAGCACCACCCAGATGCCGGCGAGCGCCAGCAGCGCGGTCAGCCCGAAGATGCCCGGCATGCCGACCCAGGCGTAGAGCCAGGGCGCGAGCACGAGCGACAGCGCGAAGGTGATGCCGATCGAGCCGCCGACCATCGCCATCGCCTTGGTGCGCACCTCGTCGCGCGTGCTGTCGGCGATCAGCGCGGTGATCGCGGCGCTGATCGCGCCGGCGCCCTGGATCGCGCGGCCCGCGATCACGCCGTAAAGGGTTTCGGAGAAGGCCGCGATCAGCGAGCCGGCGGCGAACAGCAGCAGCCCGAACACGATCACGCGCTTGCGGCCGAAGCGGTCCGACGCGAGGCCGAGCGGGATCTGCAGCAGCGCCTGCGTCAGGCCGTAGATGCCGATCGCGATGCCGACGAGCGCGAGCTGCTCGCCGCCGGGCAGCCCGCGGGCATGCACCGCGAACACCGGCAGGATCAGGAACAGCCCGAGCATGCGCAGCGCGAAGATGGACGCGAGCCAGCCGCTCGCGCGGCGCTCGGCCGGCGTGAAGCGGGTGGACGGCAGGGACTCGGGGGGAGCGACGGCAGGCGCCGGGGACGGGGTGTGCATGGCGCCGCGGATTTTCACCGATCGGGGCCGCCGGCCCGGGGTGCGGGGCGAATCACTGCCGCGCGTCCCGACGCGGGCCGGGAGCGACTGACGCGGCCGAGGGGTCCCTGAAGCGCGGGGACTTCCCCTCGCGTACCATTGTCCGCTTCGCCCATGTCCGCCCACCCCTCCTCCTCCGCCCCCTCGTCCGAACCGCTTGCGCTGCTGCAGGAGGTGTTCGGCTATCCGGCCTTCCGCGGCCAGCAGCAGGCCATCGTCGAGCGCGTCACCGAAGGCGGAGACGCGCTGGTGCTGATGCCCACCGGTGGCGGCAAGAGCCTGTGCTACCAGATCCCGGCCATCGCGCGCCACCGCCGCGGCCAGGGCGTCGCGGTGGTCGTGAGCCCGCTGATCGCGCTGATGCACGACCAGGTCGGCGCGCTCGAGGAGGCCGGCGTGCACGCCGCCTTCCTGAACTCGACCCTGGAGCTCGCGGAGGCGCAGCGCGTCGAGCGCGAGATGATGAGCGGGCGGCTCGTGCTGCTGTACGCCGCGCCCGAGCGCATCACCACGCCGCGCTTCCTCGCGCAGCTCGACTCGCTGCACGAGCGGGGCTTGCTGAGCCTGTTCGCGATCGACGAGGCGCACTGCGTCAGCCAGTGGGGGCACGACTTCCGCGCCGAGTACCTCGGGCTGTCGGTGCTGCACGAGCGCTATCCGGACGTGCCGCGCATCGCGCTGACCGCCACCGCCGACGAGCACACCCGCGCCGACATCGTCGAGCGGCTGCGCCTCGAGGACGCCGAGCTCTTCGTCAGCAGCTTCGACCGCCCGAACATCCGCTACCGCGTGGTCGAGAAGGACAACCCGCGCGCACAGCTGCTGCGCTTCGTCCAGGACGAGCACGAGGGCGAGGCCGGCGTCGTCTACTGCCAGAGCCGGCGCAAGGTCGAGGAGACGGCCGAGTTCCTCACCGCGCAAGGCATCCTGGCGCTGCCCTACCACGCGGGGCTGGACGCCGCGATGCGCCAGCGCCACCAGGACCGCTTCCTGCGCGAGGAGGGTCTTGTGATGGTGGCGACGATTGCCTTCGGCATGGGCATCGACAAGCCCGACGTGCGCTTCGTCGCGCACCTGGACCTGCCGAAGAACATCGAGAGCTACTACCAAGAGACCGGCCGCGCCGGCCGCGACGGGCTGGCGGCCGAGGCCTGGATGGCCTACGGCCTCGCCGACGTCGTCAACCAGCGCCGCATGATCGACGAGAGCCCGGCGACCGAGGACTTCAAGCGCGTGCAGCGCAGCAAGCTGGAAGCCTTGCTCGCATTGGCCGAGGCGCACGACTGCCGCCGAGTGCGGCTGCTGGACTATTTCGGCGAGGCGAGCCGCCCCTGCGGCAACTGCGACAACTGCCTGAACCCGCCGGCGACCTGGGACGCGACCGAGGCCGCGCGCAAGGCGCTGTCGTGCATCTACCGCTTCCACCAGAACAACCGCCAGCGCTTCGGCGCCGGGCACCTGATCGACGTGCTGCGCGGCAAGCGCACCGACAAGGTGGCGCAGTACGGCCACGACGCCTTGAGCACCTGGGCGATCGGCGCCGACGTCAGCGAGGCGCAGTGGCGCGGCGTGCTGCGCCAGCTCGTCGCGCTGGGTTACGTCGTCGCCGAGGGCGAGTACGGGACGCTGGCGCTCACCGACAGCGCGCGCAGCGTGCTCAAGGGCGAGGTGCGGCTGCTGCTGCGCCAGCCGAGCGAGGCGCCGCGGCGCGGCAAGGCCTCGCGCGGCACGCGCGTCGGCGTGCCGAGGAACGGCCCGGCCGACCTGGAGCCGGATGCGCAGCAGCGCTTCGCGGCGCTGAAGGCCTGGCGCTCGGAGGTCGCGCGCGAGCACAACCTGCCGGCCTACGTGGTGTTCAACGACGCGACGCTCATCGAGATGGCGCGCGAGAACCCCGACTCGCTCGAGGCGCTGGCCGGCATCACCGGCGTCGGCGCGAAGAAGCTCGAGGCCTACGGGCGCGAGATCCTGCGCGTGCTGGAGAGCTGAGCGGCGCGGCCCGCGCTCAGGCGACGGGCCTGCCGAGCAGCCGCCACGCCTCGTTCGCGGCGACCCGGCCCTCGTCGGTCGGCACCACCCAGACCTCGACCGCGCTGTCGGGCGCATGCACCGCGCAGACCTCCTCGCCCACCGCCTCGGCGTTCGCTGCCGCGTCGAGCCGCACGCCGCTGGGCGCGAGCGCCTCGCACACCGCGGAGCGCAGCGCCGCGTCGTGCTCGCCGATGCCGCCGGTGAAGGCCAGCACGTCCAGCCCGCCCATCACCGCCGTCAACGCGCCGGACTCGCGCACCACGCGGTGCGTGTAGAGCTCGATCGCATGCCGGGCGGCGGGCTCGCTGCTCGCGCGCAGCGTGCGCATGTCGGCCGACAGGCCCGAGACGCCGCGCAGGCCGCTTTTCCGGTACAGCAGGTCCTCGAGCCGGTCCGCGTCCCAGCCTTGGCGCAACAGGTGCAGCAGGACCCCGGCGTCGATGCTGCCGCAGCGCGTGCCCATCATCAGCCCGTCAAGCGCCGAGAAGCCCATCGAGGTCGCGAGGCTGCGCCCGCCGCGCATCGCGCAGGCGCTCGAACCGTTGCCCAGATGCGCCATCAGCACGCGGCCGGCGGCACGGCGCGTCTTCTCGTGCAGCACGCCGGCGAGATACTGGTAACTCAGGCCGTGGAAGCCGTAGCGGCGGATGCCCTGCGCGGCGAATTCCGGCGGCAGCGCGAACTCGCGCTCCAGCGGCGCGATCGTCGCGTGGAAGGCGGTGTCGAAGCAGGCGACCTGCGGCACGGCGGGCAGCGCGCGGCGGAAGGCGCGCAGCCCGGCGAGGTTGTGCGGCTGGTGCAGCGGCGCGAGCGGGCAGAGCGTCTCGAGGTACGCGAGCAGCGCGTCGTCCACCGGCTGCGCCGCGGTGCAGCGCTCGCCGCCGTGCACGATGCGGTGCGCGACCGCGACGAGCCGGTGGCCGCCGGCCTCGCGCTCGATCAGCGCGGCGAGCGCGCGCAACGCCGCGTCGAAGGGCGATTCGCCCGCGTCCCCCGCCAGCGCCTCGGCCGGCGCGCCGCCGCGGCGCAGCAGCGGCGTGCCGCCGGGCTGCAGCCCTTCGATGCTGCCCCCGAGCAGCGCACCAGCGGCATCTCGCGCATAGAGGCCGAACTTCAGGCTGGACGAACCGGCGTTCACCGAGAGCACGGCAGCAGTCATCGCGATCTCCTGGGCGGAGGGAGTGAATGGGAGGGGCTTGCCGGGGGGCACGCTACTGTAGCCCGCCGTCCGGGACGCTCGGTCCGGGTGAGCTGCGGGTTTACCCTCCGGCTTGTGGCATGGGGCTTGCATCCGTTTTCTGCCTCCCCGAAAGAGGACTCATGCAGGGAGCCAGAAAAGGAAGAACATGCGCGCAGAATTACAAGACCCCCAAGACAGCTGCACCTTGCGCACCGCTTGGAAGATCGTCCGTGGCTGCAGCCAGGGCGAATTCCCCACCGCCGAGACCGCCCGGCGCGTCTCCGACTACCTGAGGCACCATGCCGGCCTCGACGAGGCCAGCCCCTCGATCCAGATCCTGAGCCGCGCGATGCAGGGCGTCGTCACCGAGGAGCGCCTGCGCGAGCGCGCGGCCGCGGAGGTCGATCGCCTGATCGCGATCGCGAAGGCACAGCTGCTGCGCTCGGTGCACTGACACCCCCTCGGGGCACCGTTCAGGGGCGGCGCAGCGTGACCGTCTGCCAGGCGCTGTCGCTGCGCCGGCCGCGGTGGTTGACGGCCTGCGCGAAGTACTGCACCCCGGCACGGCCGTCCTGCGGCGTCGCGGTGTCGATCTCGTAGGGGTACTGGTTGTCGGCGAAGAGCAGCACCGGGGCGCCGTTGTCGACGCGGTAGAACAGCACCTGCTCGATGCCGTGCGTGTCGGTGGCCGCGGCCGCGAGGCGCACGAACTGCCCGGGCGCGGCGACCGACGGCGACACCGCGAGCGACACGCTCGGCACGCCACCATCGTCGATGCCGTCCCCGATGCCGATCCAGACGCCGCCACCGCAGGCGCTCAGCGCGGCACACAGCAGCGCCAGCACCGGGCGCCGCAGCGGGCGGGGAAATCGCATCGAATCCATGGTCCGATCTTAGGCAGGTGCCGCGGATTTGTCTTGCCCCCGCCCCGGCATCCAGCCGAGCCCCGCGCTCGTGCCACCGGGCAGCGCGCCGCGCCGCGGCCGGTACTCGCAGCCGATCCAGCCGTCCCAGCCAAGCGCGTCGATCAGCTCGAACAGGTGGGAATGGTTCAGCTCGCCGAGGTCCGGCTCGTGGCGCTGCGGCACGCCCGCGATCTGCAGGTGCGCGACACGCCCGCTCGGCAGCCAGCGCTGCAGCTTGGTCGACAGGTCGCCCTCGACGATCTGGCAGTGGTAGAGGTCCATCTGCACCTTCAGGTTCGGCGCGCCGACTGCGTCGAGGATCTGGTGGGCGTGGTCCTGGCGGTTCAGGAAGTAGCCCGGCATGTCGCGCAGGTTGATCGGCTCGATCGTGATCTCGCGCCCGCGCGCCGCGGCCTGCGCGGCGGCCCAGGCGAGGTTGTCGACGTAGAGCGGCTGCAGCTGCGCGCGCTCCGCGCCCGGCGGCAGCAGGCCGGCCATCACGTGGATGCGCGGGCAGCCGAGCGCCTCGGCGTAGTCGAGCGCCTGCTCGATGCCGCGGCGGAACTCGGCCTCGCGGCCCGGCAGGCAGGCCAGCCCGCGCTCGCCGCCCGCCCAGTCGCCCGGCGGCGCATTGAACAGCACCTGCCGCAGCCCGTGGTCGGCAAGGCGCGCGGCGATCTCGGCCGGCGCGTGCTCGTAGGGGAACAGGAACTCGACGGCCTCGAAGCCGTCGCGCGCCGCGGCGGCGAAACGGTCGAGGAAGGCGTGCTCGCCGTAGAGCATCGAGAGGTTGGCGGCGAAGCGGGGCATGGCAGGGGGGGGTGAGGAGGGGCCGCGTGCGGCGGCCCGGGGAAGCGGCCGCGGTTGCGGCCGCGGCGTTCAGGGCATCGACGAGAAGTCGATCGGCACCCAGGTGTAGGCGCCGCGCTCGGCGCGGACGTGGCCGATGCCGGGGAAGGGCAGGTGCGCGCCGGTGACGAGCAGCCGCCGCTTGGCGGTGTCGGCCAGCACGCGCTCGCGCGTCGCGGCGGCGGTCTTCGCGTCGGTGTCGAACTCGATCGTCACCTTCGGGCGCGCGAACTGCACCGCGGCGCTGTGGATGATGTCGCCCCAGACCAGCACCTGCTCGCCCTTCGACGAGAACAGGAAGCTGGTGTGGCCCGGCGTGTGGCCGGGCGTCGCGACCGCGCGCACGCCGGGCAGCAGCTCGGCCTCGCCGTCGAAGATCTTCAGCCGGCCGGCCTCGCGGTAGGGCGCGACCGCCTTCTGCGCCGCCTGGAAGAAGGGCTGCGCCTCCTTCGGCGCCTTGGCCATCACTTCCGGGTTCAGCCAGAAGTCGGCCTCCTTCTTCGCGACGTGGATCTCGGCGTTCGGCAGCGCCATGCCGCCCTGCTCGTCGATCAGGCCGCCGACATGGTCGCCGTGCAGGTGCGTGAGCAGCACCGCGTCGATCTGCGCCGGCTCGTGGCCGGCCGCCTTCAGGTTCGCGAAGGCGCGGCCGAGCGTCGGGCCGAAGAGCCGGCCGGCGCCGGTGTCCACCAGCACCAGCTTGTCGCCGGTGTTGACGAGGTAGGCGTTGACGGCGGTGGGCGTCGGCGACTTGCGGAAGCTCTCGCTCAGCAGCGCCTGCAGCTGCTGCGGCGACGCGTTCTTCAGCAGCTTCGGGTCGATCTCGAGCTGCCCGTCGTGCAGCGCGGTGAGCTGGAAGCCGCCCACCGCATGCCGGTAGTAGCCCGGCACCTGCGTGGTCTGCACCGGCCCGGCGGCCTGCGCGCCGGCCATCAGCAGCGTGCAGCCGAGCGCGGCCCAGAACCTCGTCATGCGACCCGTCGCGTTCCTCATGCGCATCTCTCCTGGAATCGGATTGTTGGGAAGATGCATTCTGCGCGAGCCGGCCCGGGCGCGCGCCTCAGCCGCGGCTGAACTTGAACACCGCGACGCTGGCGAGCAGGTTGGGCAGCCGGCGCACCGGCCGCCCCTTCTGCACGCCGAAGGAGTCGAGCACCGTCAGGCCGTTCTTGCGCGCGAGCACCTCGAAGTCGGCGTAGGTGCCGACGCGGATGTTGGGCGTGTCGTACCACTCGTAGGGCAGCGTGCGCGTCACCGGCATGCGCCCGAAGGCGACGCGCAGCCGGTTGGGCCAGTGCGCGAAGTTCGGGAAGCTGACGATGCCGAGGCGCCCGACGCGCGCCGTCTCGCGCAGCATCGCCTCGGTGTTGCGCAGGTGCTGCAGGGTCTCGAGCTGCAGCACCACGTCGAAGCTCTGGTCCTCGAAGATCGCGAGGCCTTCCTCCAGGTTGAGCTGGATCACGTTGACGCCGCGCTGCGTGCAGGCGAGCACGTTGGCGTCGTCGATCTCGATGCCGTAGCCGCTGCAGCCGCGGTGCTTCTGCAGGTATTCGAGCAGCTCGCCGGTGCCGCAGCCGAGGTCGAGCACGCGCGAGCCGTGCGGCACCAGTTCCGCGATGCGCTCCATGTCGCGACGCTCACTCATGCTGCCTTCTCCAAGGTTGTGGTGCCGCGCAGCGCGGAGGGCGCGCGGAACTCCTGCGCGATGCGCTCGAAGTAGGCCCGTACGACGCCGTGGTAGCGCGCGTCGTCGAGCAGGAAGGCGTCGTGGCCGTGCGGCGCGTCGATCTCGGCGTAGCTGACGTCGCGCCGGTTGCACAGCAGCGCCTTGACGATCTCGCGCGAGCGCGCCGGCGAGAAGCGCCAGTCGGTGGTGAAGCTCACGAGCAGGAACTTCGCCTTCGCCTGCGCCATCGCGCGCGTGAGGCTGCCGCCGTGCGCGCGCGCCGGGTCGAAGTAGTCGAGCGCGCGCGTGATCAGCAGGTAGGTGTTGGCGTCGAAGTACTCGCTGAACTTGTCGCCCTGGTAGCGCAGGTAGCTCTCGATCTGGAACTCGATCTGCTGCGTGCTGTAGGCGAGCTCGGCGGCGCGCAGCTCTCGGCCGAACTTCTCGGCCATCACGTCGTCGGAGAGGTAGGTGATGTGGCCGATCATGCGCGCCACGCGCAGCCCGCGCTTCGGGACCACGCCGTGCGCGTAGTAGTGGCCGTCGTGGAAATCGGGGTCGGTGATGATCGCGCGGCGCGCGACCTCGTTGAAGGCGATGTTCTGCGCCGACAGGTTCGGCGCGGTCGCGACCGCGACGCAGTGCCGCATGCGGTCCGGGTACTGCAGCGTCCACGACAGCGCCTGCATGCCGCCGAGGCTGCCGCCGAGCACCGCGGCGAGCTGCTCGATGCCGAGCGCGTCGAGCACGCGCGCCTGCGCGTCCACCCAGTCCTCGACCGTCACGACGGGGAAGTCGGCCCCGTACGGCCGGCCGGTGGCGGGGCTGACATGCATCGGGCCGGTCGAGCCGAAGCAGGAGCCGGGGTTGTTGATGCAGATGACGAAGAACTTGTCGGTGTCGAGCGGCTTGCCCGGGCCGATCAGGTTGTCCCACCAGCCCTCGCTCCTGGGCTTGCCCTCGTGGGTGCCGGCGGCGTGGTGCGAGGCGTTGAGCGCGTGGCAGACCAGCACCGCGTTGCTCTTGTCGGCGTTGAGCTCGCCGTAGGTCTCGTAGACCAGCGTGTAGTCGGCAAGCCGCGCGCCGCAGCGCAGCGGCAGCGGCGTCGCGAAGTGCATCGACTGGGGGGTGACGTGTCCGAGGGATGCCATGGAGCCCGCAAATGAAAAACCCGGTTCGCGCCGCTGCAGCGAGACCGGGAATGCGTGGGGGCTTTCCATGTCCCTCTTTAGCGGCATTTGTAGAGCGCCCGCAATCCGGAACAAATCGGCGCTTTGCGGGCAGTATAGCCGCGCATGCACATTCACGAGGAGACGGGACGATGGGCTGGTTCGACGGATTTCACGCACGCGACTTCGAGCTCGGGGACGTGCGCATCCATGCGCGCACCGGCGGCCGCGCCGATGGCGCGCCGCTGCTGCTGATCCACGGCTATCCGCAGACGCACGCGATCTGGCAGCGCGTCGCGCGCGAGCTCGCCGGCGAGTTCTTCCTCGTGATGCCGGATCTGCGCGGCTACGGCCGCTCGTCGCAGCCGCCGGGCGAGCCGGACCACGCCAACTACAGCAAGCGCGCGATGGCCGCCGACCTCGTCGCGCTGATGCGCGCGCTCGGCCGCGAGCGTTTCGCGGTCTGCGGCCATGACCGCGGCGGGCGCGTCGCGCACCGCATGGCGCTCGACCACCCGGCGGTGGTGGAAAAGCTCTGCCTGATCGACATCGCGCCGACGCTGGCGATGTACGAGGCCACCGACATGGCCTTCGCACGGGCCTACTACCACTGGTTCTTCCTGATCCAGCCGGCGCCGCTGCCCGAGCGGCTGATCGGCGCCGAGCCGCGCTTCTACCTGCACCAGAAGCTGGGAGGCTGGGGTTCGCAGGGGCTCGCGCACATCGAGCCCGAGGCGCTGGCGGACTACGAGCGCTGGTACTGCGCGCCGGCCGGGGAGGGCGGACTGCCGCCGGGCGTGCACGCCGCCTGCGAGGACTACCGGGCGAGCGCCGGCGTCGACCTGGAGCACGACCGCGCCTCGCGCGCGGCCGGCGAGAGGATCGGCTGCCCGCTGCACCTGCTGTGGGGCGAGCGCGGCGTCGTCGCGCGGCTGTTCGACCCGCTGCGGCTGTGGCGCGAGGCGAGCGCCGCGCCGGTGAGCGGCCGGGCGCTGCCGGCCGGCCACTTCATTCCTGAGGAGCTGCCCGCCGAGACGGCGGCGGAGCTGCGCGGCTTCCTCGGCGGCGGCCGCTGAGGCGCTGCCAAGGGGCCGCGGCCCGGCTCAATGCATCTGCTTGGCCGGGTCGCCGCAGCACTTCTTGAACTTCTTGCCGCTGCCGCAGGAGCACGGCTCGTTCGGCCCGGGCTTGTTCTCGCGCCGGGCCTGCTTGACCGGCTTGCGCGAGGCGCGCTCGCGCCAGAAGTCGCGCAGGTCGTAGACCGCCCACAGCGCGTCGGCGAGGCGCTCGTCGCGGCTCATCTCGCGCTCCTCGGGAGCGAGGTCCTCGTCGGGTGCCGCGAGCACCTCGAAGGCACGCAGGCTGCCGTCGACGAAATCGTTGCCCGGGTCCTCGACCGACAGCAGCCAGTCGTCCTCCCACTGGTCCACCGCCTCGAGGAAGCCGGCGGCCCAGACCGCGCCGAGCTTGGGCAGCTCGTCGAGCGAGGCGCGCTCCTCGGCGCTCATGCCGGCGAGCGTCTCCTCGCTGAGCTGCTCGCGCATCGCCTCCCAGTCGGTCAGCAGCGGGTTGAGCGCGCGGTCGTCGTCGAGCCGCTCGACCGGCGCGTCGAGCGCGCGCTTGATCTCGGCCCAGCGCCGCTGCAGCAGCGCCATGAACTCGTCGCGCTCGGCCGCGTCGCCGAAGGGCAGCGGCTCGCCCATCAGCTTGGGCAGGTACTCGTCGGGCCCCACGGTGCGCGGGCCGCACACCAGCGCGGTGAGGTAGCCGTCGATCTCCTCGAGTTGCGGCGCGTCGCCATGGCGGTCGCGCAGCCCGTCGAGCAGGTCTTCGAATCGGTCGAGGTCCTCGTCGGACAGGGAAGTGGGGGACACACTCATGGCAGATGCAACTCCGGTCGATGCGCCGGGGCTTCACGCCGCGCGGCAAAAACCCGATTGTCGCGTGCCGCCCCTCGACCCCGGCGGCCGGGGAGCGAGGCGCGCGCCGAGACATGCATCATGGTCCGGCGCAGAAGGCGTGCCCTCACCCCTCGTTCAGGGGGTGTGTCGCCCCCCCTGCCTGCTAGGATTGCCGAAAACCTCAAGAAATGCAGATGCCGCCCGAACTGTCGGTCTACCTGGTCGAAGACGATCCCTTGCTGGCACGCCACGTGCGCGAGGCGCTCGACGCCGCGCCCGGCATCCGCTGCGTCGGCCATGCCGACTGCCTTGCCGACGCGCGCGCCGAGCTGCCGCAGCGCCGGCCGCAGGTGCTGCTGTCGGACCTCGGGCTGCCCGACGGCGACGCCACCGAGCTGATCCGCGAGCTTGGCGGGCGCGACGGCGAATGGCATCCGCACATCCTGGTGTTCTCGGTCTTCGGCGACGAGTCCCGCGTGATCCACGCCATCGAGGCCGGCGCCGACGGCTACTTCCTCAAGGGCTGCCCGGACCGCGAGCTGGTGCGTGCGGTGCAGGCCGCCGCGCTCGGCGAGTCGCCGATCTCCCCGGCGATCGCGCGCCACCTGCTGCGGCACTTCGCGGCGGGCGGGACCGCGGGCGCCGCGCTTTCCGCCGACGAGCAGCAGGTGCTCAAGCTCTTCGCGCAGGGCTACATGCCCGAGGAGATCGCCGAGCGCATCGCTTCCAGTGCCCACGGCGTCTGCGTGCGCGTGCGGCAGGTCTACGAGAAGCTCCAGCAGCGCCACCGCCTCGCGCTCTCGGACTCGCTGGGCTGATGTCGGGGCGCCCGGGCGCCTGGATGCGCGCATTGCTGCTGTTGCCGCTGCTGCTGCTGCTGGGGCTGTGGCTGCCCGGCGGCATTGCTGCCGCGCACGCCGCGGCCGTGCGCCTCGACGCCGCGCTGCTGACCGATCACACCGCACCCGATCCCCGGCCCCGCGAGGTGGCGCTGCCCGACTCCTGGGAGTTCAGCGCGCCCGGGCGCGACGGGCGCGCGAGCTACCGCTTCGCGCTGCCGGACGAGGCGCTGCGCGAGGGCCAGCCGGTGCTGTTCCTGCGCCGCGTCGGCAACGTCTTCCGCGTGCGGCTCAACGGCCAGCCGGTGCTCGAGGTCGGGCGCGAGCTGCGCCCGCTGCCCAACTACGGCCAGGAGCCGCACCTGGTGCGGCTGCCGCGCGCGCTGCTCGAGGCCTCGGGCAACGAGCTGGTGATCGACGTGATCGGCGAGCCGCGCCGCGAGGCCGGGCTGTCGCGCGTGTGGGTCGGGCCCGAGCACGAGGTGCGGCCGATGTTCGAGCGCGCCGAGAACCTGCAGGTGCTCGGCGGCTGGGTGGTGTCGGCGGTGTGCGCGACGATCGCGGTGGTGGCGGTGCTCGTCGCGCTGCGCACCCGCCAGCCGGCCTACGGCTGGTTCGCCGCCGCCAACCTGATCTGGGCCTGGCGCGTGACGGCCCTGTCGGCCCACGAGCCGGTGACGTGGCCAGGGCTGCAGGTCTGGTTCTTCCAGCTCTCCTACAGCCTCTTCGTCGCGTCGCTGATGATGTTCTGCGCGCGCATGATGCGCCCCGAGGGCCGCACGCACATCGGGCGGCCGATGCTGATCTTCGTCGCGCTGTCGGTGCTGCTGGCCAGCGGCAACTGGTGGCTCAACCTGCCGCTGCTGCGCACGCTGCTGCTGCTGCTAATCCTGGGCGTCGTGAGCGCCTGCACCCTGGTGCTGGCGCGCATCGCCTGGCGCGAGCGCTCGCTGTCGGCGGCGCTGCTGAGCGTGTGCGCCGCGACCGCGGTGGCGGTCGGCGCGCGCGACTGGGTGGTGTTCCGCCTGCTGCACGACTACGACGCCTACACCTGGGCGCGCTTCGTCACGCTGCCGCTGGTGGCGGTGCTGACCTGGCTGCTGGTGGCCGACTACGCGCGCATCCTGCAGCAGCTGCGCGAGCTCGCGCGCACGCAGCAGGCGACGATCGAAGCCAAGGAGCGCGAGCTGCAGCAGGCCTTCGAGCTGCGCCGCGACCACGAGCGGCGCCAGGCCGCGCTCGACGAGCGCGACCGCATCCTGCGCGAGATGCACGACGGGCTCGGCGGCCGGCTGGTCGGCGCGATCGCGCTGGCGCGCCATCTCGACGCGCAGCCGGCGGCGCCGCCGGCGCCGCAGCTCGTCGCCGAGCTGCGCCACACGCTCGACGACTGCCTGATCGAGCTGCGCCTCGCGCTCGACTCGCTCGAGGTCGACGAGCGCAGCCTCGGCGAGGCGCTCGCGGAGATGCGCTTCCGCGTCGAGCCCTCGCTGCGCGCCGCGGGCGTGCGGCTGGTGTGGGACGTGGACGACGGCGCGATGGACCTGTCGCTGCCCGGCGCCGACACGCTGCACGTGCTGCGCATCGTGCGCGAGGCGCTCACCAACGTGATCAAGCATGCCGGCGCGACGATGGTGCGCCTGAGCCTGAAGTGCTCGCCCGGGCAGGTCGAGCTGCAGGTGCTGGACAACGGCGCGCCGCCGCCGCTGGCGCCCGGCGCGGAATCGGCGAGCGGCATGCCCAGCGGCCGCCGCGGCCTCGCCAGCATGCAGCTGCGCGCCCAGTCCCTGGGCGGGCGGCTGACCCTCGGGCCGCAGCCGCTCGGCTGGGCGGTGACGCTGCAGCTGCCGTTGGCGCAGGGGGACGCGCAGCAGCGCGCCGCCTGAGCGCGCAGACGAGCGCGGAAAAAGGAAAAGGCGCCACGCGGGCGCCTTGCGGGGACGGGCCGGCGCGCCTCAGGCCGGAGGCGGCGGCGCGGTCTCGATGAAGCTCTGGCGCTGCGCCAGCCGGTCGTGCAGCTTGGCGAGATTCGGGTGGTCGCGGCGCCACTCGATCTGCGGGAAGCGGAAATCGAGGTAGCCGAGCGCGCAGCCGACGGCGATGTCGGCGAGCGTGTAGTGGTTGCCGCTGCACCAGGTGCGGTCGCCGGCGTTGAGGCTCATCACGCGCAGGCAGTTGCTCACCTTGAGCATCTGGCGGTCGATCCATTTCTGGCTGCGCTCGCCGTCGGCGCGACCGCTCCAGGTCTGCTCCATGCGCGCCTCGATGCTCGCGTCGAGCAGGCCGTCGGCCAGCGCCTCCCAGGTCCGCACCTCGACGCGCTCGCGTCCCGACGGCGGGATCAGCTTGCCCACCGGGGACAGCGTGTCGACGTACTCGACGATCACGCGCGAGTCGAACAGGGCCTCGCCGCCGTCGAGCACCAGGCAGGGGACCTTGCCGAGCGGATTCACGTCGGTGATCGTCGTGCCCGGCGCCCAGACATCCTCGAGCTCCAGCTTGTAGTCGAGCTTCTTCTCGGCCAGCACGATGCGGACCTTGCGCACGTAGGGGCTGGTCAGTGAACCGATGAGTCTCATGGAATGGCGTGGATGGAAATGGGGTCGATTCTAGTGTCCCGGCCCCCGGCCCGTGCTCCGCCGGCCCGGCGCAAGGACGCCGGTGTTTGCAGTTTTGCCTGCTTGCGCAAGAAACATGTGCTTACCATTGGGCCGGGACCCGGGAAGACGCCGGGGCCCGGCGCCGCACCGGCGCGAGGCGCAACACGGCAGGAGAAGCGGCAGCCGCATGAACACGACCCTACTCACGCTCGATGCCGCGACGACCGGCACCGAGGCACCGGCGGCCGACGCGGCACGGCCCGCCCCTCCCGTCCCCCCGGCGCCGGCGCGGCCGCCGTCCGAGGCGGCGTCGTTCGGCCGGCTGCGCGACCCGCGCGACGCCTACCGGGCGACGCTGCAGTTCTCCGGCACCGGCGGCGAGTACTTCCGTCTCTGGATCGTCAACCTGCTGCTGTCGGTGGTGACGCTCGGCCTCTACCGCCCCTGGGCGAAGGTGCGGCGGCTGCGCTACTTCTACAACAACACCCATGTCGCGGGCCACGGCCTGGACTTCCATGGCCGCCCCTGGCAGATGCTGCGCGGCATGCTGCTCGGCGGCGTGCTGCTGCTGCTCTACATGCATGCCACCGGATCGGCCTCGCCCGTCGCGGTGCTCGGCGCGGTGGCCGCCGCGCTCGTGCTGTGGCCCCCGATGCTGCGCGCGGCGCTGCAGTTCCGCCTCGGCCACACCAGCTGGCGCGGGCTGCGCTTCGGCTTCGGCGGCTCGATCGCCGGCGCCTACGCGGCGGTGGGGCTGCCGCTGCTGCTGGTGCTGCAGCCGCTCGTGATCGGCGCCTTCTTCGACGCCGGGGCGGCACCCGGCACCCGCCGGCTGCCGCCCGGCGCGGGCCTGTGGCTGAGCGCCGTCGTGGGGGCCTCGCTGCTGGCGCTGCCCTACCTCCACTGGCGACTGCTGCACTACCGGCACGACAACTTCCGCCTCGGCACGCTGCGCTCGGAGCTGCGCCTCGGCGTCGGCCGGATGTACGGCCTCTACCTGCGCACGCTGGGACTCGCGCTGCTCGCGCCGCTGCTGCTCGCCGGCGGCGCGGCGCTCGCCGGCCGGGGCGCGGTCCCGGCCGCGCTCGCGCTGGCGGCCGTCGCCGGCGCCTACCTCTATCTCTACCTGGTGGTCTGGTCCTACTTCAAGGTCGGCCTGCAGAACCTGGTATGGAGCCGCACCGGCAACCGCTACCTGAGGCTGCGCAGCGAGCTGTCGCTGCCGCCCTACCTGCTGCTGCAGCTCAAGAACCTGCTGCTGCTCGTCGCGACGCTCGGCCTCTACTGGCCCTGGGCCGCGGTGGCCCAGCACCGCATGCGGATCGAGGCGGTGACGCTGGTCTCGCGCGTCGACCTCGACGACATCACGCAGATCCTGCAGCCCGGGCGCGGCGACGCCGCCGCGGAGGCGGCGGGCGAGCTGCTCGGGCTGGACCTCGGTGTCTGAGCCGCGCGGCGCCTCTCCGGCGGCGCCCGGGGCGCCGGTGGCCGACTATTTCGACGGCCGCTCGGCGCGCGCGCGGCGCGTGGCGCTGCATGTCGCGGATGGCGCGCTCCACCTGCGGGGCGAGGGCGTGGCGCGCGCCGTGCCGCTCGGCTCCGTGCGCTGGCCCGAGCGCAGCCGCCACGGCGCCTGCGTGGCGCACCTGGACGGCGGCGGCTCGCTGCATGCGTGCGAGGCCGCCGCCTGGGATGCGTGGGCGGACTCGATCGGGCAGCGCGACGCCTGGGTGGTGCGCGCGCAGCAGAGCTGGCGTGCGCTGGCGCTCGCGGTGCTGCTGCTCGCCGGCGTGGCGGCGGCGGGCTACCTGTGGGGGCTGCCGTGGGCGGCGCGCGCCCTCGTGCACGCGGTACCGGCATCGGTGGACGCGGCGCTCGGCGAGTCGGCCTACCGCTCGCTGTCGGCGCGCCTGCTCGGGCCGAGCCGGCTGCCGCCCGGGGAGCAGCAGCGCCTGCGCGAGGCCTTCGAGGCCGCGCTGCGCCGCGCCTACCCGGGGGGCGACGCACCGCCGCACCGGGTGCTGTTCCACGCCGGCCGCATCGGGCCGAACGCCTTCGCGCTGCCGGGCGGCACGATCGTGATGACCGACGAGCTCGTGAAGCGGGTGGACGGGAACGCCGAGGTAGTGGTCGGCGTGCTCGCCCACGAACTCGGCCATGTCGAGCAGCGCCACGGCATGCGCATGCTGGTGCAGGGCGCGCTGCTTGCCGCCGCCGCGAACCTCGCTTTCGGCGACTTCAGCAGCTGGCTCGCCGCCGCGCCGGTGCTGCTCGGGCAGGCGGGCTATTCGCGCGACGCCGAGCGCGAGGCCGACCGGGCGGCGATCCGCATCCTGCGCGCCGCGGGCCTGTCGCCGCTGGCGTTGGGGCGCTTCTTCGAGGGAATGGCGACGGAGCGCGACGCGAGCGCTGGCGGCCTTGCGATCGCCTTCGCAAGCCATCCGGCCGACGCGGAGCGCATCCGCGCCTTCCGCGACGCGGCACGCCCCTGATGTCGGCCGGGCCGCCGTGCCCGGCCGCCGCGCGCGGGCCGACTAAAATCGCGACCCCTCCTCTGTCTCTCCCGCGGGGCGCGAAAGCGGTCCGCTGCCTGCCATGGATCTGTCTCCCCTCACCGCCCTGTCGCCGCTGGACGGCCGCTATGCCGCGAAGGTCGCCGCGCTGCGGCCGCTGCTGTCCGAATTCGGCCTGATGCACCGCCGCGTGCAGGTCGAAGTGGAGTGGTTCATCGCGCTGTCGGACGCCGGCTTCGCCGAGTTCGCGCCGCTCTCCGAGCCCGCCCGCGCGCACCTGCGCGCGCTGGTCGAAGGCTTCTCCGAGGTCGATGCGCAGGCGATCAAGAACTTCGAGAAGACCA
The DNA here is from genome assembly GCF_003569765.1 of Caldimonas tepidiphila. GTDB lineage: Bacteria > Pseudomonadota > Gammaproteobacteria > Burkholderiales > Burkholderiaceae_C > Caldimonas > Caldimonas tepidiphila. Next base: position 32,471 of record NZ_QXMG01000028.1, on the reverse strand, counting down.
CCAACCACGACGTCAAGGCGGTCGAGTACTGGATCAAGTCGAAGTTCGAGGGCAGCCCCGAGCTGTCCGCAGCCGGGGAGTTCGTGCACTTCGCCTGCACCAGCGAGGACATCAACAACACCAGCCACGCGCTGATGCTCAAGAGCGCGCGCGAGCAGGTGCTGCTGCCGTCGATCGACGGGCTGCTGTCGCGCCTGAGCGCGATCGCGACGCAGCTCGCCGACATGCCGATGCTCAGCCGCACGCACGGCCAGACCGCGAGCCCGACCACCGTCGGCAAGGAGATCGCCAACGTCGTGGCGCGGCTCTCGACCGCTCGCGCGCGCATTGCCGGCGTCACGCTGCTGGCGAAGATGAACGGCGCGGTCGGCAACTACAACGCGCACCTCGCCGCCTACCCCGACTTCGACTGGGAGGCCTTCAGCCGCCGCGTCATCGAGCAGCAGCTCGGCCTCGCCTTCAACCCCTACACGATCCAGATCGAGCCGCACGACTACATGGCCGAGCTGTTCGACGCGGTGACGCGCGCCAACACGATCCTGATCGACTTCTCGCGCGACGTCTGGGGCTACATCAGCCTCGGCTACTTCAAGCAGAAGACCAAGGCGGGCGAGATCGGCTCCTCGACCATGCCGCACAAGGTCAACCCGATCGACTTCGAGAACGCCGAGGGCAACTACGGCCTCGCGAACGCGGTGCTCACGCACCTGTCGCAGAAGCTGCCGATCAGCCGCTGGCAGCGCGACCTCACCGACTCCACGGTGCTGCGCAACATGGGCGTGGCGCTCGGCTATGCGGTGCTCGGCCACGACTCGCTGGCGCGCGGCATCGACAAGCTGGAAGTGAACGAAGCGGCGCTCGCCGCCGACCTCGACGCCGCCTGGGAGGTGCTCGCCGAGCCGATCCAGACGGTGATGCGCCGCTACGCGCTGCCCAACCCCTATGAGCGCCTGAAGGAGCTCACGCGCGGCAAGGCGATCACGCGCGAGACGCTGCTCGCCTTCATCGACACGCTCGAGCTGCCCGAGGCGGAGAAGGCGCGCCTGCGCCAGATGACGCCGGCCAACTACACCGGCAAGGCGGCGGAACTCGCGCGGCGCATCGGCGACTGAGGCCCCGTCCTTCCCCAACGAAGAAGAAAGGGCGCCGCATGCGGCGCCCTTTTGCATGCCCGCCGTGCGGTTCAGCGCAGCAGCCGGCCCTCAGGGGTCAGCAGTGCGTGGCTGACCCGCTGACTACCGCGTGGGCTGTTGCGAAAGGCCACTTCGAAGCCGTCAAGCGCGGCCGGGGGGCGCTCCTGCGCGGCAGCGAGCAGAGTGGCGCGAGCGGGCGCGCGCTGCAGTAGCGAGAGCGTGTAGCGCCCCGCCAGGTAGCCTGCGAGGCTGATCGGAGAAGGCTCTTCCTCGAACAGCCGGTGCAGGCTCTGCCGGTAGCGCAGCACCACCGGCAGCGCGCTGGCCGGGTCGGGCACGACCTGCGTCAGGATCAGCGACACCTTGCCCGCGCCGCCGAAGCCCAGCTGCTGCACCACCGACAGGTCCACGTCGGCCAGGCAGATCAGGTAGCGGGTCAGGCGGCGCGCCTGGAGCTGCTGCGCGAAGCCCACCAGCTCCAGCGTGCCGCCGACGAACAGCACCATCGCCGGCCCCTCGGCGGGCAGCCGCGCACCGAGCGCGGCGGCGTCCTCGCCGGGCCGGCCGGTCTGCTCGACGAGCTGCAGCTTCATGCGAGAGGCGAGCTCGCGCATCCCGGGCGCATAGCGCATCTCCTCCAGGCGGGACGGATAGACCACCTGCAGGTTGCGGTGGCCCACCACGGCGAGCGCCTCGATGGCCCGCTGCAACTGCGCGTCGCGCGAGGCGAAAAGTGGCAACAGGCCGGCGTGGCCGTCGTGGCGGCTGTCGGCGAGCCAGGGCGCGACATGCGCAATCTCCAGGCGCTGCTGGCGGCACCAGTCGATGCAATCGAGCGACAGCTGCTCGCCAGCGGTGCCGGCCAGCGCCAGCACGTTCGGTTCGCGCCGGAGTTGCTGCATCGCCGCGTCCAGCGACAGCGGCGTTCCGGCGCCGCCGTTGACCTCGACCGGCAGCAGCGTGACCCCCGGCGTGCCGGCCTCCGCCCAGGCGGCGCGGAAACCGGCCGCGTAACTGCGAGACACCTCCTGCTGCTGCACCGACATGTCGAGCAGCTGGACCACGGTCGGGCGCGACGACGGGGCGGCATGCACGGCGGCGGCGGGCGCGAGGGCGGCCAGCGCCGCGGCGGATTTCAGCAGCCGGCGACGGGTCAGCCGGCAGGTGGGGGCAGCGGAGGCGGCAGGCATGGTCGGATGGCGCGGAATCGGGTTGAAGGAACGCGGAAAAGGCCAGAGGGTCGGGCTAGGTGGCCGCCCCTGGACGACGTCGCGGATGATCCTCGTCAACCGTGACAGGCGCATGTCGGCCGCCGGCGGCGGCCTCCTACAATCTCCCGATGAACTTCCTCGACATGCTCACGCGCGCGCAGCAGCGCAACGATTCGCTGCTGTGCGTCGGCCTGGACCCGGAACCGGCGAAATTCCCCGCCGAGCTCAAGGACGACGCGTCGCGCATCTTTGATTTCTGCGCGCGCATCGTGGACGCCACCAAGGACCTGGTGATCGCCTTCAAGCCGCAGATCGCCTACTTCGCCGCGCACCGCGCCGAGGACCAGCTCGAGCGCCTGATGGCGCACATCCGCCGCGTCGCGCCCGAGGTGCCGGTGATCCTCGACGCCAAGCGCGGCGACATCGGCGCCACCGCCGAGCAGTACGCGAAGGAGGCCTTCCAGCGCTACCAGGCCGACGCGGTGACGCTGTCGCCCTTCATGGGCTTCGACACGATCGAGCCCTACCTGCGCTACCCCGACAAGGGCGTGATCCTGCTGTGCCGCACCTCGAACCCCGGCGGCAGCGACTGGCAGAACCAGCGCCTCGCGGACGTGCCCGGCCAGCCGCGGCTCTACGAGCACCTCGCGGCGCTGGCGCAGAACGACTGGAACCGCAACGGCCAGCTCGGCCTCGTGGTGGGCGCGACCTATCCCGAGGAGATCGCGCGCGTGCGCGAGCTCGCGCCGACACTGCCGCTGCTGATCCCGGGCGTGGGCGCCCAGGGTGGCGACGCCGAGGCCACCGTGCGCGCCGGGCTGCGCCGCGACGCGGCGGGCGCCGTCACCGGCCCGATCGCCGTGAACTCCTCGCGCGCGGTGCTCTACGCCAGCAGCGGAGCCGACTGGGTCGAGGCCGCGCGCCGCGCCGCGCTCGCCACGCGCGAGCAGCTCAACGCCGCCGCGCGGGGCTGAGCGCCGCGGGCCGCGGCGCTTTTCGGCCGAGTCCGCCTCAGCCGCGCATCAGCGCCTCGATCTCGTCGGGCGCCACTGGCACGCCGCGCGTGAGCAGCTCGCAACCCGCGGGCGTGACGAGCGCGTCGTCCTCGATGCGGATGCCGATGTTCCAGAAGCGTTCGGGCACCTCGGCGGACGGCCGCACGTAGAGCCCCGGCTCGATCGTCACCACCATGCCGGGCTGCAGCACGCGCGAGGGCGCTCGCACGACGCGGCCGCCGTTGCCGTCGGGCTGCTCCACCGCCGGCTCGTCGCGCTGCAGTACCTCGCCGACGTCGTGCACGTCGAGCCCGAGCCAGTGGCCGGTGCCGTGCATGTAGAAGGCGCGGTAGGCGGCGCTCTCGATCACGTCGTCGACGCCGCCGTGCCGCTCGGCTGACAGCAGGCCGAGGTCGAGCAGCCCCTGCGACAGCACCCGCACCGCGGCCCAGTGCGCGTCGATCTTGCGCGCCCCCGGCCGCGTCTGCCCGATCGCCGCCTGCTGCGCGGCGAGCACCAGCGCGTAGAGCTCGCGCTGCGGCGCGCTGAAGCGCCCGTCCACCGGGAAGGTGCGAGTGATGTCGCCCGCGTAGCCCTGGAACTCCGCGCCGGCGTCGATCAGGCACAGCTCGCCCGCGCGCAACTCGGCGTCGCCGGCCGGGTGGTGCAGCACGCAGGCGTTGGCGCCTGCGGCGACAATGCTCGGGTAGGCCGGGCCGGCCGCACCGGCCCAGCGGAAGGCGTGCAGCAGCTCGGCCTCGAGCTGGTACTCGCGCAGGCCCGGCCGGCAGGCCTGCATCGCGCGCACGTGGGCCGCGGCCGAGATCTCGCCGGCGCGGCGCATCAGCGCGATCTCGGCCTCGTCCTTCACGAGCCGCATCTCGTCGAGCAGCGGGCGCAGGTCGTGCAGCGCCGCGGGCGCGCGCGCGCCGCTGCGCTCGCGCTGGCGCAGCTTCGCGAGCCAGCCCTCGACGCGCGCCGCCAGCCCCTCGTGCAGCCCGAACGGGAACCACACCGAGTCGTGCTCGGCGAGCAGCTTCGGCAGCAGCTCGTCGAGCGTGCGCACGTCGTGCGCCGCATCGACGCCGAGCGCCGCGGGCGCGGCCTGCAGCCCGAGCCGCGCGCCGTCCCAGATCTCGTGCGCCGGGTCCTGGGCGCGGCAGAACAGCTCGCAGCGCCCGGTGTGCGAGATCGCGAGCCAGGCCTCGGGCTCGGCGAAGCCGCTCAGGTACCAGAAGTGGCTGTCGAAGCGGTAGGGGTGGTGGGCGTCGCCGTTGCGCAGCGTCTCGGGCGCGGTGGGCACGAGCGCGAGGCCGCGGCCGGCCTGCAGGGCGCGGGCGACGCGGGCGCGCCGCGCGGCGTGGGGGGAATCGGTCATGGGCGGTGCGGGTCTTGTCTGGCGTTCGGTGGCGTGCGCCCCAGTCTATCGGGCCGCGGCGCCCGCTGCAGCGGCGCGCCGGCGCGCGGCCGGGGCGGGACGGGCGTGCGAACTGGCGACAATCGGCGCATGGATGCATTTCGCTGGGGGGTCGGCGTCGCGGCGGCGGTGCTGCTGTTCCTGTACGCGCTCGAGGGTTTCTCGCGCGAGGTGCAGGACCGCGGCGGCGAGCGCTTGCGCCGCTGGCTGACGCGCGCCACCGCCAACCGCTGGAAGGGCTTCCTGCTCGGCGCCGGCGCCACCGCGCTGGTGCAGTCCTCGAGCGCGGTGTCCTCGCTGGTGGTGGCGCTGGTCCACGCCGGCACCCTCGGCTTCGGCAACAGCCTGGGCGTGCTGCTCGGCGCCAAGGTCGGCACCACCGTGACGGCCTGGCTCGTGAGCTTCAAGCTCACCGGCATCGGTCCCTTCGTGATCGTGCTCGGCGCGCTCGTGTCGGCGCTGGGCGGGCGCTGGATCGGGCGGCCGCTGTTCTACTTCGGGTTCGTGTTCTTCAGCCTCGACCTGATCGGGCTGGCGCTCGCGCCGCTCAAGGACAGCGCGCTGTGGCAGGCGTGGATGACGCAGGCCGCCGAGCCGCTGCTGGCGGTGGCGGCCGGCATGGCGATGACGGCGCTGGTGCAGTCGAGCAGCGTCACGGTGGGGCTGGCGGTGCTGCTGGTGCAGCAGGGCCTGATGCCGGCGCCGGCGGCCATCGGCGTGGCGCTCGGCGCGAGCGTCGGCACCACCGCCACCGCGCTGATCGCGAGCGCGCGCATGGGGCTGCAGGCGCGCCGCGCGGCGGTGGCCAACCTGCTGTTCAACGCCGTCAGCCTGCTGGTCTTCCTGCCGGTGCTCGACGCCTTCAGCGCCGCGGTGCTGACCCATGCCGGATCGGCCGACCTGGCGGTGGCGTGGGCGCACCTGCTGTTCAACCTCGCGGTGGCACTGGTCTTCCTGCCGCTGCTCGGGCCGCTGCAGCCATGGATCGAGCGGCGCTTCGGCAGCCCGCCGTCGCCGCCCGTGCTGCCGGGTTCAGCGCTGCGGCTGTAGCCGTCCGGTCTCGCTGCCCAGGCCGATCGGCGCCGGCGCGCGGTTGAGGATCTTCTGGAACACCGCGTGGTAGGCCGCGTCGGGCTCGTGGCCGGCGAGCGGGTCGCGGTTGGCCTCGAAGGCCGCGTCGAGCCGCTGCCACTCCTCGGGCGTCAGCACGCGCTGCGCCATCGGCAGCACCACGTCCTCCTCGATCGACATGTGCTCGAGGTAGGCCTCGACGTAGCGGTGCAGCGCCTGCTCGAAGGCCTCGCGCCGGCTCTCGCCCATCATCTCGTAGCCGAGCAGCGCGTGCTGGAGCTCGCGCACCGCCTGCTCGCCCTTGTCGTGGTCCGCGTCGAGCCGGTCGAGCACCTCGACGATCTCGGCGCAGCGCGCGCGCAGCAGCGGGAACAGCAGCTGCGACTCCTTCGGGTGGTGCAGCCGCTCCGGGAACTCGTCGATGTAGAACAGCATCGCGCGGATCAGGCCGAAGTCCGGCGGCGTGCGGTGGCGGTGGAGCTGCTCGACCAGCAGCTCGAGCGAGCGCAGCATCGAGGCCAGCGCGCGGTGCTCCTCGCGGATCACCCGAAGGGCGGTGCGGCTCATGTTCGGTCTCCTCCTGTGGCAGTCGGTCGCTGCAGCATCGGCGCGAGCGGCGGGGAGGGGCTTGCGCTGCGTCAAGATCTGCATGCGCGCAAACGCCCCCTGCTCCCGAGAGCGGCCCCGGACCGGTTGACCTTGCTCAGTCCTGCAGTTGCGCCAGCCGCTGCGGCGTGCCGACATCGGTCCAGGCGCCCTCGTACACCTGCGCCGCGACGTGCCCGGCCTGCATCGCGCGCTCCAGGCAGGGGCGCAGCGCCGCCTTCTGCCCCGCAGCGACGCCCGCGAGCAGCCCGGCGTGCAGCAGCGCGATCGTGGAATAGGTCCAGCGCGGCTCGCCGTCGGCGCGCGCGAGGCCGTCGGCGCCGAGCGCGAAGTCGCCGCGCGGGTTGTGCTCCGGGTTGGGCACCAGCCACAGCTGCGCGAGCCGCTCGCTTTCGGCGAAGCGCTCGGCGGCCTGCGCGTCGAAGCGGAAGCCGGGCACGAACACGTCGCCGGCGAGCAGCCAGAAGCGCTCGCTCCCGATCAGCGGCAGCGCGGTGGCGATGCCGCCGGCGGTCTCGAGCGCGCCACCGTGCTCGCGGCCCTCCATCGAGTAGCGGATCGCGAGGCCCCAGCGCGCGCCGTCGCCGAGCGCGGCCGGAATCCGATCGCCCAGCCAGGCGGTATTGATCACGACCTCGCGCACGCCGTCGCGCGCCAGCGCCTCCAGGTGCCACTCGATCAGCGGCTTGCCGCGCACCTTCAGCAGCGGCTTCGGGGTGGCGTCGGTCAGCGGGCGCATGCGCTCGCCGCGGCCGGCAGCCAGGATCATCGCGGGCAGGTTGGGCATCGGTCGAGGAGGAAGTGGGTCAGGATGGAGGAGGGGGGCACTGTGCGCGGCGCGCCGGCGGGCGCAGGCGCCGTCGGGCATTATCGGGCCGCCCTTTACAATCGCCGGTCCTCCCCATACACGCATGCAGCAGGCTCCCATGGCCAACACTTCCCTGATGGCCAACGCGATTCGCGCGTTGGCAATGGACGCCGTTCAACAAGCCAACTCCGGCCACCCGGGCGCCCCGATGGGCATGGCCGAGATCGCGGTGGCGCTGTGGAGCCGCCACCTCAAGCACCATCCCGAGCAGCCGGCCTGGCCCGACCGCGACCGCTTCGTGCTGTCCAACGGCCACGGCTCGATGCTGATCTACGCGCTGCTGCACCTGACCGGCTACGCGCTGTCGATCGATGATCTGAAAGCCTTCCGCCAGATGCACAGCAAGACCCCGGGCCACCCCGAGGTCGGCATCACCCCGGGCGTGGAGACCACCACCGGCCCGCTCGGCCAGGGCATCACCAACGCCGTGGGCTTCGCGCTGGCCGAGAAGCTGCTCGCCGCCGAGTTCAACCGCCCCGGCTACGAGATCGTCGACCACCGCACCTACGTCTTCCTGGGCGACGGCTGCCTGATGGAAGGCATCAGTCACGAGGCCTGCGCGCTCGCCGGCGCCTGGAAGCTCAACAAGCTGATCGCGCTCTACGACGACAACGGCATCTCGATCGACGGCGAGGTCACGCCCTGGTTCATCGACGACTCGAAGAAGCGCTTCGAGGCCTACGGCTGGAACGTGATCGGCCCGGTCGACGGGCATGACGTCGCGGCGGTGGACGCCGCGATCGCGCAGGCCAAGCTCAGCACCGACAAGCCCAGCTTCATCATCTGCAAGACGCAGATCGGCAAGGGCTCGCCCAACCGCGTCGGCACCGCGAAGGCCCACGGCGAGGCGCTCGGCCACGAGGAGATCAAGCTCACGCGCGAGGCACTCGGCTGGCCGCACGAGCCCTTCGTGGTCCCGCAGGAAGCCTATGCCGCGTGGAACGGCAACGCCCGCGGCGCGGCGCAGCAGGCCTCCTGGCAGGCGCTGTTCGACGGCTACCGCGCCGAATTCCCCGAGCTCGCCGTCGAGTACGAGCGCCGCGTCAAGGGCGAGCTGCCCGCCAACTTCGCGCAGATCGCGGTCGACACCGTGGTCGCCGCGCACGGCAAGGCCGAGACGGTCGCCACGCGCAAGGCCAGCCAGCTCGCGCTCGAGGCCTTCACCGCGGCGCTGCCCGAGCTGCTCGGCGGCTCGGCCGACCTGACGGGCTCCAACCTGACCAACACCAAGAGCACCCCGCCGCTGCGCTTCGACGACAACGGCGCGCCCAACGCCGGCCGCCACATCAACTACGGCGTGCGCGAGTTCGGCATGGCCGCGATCATGAACGGCGTGGCGCTGCACGGCGGCTACATCCCCTACGGCGGCACCTTCCTGACCTTCAGCGACTACAGCCGCAACGCGATCCGCATGGCTGCGCTGATGAAGCAGCGCGTCATCCACGTCTTCACGCACGACTCGATCGGCCTCGGCGAGGACGGCCCGACGCACCAGTCGATCGAGCACGCCGCGAGCCTGCGCCTGATCCCGGGCTTGGACGTCTGGCGCCCGGCCGACACCGCCGAGACCGCGGTGGCCTGGGCCTGCGCGATCCAGACGAAGAACCGCCCGACGGCGCTGCTGCTGTCGCGCCAGAACCTGCCCTACGCCCCGAAGGCCGGGCTCGACGAGATCAGCCGCGGCGCCTACGTGCTCGCCGAGGCCGAGGAAGTCGGCCTGAAGAAGCCGCAGGCGGTGATCCTCGCCACCGGCTCCGAGGTGCAGCTCGCGCTGCATGCGCAGGCGCTGCTCGCGCAGGACAAGATCGCGGTGCGCGTGGTCTCGGTGCCGAGCACCACGGTGTTCGACCGCCAGGACGAGGCCTACAAGCGCAGCGTGCTGCCCGACGGCCTGCCGCGCGTCGCGGTCGAGGCCGGCGTGACCGACTTCTGGTGGAAGTACGGCTGCGCCGCGGTGGTCGGCATCGACACCTACGGCGAATCGGCACCGGCGGGCGTGCTGTTCAAGCACTTCGGCTTCACCGCCGAGAACGTCGCCGACACGGTGCGCGCGGCGCTCGGCCGCAGCAAGAAGAAATAATCGCTCCGCCGCGTCGCCCGAAGCGGCTGCCGGCCGCTTCGGCGGCGGCGGCCGTCACGGGTTTCGTCAAGCAAAAGGAGAGACAGACATGACCATCAAGATCGGCATCAACGGCTTCGGCCGCATCGGCCGCATGGTGTTCCGCGCCGCGGTGCAGAACTTCTCGGACATCGAGGTCGTCGGCATCAACGACCTGCTCGAGCCCGACTACCTGGCCTACATGCTCAAGTACGACAGCGTGCACGGCCGCTTCAAGGGCGACGTGTCGGTCGAGGGCAGCACCCTGATCGTCAACGGCAAGCCCATCCGCCTGACCGCGGTGAAGGACCCGGCGGAGCTGAAGTGGGACGAGGTCGGAGCCGACGTCGTCGTCGAGTCCACGGGCCTGTTCCTGACCAAGGAGACGGCCGAGAAACACCTGAAGGCGGGCGCGAAGAAGGTGATCATGTCGGCGCCGTCGAAGGACGACACGCCGATGTTCGTCTACGGCGTCAACGACAAGACCTACGCCGGCCAGGCCATCATCTCCAACGCCTCGTGCACCACCAACTGCCTGGCGCCGGTCGCCAAGGTGCTGAACGACACCTTCGGCATCAAGCGCGGCCTGATGACGACCGTGCACGCCGCCACCGCGACGCAGAAGACCGTCGACGGCCCGTCGAACAAGGACTGGCGCGGCGGCCGCGGCATCCTCGAGAACATCATCCCCTCGTCGACCGGTGCCGCCAAGGCCGTGGGCGTCGTGATCCCCGAGCTCAACAAGAAGCTGACCGGCATGGCCTTCCGCGTGCCGACCTCCGACGTGTCGGTGGTGGACCTGACGGTCGAGCTGAACAAGGAAGCGAGCTACGAGGACATCTGCGCCGCGATGAAGGCGGCGTCCGAAGGCGCGATGAAGGGCGTGCTCGGCTACACCGAGGACAAGGTCGTCGCCACCGACTTCCGCGGCGAGTCCTGCACCTCGGTGTTCGACGCCGAGGCCGGCATCGCGCTGGACAAGACCTTCGTGAAGGTCGTGGCCTGGTACGACAACGAGTGGGGCTACTCCAACAAGGTGCTGGAGATGGCGCGCGTCATCGCCGCCCAGTGAGGATCCGCTGATCCCCGGCGGCCCACAGGGCCGCCCAGCGCACCAGGAACGCCCCGCCCGCGGGGCGTTTTTCATTTCCGGATCGATACTTGCCAAGGGAATGGGTCGAGCGGCGGGAGGACAAGACTCCTTACATCGGCAGCACTTCCCCAACACACGCGTTTTCAGGCACGCGACCTTGCAAGTCCGGAGATGCCAACATGGCGACCATGCACTACAACCCCCGTTTTTCACGCTGGCGAAGCTGGCTGCTGCCGCTGCTGCTGCTGATCCTCTCGCTGTTCGCGGCGTCGAGCCTGGCGCGGGCCGCCGAGGGGCCGGCCTGGGGCCTGATCGTCAAGCTGAAGCCGGCCGGTGCCGGTGACGCGGCCGGGCGCGAAAGCCCCAAGGGTGCTCCCACCGAGACTCCGCAGGCGGCGCGCGAGCGGCTCGCGCAGGTGCTCGGCGAGCGCGTGCCGTCGATGCAGCTGCGCCGCACGCTCGCCACCGGCTCGCACCTGGTCGACGACGATCGCGTGCTCGATGCCGCCGAGGCCCGCGCGCTGGCCGAGCGGCTCGCTGCCGACCCGCGGGTGGAGTACGTGGTGCCCAATGTGCGGGAGCAGCTCCAGCAGGTCGTGCCGAACGACCCCTACTACCGCAGCCATCCCGAATACGGCGCGAGTGGCCAGTGGTGGCTGAAGTCGCGCGTCGCCGGCTCGCTCGGGGTGCCGGACTTCCCCGCCGCCTGGGCGAGGGGCAGCCGCGGCAACGGGACGGTGGTGGCGGTGCTCGACTCTGGCATCACCTCGCATCCGGAGCTCAACGGGCAGCTGCTGCCGGGCTACGACTTCGTCTCTGAGCACCCGCGCTACGGTGTCGTCTATGCCAACGACGGCAACGGTCGCGACAGCGATCCGAGCGACCCGGGCGACTTCGTCACCAGCCAGGACGCGTCGAACCCGGCCTTCGCCAGCTGCGAGGTGGGCAGCAGCTCGTGGCACGGCACCCGCATCGCCGGGCAGATCGCGGCCGTCAGCGACAACCGGGTCGGCGTGGCCGGCATCGTCTGGCAGGCGCGCATCCTGCCGGTGCGCGTGTCGGGCAAGTGCGGCGCCGCGGTGGCCGACATCGTCGACGGCATGTTGTGGGCGGTCGGGCTGCCGGTGGCCGGCGTGCCGGACAACCCGGTGCAGAACCGGGCGCGCATCCTGAACCTGAGCTTCGGCGGCAGCGGCGAGTGCAATGCGGAGTACGCGAGCGCCATCGCGAGCGTGCGGGCGCGGGACGCGATCCTCGTCACGGCCGCAGGCAACGAGCGCGGCAAGGTGACGCGGCCCGGCAACTGTGCCGGCGTGATCTCGGTCGGCGCGCTCAACCGCGAGGGCTTCAAGGCCACCTACTCGAACCTGGGTCCCGAGGTCACGCTGTCCACCGTCGGGGGCGACGGCGCCACCGGCGGGGCCTGCGACCGCTGGCTGGCCGACGACGGCCTGCTGACGCTGAGCAACACCGGCGAGCGGGGGCCGGGCAGCGCGAGCTACGCGCCGGTGGGCGGCACCAGCTTCTCGACCCCGGTGGTCTCCGGCGTGGCGGCGCTGATGCTGTCGATCCATCCGAACCTGACCATCGACCAGTTGCGCGACGGGCTGGTGCGGACCGTGCAGCCGCATGTGCAGGTGCCCAAGCTCGGCACCTGCAGCCCGACCAACGCCGGACGCTGCAGCTGCACCGAGAGCACCTGCGGCGCCGGCATCCTGGACGCGGATCAGGCGCTGGCCTATGCGGAGACGCTGCGCAACGGGCAGCTCTACCAGGCGCCTGACCGCAGCCCCGTGCTGATCGACAACGCGGCCATCAGCACCTGCGCGGCGCGAGTCGGCAGCAACCCCGAAGGCGGGCAGGCCCCCGGGGACGAGCCGCCGCAGGAGAGCAGCGGCGGCGGCGCAGCGGACCTCGCATCGCTCGCCCTGCTTGCGCTGGCTGCCGGGACCGCGGGCGGGTTGCGCCGACGCCGCAACGCCGGCGGCCGCTGAAAGGGCTTCGCTGTTTCCCGCTGCGGCGGTCGTCGCGGCGGAGGACGCGAAAGAAGGTGTTGCTCAGCGGCCGGGCGCCGGCCGTGCCGTCCCCGTGCAGGGCTCGAACTCGCGCCCGATCAGCAGGCGCGAGGGGAGGTCGGCCAGGCGCTGCCGCAGCGCCGCGTCGGCGGCCGGCACCTGCACGCGGTAGACCGTGACGGGCGGCCCCACGGGCACGACGCGGGCGTTGCGCACGCCACGCTTTTCCATGTCCTCCAGGTGCCGCTCGGCGTTCTCGCGCTGGCGGAAGCGCCCGAGCGACAGCCCCATCGCCAGCTCCGGCGGGCTGCGCATCTCGATGAACTCGACGCGCAGCTGGCGCAGCTCGTCCTGGCGGCGCAGCAGCGCCTCACGGTTGGGGTAGCGGCCGGTGTAGACCACCCAGCCCGACGGCCGCTCGCTGTCCTGCACGCGCCAGCTGCCCGCGGGCAGCGCGCGCTGCAGCGCCGGCTCCAGCCGCGCCAGCTCGGCCTCGCTGTAGAAGCCCGCCTCGAAACAGGCGGTGTCGGCACGGGCCGGGGCGGCCGCGGCGACGGCAGGCACCGCCGGTGCCGGTGCCGGTACGGAGGCGGGCGCAGGCGCGGGCGGCGCTGCAGAAGCCGCCACTGCGGACGCCGCCACGGCGCCAGCCGGCGCGCTCGCCGGGGCGGCCGACCGGGCGGGCTGGGAGGCGGCCGGTGCCGGCGTGGCGCTGCGGCCCGGCTCGACCACGCGCAGCTGCGCCTTGCCGAGGCGGATCAACTCCGGCTGCACCTGCCGCTCCAGGCGTTCCGGCTCGCGCTGGTCGTCCGGACCCGGCAGCAGCGCGCCGAGCCAGCCCTGGCTCCAGGCGAGGAAGCCGAGGTTCGCGGCCAGCAGCACCGCGAGCAGCCACCTCAGCATGGACGCACGCTCACTTCGCCGCTGGAGACGCGCTGCACCCCGGTCTCGGTACGCACCAGCAGCGTGCCGTCGACGTCGACGCCGCAAGCCACGCCCTCGGGCACGTCGGCCTGGGTCGTGCGCACCGCCCGGCCGCGCAGCAGGTCGCGCGCGGCATAGGCCTCGACGAAGGGGGCGAAGCCCTCGCGCTCGAAGCGTTGCAACGCCCGCACCAGCGGCGCCGCGAGCGCGGCGAGCGCCGCCGGCGCGCTCGCCGCCGGGTCGAGCTCGACCAGCGCCGCGCTCTGCGCCGCGAGCGCCGGGTCGTCCACCGCCAGGATGTTCAGCCCGATGCCGATCACCGCGGGCCGGGCCGCCTGCGGAGCGCTGCCCGCGGGCGGCAGCAGCGTCTCGATCAGGATGCCGCCGAGCTTGCGGCCGGCGCCCTGCGCGTCGACGAGCCACAGGTCGTTCGGCCACTTCAGCCGGATCGCGGGGTGCAGCGCCTCGGCGACCGCGACGCCGACCGCGAGCGACAGCCCCGACCAGTCCCGCGGCGCGAGCGGCAGCCCGAGCGAGAAGGTCAGCGACGCCCCGGCGCGCGAGCTCCAGTCGCGCCCCAGCCGGCCGCGGCCGGCGCGCTGGTGCTCGGCCACCATCAGGCAGGGCGCGGCGTCGCCGGCGCGCGCGCGCTCGAGCAGCCGCGTGTTGGTCGAGTCGGTCTCGGCCACCACCTCGACGCTCAGGCCGGGCAGCAGCGCCTCGAGCTGCTCCCAGAGCGCCTCGGCGGGCCAGTGCAGGGGGGCGGCGGGCATCGGCATCGGTCGCGTGCGGGAACGGGTGGAAGAAGCTCGTTTCAGCGCTGGCGGCGCTTCGGGGCGAGCATCGTGCCGCGGCAATTCGTGCTGCCGCAGTAACAGGCGTATTCCTTCTTGAGTTTTGCCGTGTAGCGCTCGTCGACCATCAGCCCGTAGTCGTAGAACAGCTCCTCGCCGGGCTCGATGTCGCGCAAGGCCTTGATGAAGATGCGGCCTTCGACCTCGTCGGCCTCGCAGTTCGGGTCGCAGGCGTGGTTGATCCACCGCGCGATGTTGCCGGTCACGGCGCCGTCGATGACGTGCTCGTCGTCGATGTGGAAGTAGAAGGTGTGGTTCGGGTCGCTGGGGTCGTGCGGGTGGCGGCGCTGCGCCTCCTCCCAGCTGATGATCTCGCCCGTGTACTCGATGATGGTCTCGCCCGCCTTGAAGGGCACCTGCGCGTAGACGCCCTTGCCGTGCACGCCCGAGCGCCGGGCCTGCAGGCGCCGGCGCGGCCGCGCTGCGGCGGCTTGCTGTGCCTCGGCCGGCGCGGAGGGTTTGGCGGACCGAACTTGCGTCATGGGCGGCTTTGGGTACATTGAATTGAGGGCGTGCGCGCGAGCGTGCGCTCGTGTGTGCGTGGGCGTGCGCGCGCGACAGGAGCCGGATTGTAGGGGCCGCTCCGTCGCCGCGGCCGCCACGCGCGACAAGCAGGAATTCCAGGCACGAGCCCGCGTCACGCGGGCTCGGCCGTCATGAGCGAGACAGGAACGCATGAGCAAGGTATTGGTGATTGCCGAGAAGCCGTCGGTCGCGCAGGACATCGTGCGCGCGCTGACGCCCGTCGTCGGCAAGTTCGACAAGCACGACGAATATTTCGAGAACGATCGTTACATCGTCTCCTCCGCGGTGGGCCACCTGCTGGAGATCAAGGCGCCCGAGGAGTTCGACGTCAAGCGCGGCAAGTGGAGCTTCGCGCACCTGCCGGTGATCCCGCCGCACTTCGATCTCAACCCGATCGACAAGAGCAAGGGGCGGCTCAACGCGATCACGAAGCTGATGAAGCGCAAGGACGTGAGCGAGCTCGTCAACGCCTGCGACGCGGGCCGCGAGGGCGAGCTGATCTTCCGGCTGATCCAGCAGCACGCGAAGGCGAAGCAGCCCGTGAAGCGGCTGTGGCTGCAGAGCATGACGCCGCAGGCGATCCGCGACGGCTTCGACAAGCTGCGCACGGACGAGCAGATGATGCCGCTCGCGAACGCCGCGCGCTGCCGCTCCGAGGCCGACTGGCTGGTCGGCATCAACGGCACGCGCGCGATGACGGCCTTCAACTCGCGCGACGGCGGCTTCTTCCTGACCACGGTCGGGCGCGTGCAGACGCCGACGCTCTCCATCGTCGTCGAGCGCGAGGAGAAGATCCGCAAGTTCGTCTCGCGCGACTACTGGGAGGTGCGCGCCGAGTTCGGCGCCGCCGCCGGCAGCTACGAGGGCAAGTGGCTCGACCCGGCGTGGAAGAAGCGGCCGGACGACCCCGAGGCGCGCGCCGACCGGCTCTGGAAGGCCGAGGACGCGCAGGCGATCGCCGATGCGGTGCGTGGCAAGTCCGGCACCGTCACCGAGGAGGCCAAGCCCAGCACGCAGATCAGCCCGCTGCTCTACGACCTGACCACGCTGCAGCGCGAGGCCAACTCGCGCTTCGGCTTCTCGGCCAAGACGACGCTGTCGCTCGCGCAGGCGCTCTACGAGAAGCACAAGGTGCTGACCTACCCGCGGACCGACTCGCGCGCGCTGCCCGAGGATTACGTGTCCGAGGTCCAGAAGACCTTCCGGATGATCGCCGACGAGGACCTGCCTGGCCCGCTGCGCGAGCTCGCGGGCCACGCCCGCAAGGCGCTCGACGAGGGCTACGTGAAGCCGAACAAGCGCGTCTTCGACAACGCCAAGGTCTCGGACCACTTCGCGATCATCCCGACACTGCAGGCGCCCCGCAGCCTCACCGAGGCCGAGGCCAAGCTCTACGACATGGTGGTGCGCCGCTTCCTCGCGGTGTTCTTCCCGGCCGCGGAGTTCATGGTCACGACGCGCACCACGGTGGTCGAGGCCGCGGGCGCGAAGCACCACTTCCAGACCAACGGCAAGGTGCTGGTCAAGCCGGGCTGGCTCGCGGTCTACGGCAAGGAGGCGGCTGGCGAGGACGCGACGCTCGTGGCCGTGCAGCCGGGCGAGACGGTCTCGACCGAGGAGGTGCGCGTCGCGCAGCTGCGCACCAAGCCGCCGGCGCGCTACAGCGAGGCGACGCTGCTCTCCGCGATGGAGGGCGCCGGCAAGCTGATCGACGACGAGGAGCTGCGCGAGGCGATGCAGGAGAAGGGCCTCGGGACGCCCGCGACGCGCGCCGCGATCATCGAGGGCCTGATCGCCGAGAAGTACCTGGTGCGCGAGGGCCGCGAGCTGATCCCGACCGCCAAGGCTTTTCAATTGATGACGCTGCTGCGCGGGCTGGCAGTGGAAGAGCTCACGAAGCCGGAGCTGACCGGCAACTGGGAGTACCAGCTGTCGCAGATGGAGCGCGGCAAGCTCTCGCGCGAGGCCTTCATGGACGAGATCGCGCGCATGACCGAGCGCATCGTGCAGAAGGCCAAGGAATACGACCGCGACACCATCCCCGGCGACTACGCGACGCTCGCGACGCCCTGCCCGAACTGCGGCGGCACCGTGAAGGAGAACTACCGGCGCTTCACCTGCGTCGGCCGCGACGGCTCGAGCGACGGCGCGGGCTGCGGCTTCTCGATGACGAAGATTCCCGCGGGCCGCAGCTTCGAGCTCGCCGAGGCCGAGCAGCTGCTGCGCGAGCACCGCATCGGGCCGCTCGAGGGCTTCCGCTCCAAGGCCGGCTGGCCCTTCACCGCCGAGCTGCGCCTCGTGCGCGACGAGGAGGCCGGCAACTGGAAGATGGAGTTCGACTTCGGCGACGACGCGAAGAAGGAGTCCGAGTCCGAGGAGACGGTGGACTTCGGCGAGCAGCAGCCGCTCGGCGCCTGCCCGAAGTGCCGCGGCCGCGTCTTCGAGCACGGCACCAACTACGTCTGCGAGCATGCGGTCGGCACCAACGCCACCTGCGACTTCAAGACGGGGAAGGTGATCCTGCAGCAGCCGGTCGAGCGCGAGCAGATGAGCAAGCTGCTCGCGGAAGGCAAGACCGGCCTGCTCGAGAACTTCGTGTCGAACAAGACGCGGCGCAAGTTCAAGGCCTTCCTGGTCTACGACAAGAAGGAAGGCAAGGTCGGCTTCGAGTTCGAGCCGCGCGCGCCGCGCGCCGCGGCCAAGAAGGCGCCGGCGAGGAAGACCGCCGCGAAGGCCTGACGAGGAGCCGGGCGGCGCCCGGCGCGGCCTCAGGCCGGCAGCGCCTCCGCCGCCGCTGTCTTCAGCCCGAGCCGGCGCGCGAGCTTGTGCAGGTTGCTCGCGTCGAGCTCGAGCGCGCGCGCCGCGGCGGCCCAGTTGCCGTGGTGCAGCGACAACGCGCTGGCGATCGCGTCGCGCTGCGTGCGCTCGACCAGCTCCTTCAGGGGGCCGGCCGGCGCGGCGGGCGGCCGCCCGGGTGAGCCGGCCGCCACCGCCGGCTCCGGGGCGGCGCCGCCCCGCTCGATGTCGAGCAGCTCGACGCCGAGGCTGACGATCTCGCCGCGCCCCGCGCCGCGGCTCAGCGCCTTGACCGCCGCGCGGCTGATGGCGTGCTCGAGCTCGCGCACGTTGCCGGGCCAGCGGTAGGACAGCACCGCGGCCTCCGCCTCGGGCGCGAGCCGCAGCGCGCGCAGCCCGAGCCGCGTGCGGTTGAGCTCCAGGAAGTGACCGGCGATCGTCAGCGCGTCGCCCTCGCGCTCGCGCAGCGGCGGGATGTGCACCGGGTAGACCGACAGCCGATGGTAGAGATCGGCGCGGAAGTGGCCCTCGTGCACGCAGGCGCCGAGGTCGCGGTTGGTGGCGGCGATCACGCGCACGTCCACGCGCCGCGGCTGGTCGGCGCCGAGGCGCTGCACCTCGCCGCTCTGCAGCGCGCGCAAAAGCTTCGCCTGCACCGCCAGCGGCAGCTCGCCGACCTCGTCGAGGAACAGCGTGCCGCCGTGCGCCGCCTCGAAGCGCCCGGCGCGCTCGGCGGTGGCGCCCGAGAACGCGCCCTTCATGTGGCCGAACAGCTCGCTCTCGGCGAGCGACTCGGGCAGCGCCGCGCAGTTCACGTGCACCAGCGGCCTGGCGCTGCGGCGCGAGCTGCGGTGCAGCCGGCGCGCGAACAGCTCCTTGCCGACGCCGGTCTCGCCGAGCAGCAGCACCGGCAGCTCCGAATCCGCCACCACGTCGATCTCGCGCAGCAGCTGCCGCATCGCCGCGCTGTGGCCGAGGATCTCGTCGTCCGCGGCGGGCGCGAGGCCCTGCGCCGGCTGCGTCGCCTGCGCCTGCCGTTCGCTGCGCGCGCGCTGCTCGAGCAGGCTGACGCGCACCGCCGCCTCGACCACCAGCGAGCGGCGCTGCAGCTCCTGCCGCGCCGCGGCGTCGAAGGTGCCGGGCGCGAGCGCGTCGAGCGTCAGCGCGCCCCAGGGCCGCCCCTCGACATGCAGGCTCACGCCCATGCAGTCGTGCACCTGCAGCCCGCTGCCGCCCGGCATGTCGACCAGGCCCTCGTAGGGGTCGGGCCGCGGATCGCAGGCCTCGAAGCGCACCGGCTGGCGGCTCGCGAGGATCGCCGCCAGCCGCGGATGGCGCTCGAGCAGGAAGCGCCGGCCGAGCGCCTCGCGCACCAAGCCCTCCGCCGCCACCGGCCGCAGGCTCTCGCTGTCGAGCCGCAACAGGCAGGCGGCATCGCAGCGGAAGTGCTGGCGCAGCGCGCGCACCAGGCGCTGGAAGCGCACCGCGTGCGGCAGCTCGTTGATCAGGTCGGCGAGCAGCGAGTCGAGGATCATGGTGATTTCCACCTTATCACGGTGGTATTAACCCGGGCAGGGAGGGTCGCGCATACCGTCTGATCCGGGTCAACCCTGATCAATCAAGCACTTGCGGATGGCATCGCCCTTGCGTTCCCGGGGTCAGTGACAGACCTCCGGAATCCGAGCGTGGACCTGCCCGACGAAACGACTGCCCGCCTGACCCGCCAGGCCCCCGACCGGGGCCGGGAACTGCGCGAGCTGCCGCCCGGAGAGCGCGACTGGTCCCGCGCGTCGGTCACGGCGCTGATCGAGCACATCCAGCGGCACTTCCATGCCCGCCACCGCGAGCAGCTGCCTGCACTGGTGCGGCTGGCGGGGCGGGTCGAGCAGTTGCACGGCGCGCATGCGGACTGCCCGCACGGCCTCGCCGAGCTGCTGATGGCGATGCAGCAGCAACTCGAGAGCCACATGATGAAGGAGGAGCAGATCCTCTTTCCGCTGCTCGAGAGGAACCCGGGCGCCGTCTGCCAAGGGCCGATGGCGGTGATCCATGCCGAGCACGGGGAGCTGGACGCCGCGGTGCAGCGGGTCCGGCAGCTCCTGGACGGCGGCCGGCTGCCGCACGAGGCCGGCGAGGCCTGGCGCACGCTCTACAAGGGCCTGGCGCAGTTCGAGGACGAGCTGCGCCGGCACATGCACCTGGAGAACGACATCCTGTTCGAGGCCGTCGCCCGCGCGGCGCGATCCGAGCGGGAGGCCGGACAAGGAGATCGCCAATGAAAGCCCCGGAAACGCCCGCATCGCGGACGCCGCCCGGCTGTTCGGCGCTGGAGAACTCCTGCCCGGACCGAGGCACCGCATCACGGGACATTTCCTGCGCCGGTCCGCCTGACACGGCGGCACGGCGCACGAAGCGGCCCGCTATTCCCCGAAGAAGCAATTAGCCAGCAGAGAGTCCAACCATGACGCACAAGACGCACAACGACACGCACCTCTCCTCCGCCCGCGCCTCGCGCCGCATGCTGCTGAAGGCCGGGGGCGCCGGCCTGCTGCTGTCCGCGCTGCCGGTGTCGCAGGCGCAGGTGGTCAGCATGAACGACGCGATCAACAAGGCCGGCCGCCAGCGCATGCTGTCGCAGCGCCTCTCGAAGGCCTGGCTGGCGGTGGGGCAGGGGGTCGAGGTCAAGCGGGCCGAGCGCGTGCTGCAGGACTCGATGGCGCTGTTCGACCGCCAGCTCGTCGAGCTCAAGGCCTTCGCGCCGACGCCGGAGATCAAGGCCACCTATGTCTCGCTCGACGCGGCATGGGGCGAGTACAAGACCGCGCTGGTCGGGACCGCCCCCTCGCAGTCGGCCGCGCCCTCGCTGATCACGCTCGACAACCGCGTGCTGCAACTCGCCAACCAGGGCGCGACGCAGCTCGAGAAGCATTCGGGCCAGTCGGTCGGCCGCCTCGTCAACATCGCCGGCCGCCAGCGCATGCTGTCGCAGCGCACCGCCAAGTACTTCCTGGCGCAGAGCTGGAAGGCGCCCGTGTCGACCGCGAAGGCGGAGGTCGATAACGCGCGTGCGGAGTTCGTGCAGGCGCTCAAGGTGCTGCACGACGCGCCGGAGGCCAACGCGTCGATCCGCGGCGACCTCGACCTCGCGCAGCAGCAGTGGGTGTTCTTCGAGAACGCGATGGAGCGCGGCACCGACGGCGCGGTCGGCAGCGCCCGCGCCGCGCAGGTCTTCGGCTCGAGCGAGATCCTGCTCGAACTGATGGACCGCATCACCGCGCAGTACGCGCGCCTGAGCGCCTGAGCGGGTCCCGCCGCGGCGGCCCCGCGGGCGCCGGGCGGCGGGACTTTTTGGGACAATGCCGGGCATGACTGCCTCCGATCTCCAGGCCGACATCCCGGCCTACATGGCCCGCGTGGGCACCGCCGCCCGCGCCGCCGCCACGCTGATGGCGCGCGCCTCCACCGCCGCGAAGAACGACGCGCTGAATGCGCTCGCCGCGCTGATCCGCGCCAGCGGCGAGGCGCTGCAGGCCGAGAACGCCAAGGACATCGCCGCCGCCGAGGCCAATGGTCTCGCCGCGCCGATGGTGGACCGGCTGCGCATCACCGCCAAGGTGGTCGAGCAGATGGCCGAGAACTGCACGCAGGTCGCCGCGCTGCCGGACCCGGTGGGCGAGATGACGAACCTGCGGCGGCGCCCGACCGGCATCACGGTCGGCCAGATGCGCGTGCCGCTGGGCGTGTTCGGCATGATCTACGAGAGCCGCCCGAACGTGACGATCGAGGCCGCGGCGCTCGGCATCAAGAGCGGCAACGCCTGCGTGCTGCGCGGCGGCTCCGAGGCCATCCACTCCAACCTCGCGCTGTGGAAGCTGGTGCAGCGGGCGCTGGAAGCCGCCGGGCTGCCGGCCGCGGGCGTGCAGCTGATCGAGACCACCGACCGCGCCGCCGTGGGCCGGCTGATCGCGATGCCCGAATACGTCGACGTGATCATCCCGCGCGGCGGCAAGGGCCTGATCGAGCGCATCAGCCGCGAGGCGACCGTGCCGGTGATCAAGCACCTCGACGGCAACTGCCATGTCTTCGTCGACGCGACGGCCGACCTGCAGCTTGCGGTCAAGGTCACCGACAACGCCAAGACGCAGAAGTACAGCCCCTGCAACGCGGCCGAGTCGCTGCTGGTGCACGAGGCGATCGCGCCGCGTTTTCTTCCTGCGATCGGCGCCGTCTTCGCCGCCAAGGGCGTGGAGATGCGCTGCGACCCCGCTTCGAAGGCGATCCTCGCCGACGTGGCGGGCGCAAGGCTCGTGGATGCGCTTGAAACAGACTGGGCCGAGGAGTACCTCGCGCCGGTCATCAGCGTGAAGGTCGTGCGCGACCTCGACGAGGCGATCGCGCACATCAACCGCTGGGGTTCGCACCACACCGACGCGATCCTCACCGAGCACCACCCGAGCGCGATGCGCTTCCTGCGCGAGGTCGATTCCAGCAGCGTGATGGTCAACGCGAGCACCCGCTTCGCCGACGGCTTCGAGTACGGGCTGGGCGCCGAGATCGGCATCTCGACCGACAAGTTCCACGCGCGCGGCCCCGTCGGCCTCGAGGGCCTGACCTCGCTGAAGTACGTGGTGCTCGGCCAGGGCGAGGTGCGCTCCTGAGCGCGGCGGCGATGAGCGACCCGCGCACCGCGCTCGTGCTGTTCTCCGGCGGGCAGGACTCCACCGTCTGCCTCGCCTGGGCGCTGAGCCGCTACGCGCGCGTCGAGACGATCGGCTTCGACTACGGCCAGCGCCACCGCGTCGAGCTCGACTGCCGGCAGCGCGTGCTGGCCGAGTTGCGCGCGGCGTTCCCGCAGTGGGCCGCGAAGCTCGGCGAGGACCACCTGCTCGACCTCGGCCTGCTCGGCCAGATCTCGGACACCGCGCTGACCGACGGCCGCGCGATCGAGATGGCGCGAAGCGGCCTGCCCAACACCTTCGTGCCCGGGCGCAACCTGCTGTTCCTCGGCTTCGCAGGCGCCCTGGCCTACCGGCGCGGCGCCTCGGTGCTGGTCGGCGGCATGTGCGAGACCGACTATTCCGGCTACCCGGACTGCCGCGACAACACGCTCAAGGCGCTGCAGGTCGCGCTCAGCCTCGGCATGGACGCGCCGATGACGATCGAGACGCCGCTGATGTGGCTCGACAAGGCCGACACCTGGGCGCTGTCGCATGCGCTGGGCGGCGAGGCGCTCGACGCGCTGATCGTCGAGCACACCCACACCTGCTATCTCGGCGACCGCTCGCAGCGCCACGACTGGGGCTACGGTTGCGGGCAGTGCCCGGCGTGCGAGCTGCGCGCGCGCGGCCACGCCGCCTTCGTCGCACGCCGGACCTGAGCCCGGCGCGCGCCCTGTCCGAAGAGGGCAGGGCAGCGCGCGTCCCTTGCGTATAGTTGCCTCTCCAGCGGAGAGGAGACACATGTGAGCATCAAGGAGATGATCGGCTGGGGCGTGCTGGCCGTGCTCCTGTTCTGGGCGGTCGGGGCCTACAACCGGCTGGTGCGGCTGCGCAGCCGCATCGACGAGGCCTTCGCGCAGCTCGACGTGCCGCTCAAGCGCCGCTACGAGCTGATCGCGAATCTGGTGGAGACCGCGCGGCAGCATGTCGAGCACGAGCGCGAGACGCTGGAGGCGGTGCTCGCGGCGCGTGACCAGGCCAGCGTCGCGGCCGACCATGCCCGCGCCCGCCCGACCCGTGCCGCCGCGCTCGGCGCGCTGACGGTGGCGGAGCAGGCGCTCGGCAATTCGCTCGAGCGCCTGACGGCGATGGCCGAGAACTACCCGGAGCTCAAGGCCGACGAGACGCTGAGCCGGCTCGGCGAGGAGCTCTCCGGCACCGAGGGCCGCATCGCCTTCGCGCGCCAGGCCTTCAACGGCGCAGTGCAGGACTACAACGCCGCCGCGCAGCAGTTCCCGACGCGACTGCTCTCGCGCGTGTTCGGCTTCCGCAGGGCCGGCCTGCTGAAGGTCGCGGACGAGGAGGCCGGGCGGGCGGCCGCGCGCATGCCCTTCTGAGCCGGTCCGAAGCCTCGCTGCAAGGACACGAGGCCGGCGCGGCGGCCCGGCGCCGATGCCCCTCGCCGCTTGCAAGCGGCGGCGGGCGCTTAGACTGCCGCCCGTGATTGCCTCCCCCCCTTCCAGCCTGCCGCTGTGGCAGTTGCTCCAACACACCGCCGATGCGCTGGCGGCCGTGCGCGCCGGCCGCTCGCTCAACGAGGCGCTGGCCGCCTGCCCTGCCGCCGCCCGCCCCGGCACGCAGGCGCTGAGCTTCCAGGTGATGCGCCAGCTCGGCCGCGCCGACGCGCTGCGCCGCCGCCTCGCCAAGCGCGCACCGCCGCCGGCGGTCGACGCGCTGCTGACCACGGCGCTCGCGCTGCTGTGGCAGCCCGAGGCCGCGCCCTACGCGCCGCACACGCTGGTCGACCAGGCAGTGGACGCGGTCAAGCGCCGCGAGCGCGCCAGCGCCTCCTTCGTCAACGCGGTGCTGCGGCGCTTCCTGCGCGAGCGCGACGCGCTCGTCGCCGCCACCGAGGGCGACCCGGTGGCGCGCTTCAACCATCCGCGCTGGTGGATCGAGCGGCTGCGCCGCGACTGGCCGCGCGAGGCCGAGGCGCTGCTCGCGGCCAACAACCGCCAGCCGCCGATGACGCTGCGCGTCAACGCGCGCCGCACCAGCGTCGAGCGCATCGCCGAGCGCTTCGCGCGGGCCGGCATCGAGGCCGAGCGGGTCGGACCCTGGGGATTGAAGCTCGCCGCGCCGCGCCCGGTGACGCAGATTCCCGGCTTCGCCGAGGGCGAGGTCTCGGTGCAGGACCTCGCCGCGCAGTGGGCGGCGCCGCTGCTGCTCGAGGGCGCCCCGCTTGCGCCGCGCGCGCGCGTGCTCGACGCCTGCGCCGCGCCGGGGGGCAAGACCGCGCACCTGCTGGAGCTCGCCGAGCTCGACCTGCTCGCGCTCGACAGCGACCCCGCGCGCCTCGCGCGCGTGGGCGACACGCTCGGGCGGCTCGGCCTCGCCGCCGAGCTGAAGGCGGCCGACGCGCGCGAGCCGGCGCTGTGGTGGGACGGCCGCCTGTTCGACGCGATCCTGATGGACGCGCCCTGCAGCGCCTCGGGCATCGTGCGCCGCCATCCGGACGTGCGCTGGCTGCGCCGCGACAGCGACATCGCGCAGCTCGCGCAGATCCAGCGCGACATGCTCGACGCGCTGTGGCCGCTGCTCAAGCCCGGCGGGCGGCTGCTGTACTGCACCTGCTCGGTGTTCCGCGCCGAGGGCGAGGCGCAGATCGATGCTTTTTTGCAACGTCATGCCAATGCCGTGGCGCTGCCGGCACCCGGTCACTGCCTGCCCTTGCCCGAGAATGGCGGCGAGGCGGCCGCGACCGCCGCCGCGGCCGTCCACGACGGTTTCTTCTACGCGCTGCTCGAGAAGGGTGGCGCCTGACGCTCCGTTCACGAAGAGTCCCGCCTTGCAGCACGCCTTCCGGGTTTTCCGCCGTCCTTCCCCCGTTGCCGCGTGCGGTCGGGCGGGCGGCCCGGGCGGCGGGCGGCTCGCCCGCCTGCTGGCGCTGTGGCTGCTGGCGGCTCTTGCCGCGCTGCCGGTGCGCGCCGCGACGCTGGAGCTGCGGGAGGTGAGGGCGCTGCTCGGCGAGGACGGCGTGCAGCTGTCCTTCGCGGCGCACTTCGCGCTGCCGCGCGTCGTCGAGGACGCACTGCTCAAGGGCGTGCCGCTGTACTTCGTCGCCGAGGCGCGGGTCTACCGCTCGCGCTGGTACTGGCGCGACCGTCAGGTGGCGGGCGCGATGCGCTCCTGGCGGCTGTCCTACCAGCCGCTGACGCGCCGTTACCGTGTCAATTTCGGCAGCCTGGGGCAGAACTACGACGCGCTGCCCGAGGCCCTCGGCGCAATCCATCGTACGATCGGCTGGAAGATCGCCGAGCCGGAGCGCATCAGGAGCGGCGAGCGCCACTACGTCGAGCTCGACTACCGGCTCGACACCTCGCAACTGCCGCGTCCCTTCCAGATCGGCATCGGCGGCCAGGCGGACTGGCAGCTCGAGGCCTCGGAGACCGTGCCGCTCCAAGACGTGTCGCGCTGAGCGCGCGGCGCCCCTGTTCCTGCCCTCCCTTCCATGACCAAAGCGACCCGCTGGGCCTGGATCATCTCGCTGGTAGCCGTCACCGGCGGTGTCCTGGTGCTGGCCTTCCTGCTGGCGATCGCCACCAACAACCGGCAGCTCTACGAGCAGCACTACGAGTGGCTGTTGTGGGTCAACGTCGGCGTCGCGGTGGTGCTCGTGCTCGTCATCGGCATCGCCGCGGCGCGGCTGCTCGCGCGGGTGTGGCGGGGCAAGTTCGGCAGCCGGCTGCTGCTCAAGCTCGCCGGCATCTTCGCAGTGGTCGGCCTGATGCCGGGGCTGCTGATCTACACCGTGTCCTACCAGTTCGTGTCGCGCTCGATCGAGAGCTGGTTCGACGTCGAGATGGAGAGCGCGCTCGACGCCGGGCTGAGCCTCGGCCGCGTCACGCTCGACACGCTCGTCAACGACTTCGCCGCCAAGACGCGCCAGGCCGTGGACCGGCTCCCCGACAGCCGCGACGCGGCGCACCCGCTCGTGCTCGAGCGCCTGCGCGAGCAACTCGGCGCGCAGGACGCGACGCTGTTCGGCGGCAGCGGCCAGACGCTCGCCACCGCCGGCGTCAACCGGCTGAGCTTCGCGCCCGAGCGGCCCTCCGCGGCCCAGCTGCGCGAGGCCCGCGGCCAGCGCGTCGTCGCGCAGATCGAGGGGCTCGACGAGGACGGCGGCAGGCCCCGCATCCGCGCCCTCGTGCACCTGCCGTCCTCCCGCTTCGCGCTCGCCGAGGGCGACCGCTTCCTGCAGTTCACGCAGGCGCTGCCGCCGACGCTGGCGGCCAACGCGCTGGCGGTGCAGAACGCCTACCGCGAGTACCAGCAGCGCGCGCTCGCCCGCGACGGGCTCAAGCGCATGTACATCGGCACGCTGACGCTGGCGCTGATCCTGGCGGTGTTCGGCGCGGTGCTGCTCGCGGTGGTGCTCGGCAACCAGCTGGCGCGGCCGCTGCTGCTGCTGGCCGAGGGCGTGCGCCAGGTCGCGCGCGGCGACCTGCGCCCCACCCAGGTGTTCGCGTCGCGCGACGAGCTCGGCGGCCTGACGCGCTCGTTCGCGCTGATGACCGAGCAGCTCGCCGAGGCGCGCACGACCGCGCAGCGCAGCCTCGTCGAGCTCGACGCCGCGCGCACCCACCTGCAGACCATCCTGGACAACCTGACCGCCGGCGTGATCGTGTTCAGCCGCGACGGGCTGATCGAGTCGGTCAACCCCGGCGCCACCCGCATCCTGCGCCTGCCCTTGTCGGCCTGGGCCGGCCGCCCGCTCGCGCTGGTGCCCGGGCTCGCCGAATTCGCCGCCGAGATCGCGCAACAGTTCGAGCAGCATGCCGCCGGCCGCGGGGAGGGCGCGAGCGAGCCGTGGCAGCAGTCCTTCCAGCTCCAGCCGCCGCCCGATGCGAAGGGCGAGCGCGAGCCGGTCACGCTGCTGGTGCGCGGTGCCTGGCTGCCCGGCGACGCGCGGCTGATCGTGTTCGACGACATCTCCGGCGTCGTCAGCGCGCAGCGCTCGCTCGCCTGGAGCGAGGTGGCGCGCCGCGTCGCGCACGAGATCAAGAACCCGCTCACGCCGATCCAGCTCTCGGCCGAGCGGCTGCAGCACAAGCTCGAGGCCAAGCTCGAGGGCGTCGACCGCCAGATGCTGGTGCGCTCGGTGGCGACCATCGTCAGCCAGGTCGGTGCGATGCAGCGCCTCGTCAACGAGTTCCGCGACTACGCGCGCCTGCCCTCGGCGCAGATGCAGCCGGTGGACCTCAACGCGCTCGCGCTGGAGGTGCTCGGCCTCTACGGCGCGGCGCAGGAGGCGGGCACGCTGCGCTTCGAGCCCGGGGCGGACGTCCCGCCGGTGCTCGGCGACGCCAGCCAGCTGCGCCAGGTGATCCACAATCTGCTCCAGAACGCCCTCGACGCGGTGGCCGAGCGCAGCGACGGCCATGTGCTGCTGCGCACCGAGGTCGCGCGCCACGAGGACGGCGCGCCGCGCGCCGTCAGGCTGGTGCTGAGCGACAACGGCCCCGGCTTCTCCGACAAGGTGCTCAAGCGCGCCTTCGAGCCCTACGTCACGACCAAGACGCGCGGCACCGGGCTCGGGCTGGCCGTCGTCAAGAAGATCGCCGACGAGCACTTTGCCCGCATCCGCCTCGGCAACCTGGGCGAGGGCGAAGGCACCGCGCCGGCGGGCGCGCAGGTTTCTATATCATTTTCAAAATTTGCCATTCCTCACGTACCGCCCTCTGAGCCCGGAATCGAAGGCGCCGCTTGCCGAGAAGGTTGATGCCCCATGGCCACGATACTGGTTGTAGACGACGAACACGGCATCCGCGCGCTGCTGTCGGAGATCCTCTCCGACGAAGGCCATCAGGTCGAGCTGGCCGAGAACGCCGCGCAGGCGCGCGCCTTCCGCGAGCGGCAGCGGCCCGACTTGGTGCTGCTGGACATCTGGATGCCCGACGTGGACGGCATCACGCTGCTCAAGGAGTGGGGTGCCACGGCGCAGCTGACGATGCCCGTCATCATGATGTCCGGACACGGCACGATCGACACCGCGGTCGAGGCCACGAAGTACGGCGCGCTCGCCTTCCTGGAGAAGCCGGTGACGCTGCAGAAGCTGCTGCGCGCGGTGGAGCAGGGCCTGGCGCGTCCGAGCACCCGCCCCGCGCCGGTGGTGCGGGAGGTCGAGCTGGCCGTGGAGGTGGCGGCGCTGCCGGGCGGCGCCACGATGCCCGACCTCGCGCCGCTGCTCGGTCCGCAGCCCGAGCAGAGCTTCGGGCTCGACCGCCCGCTGCGCGAGGCGCGCGACGCCTTCGAGAAGGCCTACTTCGAGTACCACCTGGCCAAGGAGAACGGCAGCATGACGCGCGTGGCCGAGAAGACCGGGCTGGAGCGCACGCACCTGTACCGCAAGCTCAAGCAGCTGGGCGTCGATTTCTCGAGGACTAGACGCACGGCCGGGAATTGATGTATAGTTGCACTTCTTCGGCCAAGTAGCTCAGTTGGTAGAGCAGCGGATTGAAAATCCGCGTGTCGGTGGTTCGATTCCGCCCTTGGCCACCAGGAATTTCCTAGCATTAACGCCAACCTACACGGGTTGGCGTTTTGCTTTGTGCGTCCGGAAGTCCGCGTGTCTGGTCCATTTCCGGGACGCTCCGGTTCTGCCCCGGAGCTTCCGGTTTCCTCCCTCCCTCCCTCCCTCCCGTCCGGCCAGAACTCTCCAAGTTCGTTTCAGAGCCGACTGCCCAGCCCGGCGATGCCGCGACGGAGCTTGTCGTGCAGGCAAACTGCCTGGGACGATCCCCGAGGAGGAACATGACCCCCCGCTACACCCAAGCCATTGCCCTGGCCGCGCGAGCCCACGAGGGCCAGAGTCGCAAGGGCACTGCGATCCCCTACATCACGCATCCCGTTGCCGTGGCCGCCCTGGTGGCCGAGTACGGCGGCGATGAGGATCAGCAGATCGCAGCCCTACTGCATGACGTGCTGGAAGACGGAGGGCCGCAGTACGAGCCTGAAATCGAGGCGGCCTTCGGCGGGAGAGTGCTGGCGCTGGTGCGCGGCTGCACCGACGGGATGCCCGACGAGAACGGCACCAAGGCACCGTGGGTTGAGCGCAAGAGAGCCTACCTCACCCATCTGGCTGAGATCGGCGACGACGTGCTGCTGGTGTCCGGCTGCGACAAGCTCAGCAACGCGCGAGCGATCTTGTCGGATTTGCAGGGCATCGGCCCGGCCGTCTTTGACCGCTTCACGGCCGGTCGGGAGGGAACGCTGTGGTACTACGCCGAGCTGGCGCGGATCTTCGGCGAGCGAGCTGTCCCCATGGCAAGGGCTCTGACCGACACAGTAGGGCAGTTGGAGCGCCTCGCACGCTGAGTTTCTGTGCTCCCTCTTCGTTTCTCCTGCTGAGGTGTGTGCAGGGTATACAGAGCGCTTGTCCTGGGCGCTTCTGCGGTCCCTCAAAGCGGACGATGAGGCCGGGTACTCAGGATTTGTAACTGCGCTTACAAGTGTGCGATGCTCCCCGGTGCGGCATGTGCCGCTCAGGGAGTCAAGAATGAGTGCGGGCGAAGTCCAAGAAAAACTCAATGCCTTCTACCGGCAGGCCCTCCATGAACTCAAGGAGGCCGGCGGCTTCACGGAGGCGCAGCAGGCAAAGCTGTCTTCCCCCTTCCTCCTGAACATTTCTGACGAGTACTTCAAGGCGCCGGTACGCATCCTCTTCGTCGGACAGGAAACAGCCGGATGGGTCGGGAAGCTGGGGAGCACGCTCCAGAAAGAGGAGCCGCTCATCCCGCTGCTGGAGAACTACGCGAGATTGATGCGGATGCCGAGGTGGCGTAGTGCTTTCCTCAAGAAGTACCGCCTCGTCGAGCAGAAGCTGGGGGGAGGAATCCGGGGCTCAATCGTCTGGAGCAACCTTCAGAGGATGGACGTGGACCGAGGCGCAGGACGCTCAAGGAATTCCAGGAAATATTCGGACCATCTGGACGCTTTCTCCGATAAGCTTTTCCGCTACGAGGTCGAACTCCTCCAGCCCGACGTCATCATCTTCGCGTGCGGGCCGAACTACGATCACCTCATTAAGAGGTACTTCCCGGAGTACAAGACCGATGTTGTGATTGAGCCCCGAGCGCTATGGAGATTCAACATCGGACGCATCCGGTGCTACCGCACTTGGCATCCCAGGACCATCCGACCTAAAGGTGCAACCAAGATCAAGTGGTACTTCCAGGAAATCATCGCCGATGTGCGGGAGAACTTTTCAGGGGCGTACGCTTGAAGGGGCAGCATCTGAATGCTGCCTGCGTGAAAAGCAGTTGCCTCGGGCTCCTCACCGCTGCCTCTTTCCCGCCGAAACCTCTTCGCCCCTCCCCGGAATCCCGGATCGTGAAGTGCCCCCGGGACAAGTCTGTGGACAGATCCCGGACAACCGGGCAGTTATCCACAGGAAAAGCCGATGCGGGCGAGTTGTTCTCGTTCCGCGTTCCTGCCGCAAGGCCCGGCTGCACAGGCCTGCGGCCACGTAAGTTGTTGATAAACAAAAGAAAATCCACTTGTCCACAGGAAAGGGCCGCATCCACTACGACTACTACCTGAAAAGATTGGATTGTTGGTTGGAGAGTAGGTCGGCAGCCGATGGGCGAGCGGGAAATGCTTGCGGGCCTCGCGACAGCCTCCCTGCCGCGCGCTCCCGTCCTTTGGAGCCAGCAGGGAAACCTGGCTTGCTCCACAACGGCACACCACTTGCTATCCCCCTCCGCCGCTCGAAAGCGGCATGCGCGCGCCGCGCCGGGAGGAGAGGGGGCGTCGAGACGTTTGGCGGCGTCGAACCGGTAAGCCGGACGGCAGAAATTACCGCGAAGACGACGGATCCTGCTGCGTCGTTGCCCTGCTTGCGCGGGTTCGCGGCGTCTCGAACCTGTTGTCTCCCTGTTTCCACAGTCGCTGGAATGCGGTGTCGTGCGCCCACGACTTTGACAGGGAGCACCATGAACGTCATCGAAGATCATCCCGTGCTGGCACCGGCCGACGAACTGGCCGCGCTGCTGTGCGCATTGACCTCGCTGCGCGATGGCCGGGCCGACGTGCGGTTGCCGCTTCACTGGTCCGGGCTGGCGGGACGGGTGGCCGAGGTCTTCAACCAGGTCGTCGAGCAGAACGCCGACATGGCGCAGGAGCTCGCGCGGCTACGCCAGGTGGTCGGCAAGGAAGGCAAGCTCAAGCAGCGCGCCGCACTGCGTGCACCCCGTGGTTTCTGGGCCGAATCCGTCGACAGCATCAACTCGCTGATCGATGACCTGGTGCACCCCACTTCCGAAGTGGCGCGCGTGATCGGCGCCGTGGCGCAGGGCGACCTCTCCAAGAGCATGGCGCTCGAGGTCGAGGGCCGGCCGCTGCAGGGCGAGTTCCTGCGTACCGCCAAGACCATCAACACGATGGTCGAGCAGCTCGGCGACTTCTCCGCGGAGGTCACGCGCGTGGCGCGCGAAGTGGGCACCGAGGGCAAGCTCGGCGGCCAGGCCACCGTGAAGGGCGTGGCCGGCACCTGGAAGGACCTGACCGACTCGGTCAACTCGATGGCCTCGAACCTGACCTCGCAGGTGCGCAACATCGCCGACGTGACTACCGCGGTGGCCAAGGGCGACCTGTCCAAGAAGATCGAGGTGGACGTCAAGGGCGAGTTCCTGACGCTGAAGAACACGATCAACACGATGGTGGACCAGCTGCGCTCCTTCGCGTCCGAGGTGACGCGCGTGGCGCGCGAGGTGGGCACCGAGGGCATCCTGGGCGGCCAGGCGCGCGTGGAGGGCGTCTCCGGCACCTGGAAGGACCTGACCGACTCGGTGAACTCGATGGCGGGCAACCTGACCAGCCAGGTGCGCAACATCGCCGACGTGACGAAGGCGGTGGCCGCGGGCGACCTGTCCAAGAAGATCACGGTGGACGGCAAGGGCGAGATCCTGGAGCTGAAGAACACCGTCAACACGCTGGTGGACCAGCTGCGCTCCTTCGCCGCAGAGGTCACCCGCGTGGCCCGGGAAGTGGGCACCGAGGGCAAGCTCGGCGGCCAGGCCGATATGGCCGGCAACCTGACCAGCCAGGTGCGCAACATCGCCGAGGTGACGACGGCGGTGGCCGCCGGGGACCTGTCCAAGAAGATCACGGTGGACGTCAAGGGCGAGATCCTGGAGCTCAAGAACAC
>NZ_KZ983960.1:46283-80142 GCF_003569765.1 Caldimonas tepidiphila | reverse complement strand
GGCGCTGTCAAGCCACGCCCCGCCCGGCGCCCTCGCTGCCATTTGTGCAACAAAGCCAGCGGTGGCAGAACCACTCACCGCAGCCGTGGCGGAAGCGTCTTGTTCGCCCCGCAGTGCGGCGCTTGGGGCATGCAGTCGAACAAAAAGGGATTTGGGTGAATTCCCTCGGGCCACTGGGAAAGAGCGCGAAGACCGCCACGTTGAACTCGGGCCGCCAGGTCAGGGCGAGCAGGCGTGCTCCCAGGGTGCGGACCATGCTTCACCCCTGCGCAGGTTCTCGTTCTGGTAGGAGATGCCCCGGAGTTCGGCGCATCTATGGCACGCCGCACCCGGGTGCTCCTCGAAGCGGGCTGGCCTTCAGGAGCCGAGGCCCTGCCCTTCCTTTGCGATCTGTTTCCAGTTCCTGCCCCCGTCGCGGCTCACGTACACGTTGCGCTTGAAGGTGGCAATGGCGTACTCACTGCTGTTTCTCGGGTTCTGCGCGATGTAGGCGACGGCGTCCTTGCCGATCGGCGGCAGGTTCACGACCTCCTTCGAACCGTCGGCAAGCGCGACGCGTGCGAGCGAGGCCTCCCGACCGAAGCCGCTGTACCAGAGGTGCTTGCCGTCGAGGTCGAAGAACACCGCAAGCGCTTCGCCCGTCGCCAGCGCTTGGAAGCTGTCGCCTGCGTTTTTGGAGAAGTGAACGCCGTTGCTGGTCGCGACGGCGACTTGAGCCGGATCCTGCGGGTGGACGGCCAGGGCGATCGGCTCGCCGCTCAGTCCCTGAGCCCGCGCCTTGCGCCATGCGAGCCCGTCGTTGACGGTCTGGTACATGCCTGCACTGTCCATGCGAGAGTTCGGCGCGGGGTTGAAGACGTAGATCGCGTTCGTGTCGTGGCCGGCCGCCATGAGGTGGAAGTCCGTTTCGCCCTGGAGGCCCAGCGGGCTCCAGGTCTTGCCGCCGTCGGTGCTGCGGATCAGGCCGAACGGATTCTTCAGCGCCGATCCCGGCGCCGGGTGGCCGCTGCTGTAGAAGCGGTCCTTCGTCGCGACGAATCCCATGTAGTCGTGCTCCGGGCCGGCCGCCTTCGACCAGACGCCATTGCGGTAGATCGCCAGCCCGTGGTGGCTGGGAATGTAGAGGCTCGTTCCGTCGCCGCTGTAGGCCAGACCGTGGATGTGCGTGAGCGTCACCTTCCCCCAGGCCTGACCCATCACCAGGGCAAGGAGGAGGGACAGGCACCGGAAGAGGTGCTTGGTTCTAAGGGGTTTCATGGCTTTGGTCTCGTTCGCAAGGCTGTGCCGCCACCGCCACTTGGCCCATCCACGCAGGGACGGCGGCACAGCTGAGGTTGGAAATCACCCCCGGTAGCCATGCGGCCACCGGGATTCGCTTCAGGGGCTCATTGCGTCTGCTGATCGTTCCGCTTGCCGGCAACTGCCTCCGCACTGGAGGTTGTGCTGGAGCAGCCGCCCTTGCCGGCCATCCGGTGCATGCACACGCCCGCCGCACACATCGCCAGGCAGGGCAGCAGCGACAGAGCGAGCGACAGGACGCCGGCGGCCTGCAGCCACTCCCAACCGAGTGCGAGTCCCACCAGGAGGGGCGCAGCGGCGGCGAGCCATAGGAGTCGTCGAGTGTTCAACTGCGTCAACCGGCCGAAGGTCGAGGTCTGGGTTTTCATCGTCGTGGCTCCCGTGTATCAGTGAACTGCGTAGACGCGCGGCTTCGCCGCGTCCTTGCCGGGGGCGATGGGGGATTGCGTAAGGGGCGGCACCCCGTCCATCGCGTTCGGCACGCGCAGGCCGTGCCAGTGCACCGTCGTCACCTGCAGGCGCGGGTTGACGAGTTCCACGCGCAGGCGCTCGCCCCGGCGCAGCCGGATCTCGGGGCCAGGCACCCGGCTGCCATAGCCCCAGGCCTGCACCGGAGGGCGGGCACTGCCGTGCAAGGCGGCCTCGACCGGCCGGGCCACCAGTTCGAGACGGCGGACTGCGGGGTCCTTCCCAGCAAGAACGGTGGGAGGTCGCAGGGCTGCCATCGCGGCGGCCGCGCCGGCCAGGAGCACGCGACGGTTGATCGGAAACGCAATAGCGTCTCGTTGGGACATGTTCCAACTCCTGTGTGTCGCATGGTAGAAACCGGGCGAAGACATGCGCCCGCCTGCCCCGCAAAGCGGAGGCCAGCGGCCATCAGAGAGGAGTTAGACGGCGCGAGGAGGGCGCCAGAGCGGAGAAGGTGGGTGGCCGGCGTAGGGAGCCGGCCTCGGAGCGCTCACCGAACGAGTCGCTTCCGGGAGGCGCGGTCCCAGGACAATCGGCATAAGACAGGCCGCGGCATTTGTCGGACAGGCCTCTCCAGAAGCGCAGGGGGCGCCCTGGGCAGCGTCCTGCCGGAAGGAGTCGGAGCCGCCTTCCGCCGTCTCGCTGCAGCAGGTATCCGCAGCGTCCGCCATGAGCAGCATGGCGGTGCGATCCATTGCACAGGCGTCGGCTTGCCCGACCGAGGCCCATCCGGAAATCGGAAGGGTCGCGATCAGCAGGAGTGCGACAACGAACCTGAGCAGACGCATCGGAAAGAAACAAGATTCCTGGAACGGCAGAATTCAAAGGCAGTCTACACGCGCCTCGGCACAAGCGCAGGCGCTCAAGCTGGAAGCACTTGAAAGACGGGGAATGCTGGCGAGCGCATCGAATGCCGATGCAGCCTGCGCAAGGGGGGATGTGCCAGCCGAGTTCAACGCATTGAACCGGAGGCGAGTCAGACTTTCCCGGCTTGCCCGGCATCGGAATGACTCCTGCGCGTCGACGAGGAGCTGGGCTCGGTGGCCCAGGGCAGCCTCCCGGCAAGGCCGTCCGCGATGTCCCCCCCTCGCCTTCCCGGCGTTGAGCTTCGCTTCGGGATCGACGGGTGCAGGGCGCGTCCGGGTACTGTCCTGGAAGGCATCGGTCTCGATGTGCCGCGGCGCCAGGCGCCGCGGCAGCATCGCCGGCCGCACTGCCCGGCGGGCGCCGGGGGCAGTGCGCGCAGGGTCGGCCCTTACTTCTTACTTGGCGCCGTCGATCGCGCTCGGCTTGAGCTGCCCGCCCTCGACCACCGCGATCGCGGGCGTGATGATGCTGCCGCCCTTGTCGTCGATGCCGGAGATCAGGCTCGGGTTGTTGGCCGGCGGCAGCGACTTCAGCGCGTCGCTCATCTTGGCGCGGATTGCCGCCGCGTCGTCGACCGAGCCGGCGAGCTTCATCGCCGAGGCCAGAGCGTGCACCATCGTGTAGTTGTAGCTGGTCTCGGAGGTCGGGTCGCGGTCGGCGCCGTGCTTCTTGCGGAAGTTCTCGACGAAGGCCTTCGCGCTCGGGCGCTCGTCGGCGACGAGCGGCATCACGCCGATCGAACCCTCGAGCATGGCGTAGCCACCGGTCACGCGTGCCATCTCGTCGAGCTTGGCCTGGTCCATGATCGCGAAGCCGCCCTTGAAGCCGAGCTCGCGCGCCTGCTTGGCCACGAGCGCGGTCGGCTCGGAGGCGCCGCCGATGAACAGCACGTCCGGCTTCTCGGCCAGCACGCGGCTCACGCCGCTGTAGAAGTCGGCCGACTTGTTGTAGGACATCGGGTTCTCGGACACGACGGTGCCGCCCGCGGCCTTCCAGGCCGGCACGAAGGCCGCGGTCCAGGCCTTGGCGTAGTCGTGGTCGGCCGGCAGCAGGCCCACGCGCTTGCCGTAGCGCTTCATCGTCGTCTGCACGAAGGGATCGACGTAGCCGGTGAAGACCGGCGGGATGCGGATGCTGAGCTTGTTGCCGGCCTCGGTGACCTTCGGGACGCTCGAGTAGGCCATCAGCAGGAACTTCTCCTGCTCGTTGAAGGCCTGCACCGCGAAGATGCCGCCCGAGTGCGGCACGAACACCGCGGGCGTGCGGTGCTGCTGCGCGAGGCGGCGCGCGTTGATCGCGCTCTCGGCCGGCGAGTACTTGTCGTCGAGCGCGACGACCTCGAGCTTGTACTTCTTGCCCTTGACGTCGAGGCCGGCGGCATTGATCTCGCTGACCGCCATCTCGAGGCCCGTCAGCACGTTCTTGCCGTAGAGCGCGGCGCCGCCGCTCAAGGGGCCGGAGTAGCCGATCTTGACGACCTCCTGCGCGAAGGCGCTGCCGCCCGCGAGCGCGGCGGCGAGGCCCAGGGCGACGGGGAGCAGCTTGAAGCCGGTGCGTCGGGTCATGTTCACGGTTGTCTCCTTCAGGGTGGAAGTGGGAGGGTGGCGTCTTCAGGCGCCGATGTAGGCGCGTCGCACGCCTTCGTCGTTCAGCAGGGACTGCGGGTCGCCTTCCATCGCGATGCGGCCGCGCTCGAGCACGTAGGCCCGGTGCGCGATGCGCAGCGCCGAGTAGGCGTTCTGTTCCGCGAGCAGCACCGTGGTGCCCTCGCGGTTGATGCGCTGGATGACCTCGAACATCTGCTTGACGACCAGTGGCGCGAGGCCGAGCGAGGGCTCGTCGAGCAGCAGCACCTTCGGGCGGCTGAGCATCGCGCGGCCGATCGCGACCATCTGCTGCTGACCGCCGCTGAGCGAGCCCGCCGGGTCGTCCTGCTTCTGCTTGAGGATCGGGAACAGCTCGAACACCTCGTCGAGCGAGCGCTGGATGCCGGCCTTGTCCTTGCGGTGCACGTAGGCGCCGAGCGTGAGGTTCTTCAGCACCGACATCCCCGGAAAGAGCTTCCTGCCCTCGGGGCACTGCACCAGGCCCGCCTCGACGATCTGTGCCGGGCGCATGCCCACGAGCTCGCGCTCGCCGAAGCGGATGCTGCCGGAAGCTGCGCGGTGGATGCCGGAGATGGTCAGGAACAGCGAGCTCTTGCCCGCGCCGTTGGCGCCGAGCAGCACGACGAGCTCGCCCGGCTTGGCGTGCAGGCTGACCGAGTCGAGCGCGCGAAACGACCCGTAGGAGAGCGAGACCCGGTCAAGCGTCAGCATGCTCGGCTCCCAGGTAGGCGTCGATGACGGCCGGGTTGCGGCGGATCTCGGCGGGGCTGCCCTCGGCGATCTTCTCGCCGTAGTTCAGCACGACGATGTGGTCGGCGAGGCTCATGATCATGTCCATCTTGTGCTCGATCAGGCAGACGGTCTTGCCGTGACGCACCAGCTTGCGGATCAGCTCCGCCAGCCCCACGGTCTCCTCGGGGTTCACGCCGCCGGCGGGCTCGTCGAGCAGCAGCAGCTCCGGGTCGGTGGCCAGCGCGAGCGCGAAGGCGACGCGCTTCCTCTCCTCCTGCGTGATGTCGGCGGCGATGCGGTGCGACAGGTGCGACAGGCCGACGAAGTCCAGCGCGGCCTCGGCCTTGTCGCGGCAGAGCTTCTCCTCGGCGCGCAGCCGCGCGGTGTTGAAGATCACGTCCCACAGCCCCGCGTGGGTGCGCAGCCGGTGGCCGACGATCAGGTTGTCGAGGACCGTCGCGCGGTCGAACAGGTGCGTGGTCTGGAAGGTGCGGGCCACGCCGAGCCGCGCCACCTGGTCGGCGCGCAGGCCCGTCACGTCCCGGCCCTTGAGCCGCACGGAGCCGGAGGTCGGCGCGAAGGTCCCGGCCACCAGGTTGAAGAAGGTCGTCTTGCCCGCGCCGTTCGGGCCGATGATCGCGCTGATCTTGCCGGCCTCGAAACGGGTGGAGACGTTGTTCACGGCGGCCAGTCCGCCGAAGCGTTTGGTGAGCGAGTCGATCTCAAGCATGGTGGCCCACTCCGGATCCAGCATTGGGGGTGCGTTGTTCGATGATCGGGGCGGCGACCGGCGCGCTGCGGGCAGCCTCCGCGATGCGCAGCGCCGCGAGGCGCCGCGCCTGGCGCTTCTTCCAGGTGCCGACGATGCCGTCCGGCACGAAGATCAGCAGCAGGATCAGCAGCGGCCCGAACACGACCATGCGGAAGTCCTGCAGGAACTGGAGGTACTGCGTAATCCAGGGCACCAGCACCGCGCCGAGGATGGGGCCGAGCAGCGTGCCGATGCCGCCGACCAGCATGAACATCACCAGGTCGAAGGTGTGCGCGGCGTAGGCCATGTCGGGGCCGAGGAAGCGCACGTGGCCGGCATAGAGGCCGCCCGCGAAGCCGGCGTAGATCACCGACAGCACGAAGGACATCGTCTTGGTGCGCATCAGGTTGATGCCGAGCGCCTCGGCCAGCGCGTCGCTGTTGCGCACCGCGACGAAGCTGCGCCCGAGCAGCGAGCTGACGATGCGGTGCATCACGAAGGCGCCGAGCACCAGGAAGCCGAGCGCGAGGTAGTACATCGACAGCGGCGTGTCGAAGGCGATCGGACCGATGCCGGCGGGCGTCGGGATGCCCATGATGCCCACCGTTCCGTGCGTCAGGCTCTCCCACTTGTCGATCAGCAGATAGATGATGTAGCCGATGCACAGCGTGAAGATCGAGAAGTAGTGGCCCTTCAGGCGCAGCGACAGGATGCCGACGAAGAAGCCGAGCACGCCGGTGACGGCGCCGGCCGCTGCGAAGGCGATCCAGAACGGCACCTGGTGGTCCACCGTCAGGATGCCCACGGTGTAGGCGCCGATCGCCATGAAGCCGCCGTGCGCGAGGTTGAACTGGCCGGTGAAGCCGGTGATCAGGTTCAGCCCCAGCGCGGCGATCGCGAGGATGAAGGACAGCGTCATCACCGACAGGTGGTAGTTGTTGCCTGCGAGCAGCGGGAACAGCGCGGCGAGCAGGAACAGCGCGGCCCAGCCGGTGCGGGCCTTGAAGGTGGTCGGCATCTCAGTGGGCTCCCTTGGCGACGAACAGGCCCTGCGGGCGGAACGACAGGATCACCACCAGCAGCACGAAGGCGATGAGGTCCTTGTAGTCGGTGGAGAAGTAGAAGCCCCCGAAGCTCTCGGCCATGCCGATGATCAGCCCGCCGACGATGGCGCCGGGGAAGCTGCCCATGCCGCCGAGGATGATGATCACGAATGCCTTGGTGATCACGAGGCTGCCCATCGACGGGTAGACCAGGTTGATCGGGGCGTAGAGCACCGCGGCGACCGCGGCGAGCGCGCCGGAGATCGCGAACACCAGCAGCGTCACGCGCGTCGAGTCGATGCCGACGAGCGCCGCGCCGTCGCGGTTCTGCGCCATCGCGATGATGGTCGAGCCGACCACGGTGCGGGTCAGGAACAGGTGCAGCACCACCATCAGCGAGAAGGCCGCGGCGATGATCAGGAGCCGCTGCAGCGGCGCAGTGATGCCGAAGACCTCGACGACCTGACCGTAGGGCGTGGGCATGCGGTGGAAGTCCGCGCCCCAGATCGCCTGCGCGCCGGCCTCCAGGAACAGCAGGATGCCGATCGCCGCGATCATGTCGTGCAGCTCGGGCGCATTGCGCAGCGGGTGGAACACCAGGCGCTGCGCGAGCATCGAGATCACGGCCACCGCCACCGCCGCACCCGCCATCGCGAGCCAGTAGTTCAGGCCGAGTTTCGTCATCAGCCAGTACGCGACGAAGGCGCCGGCCATGTAGAAGGCGCCGTGCGCGAAGTTCGGCACGTGCAGGATGCCGTAGACCAGCGTCAGTCCCAGCGCCACGAGGCTGTAGACGCCGCCGACCGTCAGGCCGTTGAGCAGTTGCTGTAGGAAGAGCTCCAAGGTCGCTCCCGCGAGAGAGTGAAGGGCCCGCCCGGACGGCGGGGACGACGCTGCTGCGTGCGTCGAAATCTTGGTCGCTCGCCCTCCGAGCGTCAACATGGTTTTCAGAATAACGTGCTGCTATGCAGAACTCTTAGGGTTCATCCTGTGAGGCAAAACCCGAGGGGCCGCATCCCCGGCTTGAACGGGGAAAGTGCGAATACACTGGGAAAAGCGGACGTGATCCACCCCCCTCATCGAGGGGCTAGGCACGCGGCCGTTTACCCTTGCAGTTCCGGCATGCAGAGCAATGGCGGGGCGGTGCGATGCCGCCTCCCCTGCCCTGCACCTGCTTCCCACCCCTTGCGCGCCGCGGCGCGACCCGACCCGACATGCACGACATCTCCTCGCTTCGCCAGCGCATCGGCCAGGACATCGCGACCAGCGACTGGCTGCTCGTCGACCAGGCCCGCATCGACGCCTTCGCTGCCGCCACCGGCGACATGCAGTGGATCCACACCGACGTCGAGCGCGCGCGGCGCGAGTCGCCCTTCGGCACGACGGTCGCGCACGGCTACCTGACGCTGTCGCTGCTGGCGACCTTCGCGCAGCAGTGCATCCGGCCCGAAGGCATCCGGCTCGGGCTGAACTATGGGCTCAACCGCGTGCGCTTCCCGACGCCGGTGCCGGCCGGCAGCCGCGTGCGCGCACGCTTCGCGCTGCAGCAGATCGAGGACATCGAGGGCGGCGTGCAGCTGTGCTGGCTCGCGACCGTGGAGCTCGAGGGTTCGGCCAAGCCGGCCTGCGTGGCCGAGGTGCTGTCGCGCTGGATGCGCTGAGCGGATTCCGGCCGGAAAGGGCCGAAAACCACTTCTGCATCATGGGATTCTGGGTCCCGTCGCCCGGGCGGAGCGCTCGCGCTTCGCCCGGGCCTTGTCCTGTGGCGCCGCTTGCCGGCTGGCTCGCGTCGGCTTCGGGTGAGGCTTTTTGGGAGAGCGTCGCCGGCATGGCCGCGCAGGCGGGCCGACTCGCCGCGCCGGCCCGCCCTTGCCGGCCCCGTCCCTGTCGCGGGGACCGGGACGGCGCAGTCGGTGTCGCGTCGATCCCTCCCGTGACCCCGGCAGGGACCGGTTTGCGACCGTCCGCCAACGGGCAGGACGCCCCGCGGTGAGCCGATTTGGGAAAGTTGCGCGGCACGCGGCCCCCGTGCCGCAACCCCTCTCGCGTGACACGCATCAACTTGACGTGAAGCTGTCGTCGTCCGGCGGCGTGCAGCTTCGTCCGCCAAGTCTTATATAAGATATAAAATCTATAAGTTGCCCGCGCGTGATATGTGCTGGCGCGACCATTCCAATCTGGAGCCCCCGATGCTGCAAACCTACCGTGATCACGTCGCCGAACGTGCCGCGCTCGGCATTCCGCCGCTGCCGCTGTCTGCCGCTCAGACCGCCGGGCTGATCGAGCTGATCAAGAACCCGCCCGCAGGCGAAGAGGCCTTCCTGGTCGAGCTGCTGACGCACCGCGTGCCCCCGGGCGTGGACGATGCCGCCAAGGTCAAGGCGAGCTTCCTCGCGGCCGTCGCGCACGGCGACGTGCAGGTCGCGCTGATCTCCAAGGCCAAGGCCACCGAGCTGCTCGGCACGATGGTGGGCGGCTACAACGTCAAGCCGCTGATCGACCTGCTCGACGACGCCGAGGTGGCCGAGATCGCCGCAGCCGGTCTGAAGAAGACGCTGCTGATGTTCGACTACTTCCACGACGTGGCCGAGAAGGCCAAGGCCGGCAACGCGCAGGCCAAGGCCGTCGTGCAGTCCTGGGCCGACGCCGAGTGGTTCACGAGCCGCCCGGAAGTCGCGCAGAAGATCACGGTCACCGTCTTCAAGGTGCCCGGCGAGACCAACACCGACGACCTGTCGCCCGCCCCGGACGCCACCACGCGCCCGGACATCCCGCTGCACTACCTCGCGATGCTGAAGAACACCCGCCCCGACGCGGCCTTCAAGCCCGAGGAAGACGGCAAGCGCGGCCCGGTGCAGTTCATCGAGGACCTGAAGAAGAAGGGCAACCTCGTGGCCTACGTCGGTGACGTGGTCGGCACCGGTTCCTCGCGCAAGTCCGCCACCAACAGCGTGATCTGGGCCACCGGCCAGGACATCCCGTACGTTCCGAACAAGCGCTTCGGCGGCGTCACGCTCGGCGGCAAGATCGCCCCGATCTTCTTCAACACGCAGGAAGACTCGGGCTCGCTGCCGATCGAGGTCGACGTGTCGAAGCTCGAGATGGGCGACGTGATCGACGTGCTGCCGTATGAGGGCAAGATCGTCAAGAACGGCGAGGTCGTCGCCGAGTTCGCGCTCAAGAGCGAGGTGCTGCTGGACGAGGTGCGCGCGGGCGGGCGCATCAACCTGATCATCGGCCGCTCGCTGACCGCCAAGGCGCGCGAGTTCCTGGGCCTGGGCGCCTCGACGCTGTTCCGCCTGCCCAAGTCCCCGGTCGACACCGGCAAGGGCTACACGCTGGCGCAGAAGATGGTCGGCCGTGCCTGCGGCCTGCCGGAAGGCCAGGGCGTGCGCCCGGGCACCTACTGCGAGCCGAAGATGACCACCGTCGGCTCCCAGGACACCACCGGCCCGATGACCCGCGACGAGCTCAAGGACCTGGCCTGCCTGGGCTTCTCGGCCGACCTCGTGATGCAGTCCTTCTGCCACACCGCGGCCTATCCGAAGCCGGTGGACGTGAAGATGCACCGCGAGCTGCCCGCCTTCATCAGCAACCGTGGCGGCGTCGCGCTGCGCCCGGGCGACGGCGTGATCCACTCCTGGCTCAACCGCCTGCTGCTGCCCGACACCGTCGGCACCGGCGGTGACTCGCACACCCGCTTCCCGATCGGCATCTCCTTCCCCGCGGGCTCCGGCCTCGTCGCCTTCGGCGCCGCCACCGGCGTGATGCCGAGTCGGTGCTGGTGCGCTTCAAGGGCCAGATGCAGCCCGGCATCACGCTGCGCGACCTCGTGCACGCGATCCCGCTGTACGCGATCAAGGCCGGCCTGCTGACCGTCGAGAAGAAGGGCAAGAAGAACGTGTTCTCGGGCCGCGTGCTCGAGATCGAGGGCCTGCCCGACCTGAAGGTGGAACAGGCGTTCGAGCTGTCGGATGCCGCCGCCGAGCGCTCGGCCGCTGCCTGCACGGTGCAGCTCAACCCCGAGCCGATCGCCGAGTACCTGCGCTCGAACATCGTTCTGATGAAGAACATGATCGCCAACGGCTACCAGGACAAGCGCACGCTGGAGCGCCGCATCAAGTCGGTCGAGGCATGGCTGGCCAAGCCCGAGCTGCTCAAGGCCGACGCCGACGCCGAGTACGCCGCCGTGATCGAGATCGACCTGG
This sequence comes from Caldimonas tepidiphila, assembly GCF_003569765.1. Classification (GTDB taxonomy): domain Bacteria; phylum Pseudomonadota; class Gammaproteobacteria; order Burkholderiales; family Burkholderiaceae_C; genus Caldimonas; species Caldimonas tepidiphila. Next base: position 69,167 of record NZ_KZ983960.1, on the reverse strand, counting down.
CCGAGATCAAGGAGCCGATCGTCTGCTGCCCGAACGACCCGGACGACGCCAAGTTCATGTCCGAGGTCGCCGGCACCAAGATCGACGAGGTGTTCATCGGCTCGTGCATGACCAACATCGGCCACTTCCGTGCCGCGGGCAAGCTGCTCGAGGGCAAGAAGGACATCCCGGTGCGCCTGTGGGTCGCGCCGCCGACCAAGATGGACGCCGCCGAGCTGACCAAGGAAGGCTACTACGCGACGCTGGGCGGCGCGGGCGCGCGCATGGAGATGCCGGGCTGCTCGCTGTGCATGGGCAACCAGGCGCAGATCAAGGAAGGCAGCACCTGCATGTCGACCTCGACCCGCAACTTCCCGAACCGCCTGGGCAAGAACACCAACGTGTTCCTGGGCTCGGCGGAGCTGGCGGCGGTGTGCTCGAAGCTCGGCCGCATCCCGAGCGTCGAGGAGTACCTGGCCGAGATCGGCGTCGTCACGAAGAACGCCGACCAGATCTACAAGTACATGAACTTCGACCAGATCGAGGAGTACGCCGAGGTCGCCAAGGAAGTCGCGGTCTGAGTTGACGCGCTGACAGGCTGAACGCGACGGCCCGCCGGGGAAACCCGGCGGGCCGTTTTTCGTTGCCCGCCCCCGGGTCTCCCAATCCGGCTCACTGATTCCGACCTGCCGCGCCCTGCCCCGGTCCCGCACGGGGGCCACCGTCCCGGGTGGGCCATTGCGGAGCGTGGCACGCACATCCGGTTACATTCCCCGCAGAACAAGATTCATCGTCAGGGGAATGAATCATGGATCAGCTCGACGCAAAGCCGATCGGGCGGCCGGAGGTCTTCGGGGCGGCGCATGGCGCGAACCTCGGGGAGCTGCCCGTGCCGCTGGCGCGCATGAACCGGGACGGCCGCCTGCTGGGGGTGAACGGGCGGTTCTGCCGCCTCGTCGGCCACCCGGCCGAGGCGCTGATCGGGCGGTGCCTCCATGAGCTGCGGCCGTCGCAGGACCGGGCCGCCGCCGCGGCGCTGCCGACCGCCCTGCCTGACGGCGAGGGGCACGAGGCCCGGGCGGAGATGCGGCTCGTCCGGGGCGACGGCACCGTCGTGCCGGTGCGGCTGACGCTGCAGAGCGAGCACGACGCCGACGGGCGCCCCGCTGCCCTGCTCGCGGCCTTCGAGGACCTCTCGGGCCTGCGGCAGCTCGAGGCGGCGCTCGCGCACGAGCGCGAACTGCTGCGGCAGATCGTCGACAACGTGCCGGTGCTGCTGTTCCTGTTCCACCCCGACACCGGGCGCCTGAAGCTCAACCGCCATTTCGCGACCGTGCTCGGCTGGCGTACCGAGGACGCCCGGTCTCCCGATTTCCTGGCGCGCGTCTGTCCCGACCCCCGCCAGCATGCCGAGCTGCTCGCCTTCCTGCATTCCCCGGACCCGGCATGGCACGAGTGGAGCCTCTGCGCCCGGGACGGCACCCGCGTGCCTGTCGAATGGACCGGGATGCAGCTGGGCAACGGCACGCGGGTCGGCATCGGATTGGACCGGCGCCAGCGCAAGATCAACGAGGCGAGGTTCGCGACGCAGGCGGCGCGCCGGGCGCTGCTGCTCGAAGTCACCGGGCGGCTGCTGCAGAACGGGCAGGACGAGGGCGCGCTGGTGCGCACCGTCTTCGCCCAGGTCGGTGCGGCGCTGGACGCCGAGGTCTGCCTGGCCTACCGCTGCCTGCAGCCCGGCGGACCGCAGGTCCTCGTCGCCGCCTGCGGCGTCGCTGCCGAGCGGCTCGACGAGGCGCAAGGCCTCGCGCCGGGCCTGCCCCTGTGCTGTGTTCCTGCCGTCGCGTCCGGCACCGGGCCCGTCGCTTCCCTGCCTTCGCTGCAGGAGGCCCAGGGCGTGCTTGCCGAGGCCCTGGGGCTGAGCGCCTGCCTCTGCCATCCCCTCGTCAGCCCGCACGGGCAACTGCTCGGGGTCTTCACGCTGGCGAGCACCCGCCGCGAGGCCTTCACGCAGGACGAGGCCGATTTCGTGCAGGCGCTGTGCCACTTCATCGCGCTGGGCTGGGAGCGCATCCGCTTCGAGCGCGAGCTGCGCCGCCGCGAGCAGCAGCACCGGCTCGCACTCGCCGCGGGGCGGCTCGGCACCTGGCGGCGCGATCTCCGCACCGGGCTCGTCGAGATGGACGAGCGGGCGCAGGCGCACTTCGGATTCCGGCAGCCGGGCGTCGCCCTGGGCGAGCTGCTCGCGCGCGTGCACCCCGAGGACCGTCCCCGGCTCGATGCGCTGCTCAGGACGATGAGCGCCGCGCAGCCCGACGAACGCAGCCACGGCATCGAGTACCGCATCACCCACCCGGACGGCAGCGAGCACTGGCTCGCGATGGAGGCGGCGGTCTTCGGCGGGGACGACGGTGCGAAGGCGGGGCGGATGTGCGTGGGCACGAGCGCCGACGTCATCGAGCGCAAGCGCATCCAGCACGCCCTGCAGCAGACCGCGGCGGAGCTGCAGCGCGCGCAGTCGGTGGCCCGCGTCGGCAGCTGGTACTTCGACTTCCGCCGCCGCTGGGGGCGCTGGTCGGAGGAGAGCTGCCGCATCCTGGGCGTGCTGCCCGGCTTCCCGATGGACCACGCGGCCTTCCTCGAGCGGGTGCATCCGCAGGACCGGCATGGCGTCGAGGCGCGCTGGCGCGCTGCGCTGGCAGGGGAGCCCTTCGACCTCGAGCATCGCGTCTTGGTGGACGGCGAGGAGAAATGGCTGCGCCTGAAGGCCGAGCTGGAGTTCGACCGCCAGGGCCGCGCCACCGAGGCCTACGGCATGGTGCAGGACATCACCGAGCGCAAGCGCGCGGACGAGGCGCTGCAGCAGGTGGAGCGCGACCGCGCGGAGGCGGCGCGGCGCAAGGACGAGTTCCTCGCCACGCTCGCGCACGAGTTGCGCAACCCGCTCAGCCCGATCCGCAGCGCCGCGAAGGTGCTGAGCCTGTGCGCCTGCGAGGACCCCCGGGTGCGCTGGAGCAGCGAGGTGATCGAACGGCAGGTGCGCCACCTGAGCCGGCTGATCGACGACCTGCTCGATCTCAGCCGCCTCACGCTCAACAAGCTCGGGCTGCAGCCCCGCCACATCGCGCTGCGCGAGGTCATCGACGGCGCGCTCGAGACCGTGCTGCCCCTGGTCGAGAGACGGCAGCACGAACTGGGGGTCGAGCTGCCGCCGCAGGACATCGTGCTCGAGGGCGACCCGGTCCGGCTGGTGCAGGTGTTCCAGAACCTGCTCGACAACGCGGCCAAGTACACACCGACGGGCGGGCGCATCACGGTGTCGGCCGAATGCCGCGACAGGCTCGTCGAGGTGCGGGTGCGCGACAGCGGCATCGGCATCGGTGCCGCGATGCTGGAGCGGGTCTTCGAGATGTTCTACCAGGGCGAGCGGCCGGCCCGCGAGGGCGGGGGCGGGCTCGGCATCGGGCTGACGCTGGTGCAGCGGCTGGTGCAGATGCACGGCGGCAGCATCGAGGCGCGCAGCGCCGGCGAGGGACAGGGCAGCGAGTTCGTGGTGCGGCTGCCGGTGGCGCAGGCGCCGCACGCGCAGCCGGCCTCGGGAGCTCCGGTGCGCGGGACATCCCTGCGCCGCTGCATCCTGGTGGTCGACGACAACGTCGATTCCGCCGAGGGCATCGCGGAGCTGCTGCGCGCCATGGGCCACGAGGTGCATCTCGCTCACGACGGGCTGCAGGCGGTGGGCGAGGCCGAGCGGCTGCGGCCGGCGCTGGTGCTGCTGGACATCGGCATGCCGGTGCTCGACGGCTACGGCGCCGCCCGCCGCATCCGGGCGAGCGACTGGGGCCGGGGCATGCTGCTGGTGGCCCAGACCGGCTGGGGGCAGCAGGACGACGTGCGCCGCGCCCGCGAGGCCGGCTTCGACGCGCATCTGACGAAGCCGGTCGACCCGGAGGCGCTGATGCGGCTGGCGGGACAGGGCGTGCTGCTGCCCGCTTCATGAGCGGGGCGCGACGGTCCCGATTGGATCCAATCGCCCCGGCACGGTTCAGGGCCCGGGCCGCGCCTTCGCGGGCCCGTTCAGGCCGAGCAGCCTGCCGTAGCGCAGGCCGATGTAGGCGTGCTCGCGCATCAGCATCTCGACGCGCGCCGATTCGCGCTGCTCCAGGGCCTCGAGCACGAGCTGGTGCTGCAGGTGCGCGAAGCGCAGCTTCTCGTACTCGCGGTCGAGCGCCCCGGTGTCGATGATGATCGAGTCGGCCGACGCGAAGGGCAGGTGGTTGTTGCGCGCGATCGCGTCGGCGATTACCGCGCTGTCGGTGGCGTTGACGATGGTGTCGTGGAAGCGGTCGTTGAGCCGGCTCCACTCGCCGATGTCGGCCTCGGTGATGTGGCCCTTGGCGAGCAGCCGCGCACCGTCGTCGACGCAGCCGCGCAGCGTCTGGCGCACCGCCTCCGGCATGCCGCGTTCCGCGAGGCGGCGCGCCGCCAGCCCCTCGAGCACGCCGCGCACCTCCAGCGCGCACAGCACGTCCTCCTCCGAGAACTCGCGCACCAGGAAGCCGCGCGTGCCGGCCTTCTGCAGCAGCCCCTCCTGCTCCAGCGTGCGGAAGGCCAGCCGCACCGGCGTGCGCGACACGCCGAGCGCCGCGGCGATCGGGATCTCCGCGATCCGCTCGCCCGCCGCGTAGCGGCCCTCGATGATCCACTTGCGCAGCGTCGCGACGACGCTGCCGCTGTCTTCGTTCATGTTTTTCAAGTGCGTGCCCTGACTTGGATCCAATGTTAGGGGATTTTGTTGCGTGTGATCGCTATCGTGGTCATAATTGGATCCAATCGCTGACCTGAATCAGTTCCACCGAAGGAGACACCCCATGTTCCCGAAGAATGCCTGGTATGTTGCCTGCACGCCCGACGAGATCGACGAGAAGCCGCTCGGGCGCAAGATCTGCGGCGAGCCGATCGCCTTCTTCCGTGGCGCGGACGGCAAGGCCGCCGCGGTCGAGGATTTCTGCCCGCACCGTGGCGCACCGCTGTCGCTCGGCAAGGTCGTCGACGGCAAGCTGGTGTGCGGCTACCACGGCCTGGAGATGGGCTGCGACGGCAAGACGATCGCGATGCCGGGCCAGCGCGTGCGCGGCTTCCCGCCGATCCGCAGCTTCCCCGTCATCGAGCGCTACGGCTTCATCTGGATCTGGCCGGGCGACCCGGCGCAGGCCGATCCCGCCAAGCTGCATCACCTGGAGTGGGCGGAGAACCCGGACTGGGCCTACGGCGGCGGGCTGTACCACATCAACTGCGACTACCGCCTGATGATCGACAACCTGATGGACCTGACGCACGAGACCTACGTGCACTCCACCAGCATCGGCCAGAAGGAGATCGACGAGGCGGCGCCGGCCACCAAGGTCGAGGGCGACCACGTCGTGACCAGCCGCTTCATGGAGAACATCAAGGCGCCGCCGTTCTGGCGCATGGCGATGCGCGCCAACGGCCTCGACGACGAGGCGGACGTGGACCGCTGGCAGATCTGCCGCTTCTCGCCGCCGAGCCATGTGATGATCGAGGTCGGCGTGGCGCTGGCCGGCAAGGGCGGCTACAACGCCGACCCGCAGTACAAGGCCTCCAGCATCGTGGTCGACTTCATCACGCCGGAGACCGAGACCTCGCACTGGTACTTCTGGGGCATGGCGCGCAACTTCAAGGCGCACGACAAGGCGCTGACCGCCTCGATCCGCGAGGGCCAGGGCAAGATCTTCGGCGAGGACCAGGAGATGCTCGAGCGCCAGCAGCAGAACCTGCTGCTCTACCCCGAGCGCAACCTGCTCAAGCTCAACATCGACGCCGGCGGCGTGCAGTCGCGCCGCGTCATCGACCGGCTGCTCGCCGAGGAGCGCGGCGCCGCGGCGCCGGCGTCGACGACGGCGCTCTGAACCCCGAGATTCGAAAGACCCAAGAGATGTTCCAGGTCAAGGTGGTCCGCAAGACCCAGGAAGCGGACGGCATCGCGAGCTTCGAGCTCGCGCGTCCCGACGGCGCCCCGCTGCCGGCCTTCAGCGCCGGCTCGCACATCGACGTGAAGGTGCGCGAGGGGCTGGTGCGCCAGTACTCGCTGTGCAACCCGCCCGACGAGCACCACCGCTACGTGATCGGCGTGCAGCGCGAGCCCGAGTCGCGCGGCGGCTCCAAGGCGCTGTACGACGAGGTCAGCGAGGGCGACCTGCTGTGGATCGGCGAGCCGCGCAACCTGTTCCCGCTCGCGCCGGACGCGCAGCGCTCGCTGCTGCTGGCCGGCGGCATCGGCATCACGCCGATCCTGTGCATGGCCGAGCGCCTCGCCTCGGCAGGGGCGAACTTCGAGCTGCACTACTGCGGCCGCACCGCCTCGCGCCTGGCCTTCCGCGACCGGCTGGCGCACGGGCGCTTCGCCGACCGCGTGCGCTTGCACGTCGACGACGGCCCGGCGGGCCAGCGCCTGGACTGCAAGGCGCTGCTCGGCGCGCACGAGCCCGGCACGCACCTGTACGTGTGCGGGCCGACCGGTTTCATGGACTTCGTGCTCGACACCGCGCGCCAGCTCGGCTGGCCCGAGGAGCGGCTGCACCGCGAGTACTTCAGCGCTCCTGAAACTGCCAGCGCCGACGACGGCAGCTTCGACGTGGAGCTCAAGCGCTCGGGCCGCGTGATCCACATCGCCGCGGACCAGACCGTCGCGCAGGCGCTGATGGCCGCGGGCGTGGACGTGCCGATCTCCTGCGAGCAGGGCATCTGCGGCACCTGCCTCACGCCGGTGCTCGAAGGCACGCCGGACCACCGCGATCTCTACATGACCGACGAGGAGCACGCGAAGAACGACTGCTTCACGCCCTGCTGCTCGCGCTCGAAGACGCCGCGCCTCGTGGTCGATCTCTGACGCCGCCGCATTGACGCCGGCCTTCGCGCCGGCCCCGGGCCGCCTCCGCCACCGACCGGCGCAGGCGGCCTTTTCCTTTCTGGCGTCCGCCGCCCTGCGGCCTGCGGCATTGCCCCTGCCGCAGCGCAGGCCCCGCGCGAGCCGCCCGGCAAGCCCCCGCGCGGCCGGGCTAGAGTGATCGGCACGAACGCCGGAGGCCGAATCCATGAGCGACGCATGGCAGCTGCTGATCATCGACCCGCAGAACGACTTCTGCGACCTGCCCGGGGACTGGTGCCCGGGTGACCCGCTCGGCGGCCCGCGGCTCGCGCCGGCGCTGCCGGTGCCCGGCGCGCACGCCGACATGCTGCGGCTGGCCGCGCTGCTGCTCGACGCCGGCGACGGCTTCGACGACATCTCGATCACGCTCGACTCGCACCAGCGCCTGGACATCGCGCACGTCACCTTCTGGCAGCGCGGCGACGGCGGCCCGGTCCAGCCCTTCACCGAGATCACCGCGCAGCAGGTGCGCGGCGGCGACTACCTGCCGCGGGTGGCGTCGGCGCTGCCGCGCACGCTCGCCTACCTCGACGAGCTGGAGGCGCGCGGCCGCTACCGCCTGATGGCCTGGCCGGTGCACTGCGAGATCGGCGCCTGGGGCCACAACGTCCACGCCGCGGTGCGCGCGGCCTGCAACGTCTGGGAGGACGAGACCGGCCGCCCGGTGCACAAGGTCGCGAAAGGCACCAGCCCCTGGACCGAGCACTACAGCGCGCTGCAGGCCGAGGTGCCCGACGACGAGGACCCCGGCACGCAGCTCAACCGCCCGCTGCTGAGCCGGCTCGACGATGCGGAGCTGCTCGTCGTCGCCGGCGAGGCGAGCAGCCACTGCGTGCGCGCGAGCACCGAGCACCTCGTCGAGCACCTGCCCGGCGGCCGCCCGGAGCGCCTGCTGCTGCTGACCGACTGCATGAGCCCGGTCGCCGGCTTCCAGCGCCAGCACGAGGAGTTCCTCGCCGCGATGCGCGCGCGCGGCGTGCAGCTCGCCACCTGCGACGAGTTGCGGCCGCGGCTGCTCGAGCGCGCCGGGCGCGGCTGAGCCCGCCGCGGACAAGGAAGACGGCCGCCCTCCTCCGCCGGCCCGCCTCGTGTCCTCCCCGCACCAGGAAGCCGAGCCTGATCGGGAGAGGGATTCCCGCCATGCCGAACCAAGGAAGCGCCTCGTGAGCAGCGCACCGATCATCCAGAGCCTGCTCGAGACCGACATCTACAAGTACTCGATGCTGGCGGCCATCTTCGGCAGCGCCTACATCGACAACGAGGCCGAGTACCGCTTCGTGTGCCGCAGCCGCCCGGCCTTTCCGCTGGCGGACCTGAAGGCCGACGTCGAGCGCGAGCTCGACCACCTGTGCACGCTCGGTTTCCGGCCCGAGGAGCTCGATTACCTGCGGAGCCTGCGCTACATGAAGTCGGGCTTCGTCGACTTCCTCTCGATCTTCCGGCTGCAGCGGCGCTTCATCCGCGTGGAGGCGCGCGGGGAGGAGCTGGAGATCGTCGCGCGCGGGCCGCAAGTGCACGTGATGCTCTTCGAGATCTTCGTGCTCGCCATCGTCGGGGAGTTGAACGCGCGGCGCCATCCGCAGGAGGCGGCGCTCGCCGAGGGCCGCCGACGTCTCGCCGCGAAGATCGAGCGGCTGAGGGAGTTCGAGTCGGAGCACCGCTCGGCGCGCGGCGCGCACCCCTTCGAGTTCTTCGACTTCGGCCTGCGCCGCCGCTTCAGCGCCGCGTGGCAGGAGGAGGTCGTCACGACCCTGAAGCGCGAGGTGCCGCAGTTCTTCAAGGGCACGAGCAACGTGCGGCTCGCGATGCAGCTCGGGCTCACGCCGATCGGCACGATGGCGCACGAGTACCTGCAGACCTTCCAGGCGGTGCGCGACGTGCCGCTGAGGAATTCGCAGAAGGCCGCGCTCGAAGCCTGGGTGCAGACCTACCGGGGAGACCTCGGCATCGCGCTCACCGACGTGATCGGCATGGACGCCTTCCTGCGCGACTTCGACCTCTACTTCGCCAAGCTGTTCGACAACTGCGAGTTGCATGTATGGACAACCAACTGCGAATCAGTTAACCTATGGACATGGACATCGGTTCAAGGTGGCGCCTGCAAGGCAGAAAAGGACGGCTGTTTGGTTTTCCCAGGGATTCAATTTCAAGCTGGTGGGGCAAGTTCCTGTGGGCAGCTTGCCTGTCCACAGGAACGCGTCAGTGCCGGGGAGCCGGTGCGTCAACCAGCTGAAACCGCCGCTCGCGGCGGCCGTCCACAGGCCGAGGAACGAGTGCCTGTGCCCCTTGGGGCGCGCGTAGCGCGGGCGGGCTGGTTGTCCACGGGCGGGCGCGAACTTCATAGCCGCATGAGGAAGGTTCGGAGGAGCTTCTCTCGACACTTGCATCGGCTCTCGGGACGAGGCCTGAGTTTGAGTCCTGCCGCCTCGGTGGCATCCGTTTGCTAAGAGGCCTGAAATGACGAGCAACAACAATCCCGTCATCCGCAGCTTGCTGGAGACCGACCTCTACAAGTTCACCATGTGGCAGGCGCTGTTCAACAGCGCGTACAACGACAACGAGACTGAGTACCGCTTCGTTTGCCGTCGCCCGCCTTCCATGCCGCTGGCAGCGCTGAAAGACGAGGTAGTCCGTGAGGTCGAACATCTCTGCTCGCTCACCTTCCAGGAGGATGAGCTGGACTACCTCCGCTCGCTGCGCTACATGAAGAGCAGCTTCGTGGACTTCCTGTCCATCTTTCGACTGCAGCGCCGGTTCATCAGAATCGAAGGGAATGGCGACGCTCTCGAAATCGTGGCGCGCGGGCCGCAGGTCCATATCATGTTCTTTGAGATTTTCGTGCTGGCTATCGTTGGTGAACTCCATGCTCGCCGCTGGCCGCAAGAGGAGGCGCTGGCGGAAGGCCGTCGTCGTCTGGCTGAGAAGATTGCGCAGCTGAAGGACTTCGCACCCGAGGCTGCCGCAGCGCAGGACTTGGCGCCCTTCGTGTTCTTCGACTTCGGCACGCGTCGCCGCTTCTCTCGCGCTTGGCATGAAGAGGTCGTTGAGACGCTGATGGCAGAGGTGCCTCAGTTCTTTAAGGGGACAAGCAACGTCTATCTGGCGAAGAAGCACGGCCTGACCCCGATGGGCACGATGGCGCACGAGTACCTGCAGACCTTCCAGGCCGTGCGAGACGTGCCGCTGCGGTACTTCCAGAAGGCGGCGCTGGACGCTTGGAACGACACGTATCGCGGTGACCTCGGCATCGCTCTGACCGACGTGGTGGGCATGGACGCATTCCTACGGGACTTTGACCTTCGCGATGCCAAACTTTTCGACGGCCTAAGACACGATTCGGGGGACCCAGTCGAATGGGGCGAAAAGGCCTTGGCGCACTACGCCAAGCTGCGTATCGACGCCCGGACTAAGCGCCTCGTCTTCTCTGATGGCCTCACGGTTCAGAAGTCCATTTCGTTGTGGCGCCATTTTGCCGGCCGTGCGCAAACTGGTTTCGGCATTGGGACGCACCTGACCAATGACTTTGGGCCGAGCTACCCGGCGTTGGAGATTGTGATGAAGCTGGTGCGTTGCAACGACCGTCCGGTGGCAAAGCTGTCCGACTCTCCCGGGAAGACCATCTGCGACGACGAGACGTTCCTCGCGTACCTGCGGAGCGTCTTCAACAAGCCCGCGTAATGGCTAGTTGAAGACAGCAAACGGTGGATTGAATCGAAGTAGTTCGTAAGCACGATGGCCAATCTCGAAACGGTGAGCTTCTTCCCCATGCGGGAGGTCATTGAAGGGGGAGAAGTTCACTGGGTGCGCGACAAGCTGGCCGCGCCGATTTCCAAGTTGCCGCAGGTCTTCTGGGAAGACGGGGAGCCGTGGTCAGAGGTGAATCATTGGGCAGTCACCAGAGCCCAGGGTTCGGTGGGTGGAAACATCAAGACGGTGACTGGCTTGATGAAGCACCTTGCAGCTTACGCCTCTTGGCTTGAGGCCAACGAGCTGGACTGGCGGCACTTCCCCATGCGCATAGGCGACCGAGCGATTGTTCAGTTTCGTGCGGAGCTCATCCGGCAGCGCGACATGCTGGGTGTGTTGAAGCCGTCGACCGCCACCGCCCGAATGGCAGCCGTTATCCAGTTCTATCGTTACGCCCAAATCTATGGGTTCGTCGAGCGCGGCTCGCCGATGTGGAAAGACAAACAGGTGCTGCGCCGGTTCCATGACAGCACCGGCTTTGCAAGAGCCATGCTGACGACGTCGTCGGAACTCGCCATCCCCAACCGTGGCCGCCCCGGAGATACGCTGGAAGATGGCCTGACGCCGATGAGCCCGGAGCATGCTCGCCAACTGCTTGAGTTCACCAAGCAGGAGGGACTCCATGAGTTGCACTTCATGCTGTCGTTGGGGGTGCTGTCAGGAGCAAGACTGGAGACCATAACGACGCTCGAAGTCCGGCACATAGAGGGAGCGATGCCTGACCGGTCAATGCCAGGCTTCAGCCGGGTGGCCGTTGGCCCCGGAACTGGCGTGGCCACCAAGTTCGATGTTTCCGGCGACCTGCTCGTCCCCACGTTCCTCGTAGACGAGCTCAAGGGTTACGCCTACTCTATGCAGCGACTGCGTCGACAAGCACTGGCCAATGAAGCCGAACGCCAGCGGCTGTTCCTCACTACGCGGGGAAGCCCATACGCGCATCAGACGTTCAATCGGCTCATGACTGACCTCCGTCGAAGAGCTCAAGCCGCCGGCATGCGGTTCATGGAGGCCTTCAAGTTCCATCAGACCCGGGCCACATACGGGACCATGCTGATGGAGCTGGCGATCGATGTCGCTAACGTGGCCAGTGCTGTGGCGTTCGTGCGTGACGCGATGCTTCACAAGGACGAGGCCACAACGCTGCGCTATGTAAAGTTCGTGCAGAACGCGCCGGTGAAGGCGCTCATCAGCAAGGAGTTCGCGTCCGTGTTCTCAGGCGTCGTGAAGCGAGACTGGAACAAGTTCGATGCATGACGACTTGCGGTCAGCGCCGCTGACGTTCCCAAGTCTTCCTGTGGGCCCTCGCGAGACCCCGCCGGACCTGACGAGGCTGCTCTACAAGGGCGGTGCCCAGATGCGTGCTGACAAGGTGCAGCACGCGATTCAGGAAGGTCTCCTGGGCACCCTTCAAATAGACCGCCAGGCGCTAGTGCTGGCTCTGCACGAGGCGATTGATGGGAAGCTCGCGGGCGGCGGAAGCCCCATCACGGCTCGGAATCAGATTGACGAGACGGTCACCTTCTTCGCTTGGGCAGATAGAGCGGCGGCGCCGCTGACGATGTCCGATGTCGCAGCAAGCTACGTGAAGTGGGCTGACCATCTTTTCCATCGCTCGAATGTCGCCAGAGAAATCTCTGAGCGCACCGCGTACACAAGCGCTCTGCGAGTAGGCGAAGTCTTGGACATCGTGCTTGGGCGGCAGAAACCGCTCCTGCATCTCACGCGCCTGACCAGACCACGTCTTCGAAAGGCCCCTTTAGGGGTAGAGGCCGAAAAGCAGAACCTCGCGGATACCTTTGCCTTTGGTCGACTGCTCCAGGACGTCTGTGATGGCCTGCCACTCAAGGTCGTTTGGGAAGTCCTCGACGTCCGCATCAACCGGCAAACGGGCGGCAGCCTGACCTTATGGACCGGCGGCAGTGTGCCTACGCGCCAAGTCGAATGGGCCGCATGGGAAGTCCGCCAAGCTTTGGCTAGGAGACAGGACTACGCTGCGAATCGCTCTCTTGAGCATCGCGGCCGCAAGGCTGTCGTCAACACGCGCATCTTGGCTGAACTGCTGATGTTCATTGGCCAGACGGGCATGAACTTGACCCAGGCCTACAAGCTCAAGCTGCGGCACTTCAGCTACTCAAGCGACATCGACGGCTACAAGGTCCGCGATTACAAGCACCGACGCGATGGCGAAGTCCTCTTCGAAATCTTCAGCGAATACCGCAGCCACTTCGAACGCTACCTGGAGTGGCGCCGGGCGCTCTTCCCCGACTCGGTGGACCTCTTCCCCGTCATCCGAGAAGGCTCGCACGAGAGTCGCCCAACGCGCTTCGACCTCATGATTGGCCTCTGCAAGCAAGCCGATGTCCCTTGGATACCTCCCAGCATGCTTCGTGGCACACGGGTGAACTGGCTTCTGAGGCGCAGCGGAGACCCCGACCTGACAGCCGACATGGCACAACACCACAAGAAGGTGCTCATCGAGGTCTACGAGCAACCCTCTCTGCAACGGACCATTGGTGAGGTCACGCGCTTCTGGCAGGCCAGCGACCCGACCCTCGCCCGAGTAGAGCCCTCCCGGTCGGTCGCGCCAGGGTCGTGTGACGGCGTGCCCGTAGCGACGTCCACCAAGCCCGCAGCGGCGCCGTCCCCCGACTGTGCCCGCCCATCGGGCTGCCTATGGTGTGAGCACCACCGCGACATCGACACCCAGGATTACGTGTGGTCGCTGGCCTGCTTCCGACACCTCAAGGTACTCGAATTGGGTAGGCACTGCTTCCCCGCTACGGCGGCCAATCGGGAGCACCCGGCCCAGCACGCTATCGACAAGTTGAGCGAGAAGCTCACCTGGTTCAAGGGTTCCAATGCCCTCCGTCGAGGCTGGGTGGACGAGGCGCTGGCTCGCATTGAGGAAGGGAGCTACCACAGCGAATGGAAGCACCTCATTCTGGCTGTAGAGGGGACTGCACAGTGAAGATGGCGTTGCATGAGCTCTGCTTAAAGGTCGATGCTCCTGCGGTGACCGAGGCGGCAGTGAACTACCGGCCCCTGACTTGGCCGCCGGCGCGCGATTGGCCAGTCGTCCTTGACAAGGAAGGCTTGGTCGTCTCCCGCTGGGGAGACCCCATCTGGGACCTGACGCCTTGGTCAGGCAAGCCCTACCAGCTGAACTTCGGCGACGGCGGTGCAGAGACCGCAGGGACTGTCATCGCCGAGAACGCCGACCTGCTTCGGCTCGCCATGGGTTGGTTGATTTGGGGGCCGCGCGGGTATCGGGCAGCGGGCACTATCAAGAACCGGTTTGGTTCGGTCTGGGCCGTGATTGCTCTCTGCAATCGAAACAACATCAATGCCGCGATGCTGCAGCGCTTCCCAAGGGTCCTAGACCAGCTTGCCGAGCAGATTTCTCCAAGCAAATGGGAGGCGACGATTACGGTGCTCCACAGGCTCTATGACGCCCGCCAGGACCTTGGCTTCGTCCTCGTGGATGCGAACGGTCTGAAGCGGCTCGCTGAAGTCGCCCACGACCATGAGCACGTGCAGACCGCCTACATTCCGCCGCGCATCTGGCTGTATCAGGTGGAACGCCTGCGCGAATGTCTCGAAGACTTCATGAAGCACAGGCAGCAGGTAGAGGCTTGCTTCAAGTTCTGTGTTCACGCGTATGTCTCGAACTACGGCTCGCTCGAAGCAGCGCTCGCTAAAGGCAAGGACGCGTCCAAGGGTCCGTTTACAGGCGGCTCCGCACATCGGCCAGGTTGCACATACCTTGGCCCCTTCAGCGAGTTCGCTCGCGAGCGAGGCATCGCCGACCTGCTGAGGAGATGGGTGGTTGGCTGGGACGAGACCCGAGTCTCCATGTTCTCGTCCTATCTCTCGCTGGTCTCCCTGGCAGGCCTTGCCTATATCGCCAACTTCACGCTGCAGCGGAAAGAGGAGGTCGCTTCCCTTCGAGCCGACTGCTTGTTGTGGGAGCACGACGAAAAACTGGGGCGAGTTCCCCTCATTTGCGGCGAAACCACCAAGACGGACCCCGACGTTGACGCTCGCTGGGTTGCTAGTCCGAGCGTTCAGCTCGCCGTCGATGCCTTGACGGTAATCGCGCGCCTCCGGATGGATTGCGACGCGGCGAACCCGGAAGTTCGGCCGACGCCTGCGGACCGAGCGAATCCATATCTGTTCAGCACGGCAACGGAGCCCTGGGGGTTCGCAATCGGGTGGGCTAAGCCCTATGACATCCGCACGCCTCTTGACGGCCTTAGGGACGTCCTACAACGCTTCCCACTGCTGTTTGACGAACAGCAGCTGCGCATCACCAACGAAGACCTACGAATTGCGCGGCGGCTCACACCCAACCTGTCCGCCGACGAGTTCGCGGAGGGCAACGTCTGGCCGCTTGCGTGGCACCAGTACCGGCGAACCGGCGCGGTCAACATGTTCGCTTCAGGCGTCATCTCTGACAGCTCGATGCAGCAGCAGATGAAGCACGCCACGAGACTTATGCCTCTGTACTACGGTCGTGGACATACCAGACTGCACCTCAATGAGGAAGTCGAACGCGCTGTCGTGATGGCGATGTACGAAGCCATGGCCTACAGGCTCCAGGACGTCGTCAGTGACCGGTTCATGTCTCCGCATTCGGCAGAGCGCAAAGAGGCTGTAGCGGTCAACCTGTTGGCGGCAAAGGACGTGAAGACGCTCGCCATCTGGGCGAAGGCAGGAAAGGTTAGCTTCCGTGAGCACCGTCTTGGAGGCTGCATGAAGCCTGGTCCGTGCGAATACGGTGGCATTGAGTCTGTCGCTCGTTGCGGGGGCGGAGACGGCGGGAAGCCATGCACCGATGTCGTGTTCGACCGAGATAAAGAGGCCCAGGTGCGTGCACAGCTGGATCAGGTGCTCATCGAGCTCAGGCAATTGGTCGCGAGTCATCCTCGCCATGCCGCTCTCGTGGCAGAGCGCCAAGCCATGGAGAACTACTTGAATGTCATCGCAGCAGACCGCTGAGCCGGCCAACGCCGAGACACGCTTCCGGCAGGCGTTTGAGCGCCTAAAGGATGGGCAGTCAAAAGTGCTGCCCAAAGGCACCGCCGTGACGCAGAACAATGTGGCGCGGGAAGCCGGATGTGACCCCTCAGCCCTAAAGAAGGCGCGGTTCCCAGGGCTGATTCGTGAAATCCAGGCGTACCTTGAGCTGCATAAGCTTGAGGACCAACCCGCCGCCAAAAAGGCAGCTCGTCATAAGGCCTCTAGGAGGTCGACGGAGGAGCGCTTGGCCGACGCCATCGCCCAACGCGACAGGGCGCAGTCCCAACTCCTGAGCGCCAATCTGCGCATCCTTGAGCTGACGGACGAGGTGCAGTCGCTGAAGCGTAGGCTTGATGAGTTGCTGCCACCACCTATGAAGCTTGGACGTCGCTAGGCTGTGTTTGGAAAGTTCAGGGCAGTGCGTTCTTGGCAGCTCGGGAGAACGGTCGGGGCCACAAGCGGCATCCCCGTGTGGGACAAGACGCAGCGCAAGGACGAGACGCTGTCGAGCACCGAGTTCGAGTGGGACGAGGCGGCTGACGAGTACCGCTGCCCTCAAGGCCATCCGCTGCGCAGCCAGTAGCGTGCGTTCAAGGAGCAGCGCTCGCGCGTGACCGACGACGACAGGATCATTTGCCGCGCTCGACAGCAGGACTGCGAGGTGTGTCCGATGAAGCAGCGCTGCTGCCCGACACCCCGACGCGCCTGATTCGGCGCAACGTGCATGAGGCAGCACGCGACGTGGCGCGCCAGATCGCCACCACCGAGCATTACCAGCACTCGCGCCACGAGCGCAAGAAGGTCGAGATGCTGTTTGCACACTTGAAGCATATCCTCAAACTGCGGCGCTTGCGCCTGCGGGGGCTTACGGTGCCAGCGATGAGTTCACCTTGGCAGCAACAGTTCAGAACCTACGCCGTCTGACCAAGTTGGGCCCGCAAGGACCACCCGTTCAAGGTAGAGGTGCGCCCGCTTGAGGCGAAACCCCACCGATCAACCCGCAACCCTGGCAAAAAGCCAGGTTGAGATGCCCGAAGGCCTGACATCAGCCCTTGGTCGGTTCGCACCGGTGCGTCTCGACAGAGTTTTTCAGCGGAATAGACCCACAGCGGTCCTTGACGCCGCTGCTTTCATTTTCAGAAAGCAGACGTTTAACGTCGGATTTGGGCGGCACGCACTGGCAAGGCGCTGGAAGACGTATGCTCCCGCGCACGGCTTGCGCCGCCTTGCCGGTGCGTGTCCGCGTCGAACGACCTGTTAGCCTGCATCGCGCTGCCGCCTCAGTGACTGCTCCACATGCTCGCGCAGTTCCTTCGCGTGGACTTCTGCTTCGGCAAGAATGGCAAGAACCAAGCTAAGGTAGTTCTGATGCTTCGCCCACCGTTCAGCCGTCGCAATCACCGGGTAGTCGATCCTCGTAGGCGTTCGCCAGCGCTCGAAAGCCTCCAAGCGCGCAACGCGCTCCATCAGGTCGGAGATGCCACGCCGATTAGGAGAATGGACGGCATCCCCCAGCATCCACTTCTTCCAGTCTCTTCCACTCTTGGATTGATTGCACTTCGCGCAAGACGGCACCAAGTTCGCGATTTCGGTGATGTAGCCAGTCGGAGCACGGTTTCGTACAACGGGCCTGAAGTGGTCCCACTCTGTCTTAGCATTCCCACAGTACGCGCAAGTGCAGTTTCCACGTGCCATCCCCAGTATCGCAAGAGCCTCGTCAACTTCAGCGTCGGTCGGCTCGATGTACGGCGTCAGGGTCGTGATGAATAGACCTGTGAGCGTGGACTTTCGCCCGGTGAGTTTCGGGGGCTTGCCTGGAGGATTGAAGTCTGGGTGCGGCATATTTTATGCAAGCTGACACCTAAGTTAAGACGCGCCGCGAAGCGGCGTCGGCTTGGAAGAAGTGTTAGACGCCTTACAATAATATTTCATCGATCTTCGCTTGGAGTCTCTTTATCTCGATGTCTATTTCTTCGTTGGATATAGTCATTTGATCAATAATCTCGCCACGTGAGGTTGCGCTGAAGAGGGCCGAATCCCGCGGTGTTAGCACTCCCCACTGGATAAGTGCGTCAATATTGGATTTGATCTCGGCGTGCACACGATCCATGTCAACAAATTCTTCGTCCGACGCCTGAAGGGGATTGCCGAGGACGCGCTTGAGTCGCCATAGGGCGGCGATCGTGACTCTTAGTAAGAAGAGGGCTTCTTGATGTCTCGATAGCCGCTTCTGGAAGGCAAGTGCCTCCCGAGCAGTGGTCAGCGCCTTAAAGGCTGCAATCGCAGAAGCGATCGCCGAAACAGTTGCGAGGATACCTAGCGCAATTTGAAGAATGGGATGCAATTGATCTTCCATAGGTAGGTAAATAAGTTATATGGCGACAGTTTTTCCGCATAACACCCGCAGGTGTCTGCGTAACAACAATCGCCTCTGCGCATCCAACCCCCTGCCTCATTGAGAAATCTTCCTTCGGCTGCTGTTCGGCATGGTACTAATTTTTCGACAAATGGCGCACTGCCGAGTGAGACTGTGCATGAGGCCGGTGCTCTGACTGTGGTTCTGCGGCGTCAACGGGGCAAGGAGTCTGCGCTCCAAGCTCCCCGGGGTGGGCGGCGCCAGGCCTGTCAGAGATGTCGAGAAGCGGACGCTGGCGTGCGGCCGGTCATGGCCGGCACCGGCTGTCCTTCAACTCCCGACCCACTGTGGACATTTGAGACGGCTGCCCTACTGCCCAAAAGCGGGCGCTTTACGTTTTTTCGGTTTGAATTGCGTTGCCTGCAGCCTTACTGGTGCGGCTAATTGTTTGTCCAGCCGTTTTCACACCTTCACGTAGCATCTCCATAACTTGATTTTGAAACTCTGGAGCCGCACGGAAAGCCCGATGAACAGCATCAGAGTTTGCCATTTCATGCCACGGACTTGAATGATTTGTGGCTTCAACGAGGCGCAATGGGGCTTCATCTAGTCTTGTAAGAGCCGATCCAAACAGTCTGGATTCGAATTCAGGGTCTATGCGGGCGGCCTCTTTTCTGTATCCCTCGTAAGCTTTTGCTACAGATGCCTTGAATGCATAGTCTTCTGAAAGGCGAAAGCGCTGTCCAATTTGTTTTGTGGCAAGCCACGCAAACCAAAGAGGAGCGCCAACGCTAAGAAGAGAGAGGAGCACATGTATCGATATACTTATTAGGTTTGGGTTGGGTGCGCTTAGTGTCGTCGAGAGGTCTTGCAGTCTTTGCGTACCGATGAATGAGCCGACGATGAGTGCTCCCATTAGGCCAAGAACCCAGATCCACATGGAATTGGACAAGCTTACAGCTCGCTGATCGAAAGCTCCCGCTAATCCTTTTGTAGTTGTGATGTGGTATGCGGCCTCGCACTGCTTTATGAGCTTTCCAGCCTCTAAATTTGCCGTTGCCATTGCGGATAATTCGAGGGCTGCCGCGTCACGGGCTTCTTTAACTTTGAACGCTGCCTCTGTAGCGTCTGCTACAGCTTTAGCAAGCTTTTCCCGTCCTTCAGCAAGTGCTTGTAAGTCAACTGGCAGCGAGTCAGCAATAGCATGAGCGGACTCAATGTCGCTAATTTGCTGCTTCAGCGTGGAGATGTTCGGTGTGAGTTGGTCAAGTTCAGCGAGTGCTGCTCTTGCTCGTCGCGCGAGGGAAGAAGGCAAAGACTTTTGATCGGGTATTACCTGCCATCCAAGTGGCGGAAGGATTGCGGCTCTTAAAAGAGAAATCGTTGAAATATAAGCCGGAATTGATTGCCCTGCGTTTCCGTTATAGAAGTATGGGACGGTTTGATTTTGAAGCGTCTGGGCTCGGCGAGGTATATCGCGAACCAGGGTTTCAATAGATGGTTCTATTGTATCTGCGCCGATTGCGCGAATATCTTCTGCCAAATTGATCGCTAAGGAGGCTAACTCGTGCCGCGTCACTGTTGGAGCAAACCACCCTAAATGGTCTGTCATTGTCGAATCGTTCGACCAGCCGCTAATTATTGCAGTTGCGAGAGTTTCAAGTGCTGTACATGCGTGTTCTAGATCTTTGTGCAAGCAATGCCTCCATCGTGGAGAGAAAATTTCGAGTGATTCATGGTGCTTTGCAGCGTTTGCGGCGGATGATTGCGCCCAACGAGTAGAGTTTATCTGACGCTGCGTTGATGTGAGTCGGAGGCACGGCAGGGGGCGGCGTTAGATAACCATGTTGAACTGACGCACCGCTATGGCGGTGCCTTGGGTAGTGTACGTTCCTGAACTTTGTGACAGCAAGGAAGGCGATTGGATGCAGGGACGTGCTGCCCGGAAGCGGTCCATGACGGACGGCCGGTCTTGGCCGACAGCGGCCTTCATCTTGGGGCGATCGTCGCTTCATGTAAGCACGCGGTTGGCCGCACTGGCTGCTTCGGATCATTAAGGACACGGTCATGACGAAGAACAGGCACAGCCTGTCCGACGAGGAATGGGCGCTGCTGGCCCCGTTGCTCCCACCACTCCAAACTGCAGGCCGTCCCTGTGGGGACCGTCGCAAGATGCTGGAAGCGATGCTCCATCGGCTTTGCTTTGGAGCACGGTGGCGAGATCTGCCTTCTCGATTTGCCGGCACGTGAGACGCCTGGGCGCCACTACTGCGACCACCGCCCCATCCTCAACGGCATGCTCTTCCGCCTGAGCACCGGCCTTCCCTGGCGTGACCTTCCTGAGGGCTACGGGCCGTGGCAGACGGTGTACTCGCGTTACCGGCGCTGGTCGCGCTCGGGCCTGCTTGACTGGATGCTGCGCACGCTGCAACGCGACCTCGACGCTGCCGGTGGCATCGACTGGTCACTGTGGTGCATCGACGGCTCCAACGTGCGAGCCCACAAGGCAGCCACCGGGGCGAGAAAAAAAACTGCCTCCCAACGAGCCACAGGATCACGCGCTTGGGCGTAGCCGCGGTGGCTGGGGTACCAAGCTGCACCTGGTGACCGATGGCGTCGGACTGCCGCTGGCGGTTCGGCTCAGCGCCGGCCAGGCAGGTGAGGCGCTGTACGCCGAGCCGGTTCTCGACGCCGTGCGCATCTGCCGACCGTCAGGAGTCGTGCGGCAACGGCCCGAGCGGGTAGCGGGCGACAAGGCCTACAGCCATCCTCGCATCCGCAGATGGTTGCGGCAGCGAAACGTGCGAGCCGTGATTCCTCAGCGCAGCGACCAGATCGCACGACACCGGGGCCGCCCCTTGGCCTTCGACCGAGAGCAATACCGTCGCCGCAACGTGATCGAACGCTGCGTGGGATGGCTCAAGGAGGCGCGCGCCGTGCACTTCCTCGGAACCATCAAGCTCGCAATGCTTCGACTGCATCTCCGACGACTGGCCCTGTCAAAGACACCTTAGGCAAGCGAAGCGGGCGTCGGCCTCTTCTTGCTGTTGCTCTAAGCATATGGTCTTTGTTGCCAGCGTCTCTTGCGTCGCTATCCTTTTTGGCGGCCACTCCGGCGCTGAACGTCTCCAATTGAGGCTCCTCCCTGCTCGGGAGGCAGAAGCTCGGAGTGGTCGTCCGCGTGTAGGGGTTGCCCTCATCGTGCAGGGCTGTCTAAAAAAACCCGGGCTGACTTCCGCTGCAGCTTCAGTGCAGGTGTGGGAGATCAGGCAGCAGCGGAAACAGCGCGTCAGCCGGGCAATCCACGAAGGAACAGCAACCGCGACCACTGCGGCTGCCAGATCATCCTGCAGCGGCTCCAGCCATGCCGTCATCCCGCCAACGGAGGATGCGTACAAGTTCTGAGCTTTGCCGGGGAAAGGTAAGAGTGCTCAAGTGCGTCTGTGACAGGTCGATGCATGGCTATGGCTCGTCAACCCTACCGCAGCATGGCTGGCCCCGTTTTTGATCCGAACGGGCCGTCCATGCAACTCTTCACGGCGCTCATCGAGCGCGATCCCAGTGTGCCCATCCATCTGACAACAGCGGCCTACCTTGATGGCATGTACTGCCTAGATGCACCAGAACTGCTGCCTGCCGGTGGCTGTCGATCGATTGCTTTTGGTAAGACGTCGATGCCGGAGCAGCTTGTGGCAAGAAGGACGTGAGCTCCTTTCGTCCAAGTTTTGATCCAAACGGGGTCAGGAAGGCAATGTGCTCCTTGTCGGAAGGAGTGCCGAACGGCAAGGAGTGATGCGGTGGAGCAGCCAGCCCTGACACCTGCAGAGGTGTTGATGACACTAGGACGGCTCGCCTACGATCCGCCCCTCTCTCTTGATCGTCGCCGCATCGACCGTTGTCGGAGGGGCTTCATGGCAGTTCTGATTGCTGCCATACCGAACGGATTCACCTACGGCCAGGCGGCAGATCTGATCAATTTGCTTTCAGAGCAGGGCTCGCCGGTGGACACGCTTCGGCTTTGCGAGGAAGCGATCGATAAGGCCGGGCCGGAGGCTCTTGCCACGGCGCAAAGGGCCATGTGGAACACAGGTTGAAGCTCGCTCGCTGAGTCGTTCGCTGTGGCTCATCTGCCCGGGAGCGGCCCGTCACTTCACCCGGGGAAAGCCCGGTGTCGCCTGCTGAGGTTCCAGCAGCGCGTACATCCGAAAGTGGCATTCGTACATCGAAGGAGGTGCTCTTCATCGCCCCTAGCTCTTACAGCGGCTTGACGAGGCCCGGGTGCTTCCCCGGGCTTGTCAGAACTTTCTGACTAGTCCCGCGCTTCCTTACCTGCAGTTGTGCCAGATCGTCACTAGAACGCCCGGCTGGAACGATCGTTGCCGGAGAAGAGTGCCGTGTCGAAAGGGCTCGCACGGTGCTTTTGTTGCCGCTCCGGTCGGAACAAGGTTCTGGCCCGCCACCTCCGTTCTCTCCTCCCGTACTTTGTGGCCAGGGCTGATCGGAGCGGCCTTCTTTCAAGCAGGGGACTGTCGTTGGGAATCGACTCCTGCTTGCTTCGCCTGTAGCGGTGCTCGGCACCGTGGCGCTTGCTTCGTCGGACAGCCGTCTGCTCCGAATGTCCTGCCTACTAGGCAAGCGAAGCGAGCGTCGGCATCTTCTTGCAAGGTTCTTGATGATGAACGAGCGCAGCACTTGGGGTGGTCAGCAAGCAGGTGAGTCGATGACGCCCGCTGTGATGTTCATGACGATGGGCTTGCTGGCGTACGACTCGTCCCCCTTGGAGGACCCTCAGCACAGAGGACGGAGCCTTGTCGGCTTCAACTCGGTTCTGCTC
>NZ_KZ983960.1:0-46273 GCF_003569765.1 Caldimonas tepidiphila | reverse complement strand
GATCAACAAGGCAGGACCTGAAGCGATCCCCCATGCCTTGGAAAAAATGTACAAGGTGTCGTTCCAGTTGCCCTAGCGATGGATGTGGAAAAAAACCCGAGCTGACTTCCGCTGCCGCATCAGAGCAGGTGAGGGAGGAAGTCGGGCAGCAGCAGAAACAACACGCCAGCTGGGCAAAGGACTAAGAGCAGCAACCGCGACCACTGCGATTGCCTCTTCATCCTGCCGGAACCTCAACCTTGGCACTACCTCCCGTCTGTGAGGCGTTCTTGGCGCCGTTGCTGCCTCTAGGGTCTGCTTGACAGGGTTTTCGATTGCGTCTGCAGAGGGTCGACTCTCCCTGCAGCTCTCTATGAAATCGAGCTTCAACAAGGGCCGTAGGACCGGCCCTCGGGACGGTGTCAAACAGAGACTAGGCTATGGACATGAACTCACAAAACTGGTCAGAAACGCTATGGACACCATGGACAAGGGCTTTTAGGCCTGGTTCCCAGGCGCCATCGGAGATTCAGCCATGTCCATGGTTCTGCCATTCGCCGTTGGTTCGACGGGCTGCGCCACGATTCGGGCGACCCCGTCGAGTGGGGCGAGAAGGCGCTCGCCCACTACGCGAAGCTGCGCATCGACCCGCATACCAAGCGCCTCGTGTTCTCCGACGCCCTGACCGTCGACAAGTCCATCGAGCTGTGGCGGCACTTCGCCGGGCGCGTGCAGACGGGCTTTGGCATCGGCACCCACCTGAGCAACGACATGGGCCCTGCCAGCCCGGCGCTGCAGATCGTGATGAAGCTCGTGTCGTGCAACGGCCGCCCGGTGGCCAAGCTCTCGGACTCGCCCGGCAAGACGATCTGCGTCGACGAGACCTTCCTGGCCTACCTGCGCAGCGTCTTTGACGTGCGCACCTGAGGCGCTCGCCCCCGGCGAGCCGCCGGCGCTGCCACTATGATGCGCGGTTTCGCCCTCGCTCATGCCCGCCCGCCACGCCGTGATCCGTCTGATGCTGCTGGTCGTGTTCCTCAACACGACCCTCGGCGCCTGGCTGCACGAATCGCTGCACCTGGCCGAGTCGGGCACCCGGCCCCCTGCCGTGGCCGGCGGCGCAGAGGCTCCCTCCCCTGACGGCGAGCCTGACGAGCAGCTTCATCCTATCTGCGTCTGGTGCCTGACGCAGGCGCACTATGCGCCGGGCGGAGCGCCCCCGGCGGTGCTTGCGGCTCCGCTGTCCGGCAGTGCCGCACCGAGCCTGTCGCGATCGGCGACCCTCCCGCCCCACGCCCACCGCTGGCCCTTCGCGGCGCGCGATCCTCCGCCTCATCCCGGCTGAACCGCCGCGCCAGCCCCCTGGCGCTCCTGCACCGCACGCCCTCCAGCCCCCCGGCCGGGGCGTGCGCCTGCCTTCATTCGGGCCCCGATCGCCGCGCTGCGCACATGGCGCGGCCGGGCGCTCCCATGCCGAGATCCGTATCCATGATGACCCGCCCTCGTTCCCTTCATCCGACCCCCGCTCCGCTCGCGCTGGCCGCCGCGGCGCTGTTCGTCCCCGTCGCCGCTGCCCAGACCGCGACGGACGCCGCGGCGCAAGCCGCGATCGAGCTGTCCACCGTCGAGGTGGTCGGCCGCAGCCAGTCCGGCGCCTACCATGCCGCCGAGGCCACGGGCGCCAAGACCGATCTGCCGCTGCGCGAGCTGCCGCAGTCGGTGCGCGTCATCACCCGCCAGGCGATCGACGACCTCGGCGCCACGCGGCTCGACGAGGTGCTCGACTACGTCGGCGGCGTCTCGCGCCAGCACAACTTCGGCGGCCTGTGGGACAACGTCGTGATCCGCGGCCTGCCGGGCAACGAGAACGTCAACATGGCGACGCTGCTCAACGGCTTCGCCGGCAACCGCGGCTTCAATGCGCCGCGCGACCTCGCGGGCGTGGAGCGCATCGAGTTCCTCAAGGGCCCCGCCGCGGCGCTGTACGGCAGCAGCGAGCCCGGCGGCACGCTCAACATCGTCAGCAAGCGCCCGGGCTGGAAGGCCGCGCACTCGGCCGAGGCCTACGCCGGCAGCCACGGCTTCAGGCGCGCCGCGCTCGACAGCACCGGCCCGCTCGGCGAGGACTTCGCCTACCGGCTCAACGTCGCCGCCGAGGAGCGCGAGGGCTGGCGCGACCATGCGGGCTCCGAGCGCCAGGTGCTCGCGCCCGCCTTCAGCTGGCGGCTGGGCGCCGACACGCTGCTCGACTACCGCGGCGAGTTCCTGCGCCATGCGGCGCCGCTGGACCGCGGCGTGGTGGCGGTGGACAACCGGCTCGGCGCCGTCCCGCGCAGCCGCTTCCTCGGCGAGCCGGCCGACGGCGACATGACGGTGGACAACCGCGCGCACCAGCTCGTGCTGTCGCAGGAGTGGAGCTCCGCATGGCGCAGCCGGCTCGGGCTGTCGCTGCGCGAGACGGCGCTGGAGGGCTTCTCCACCGAGTCGGGCTCGCTGCAGGCCGACCAGCGCACGCTGTGGCGCCAGCGCCGCTTCCGCGACTACGACTCCCGGGATGCCGCCTTGCAGGCCGAGCTGCAGGGCACGCTCGACACCGGCGGCCTCGGCCACGACCTGCTGCTCGGCGTCGAGACCTATCGCTTCCGCATGGATTCGCTGATGCTGCGCGCCAACCCGAGCGCGGGCGCTCCCTACGCGATCGACATCCACGAGCCGGTCTACGGCCAGCCGCAGCCGGTGCCCGGGCCCAACACGGACACCCGCGAGCGCCAGCGCGGCACCGCGCTCTACCTGCAGGACGTCCTGCACCTGGCGCCCCGGTGGCGGCTGCTCGCCGGAGTGCGCGTCGACCGCCACGAGCAGCAGGTGGAGGGCGTCGCCAACCGCCGCCCGGTCCGCCAGCGGCAAGAGCCCACGGCCACCTCGCCGCGCATCGGGCTGAGCTGGCTGCCCACCGCGCAGTGGACCGTCTACGCCAATGCCGGCCAGTCCTTCCGGCCCAATTCCGGTCTCGATCGGAGCGGCAATGCCTTCGAGCCGGAGCGTGGGCAGGCCTTCGAGGCGGGAAGCAAGTGGGAAAGCGCGGACCGCCGTTTCGGCGCGACCACCACGCTGTTCGACATCCGCAAGCGCAACGTGCTGACCGCCGACCCCGCCAACGCGTCCGCCGAGAACTTCATGGTCGCCGCTGGCGCGGTGCGCAGCCGCGGGCTGGAGCTCGACCTGTCCGGGCAGCTCGGCACGCACTGGCGCGTCAACGCGAGCCTGGTGCTCAACGACGTCGAGGTCACGCGCGACAACACGCTGCAGGTGGGTGGGCGGCTGAGCAACGTCCCGCGCGTCAACGGCAGTGCGCTCGCGGTCTACGAGGACGCGCTCGCGAACGGCCAGCGCTGGGGCCTGGGCGGCGGCTTCACGCACGTCGGCACGCGCCTGGGCCAGCAGGCGCGCACGCAGGACGAGGCCCGGCTCGGCACGCCGGCCTTCGAGCTGCCCGGCTACACCACCGCCAAGCTCGTCGCCTACTGGCGCCTGAGCCCGGTGCTGCGCCTGTCGCTCGACGTCGACAACCTGTTCGACCGCACCCACTACACCAGCTCCTACAGCCGCCTGTGGGTCGCGCCGGGCACCCCGCGCAGCCTGACCGCCGGCCTGCAGGCCAAGTTCTGAGGGCGGCTGCCATGACACTTTTCCCCGACTTCACGCGCCGGGACCTGCTGCGGCTCGGCGCCGCCGGGCTCGCGGCCGGCGCGGCACCGCTCGCCCTCCGCGCCCAGCCCTCGCGGGGGCCGCTCCAGATCGTCGGCCCCTGGGAGATCGGCGGCCTCGCGCCGGCGGCCAGCGGCTATGTCTTCACCCGCATGCAGATCGCCGAGACGCTGCTCGACGCGCTCGACGACGGCACGCCGCAAGCGGCGCTCGCACGGCGCTGGAGCGTCTCGGCCGACGGCCTCGCCTGGCGCTTCGAGCTGCGGCCTGCCGCCCGCTTCCATGACGGCACCCCGGTCACGGCGGCAGCCGTGGTGCGCTGCCTCGAGGCCGCGCGCACCCCGCCGGCGCTGCTGAGCGCGGCGCCCGTCCGCTCGATCGAGGCGGAGGGCGCGGCGGTCGTGCTCATCCGCCTGTCGGCGCCCTTCGGCGGACTGCCCGCACTGCTGGCGCACAGCAGCACGCTGGTGCTCGCGCCGTCGAGCTACCGCGCCGACGGCAGCGTGCAGGCGATCGTCGGCAGCGGTCCCTACCGGGTCTCGCTGCTCGCGCCGCCGCAGCAGGTCGAGGCGGTGGCCTTCGAGCACTACGACGGCCCGCGGCCGGCGATCGGGCGGGTGCGCTACCTCGTCGCGAGCCGGCCCGAGACGCGCGCGCTGATGGCCGAGAGCGGCCAGTCCGACCTCGCCTACGGGCTCGACCCGGCGAGCCTGCAGCGCCTGCGCCGCCGCGGCAAGGTCCCGGTCGAGACGGTGACGCTGCCGCGCACCGTGATCGTCAAGCTCAACGCCGGGCTGCCGGCGCTGGGCGATCTGCGCGTGCGCCGCGCGCTCAGCCTCGCGATCGACCGCAAGGGCATCGCCCTGGCGGTGCTGCGCGACCCGGAGCTCGCCGCGACGCAGCTCTTCCCGCCGACGCTGCGCGGCTGGCACGACGAGGGTCTGCCGCCGCTCGGCCACGACCCGGAAGCCGCCGCGCGGCTGCTCGCCGAGGCCGGCTGGCGCCGCGCCGCCGACGGGCTGCGCGACCCGCAGGGCCGGCCCCTGACGCTCGCGCTGCGCACCTTCCCCGACCGGCCCGAGCTGCCGATCATCGCCACCGTGCTGCAGGAGCAGTGGCGCCTGGCCGGCATCGCGGTGAAGGTGAACATCGGCAACTCCGGCGACATTCCGCTCGGGCACCGCGACGGCAGCCTGCAGCTGGGGCTGGCCGCGCGCAACTACGCCACCGTGCCCGACCCGACAGGCACGCTGGCGCAGGACTTCGGGCCGCAGGGCGGCGACTGGGGCGCGATGGGCTGGCGCAGCGCCATGCTCGAGGCGGCGCTGGCCGAGCTCTCCCGCGGCGGCCTGCCGCCCGGGCGCCTCGTGCAGCAGCGCCGGCAGGTGGCGGGCGTGCTGCAGGCCGAGCTGCCGGTGATCCCGATCGCCTGGTACCGGCAGCAGGTCGCGGTGAGCGCGCGCGTCTCGGGCGTGAGCCTCGACCCGCTGGAGCGCTCCTACCGCCTCACGCAGATGAGGTGGCAGGCATGATGGGTCCCTCTTCCGCCTGGGGCGGGCTGCTGGCCCGGCGTGCGGTGCAGGCGCTCGCGCTCGCGCTGTTCGTCGGCACCGTCTGCTTCTTCATGGCGCGCGCGCTGCCGGGCGACCTCGCCACGCGCATCGCCGCCGGCCGCTACGGCTACGACCTCGTCAGCAATGCCGCGGCCGACGCGGTGCGCGCCGAGCTGGGGCTGGACCGCCCGCTCGGCCTCGCGCTGCTGCAGTGGTGGGGCGAGATCGCGCGCGGCGACCTCGGCACCTCGCTCGTGACCGGCGTGCCGGTCTGGCAGGAGGTGGCCCACCAGCTCGGCCACACGATCGACCTCGCGCTCGCCTCGGTGGGCCTGGCGGCGCTGATCGGGCTGCCGCTGGGCATCCGCGCCGGGCTGCGCCCGGGCGGCGGCTGCGACCGCCTCACGCTCGCGCTCGCGGTGCTGCTGCGCGCGATGCCGCCCTTCCTGCTCGCGTTGCTGCTGATGCTGCTCGTCGCGGTGCAGCTCGGCATGCTGCCGGTGGCCGGCGACGCGCATGACGGCGGCCTGCTGCTGCCGGCGCTCACGCTGGCGCTGCCGCTGGCCGCGGGCCTGGCGCGCGTGGCGCGTCACGCGATGCGCGAGGCGGTGCAGTCGCCCTCGCACGAGTTCGCGCGCACCAAGGGCCTGAGCGACTGGCAGGCGCTGCTGCGCCACGGCCTGCGCCATGCCGCGCTGCCCGTGGTCGCCTGGCTCGGCGTGCAGACCGTCTTCCTCGCCGAGGGCGCGCTGGTGGTCGAGACGCTGTTCGCCTGGCCGGGCATCGGGCACGCGCTGGTGCATGCGGTGTTCGGCCGCGACGTGCCGATGATCCAGGGCACCGCGCTGTGCATGGGCCTGCTGTTCGTGGCCTTCAACCTCGGGGTCGACGCCGCCTGCATGGCGCTCGACCCGCGACGGGCGACGGAGGAGGCACGATGAGCACGCCGCTTCCACTTGCCATCGCGGCGCGGCGCCGCGCGTCCGCGCCGCGCCACGTCGGTCTTGCGCTGCTGCTGCTCGTGGCGGCCTTCGCGCTGCTCGGGCCGGCGCTGATCGGCATCGACCCCGCACGGCAGGATCTCTACGCGAGCCTGCAGCCGCCGGGCGCCACGCACTGGCTCGGCACCGACCTGCTGGGGCGCAGCGTGCTCGCCCGTCTGGCGCACGCGGCGCAACTGTCGCTCGGGCTCGCGCTGCTGGCGGCCGTCACCGCGGCGGTGCCGGGCGTGCTGCTCGGCATCGCCGCGGCCTGGCGCGGCGGCCGCACCGAGCGCGCGCTGGTGCTGCTGTCCGATGCGGTGATGTCGCTGCCGGGGCTGCTGCTGGTGCTGCTGTTCGCCGCGCTGGCGCAGGGCGGGCACTGGGCGCTCTACATCGGGCTGTCGCTGTCGCTGTGGGTGGAGTACTTCCGCGTCAGCCGTGCGGCGAGCCGTCCGGTGCTGGCGGGCGACGCGGTGCAGGCCTCGCGGCTGCTCGGCTTCGGGCCCGGCTACCTGCTGCGCCGCCACCTGCTGCCCGCGCTCGCGCCCCTGCTCGGCACGCTGCTCGCGTTCAGTGCGGCACAGGCGGTGCTGGCGCTGGCGGCGCTGGGCTTCATCGGCGTCGGGCTGCAGCCGCCGACGCCCGAGCTCGGCCTGATGATGACCGAGTTCCTGCCGCACTACGAGGAAGCGCCCTGGCTGATCGCGGCGCCCGTCGTGCTGCTGATGCTGGTGGTGCTGGGCATGATGCTGATCGCCGGCGACCGGGAGGAAACATGAGCGACGACATCCTGCTCGGCGTGGACGGCCTCGCCGTGCACGTCGGTTCGCGACCGCTGCTGCGCGAACTGTCCTTCGCGCTTCGCGCCGGCGAGGCCCTGACGCTGCTGGGCGAGAGTGGCGCCGGCAAGTCGCTGCTGGCGCAAGCGGTGATGGGCAACCTGTCCCCGGCGCTGCGTGCGGGCGGCAGTGTGACGGTGGCCGGCCGTGCGAGCCGCGCCGACGATGCGCGCGCACGACGCCCGCTATGGGGCAGCGGGCTGGCGCTGCTGCCGCAGGAGCCGGCGCTGGCGCTGGATCCGCTGCGGCGCGTCGCGCCGCAACTCGCCGAAGTGCATGCCCTGGTGGGTGGCGTGCCCCCGGCCGAGGCCGGCGCCGCCGCGCTGCGGGAACTCGACGGCGTGGGCCTGTCGGCCGCGGTACGCCAGTATCCCTGGCAGATCTCGGGCGGCATGGCGCAGCGCGCCGCGGCGACGATCGCACTGGCCGGCGGCGCGAGGGTGCTGCTGGTGGACGAGCCGACCAAGGGACTGGACGCCCGCTGGTGCGGGCGCATCGTCGCGATGCTGCAGGCGGTGCTGCGCGAAGGGGGCTGCGTCGTGACGATCACGCACGACCTGCGCGTCGCGCAGGCGCTCGGCGGGCGGCTGATCGTGCTGCGCGACGGCGAGGTGGTCGAGCAGGGCGACACCGCGCAGGTGCTGGCCGCGCCGCGCCACGACTTCACGCGCCGGCTGATCGCCGCCGAGCCCTCGCGATGGCCGCGCCGCGAGGCCGTGCCGGCGCCCGCCGGCCCGCCGCTGCTGCAGGCGCGCGGCCTGAGCAAGGGCTTCGGCGGACGCACGCTGTTCGAGGGGCTGGATCTCGACGTGCGGCGCGGCGAGCGGCTCGTGCTGCAGGGCCCGAGCGGCAGCGGCAAGAGCACGCTCGGCAACGTGCTGCTCGGCCTGCTGCCGGCCGACCGGGGCGAGCTCCGGCGGGCGCGGGAGCTCGGGCCGCAGGCGCTGCAGAAGCTCTACCAGGACCCGGTGGCCTCGTTCGCGCCGCACGTCCCGCTGGAGCGTTCGCTGCGCGACGTGGTGCGCCTGCACCGCGGCGCGTGGCGCGAGGTGCAGGAGGTGCTCGCGCGGCTGCGCGTGCCCGAGGCGCTGCTCGCGCGCCGGCCCGGCGAGGTCTCGGGCGGCGAGTTGCAGCGCGTGGCGCTCGCGCGGGTGCTGACGGTGCGGCCCGCGCTGCTGTTCGCCGACGAGCCGACCTCGCGGCTCGACCCCCTGACGCAGCAGGAGGCGCTGGCCGCGCTGCTGGACGCGGTCGAGGCGACGGAGGCGGCATTGCTGCTCGTCACCCACGACGAGGGCATCGCGGACGCGCTCGGCACGCGCCGGCTGCGTTTCGGCGAGGCAGGCGTGGAGCCCTGATCGGCGGCGCAGGCCCCAGCAGGCCCGGCAGCACCGCGCGCGGTGCCTCCGGGCCTGCTGTCCTTCAGGGCCGCGCGATCGCGACCGATTCCACCAGGTTCGCAGCTGCGTTGTAGCTCAGGTTCGTCCCGGAGATGCCGCTCACGGAGAAGCTGGTGCTGCTTCTCGTCCTGGCGATGGTGCCGCTGGTGATGCTGCAGACGCCGCTGCTGCCGGTGGTGCAGTTCAATGGAGAGCCGCCTACCGTGAACCCACCGGTGACGACCGCGTCGGGCACCGCCAGGCCGTTCGCATCGCGCACCGTGATGGTCGCGACCGCGCGCCAGCCCTTCCCCGAGGTGTGGGAGCTTCCCGAGAGTGCGGCGACGGAAACCGGCCTCTGCGGCGAGGCTTCCTCGGCGCTGAACCCGACCCGCTCCGCCGATGCCAGGGAAGGTGTGCCCGTCACCTGATAGGTGCTGCTCCAGGGCTCGGCGCCCGTCGCGCCCCAGAGGCTGAGCATGATGCGCCCCGGGACCTCCGGCAGCGGCCCCCGTGCGCCCTTTTCCTCGTGGACGAGCCTGTCGTCGACGAACCATTGGATGGAGCTCGGCGTCCAGCGGAAGGCGTAGTCGTGGTAATCGGCGGAGGCGTCGAAGCCGAGGTCGATGACGGTCGGGTGCTCGACGCCATCCGTCCAGTAGTTCACGCTCAGCTTGCGCGGGTCGTCCCCCTTGATCTCGACATCGATCTCGTCATGCCGCGTGCCTTCTGCCGGACCGGTGTAGGTGAAGAAGGCGGTGATGGTGCCCGGCACGTTGGAGGCGATGAGCCGGGCCTTGTACAAGCCGTATCCGTAGGAGTCCTGGGTGCGGTATTCGCCCGAGACGCAACTCTTGCCCGTGAGGTTCTGCGAGTCCGCTTCCAGCGTGATTCTCAGATGCCCGTCCTGGAACGAGAGCTGGTTCGGGTGCCAGCCGTTCAGGAAGTAGCCGCCGTTGTTCCAGTGGGCCGCCTGCCATCGGGAGGAGTCGAAGGAAAGCATTTCATCAACGAAGGAAGTGGTGCTGGTGGCCTTGATGCTCTCGAAGGCAACCCGTTCCGTGACCCTGTTCGAGCGCGCCGCCTCCAGGTCGGCGGCGCCGTGCGGGGATCCTCCGCCGCAGCCGGCCAGGACGAGCAGGCTGCCCGTGCAGATGAACGCAAGTCTTGAGGTTTTCATGGGTCGTCGCTCGTCTGGGGACTGCCGGATCAGGGCTTCCTCACGGTGATCGAGCTCGCGGCGTTCTTGCCCGGGTCGTAGCTCATGTTGGTGCCGGTGA
Source organism: Caldimonas tepidiphila (assembly GCF_003569765.1). Lineage (GTDB taxonomy): Bacteria > Pseudomonadota > Gammaproteobacteria > Burkholderiales > Burkholderiaceae_C > Caldimonas > Caldimonas tepidiphila. Next base: position 36,552 of record NZ_KZ983960.1, on the reverse strand, counting down.
TGCCGCTGACGGTGAACTTCGTCTCCAGGGTGGACTTCGACAGGTTGCCGCTGCCGATGCTGCAGTTGCCGTTCGACGCCGTGGTGCAGTTGACCGACGAGCCGCCGAACGTGAAGCCGCCGCTGACGACGGCGCCGGGGACCGGCGCGCCGTTGGCGTCCTTGACGGCGATCGTGACCGTCGCACGCCAGCCATTGCGCACCAATGCCGCGCTGCCGCTCAGCGCGGCCACCGAGACCAGGGTCGAGCTCGACGCAGGGGGCTGGCTGGCCGAGGCGGCGCCCGTGTAGATCAGCAGGTTGGGCGAGCCCGAGCCGGCACTCGTCACCTTGCCGGTCGTCGCGGCCGACTTGATCGTGTCGGCGAGCTGCGCGGGGGTGGCGCTCGGCGTCGCCTGCAGCAGTTGCGCCGCGAGGCCGGCCACGTGGGGCGCGGCCATCGACGTGCCGCTGCTCGTGGCGGTGGCCGTGGTCGAGGTGTACCAGGCCGACTTGATCGAGCTGCCCGGCGCGAACAGGTCCAGGCAGGTGCCGAAGTTCGAGTAGGAGGCCCGCGCGTCGCTGCTGGTCGTGGCGCCCACCGTCAGCGCGGAGGGCTCGCGCGCCGGCGAGTAGTTGCAGGCGTTGGCGCCGTCGTTGCCGGCAGCCACCACCACCGCGATGCCCCGGGCCACTGTGTTCGCGACCGCCGCGTCCAGCGTGGACGAGGCCCCGCCGCCGAGCGACATGTTGACGACGGCCGGGCGCGTGGCGTTGGCCGCGATCCAGTCGAGGCCGGCGATGACGCCGCTGAGCGTGCCGGAGCCCGCGCAGTCGAGCACCCGCACCGGGACCAGCGACACGCCCTTGGCAATGCCCCAGGTGCCGCCGCCGATCGTGCCCGCGACATGGGTGCCGTGGCCGTTGCAGTCGCTCGTGCCGTAGCCGTCGTTGATCGCGGTGTAGCCGCCGCTCACGCGGCCGCCGAAATCCGCGTGGCCGGCCAGGATGCCGGAGTCGACGACGTAGGCGCGCACGCTGGTGCCGTTGGTCGAATAGCTGTAGCTGCCCGACAGCGGCAGATCGCGCTGGTCGGAGCGGTCCAGGCCCCAGGTCGCGCTCGACTGGGTCGTCTGCGACAGCGTGATCGGCTGGTCGACCTCGACGCGGTCGACGTTCGGGTTGCGCGCCATGGCGGCCAGGAAGGCATCGGCGGCCGCGTCGGGCAAGCGCACCGCGAAGCCCTTGAGCGCGGTGGAATAGGTGAAGCGGACCTGGCCGGCATGGCCGCGCGCCAGGTTGGCCGCTTCCGTGGCCGGGTTGCCGACGTTCGGGCGGAACACGACGACGTAGTCGCGGAAGGTCTGGGCGCTGCCGCCCTTGCCCTGCACCGCCTTCCGCAGCGCGGCGACGGCGGCCGGCTTCTCCAGCTCGGCGACCACGGCGGAGACCGGCAGGCCGCCCGCTCCGGAGCCGGCCAGCGCGAGGTCGGTCGCCAGCGCGGGGAGCTGCTCCGTCACGGTCCGCACGGCGGCCTCGACCTGCTCGTGCACCGCCAGGCCCTCGCCCTGCCGGGCGGCCTCGGCGATCGAGCGGCCCGCCTCGCCGAGCGCGATGGCCGCAGCGCGCGCCAGATCGCCCAGGCCCCGGTCCCGGGCGGCCACGAAGTTGCCCAGCGGGTCCTTGCCCTGCAGCGCGAGGCGCTCCTGCACCGTGGCCTTGGCCTCTGCGAGCGTGAGGCCGTTGAAGGCCATCTCGCCGGCCACCAGCGTCGTCAGCGGGCTGAGGACGGCGGGCTGCGCCGAGTTGGCGCCGCCCTCGGCCACCTGCAGGTAGGCCGTGACGGGCGTCATCAGCGCGAAGCCGCGGCGCCCGGCGGCCGCGAGCGTCAGGCCCCCGTCGTCCGAGTCCTTCGCCGTGTCCGGCACATGGGTGACGAGCATCGCCGTCGCCGCCTGGGCCCGGGTGAGGCGCTCGGTCACCAGCGTGAAGGCGCCGGCGGCATCGGTGGGCGCGGAGATCGGCTCGCCGCTGTCGTGGGTCTGGTTGTGGTTCAGGTCGAGGAAGACGCGGGCCCCCTCGATCGGACCGTCGATGACGACGCCGCCGAGCTGAAGCGAACCGGTCGCGCTGCCCTCGGCCGTGCTCCCGCCGCCGCCGCAGGCGGCAAGGGCCAGCACGGTGGCAGCGCACACGCCGGAGAACCTGAAGAGGGAGCGTCGGCTGGCGCGGGTCGGCGTGAGAAGGAACATGGAAGGCCTCTGTCGTTTCATGAGAGGCCGGCAAGGGGAGGACGGCCCCTTCACCGGCAGCCCCGCTACCGTGGCGCGCATGAGGCGCTGTAGGCCGGAGGCTTTGCGTCCCGGGCTTTCGCCCGGTTTGCGGTTGCATGGAGTTTCAATCTACCACCGCAAGGCACGGCGGCCGACAGGGGTGGCGGCGGGTTTCGTGGCCTTCGTCACGCAGGGAAGCGGAATGCCGTCACGGCTTGCTTCAGGACAGAACGCTGCCGGCGCCCGGTGCGCCCGACCATGCAGCGCCGGCTTCCGGGCTGCACCTGCAGGAAGGCGCGTGCGGCGCGCGGCATCCGGCACGACGGGAGCGCGGGGCGGGCAGGGTCCGGCGCGGAGCCGGCGACGCGGACGCCCCTCGTTCGGGGCTCACCCGAGCCGCTGCCTGTCCTGCGCCGAGAAGTACCTCAAGCGATACAGCCGCCAGGGCCCGCGGGTGCCGTCGCGACAGAATCCGTAGCGGAAGGTGTCGGGCAAGGCCGGCAGGTCGTAGCGCAGGTCGGTGAACCAGACGCAGGTCTCGCCACCCCCCTGCTCGACGCCGGAGACGCTCGGGTGGGTGGCGAAGCGCCGGAAGGGTGCGAAACGCGGGTCGTCCCAAAGCTGCCTGATGGCCGGCTGCAGTTCCGGGCGGCTTCCGTGGCGGTGGCGGACGTGCCAGTCCAGCCCTTGCGGCGGCTGGAAGGCGGCGGCGATGTCGTGCAAGCGCTGCAGCCCCGGCATCGACGGCAGCAAGGGCGGATGACCGACGAGATTCACGTAGGCTTGCCGGTGCAGCGTCTCGTCGCTGGCGATGAGCTTCCAGTTGAAGGGCGAGAAGGGTTGCGGCAGCGCAGACAGCCTTGTTGCCTCGAGCCCGCTTGCCCGCAGCGAGACCCGGGCAACCTCCAGCGCGCGCTGCTGCAGTCCCATCTGGGCTGCCACGTAGCCGGCCAGGAGCACCAGGCCGGCAGCGGCCACCCGGCGATGCCCGCTCCACAGGCTGCCGGCCAGTCCCGCCAGGACGATGCCGGTGAAGACCGGGTCGATGACGAAGGTGGTGCCGAGGCTCATCCGCCGGCGCGACAGCGGGTACAGCACCATCGTGCCGTACACCGTGAGCAGGTCGGCGGCGATGTGCGATGCCAGGCCGAGGCCGCTGACCAGCACCGCCTCGGAAAGGACATTCCTTCGCTTCACCCACCCCGCGAACAGGATCGCGATCAGTGCCGCCCACAGGGGCAGCAGCAGCACCGAGTGCGTCGGGCCCTGATGCCAGTCAGCCAGGAAAACCAGTGGGTCGATCAGGAAGCAGGCGAAGTCGATGTCGGGAAAGGCCGCCGCCACCGCTGCGAGCAGCAGACGCTCGCGCGTCGTCAGGCAAGGACGTGCCGGCGCGGCGACATGGGCCAGCTTCGCGCCCAGCAAGGCATGGGTGAACAGGTCCACGAGGCTCAGCGGCGAAACGCAAGCCGCACCGCGGCCCACTCCGCCACCGTCAACTGTCGATGCAGCCGGGCCCGGGTCCGCTCGGCGCCGCGGGTCTCGTCGCGAAGCCAGGAGGCGAACGTGGACAGGTACGTCACCGTCAGCGCCGCCTCTTCCAGTTCGCGGCGCCAGCCGGTGGAGGGCAGCCATGCCGCCTCCCGCCACCACTGCACGGTGCGGCTGACCCGCAGCGCGCCGAGGGCCTGCAGGTGCAGGTGCTCCGGCTGCAGCTTGTAGCGCAGCATCTCGCTCGTGAGCCTGCGGTGGGGCGCCAGCGCGTCCAGCCACGCGAACAGGGCGCCGTGCAGGCGCTCCCGGACGTCCAGCGCACCCCAGCCCGGCGCCTCGCAGGCCTCGAGCAAGGCCCGGTCGGCACGGTCGAACCAGGCCTCCGCAAGGGCGTCCTTCTGGAGGTAATGACGATGGATGTCGCTCAAGGTGACGCCCATTGCCCTCGCGACGTCGTGCAGATGCACCGCATCCCAGCCGCGCAGCTCCCCCAGTTCGAGCGCGATGTCGAGGATGCGGGCGCGGTGCAAGTGCGGGGCGATCGTGGGGGGCGGTGCGGTCGAGCCGTCCACGGATTCCTCCTGAAGACCGGCCCCATCGTAGCGCGGGCGGGGGAGCCGAGGGGCGTTGACAATCCGGGGCCGCGGCTGGGAGCATGGGCCGCGGGCGTGCCGCGACGCGCCCGGCGCGGTTTCCCGGCCGCCGGCTTGCCGCCCGGCGCACGTGACGCACAGCAAGGAGACACGGTGATCCATCGGCTGCCACGGCTCATCCTCGTTCTTGCCGCGCTGCTCCTGGCTGCCGCGGCGCATGCCGCCCCGGCCACGCACGAGCTGCTGCTGACGATCGACCCGCAGCGGGGCGATCTGCACGGGAGGGACCGCATCGTGCTGCCCCCGGGCCAGCGCGGCCGGGTGCAGCTCGAGCTGGGCGAGGGCCTGCAGGTCGAGCGCCTCACCGCGAACGGGGCTCCGCTGCGCTTCATGCGCGAGGGCGAGCGGCTGAGCGTGGAGCTGCCCGCGGGCGCGACGCGGCTGGAGCTGCACTACGGGGGGCGGCTCGACGGTTCCGAGCCGCCGCGGCTGAAACCCGAAGGCAGCTGGCTGCCGGGCGAGTTCGCGTGGTATCCGAGGTTCGGCGAGGCCGACCGGCTCGAGGTCACCGTGCTCGCGCCCCGCGGGCAGCTGCCGGTGCTCACCGGCGAGCTGGTGCACGAGCGCATCGGCGAGGACGGTGTGCGCGCGACCTTCCGCGCCTATCCCGACGAGCCGCCGTCGCTCTTCGCCGGCCCCTATGTCGTGGAGGAGCGCATCCACCGCGGCCTGCGCCTGCGCGCCTACTTCCACGAGGAGGAGCGCCGGCTGGCGCCGGCCTACCTCGACGATGTCGCGGTCCACGTCGACCGCTTCGCCTCGATCATCGGCCCCTACCCCTACCGGGGCTTCGCGGTGGTCTCGGCCCCGCACCCGGTCGGCCTCGGCTATCCCGGGCTGACCTACGTGTCGCGAAAGATCCTGCCCCTGCCCTTCATGCGCGCCCGCTCGCTGCCCCACGAGATCCTGCATGCCTGGTGGGGCAACGCGGTGCGTGTCGCCGGGGGCAGCGGCAACTGGGCCGAGGGCCTGACGACCTACATGAGCGACTACCGGCTGTCCGGCCCGGCGGAGCGCGAGCGCATGCGCCGCGAATGGCTGCGCGACCACGCGGCCTTGCCCGCGGCGGACGACCAGGCGCTGTCGCGCTTCGTCGGCAAGCTCCATGCGCGCGACCAGGTCGTCGGCTACGGCAAGGGGGCTTTCGTCTTCCACATGCTGGAGCAGCGGCTCGGCGAGCGCGCGTTCGAGTCCGGCCTCCGGCGCTTCTACGCCTCCCGACGCGGCCAGGCCGCGGGCTGGGACGACTTGCGGCGGGCCTTCGAGGAGGCCGTCGGCGAGAGGCTGGAGGGCTTCTTCGGGCAATGGGTCGACCGGGCGGGGGCGGCCGAGCTGGCTCTGGGGGAAGTCGCCTTCGAGGAGGATGGGGTGCGCCTGACGCTTGTCCAGAAAGGAGCGCCCTATCGGCTGCGGGTTCCGGTCGCGATCGACACGGCGCAGGGGCGTGAAACGCGAGTCCTCGAGCTCGCCGAGGCGGCACGATCGGTGCAGCTGCGAACCTCGGCGAGGCCGGTGGGGCTCCAGGTCGATCCGGAGCACCATCTTTTCCGGCGCCTGGTCGCCGGCGAGACGGTGCCGGTCCTGCGCGACCTGACCCTGCTGCCGCAAGCGCAGACCGTTCTCGTCGAGCTGCCGCAGGAGGCCGGCGAGCCGGCCCGCCGGCTTGCGCGGCAACTGCTGCAGTCCGCAGCGGCGCCGGTTCCCGTCGATGCCTGGCAGCGGGAGTCGCCGGCCCTCGCGATCGGCATCGGCACGCCGCAGGCGGTCGCTGCCGCGCTCGGCCTGCCGGCCCCGCAATGGCCGCCGGGGACGGCATCCGCCGTCGTCTGGGCAGCGCCCGGGGCCCATGCGCCGACGGTCGTGGTGGCGGCGCAGGACCCCGGGGCGCTCGAGTCGCTGATCCGTCCCCTGCCCCACTACGCAGGGGAGAGCTGGCTTCGGTTCCAGCAGGGCCGCGTCGTCGAACGCGGCCTCTGGCCGACCGCGCCCGACAACGCGCTTTCGGCCCGCCGCTGAACCGGGCCGGCTTCGGGTCCCGACCGGGCGGCTGCCGGTTTCGCGGACGGCCTGTCGTGCCGCTTGCGTGCGGCCCTGCCGGGGGCCGGGCGCTGCGGCCGCCCGGCGGGACGATCTGCGACGATACGGGCTTCCCGGCCTGTCTCCCCGAGCGTCCGGCGTGACCGCGCCGGCGGGCAAGGCCGACGGCCCGCATCCCACCTTCGAGTCTTCCGCGATGACCCTTCCCGCCACTCCCGACGCCGCGGTCTGCATCGGCCGCTTCCAGCCCTTCCACAACGGCCACCTGGCGCTGCTGCGCCATGCGCTGTCGCTCGCGCCGCGCTGCATCGTCGTGCTCGGCTCGGCCCAGCAGGCCCGCACGCCGCGCAACCCCTTCACCTGGCGCGAGCGCGCCGAGATGATCGGCCTCGCGCTGCCGCCGAAGGAGCGCGAGAGGCTGCGCTTCGTGCCGGTGCGCGACCACTACGAGCTGTCGCGCTGGAGCCGAGCGGTGCGCCATGGCGTCGCGGCGTGCCTTGCGGACGAGGGCCTGGCGCCGGAGGCGACCCGGGTGCTGGTCGGCCGGCCGGAGGACGAGGGCTGGAACGAGCTTCGCCGCGCCGCCGGCTGGAGCGGCTGCGCGGTCGAGCAGGTGCCCGGCGCGGACGGGACGCGGCTGCGCGACGTGCTGTTCCAGGGCGCGGCGGATATCGACGCGGTGCTCGCGGCGCTGGTTGACCAAGTGCCCGCGAGCACGCGCGGCTTCCTGCGCGCCTGGGCCGCGCTGCCCTTCCATGCCGAGCTGGTGCAGGAGTGGCGCATGCTCAAGCGCTACCGCGAGGAATGGGCGGCCGCGCCCTACCCGCCGGTGTTCGTCACGGTGGACACGGTGCTGCGCTGCGCGGACCACGTGCTGCTCGTGAAGCGGGGCCGGGCGCCGGGCAAGGGGCTGCTGGCCCTGCCGGGCGGCTTCATCGAGCAGCGTGAGACCGCTTGGCAGTCGGCACTGCGCGAGTTGCGCGAGGAGACGCAGCTCGTGCTGCCCGACGAGGTGCTGCAGCAGGCGCTGCGGCGCGCGCAGGTGTTCGACCACCCGGACCGCAGCCAGCGCGGGCGCACGATCACGCATGCGCACTACCTCGATCTGGGCGATCGGCCGCTGCCCGAGGTGCAGGGCGGCGACGACGCCGCCGCGGCCCTGTGGGTGCCGCTGCAGGAGCTGGCGGCGCTGGAGGACCGCTTTCTCGACGACCATTTCCATGTCCTCGATCACTTCCTCGGCCTGATCGAGCCGGACACCGAGGCCGCCCGCGGCTGAGCTCGTCGGCGCTTGAGTCGACCCGTCGCCCACGGGTGCGGCTTCGCACCGGTTCCCGGGGGCGGTCGGCAGGAGGGACCGCGGTGCGCCGCCCGACCGTGTCGCCGCTGCCCGGCGGTTCCGGCAAGGCGGTGCTCACGCGGGCGGGGAGGCGGAGTCGGCAGGAGAGGGCTCGAGCAGCCGATCCATCCTCAACATACAGGGGGCAGGTGGAATGGCATCGATTCTCGTCTCTCCCCTCCTGTGCTGCGCTCGGCGGGCCGCTGGCGTTTTCCTCGGCGCCCTGGGGTTCAAGGGGATGTAAGGTGGGTTTGATGTGGAGAGGAGGGAGCGTTTCGGTTGTGGTTTTAACTGCTTTCATGTATGTTGACTAACATGAAAACCGAAGCTTCCCCTCCCGATCTGCAGTCCGCCTTCGACGGCTGGGCGACGTGGCGCGCCCTGCAACGCCGGCCCTTGAACGACGAATCGGTGGCTCTGTACGAAAGCTACTGGCTGAGCTGGGGGCGCCATCTGGCCGGCATCGAGCTGCGCTGGAACGACGCCGAGCCGCGCCATGTCGCTGCCTTCCTTGCCGGCGGGCTGCGGCCGGTGACGCAGGCCCGCTACAGGCGCGTGCTCGACGAGGTCTACGCCCATGCGCTGCGCATGGAGTGGATCGCGCAGAACCCGGCCGCACCGCAGCCCGGCCTGCCCCAGCACGAGCAGCCCCAGTCCGCGGCACTGCACATCGACGAGCGCGACCGCTTCGTCGCCGGCCTGCCCGCCGGCAGCGAGCCGGGGCCGCTGCGCGACCGTGCCCTGCTGCTGCTGCTGGTCCTCGAGGGGCTGAGCGTCGCGGAGACGATCGCGCTGACGCTCGCCGACGTGCTGCCCTCGCCGCAGCAGCCGGAACGCCTCTCGGTCCGCGGCGAGCGCCGCAACCAGACGCGCGAGCTGGAGCTCGATGCGCGCACCGTCGCCGCGCTGCAGGCCTGGCTGCGCGCGGCGGCCGGCGCGATGGAGCTCGCGCGCCCGCACGAGCAGCCGCTGCTGACCGACCTGCGCAGCAGGCGCTGGACGATGCCGCTGGGTCGGCATGCGGCCTTCCGCATCGTGCGCGCCGCGATCAGGGACGCCGTCGACGCCGGGCACCTGCGCACGATGCCGGCCGAGCACGGCCCGAGCCTGCTGCGCAACACCGCGCTGCTGGCCTGGATCGAGCAGGGCGTCGCGCCCACCGAGGTGCAGCGCCGCGCCGGACTGCTGCGGCTCGACGGGTTGGACCGCATCGTGCTGCGCCACGCCTGGGGCCCGGTGCTGGAACGCTTCCAGCAGCAGCGACAGGCGGAGCGCGCCGCCGGCCTGCCGGAGGGTCCGGCAGGCTGAAACGCGCCGGGCTTGGCCGGCGTCAGGGAGCCGGCCGCCCGCGCGGCGTGGCGATCAGGCCCGCCAGCCGAGCCTTTCCGAGATGCTGCGCGCCGCGTCGCCGACCGCCCTCGCGATCGGAGAATTCCACGCCGACGGGAAGTTGACCGCTGGTCCCAGCGCGGTCAGCACCAGCTCCACGTCGCCCGCATGGTCGAACACCGGCGCGGAGAAGGCGTTGACGCCGGGGATCGGCTGCCCGACCGCGCGCGCGAGGCCGCGCTGGCGCACCTCTTCCAGCGCGGCGGCCCGCTCCTCGTCCGGCATGCCGACCGCGCCCGGCAGGAGCGCCCCGCCCTGCCCGCCCAGCGGCCCGGCCGCGAGCTGCACGAGCTTGCGCGCCGGCAGGAAGGCGGCGAAGACCTGGCCGGTGGCCGTCTTCTCCAGGTCCATCACGGTGCCGACGCGCATGTTGACGTGCACCGGCTGGGTCGACTCGATGATGCGCACCACCGTCGGGCCGAAGTTGGCCCACACGGCGAGCGCCACCGTCTGGTCGATGCGCTCGGCCAGCGCCTCGGCAATCGGGGACGCCACCTTCAGCGGATCGAGCTGGCGCAGGCAGGCGAGCCCCAGTTGCAGCGCCGCCGGGCCCAGCGCGTAGCGCCCGGTGCCGGGGTCCTGGGCGACGAGCCCGAGACGCCCGAAGCTCACCAGGTAGGGGTGCGCACGCGAAGCCGGCAGGCCCGCCGCCTCGGCCAGGTCCTTCAGCGTCATCGGCGCCGAGCGCTCGCCGAGCACCAGCAGCAGCCGCCCGCCCACCTCGACGGACTGGATCGCGCGCTGCGCGCGGTCTTCGTTCGGGGCAACGGTCGTTGCAGGATCGGGGCGGGAGACGGACATGGCAGCGAAGGGCAGTGGAGTCGGCGGAGCTTAACAGGGGACGAGATCCGGGGCCGCCGGTTTGCACTTTGCTAACCAATTCGCCTTATGCGAACTTACACCCGGCATTCTCCCCGGTGCCGGCGCCCGCTCCGACCGGGCGCCGTGACGAAGGAAGGACCCGTTCGGGCTTTCGCTGCCTTGCCGGCCGCGCTCCCGCAAGGCATCCGGCGTCACAGGAACCGCGGCTTCGCCGTCCCGCCCTTCCCGGCTTCCTCAGCCCCGTCCCTCCGGATCGGCCAAGGCAATCCGCGCATGCTGCTTGCGCCCCGCCGACAGCAACCACTCGCCCGCGCCGGCCGGCAGCGGCTGGTCCGCTGTGTCCACCGGCTTGCCGTCGAGTCGCAGCCCGCCGCCCTGCGCCAGTCGGCGAGCGGCACTGCGGGACGTCGCCAGCCCGCACTCCACGGCGAGTTCCGCAAGGGTGACGCCGGCGAGAAGACGCTCGTTGCTCAGCATGAACGCAGGCAGCGCATCGGTATGGCCTTCGCTGCCGAAGAGGCCCCGCGCCGCCTGCGCAGCCATGCGGGCGGCCTCTTCTCCATGGGCGAGGCGGGTCGCCTCGTGCGCGAGAACTTGCTTGGCCTCGTTGCGCTCCGCCCCTTCGAGCGCGTCCAGGCGGCGAATCTCCTCCATGGGCAGCTCGGTGAACAGCGCGAGAAAGCGCCCCACGTCGCGGTCGTCCACGTTGCGCCAGAACTGCCAGAAGTCGAAGGGCGCGAGCCGGTCGGCGTTCAGCCACACGGCCCCGGAGGCCGACTTGCCCATCTTGCGTCCGTCGCTGGTGGCCAGCAGCGGCATCGTCAGGCCGAAGAGTTGCGATCCCTCCCGGCGCCCCAGATCCACCCCGTTGATGATGTTGGCCCACTGGTCGGCGCCGCCGACCTGCAGCGTGCAGCCGTGTCGGCGCGCGAGCTCGACGAAGTCGAAGGCCTGCAGCAGCGTGTAGCCGAACTCCAGGAAGGACAGCGAATGCTCGAGCCGGGTGCGGATCGCGTCGTAGGTCAGCAGCCGCTTGACGCTGAAATGGCGGCCGACGCGGTCGAGGAACTCCAGGTAGCCGAGACCGTCCAGCCACTGCGCGTTGTCGACCACCAGGGCCGCCGGGCCGTGCTCGCCGCTGCCGAGGTAGCGGTCGAACGCGCTGCGGATGCCGGCGATGTTCGCGTCGATCGTCCCCTGGTCGAGCACGGGCCGGCTGCTGTCGCGGAAGCTCGGGTCGCCGATGCGGGTGGTCGCGCCCCCGATCAGCAGCAGCGGCCGGTGGCCCGCGCGCTGGAGCCAGCGCATCAGCATCAGCCCTTGCAGATGGCCGACATGCAGGCTGTCAGCGGTCGCGTCGAAGCCGAGGTAGGCCGTCAGCGCCCCGGCGGCCAGTGCCTGGCGCAGGCCATCGGGGTCGGTGCATTGATGGACGAAGCCTCGCTCTTCCAGCAGGTGGAGGAGGTCGGACACATGGGACTGGGACATCGGGGTCTCCTTCGATGTGAGGAACGCCCGAGGTGACCGCCGGAACAGGTGAGCCGGTCCGCCTCAGGCGGACCGGGTTGCGCGCAAGCCCTACCGCCGCGAGGTGCGGTAGGCGTAATACTGGCAAGCGCGGGACAGGGAAATCATGGCGCGCATGCTAACAGCAGCAGGCCCGGAGCGTTCAACCCAGGATTCCCGGCAGCGGGCCCGCAGGCCGGGCGAAGCGAGGAAGGATCCGCCGCCGCTCGACGGGGGGTCCCCAGGCGGCGAGCGCGTGACGGAACGCGCGCGGTCCACCTCCTATGAAAGCAGCGCCTCTCCCGGCACGCTCATGTGCCGAGCTTGCGCCGCCCGCGACGTCATGCGTGCACGATCCAGGCTTTGCGACGGCAGCTCGCAGAAGTGGCGCTTGTAGTCGGTGGAGAAGTGCCCCAGATGCCAGAAGCCCCAGCGGGCCGCAACGTCATGAACGCTGCGGCGCTCGTCCCCGCAGCGGCGCAGCTCGCGCCGCGCCGCATTGAGCCGGACCGTGCGGGCGTAGCGATGGGGGGACAGGCCCAGCACGTCCTGGAAGCAATAGTTGAGCTTGCGAAGGCTCACGCCGATCTCGGTGCAGACCTCCTCGAGCGAGGGCGGCTCGTGGGGGCGGGACATCATCAGCGCGCAGGCCCGGTCCACCAGCCACTTGCGCTGGCTGGCGCGACCTTCGGCATCGGTGTCCCGGGCGTCGGCGAGCATGCCCACCAGGTGCGCCAGCAGCTCGTCGCGCATGTCGGAACGCGCCTGGACGTCGACCTCGAACGCGTCCGGCCGCGTGAGGGCCTGCAGGATGCCGGAACGCAGCGTCGCCAGCATCCGTTCCACATGCTCGCCGTCGGCCAGCAGTCCCGTCACCTGACCGCGGCGGATGTCCAGCGGCCGGCCCAGCAGCTCGTGCGCCGCCTCCTGCAACAGCTGCTCGTCCAGGACCACGCCAGCGAGCGAGCACTGCGCGGGCGTCGTCATCACCAGCTCGCCATCGTAGACGGCGGCCAGGCCGTGATGCCCGGGACGCACGCCGTTGATGATCAGGCTGCCCTGCCCGCCCAGCATGACCGCCATGCCCACCGAACCCGCGCCGAGCACGCCATGCTGGAGCAGGCAGCGGCTGGTGCGCTCCATGAACAACTGCATGCCAGGCAGCCGGACGTCGAGAAAGTCGCCCTCGAAGCGGCCGCAATCGAGTTGGTCGTACTCGAGCTGCCAGTCGAGCAGCTGCTGGGTGTGCTCCTCGAGGTCGCCGGTGCGCGTGTAGCGCACCACACACGAGCCTTGGCGCCCCGGGTTGGAGTTCAGTTCGTCGAAGAGGGGGGTGAACATGGGCAGAAAACGTCTGCGGAGACGGAGCCGCGGCCCGGATGCACCTTCCATGCCACGACGGCGTCGCAGCATGCCGCTACCACGCGTGGCATGCCAGCGAGTTAACCCTGATCAATTGAGTCGAGAGACCGCGGCGGTCGGACCGCTCGCGTCATGCCCCCACCGACGCCTGCAGGCCTCGCGACGATTTGCAGAATCCGGATAACGGTCCGCCCTGCAGCCCTCCTAGATTGCGTTCACTGCCGCACGCCGTCCCCCGCCGCCGAAGGCCGGGGGCGAGGCATTCACCGCTGCGGCATCTCCCTTCCAGAACCCGTCAGGAGACTCTCGCGATGCAGACCTTCACCAACACCTGCGACGGCCGCGCCGTGTCGTCGGCCACCAGCTTCGAGTCCCGCAACCCGGCCACCGGCGAAGTGCTGGGCCGGGTGCCGAACTCCAGCGCCGAGGAGGTGGCCCGGGCCGTCGCTGCAGCGAAGGCCGCCCAGCCCGCATGGGCGGCACGGCCGGACGCCGAGCGCAAGGACTTGCTGATGCAGGTGGCCGACGTGCTCAAGGCCAACGCCGAGTACCTGGCCACCTGGGTCACGCGCGAGCAGGGCAAGCCGCTGGGCGGCATCGGGCCGGACCAGGTGCCGGGCTCGCGCTTCGAGCTCTGGGGCTGCGAGGTCTGGACGCGGGTGCCCGCGAGCCTGGACCTGCCCGTCGAGCTCGCCTTCGAGGACGAGACGCGCCGCGACGAGGTGCACCGCCGGCCCTGCGGCGTCGTGGCGGCGATCACGCCCTGGAACTGGCCGCTGCTGATCGCCATCTGGAAGATCATCCCGTCCCTGCGCGTGGGCAACACGGTGGTGCTCAAGCCTTCCGAATACACCAGCATCGGGACGCTGGAGATGGTGCGCCTGATCGCCGAGATCCTGCCGCCCGGAGTGCTCAACACCGTCAGCGGTGGCGGCGAGGTGGGCGGCTGGCTGGTGGACGACCCGCGGGTGGACAAGATCAGCTTCACCGGGTCGAGCACCACCGGCGCGCGCATCGCCGCCACGGCGGCCCGTCACCTGACGCCCACGACGATGGAGCTGGGGGGCAACGACGCCGCGATCGTGCTGCCCGATGCGGATCCCAAGGCAATCGCCATGGGCCTGTTCTGGGGTGCTTTCCTCAACATGGGCCAGACCTGCGCCTGCGCCAAGCGGCTGTACGTGCCGGACGCCCTGCACGACGCGGTCGTGGCCGAGCTCAAGGCGCTGGCCGAGGCCATGCCGATGGGCGACGGCATGCAGCCCGGCACGGTCATGGGCCCGATCCAGAACCGCATGCAGTTCGACAAGGTCCGCCGGCTGGTCGACGAGGCCCGCGCGGCAGGCGCGACGATCGTCTGCGGCGGCACGCCCCCCGGCGGCCCGGGCCACTTCTACCCGGTCACGCTGGTGACGGACATCCGGGACGGCGCATCGCTGGTCGACGAGGAGCAGTTCGGCCCGGTGCTGCCGATCGTCCGCTACCGCGAGGTCGAGGAGGCCATCGCGGCCGCCAACCGGCTCGACACCGGGCTGGGCGCTTCCGTGTGGGGCAGCGACGTGGAGGCGGCACGCGCCGTCGCCACGCGGATCCAGGCCGGCACGGTGTGGATCAACCAGCACGGAGCCATCCATCCGATGGTGCCCTTCGGCGGCGTCAAGGGCTCGGGCTGGGGCCTGGAGTTCGGCATCGACGGGCTCAAGGCCGTCACCCGCCCCCAGGTCATCAGCGTGAAGAAGGCCTGAGACCGGCCGCACCCGCAGCAACTCCGCAAGGTTTGCAGGCTTCCAGATCACGGCGCAGGCAGGGCCTGCCCGGCATCCGGAAACCCATACCCCACCGCTTCCCGCCTCATCCACCGAGAGATCCGATGTCCCCGAAGACTCCCCGTACCCGGCGCTCCGCGCAGCGCCTCCGCAACACCGCCCTGGCCCTCGCCGTCGGTGCCGCCCTCGGCTTGACCGCTCCTGCCGCCCTGGCGCACGGGGCGCCCGCGAAGATGGTGCCGATGAAGAAGACACTGGAGGACTTCGGCGCCAGCCTGCGCTGGGACGCCTTCTCGCAGGTCTACACGATCTCGCGCAACAGCACGCTGGTGCGCGTGAAGCCCGGCTCCCGGTCCGCGCTGGTCAACGGCCAGCCGCTGCAACTCGACGTCCCGGTGACGATGCGCAGCGGCCAGCCCTTCGTGTCCGAGCAGTTCATCAACCAGGTCTTCCAGTCCGGACTGGACAAGACCTTCGTCATCGAGCGCACGCCCAGTCCCCTGAACCCCCTCACCGCCGAGGAGATCCAGGCCACGGTGGACGTGCTCAAGGCCAGCGGCCGCTACCGGCCGGGCTACCGCTTCACCGAGATCTCGCTGAAGACGCCGCCCAAGGAACAGGTCTGGAACTTCGCCATGACCGGGCAGCCGGTCGCGGCCCCCCGGCAGGCCTCCTTCGTCATCCTCGACGGCAAGTCGGTCGTCGAGGGCACGGTGGACCTCGGGACCCGCACCGTCGCCAGCTGGAAGGCGATCGAGGGCGCGCACGGCATGGTGCTCGTGGACGACTTCGCCTCGGTGCAGGAGGCCATCGAGGCGAGCCCCGAGTTCGCGGGCGCGCTGGCCAAGCGCGGCATCACCGACGTCAGGAAGGTGGTCGCCACGCCGCTGACCGTCGGCTACTTCGACGGCAAGGACGAGCTGCGCCAGGAGGACCGCCTGCTGAAGGTGGTGAGCTACCTCGACGTCGGCGACGGCAGCTACTGGGCGCACCCGATCGAGAACCTGGTCGCGGTGGTCGACCTGGTGCAGAAGAAGGTCGTCCGCGTCGAGGATCACGGCGTGGTCCCGATCCCGATGAAGCCCAATTCCTACGACGGGCGCGAGCTGGCCGAGCGCCCGGCGCCCAAGCCGCTGGAGATCAGCGAACCGGAGGGCAAGAACTACACGATCAGCGGCAACACCCTGCGCTGGGGCCACTGGAACTTCCACCTGAGGCTCGACTCGCGCGTCGGCCTGGTCCTGTCCACCGTCACCTACAACGACAAGGGCACGAAGCGCAAGGTAATGTACGAAGGCTCTCTGGGCGGCATGATCGTTCCCTACGGCGACCCCGACGCGGGCTGGTACTTCAAGGCCTATCTCGACTCCGGCGAGTACGGCATGGGAACGCTGACCTCCCCCATCGAGCGCGGGACGGACGCGCCGGCGAACGCGGTGATGCTGGACGCGGTGCTCGCCGACTACGCCGGCAAGCCGACGAAGATCCCGAACGCGATCGCGGTGTTCGAGCGCTACGCCGGGCCCGAGTACAAGCACCAGGAGATGGGCAAGCCCAACGTCAGCACCGAGCGGCGGGAATTGGTGGTGCGCTGGATCAGCACCGTCGGCAACTACGACTACATCTTCGACTGGGTGTTCTCGGAGAACGGCACCATCGGCATCAACGCCGGCGCCACCGGGATCGAGGCGGTCAAGGGCGTGAAGACGCGCACGATGCAGGACGCCACGGCGGCCGAGGACACCCGCTACGGCACGCTGATCGACCACAACATCGTCGGCACCACGCACCAGCACATCTACAACTTCCGGCTCGACCTCGACGTCGACGGCGAGGCGAACTCGCTGACCGAGATCGACCCGGTGGTGGCGCCCAACACCCGCGGCGGCCCCCGCACCAGCACCATGCAGACGGTGGAGCGCACGGTGAAGACGGAGAAGCAGGCGGCCCAGAAGTTCGACCCCTCGACGATCCGGCTGCTGAGCAATCCGAGCAAGCTCAACCGGATGGGCAACCCGGTGTCCTACCAAGTCATCCCGTATGCCGGAGGCACGCACCCGATCGCCAAGGGGGCCAACTTCAGCAAGGACGAGTGGATCTACAACCGGCTGAGCTTCATGGACCGCCAGCTCTGGGTCACCCGCTACAACGCCGAGGAGCAGTTCCCCGAGGGCAAGTACCCGAACCGCTCCAGCAAGGACACGGGCCTCGGGCAGTTCACGCAGGACGACCAGTCGATCGTCAACGTCGACAACGTGGTGTGGCTGACGACCGGCACCACGCACGTGGCCCGTGCCGAGGAGTGGCCGATCATGCCCACGGAATGGGTCCACGTGCTGCTCAAGCCCTGGAACTTCTTCGACTCGACGCCTTCGCTGCGCCGGGTCCCGATGGGCGACTGAGTCCCCTGCCGAGTGCCCGGCGCGCTGCTCGCCGCAGCGCGCCGGGCAGGCTCCATGGAACCGATGCGGGTTCCGACCGGGGGGCCGGCACGACCCGGCGGAAATCGCAGGGAAGGCCGCCCCCCGGCGTCCGCCGCCTCCCCCTTCATGCGCTTCTCCTTTCTGCCTCCATGAACACCCACCACTCCATTGCCTGGCTGCGCATCGCGACCGCCGCAGCAGCCCTCACCACCGCCGCCCTGAGCCACGCCGCCGGGATGCCGGACCCGGGCGACTACATCCCCGCGCCAGCCGGCACCACCGTGCTGGCCCTCTATGCCCAGCACTTCAAGGGCGACAAGGTCTACGACGGCAATGAGCGGGTGCAGGACGACCTGGGGCTGCGTCTCGACGTGGCGGTGCTGCGCGGCATGCATTACTTCCGCTGGAACGGCATGCCTGCGGACCTCGAACTCATCGTTCCGTCCGGCCGCCAGCGCGTGAGCTCCGCCGCCTATCGGGAATCCGGCATCGGCAACCTCGCACTGGGCGCCACGCTGTGGCCGCAGTCCGACGACGCAAGCGGCGTCCACACCGGCGTCGCCGCCTACCTGTCGCTGCCCAGCGGACGCAAGCAGGCCGAGGGGCTCTTCGTCAGCGAAGACCGCTATGCGCTGGACCTGGAGTTCGGACATGTGCGCAGGCTGGCACCCCGCTGGTCCCTGGACCTCATCGGGCAGTTCGAGGCCTACACGCGTGACGACAGCACCGGCGCCAGGCGCGAGCCGATGGCGCGGGGTTTCGCCCACCTGAGCTACCACCTGTCCGACGCGAGCCGGCTGGCGTTCAGCGTGCGCCAGACCGCCGGCATGAAAGAGACGGTCGACGGCGCGGTCACCCTGCGCTCGCGGAACGACACCAACCTGATGCTGACCTGGGCCTGGCAGATGACGGACGCGTGGCAGATTCAGGCGCAGTACGCCAAGGACATCCAGGTTCGTTCGGGCCCGGCGACCGAGGGCGTCCAGCTGCGCCTGGCCACCGCCTTCTGAGCGAAGCCCCCTCGCCGGCATCGAAACGCTGTCCCCGATTCCCCGGGGCGCAGCCGGCCTGCCCCGGAGACCGGGCCGCGTCCCCGGCGGCCCGCTTCGATTCGCGGGCTCCCCGCCGCGTGGCCACAAGCGCTGCGCCCTCCCGGGAGCACCCTCCTCGTCGCGAAAGAACCTCCCCGGAAGCGCCCTGACCCTCGCAGGAGTCCGGCCGGAGGGAAGGTCGACTGCCCGGAGCGCCGGGCAGTGATGACCGCCACCCGCCAGTTCCCTCCTCCCCCCCCCCGGTTCCGGCTGTCGAGAGGGCGACAACCCTTCCGCCGAGATTTGCAATACGCTAATTAATTTGCAAGACGCGAACCCAGCTCCTAGAATGCCTCCATCCATTTCCCACTGACAGGACGCTTCCACCATGAGCCAGCAGCCCAAAGTCTTCGCCTCCGCCGCGGACCTCGAAGAGAAGAAGGTCAGCTTCACCCAGCTGTCCGAGCACGCCTGGGCCTACACCGCCGAAGGCGACCCCAACACCGGCATCGTGATCGGCGACGACGCGGTGATGGTGATCGACACGCAGGCCACGCCCGTGATGGCGCAGGACGTGATCCGCCGCATCCGCGAGGTCACCGACAAGCCGATCAAGTACGTCACGCTCAGCCACTACCACGCGGTGCGCGTGCTCGGCGCCTCGGCCTACCAGCCGGAGCACATCATCGCCAGCCAGGACACCTACGACCTGATCGTCGAGCGCGGCGAGCAGGACAAGGCCAGCGAGATCGGCCGCTTCCCGCGCCTGTTCCGCAACGTCGAGTCGGTGCCGCCCGGCCTCACCTGGCCCACCCTCACCTTCACCGGCAAGATGACGCTGTGGCTCGGCAAGCTCGAGGTCCAGCTGATCCAGCTCGGCCGCGGCCACACCAAGGGCGACACCGTCGTGTGGCTGCCGCAGGACAAGGTGCTGTTCTCGGGCGACCTGGTCGAGTTCGACGCCACGCCCTACGCCGGCGACGCCTACTTCCAGGACTGGCCGCAGACGCTGGACAACATCGCCGCGCTCAAGCCCCAGGCCCTGGTGCCGGGGCGCGGCCCCGCGCTTCAGGGTGCGGAGCAGGTCGCGGAGGGCCTGGCCGGCACGAAGGCGTTCGTGAGCGAGCTGTTCGAGAGCGTCAAGAAGGGCGCCGCCGAGGGCAAGGAGCTGCGCGCCGTCTATGAGGAAACCTTCAAGACGCTGCAGCCGAAGTACGGCCAGTGGGTGATCTTCAACCACTGCATGCCCTTCGACGTGACGCGTGCCTACGACGAGGCGACGCAGTACCCGGACCCGCGCATCTGGACCGCCGAGCGCGACCGCCAGATGTGGGATGCGCTGGAGGGCTGAGCCGCCCCGCCCGCCCGGACCCGCGCTGACGACGGCGGGGCCGGAGCACAAGCCGCGGTGTTCATCGGCACCGCGGCCCTCAAAGAACAGGGCAGCCCCGGCCCGTCGGCCGGGTGCCCAGCGTTGCCGGGATGGCAGCAGTCCAGCCATCAGGAGACATGAGCAGATGAAACCCAGCGACCTTCCCGCCGGCGCGGCGCCCGACCGCGCGAACCCCGATCGCGATTACCAGGCCATCGAATTCCCCTACACCCGCCATCCCGACCAGGACGCCGCCGGGCCGGCGCGCCACCCGGTCGTGATCGTCGGCGCCGGCCCGGTCGGCCTGAGCCTCGCGATCGACCTCGCACAGCAGGGCCAGCGCGTGGTGCTGCTCGACAACGACTGCCGGCTCTCGACCGGCTCGCGCGCGATCTGCTTCGCCAAGCGCACGCTCGAGATCTGGGACCGCCTCGGCATCGGCGAGCGCGCCGTCGCCAAGGGCGTGTCCTGGCAGGTCGGCAAGGTCCACTTCAAGGACCAGCTCGTCTACCGCTTCGACCTGCTGCCCGAGCGCGGCCACGAGCGCCCGGCCTTCATCAACCTGCAGCAGTACTACGCCGAGGGCTACCTCGCCGAGCGCGCGATGGAGCTGCCGAACATCGACCTGCGCTGGCGCAACGCGGTCAGCGGCGTGACGCAGGACGGCGACGGCGTGCTGCTGAGCATCGACACGCCCGAGGGTCCCTACCAGCTGCGCGCCGACTGGCTCGTCGCCTGCGACGGCGCCCGCTCGCCGGTGCGCAACTTCATCGGCCAGGAGAGCAAGGGCCGCATCTTCCGCGACCGCTTCCTGATCGCCGACGTGAAGATGAAGGCCGACTTCCCCGCCGAGCGCTGGTTCTGGTTCGACCCGCCCTTCCATCCCAACCAGTCGGTGCTGCTGCACATGCAGCCCGACGGCGTCTGGCGCATCGATTTTCAACTGGGCTGGGATGCCGACCCCGAGGTGGAGAAGCGCCCGGAGAACATCATCCCGCGCGTGAAGGCGCTGCTCGGCCGCGACGCCGAGTTCACGCTCGAGTGGGCGAGCGTCTACACCTTTGCCTGCCTGCGCATGGACAGCTTCCGCCACGGCCGGGTGCTGTTCGCCGGCGACTCGGCGCACGGCGTCTCGCCCTTCGGCGCGCGCGGCGCCAACTCCGGCGTGCAGGATTCCGACAACCTCGGCTGGAAGCTGCTCGCGGTGCTGCGCGGCCAGGCGCCGGACGCGCTGATCGACTCTTATGCCCGCGAGCGCGAGTACGCCGCCGACGAGAACATCCGCAACTCGACCCGCGCCACCGACTTCATCACGCCGAAGAGCGAGATCTCGCGCCTGTTCCGCGACGCGACGCTCGACCTGGCGCGCGACTTCGACTTCGCACGGCGCCTGGTCAACAGCGGGCGCCTGTCGGTGCCGTCGACCCTGCACGGCTCGATGCTCAACACGCCCGAGCGCGACGCGTTCAAAGGCCTGATGGTGCCCGGCGCCCCGGCGGCCGACGCGCCGGTGCGTGACGCGCAGGGCCGCACCGGCTGGTTCCTGCGCCACACCGGCAACCGCTTCCAGGCCGTGATCTTCGACGGCCCGCAGACGCCCGAACGGCTGGCTGCGCTGCAAGGCGGCAGCCCGGTGCCTGTCGAGGCGCTGCTGGTGCGCGCTGCCGGAGAGACCGGCCCGGCGCCCGACGGCGTCACCGTCCTCGAGGACGTGGAGGGCCTGCTCGCGCAGCGCTACGACGCCACGCCCGGCACGGTCGTGCTGCTGCGCCCGGACCAGCATGTCTGCGCGCGCTGGCGCGCCCCCACCGCCGACGAGCTGCGCACGGCACTCGCCCGCGCGCTCGGCCACGAACTGACTGAAAAGGTGAGCGCATGAGCACCCCATCCACCCTGATCACTGCGCCGAACTTCGAGGCCGGCGACGACTTCTACGAGGCGCTGATCGAGGCGCACCGCGAGCTGAGCACCGCGCAGAGCCACGAGCTCAACGCCAAGCTCGTGCTGCTGCTGGCCAATCACATCGGCCGCCAGGCCGTGCTGCAGGAGGCGCTGGAGCTGGCGCGCGCCAACACGCTGCACACCGCCACGCTGCGCCCCGTCACCGCCTGATTCCCGAGGAGCCCATTGCCATGACCGACACCCCCCGCCGCTACATGAGCGGCTTCGGCAACGAGCACGTGACCGAGGCCGTCGCAGGCGCCTTGCCGCAGGGCCGCAACAGCCCGCAGCGCGCCCCGCTCGACCTCTACCCCGAGCTGCTGTCGGGCACCGCCTTCACCGCGCCGCGCGCCGAGAACCGCCGCTGCTGGCTCTACCGCGCCCGGCCCTCGGTCGTGGCCGGCGCCTACCGCCCGCTCGAGCAGCCGCTGCTGTGCACCGGGGCCCGCGAGGGCGTGGCCGGCACGGCGCCCGAGCCGCTGCGCTGGAACCCCTTCCCGATTCCGACCGAGCCGACCGACTTCGTCGAGGGCCTGCGCACCGTGGTCGTCAACGGCGACCCCGAGGCGCAGACCGGCATGGCCGCACACGTGTTTGTGGCCAACCGCTCGATGGAACGGCGTGCCTTCATCAACGCCGACGGCGAGATGCTGGTGCTGCCGCAGCAGGGGCGGCTGGTCGTCACGACCGAGATGGGCGTGCTCGACGTTAAGCCGGGCGAGTTCGTGCTGCTGCCGCGCGGCATCGCGTTCAAGGTCGCGCTGCCCGACGGCGCCTCGCGCGGCTACGTCTGCGAGAACTACGGCGCGATGTTCCGCCTGCCCGAGCTGGGTCCGATCGGCTCCAACGGTCTCGCCAATGCGCGCGACTTCCAGGCACCGGTGGCCGCCTACGAGACCAACGCCGGCGAGTACGAGCTGGTGAAGAAGTACGGCGGCCGCCTTTGGATCGCGCCGGCACGGCAGACGCCCTTCAACGTCGTCGCCTGGCACGGCAACCTCGCGCCGTACAAGTACGACACCGCCCACTTCATGACGATCGGCTCGATCAGCTTCGACCATCCCGATCCGTCGATCTTCACGGTGCTGACCGCGCCGAGCGACACGCCGGGGACGGCGAACTGCGACTTCGTGATCTTCCCGCCGCGCTGGATGGTGGCCGAGGACACCTTCCGTCCGCCCTGGTACCACCGCAACCTGATGAGCGAGTTCATGGGGCTCGTCTACGGCCAGTACGACGCCAAGCCGGAGGGCTTCAAGCCCGGCGGCGCCTCGCTGCACAACTGCATGGTGCCGCACGGACCGGACGCCGAGGCCTTCGAGCGCGCGACGAACGCGCCGCTCGCACCGCACAAGCTCGACAACACGCTGGCCTTCATGTTCGAGAGCCGCTACCGTTTCCTCCCGACCGAGTTCGCGCTCGGCTGCGGCACGCTCGACACCCAATACGCCGACTGCTGGCAGGATCTGCAGGACCGCTTCAACAACAAGAAGGCATGAACATGAGCAGCGCATCCTTTGCACGCATCGACGACAGCCACGACGCCGCGCTGACGAGCTGGGTCGCCTCGGCCAACGAGCCGGGCAGCGAGTTCCCGATCCAGAACCTGCCGCTGGCCATCTTTAGGCGGGCCGGCAGCAGCGAGGCCTTCCGCCCCGGAGCGGCCATCGGCGACCAGGTGGTGGACCTGCTGGCCGCGCGCGAAGCCGGCGTGCTCGCGGGCGAGGCCGCCGCGGCGCTCGAGGGCACCGGGGACGGCACGCTCAACGCGCTGATGGGCAAGGGCCGCAGCGCCCGCGTCGCGCTGCGCCGGGCACTGTCGGAAGCGCTGCGCAGCGGCAGCGCCGCCCAGGCCGCGCTGCAGTCCTGCCTCGTGCCGCAGTCGCAGGTCGAATACGCCCTGCCCTGCCGCATCGGCGACTACACCGATTTCTACACCGGCATCCACCACGCGACGACGGTGGGCAAGCTGTTCCGCCCCGACAACCCGCTGCTGCCGAACTACAAGTGGGTGCCGATCGGCTACCACGGCCGCAGCTCCTCGATCCGCGTCAGCGGTCACGGCTTCCGCCGCCCGGTCGGCCAGACCAAGGGCGCGGGCGACACGCCCGAGTTCGGCCCGAGCAAGCGGCTCGATCACGAGCTGGAGCTGGGCGTCTTCGTCGGCCCAGGCAACGAGCTCGGCGAGCCGATCCCGATGGAGCGGGCCGAGGAGCACCTCTTCGGCGTGACGCTGCTCAACGACTGGTCGGCGCGCGACCTGCAGGCCTGGGAGTACCAGCCGCTCGGTCCCTTCCTGGCGAAGAACTTCGCGACGACCATCTCGCCCTGGGTGGTGACGATGGAGGCGCTCGCGCCCTTCCGCGCGCCCTTCGCGCATCCCGAGGGCGACCCGCAGCCGCTGCCCTATCTCAGCTCGCCGGAGAACAGCTCGCACGGCGGCGTGGAGATCACGCTGGAGGTGTGGATCCAGACCGCGAGGATGCGCGAGGCCGGCGAGCAGGCGGTCAAGCTGATGAGCTCGAACTTCCGCGACGCCTACTGGACGCTGGCGCAGATGGTCACGCACCACAGCGTCAACGGCTGCAACCTGCAGCCGGGCGACCTGCTCGGCTCGGGCACGCAGTCGGGCCCCGACGCCAGCCAAGGCGGCTCGCTGCTCGAGCTCAGCCAGGGCGGCAAGCAGCCGATCCCGCTGCCCAACGGCGAGATGCGCACCTTCATCGAGGACGGCGACACGCTGATCCTGCGCGCCTGGTGCGAGCGCCCGGGAGCGAAGCGCATTGGCTTCGGCGAATGCGCTGCGACCGTGCTGCCGGCCAAGGTAGCCAACGCTGCCTGAGCGCAGGCCCTGTTGCGGCACCTGCCGCGGCGGTGGGGCGGATTTCGCCACCCCGTTCAGGACCGAAGCAGGCAGGCCCGGGGCCTTGCCCCGGACCCACGACCTCCTGCCCCGGCTCCGGCTCCGGCTCCGGGATGAGCGCACGGCCGAAGCCCGGCCGTGGCGACCGAGGCCCTTGCCGGCACACTACGTACACTAGCGTGCCGGCGACTGCGGCGGCCGGGGAGCCCGGCTCGCGGCCTCGCTGCCGCGCCTTGCCGCATGCCGGGAATGGCCAACCCTCGCCGGCCGCCCGAACCCGGGAGGCGGGCCTTCGTCACGCGCGCTCCGAGGTCGGCTGCCCGGGGCCCCGGCCTCCCGACAGGATCAACCGCTTCAACCTGCCACCCACCGGCGATGGATCTCCATTCCCTTGTCTCCCTTCCCGCCTCGCTCGAGAACGAACTGGAACGCGTCTTCCTGACCCTGGTCCTGGTGCTGGCCGCCACGGGCACCAATCTCCTGCTGCAGCGGCAGATCCAGAAGCGCGGGGAGTCGCTGCCGCAGCGGCGTGTCTGGTCGGCCTGGGCCAAGAACCTGTGCTGGACCGTGGGCGCCACGCTGGTGTTCTCGCTGTGGGCCAGCAAGCTCGCGAGCTTCGCGCTGTCCGTGGCGGCGATCGCGGCCGCCATCCTGGTGGTGTCCAAGGAGCTGGTCGGCTGCCTGCTCGGCGCCGTCTACCTGACCCTGACCCGGCACATCAACATCGGGGACTTCATCGAGGTGGGTGACGGCGGGCTGCGGGGACAGGTCGTCGGCATCAACCCGTTCACGGTGGTGATCGCGCAAAGCGGGGAAGCCAACCAGATCACCGGTCGGCTGACCGCGGTACCGAACGCCACCTTCCTGACCACGCCTGTCCGGAACCTGAGCGCGACCGGCCGCTTCTCGATGTTCCTCGTGCGCGTGCAGGTTCCCCGGGTCGAGGAGGTTCTCGAGCACTCCCGGCAACTGCTCGAGGCCGCCGAGGCCGAATGCGCCTCCTGGATCGAGGAGGCGAGCCGGCAGTTCGAGGCCGTGGAGCTGTCCGAGCACGTCGACCTGCCCTCGGCCCGGCCACGCGTGCTGTACGAACTGAACGATGCGAAGAGCGCGTCCCTGGTTCTGCGCTTCACCTGCGAACCGAACCTGAGGGTCCGCACCGAGCAGGCCATCCTCAGGCGCTATCTCGAACGCATCTACGCCCCGCTGCCGATGCACGCGGCCGCGCCGGAGCCGGTCGAGGCCGCCCCCCGGGTGCATTGCTGACGAGTCCGGAGGCTCCCGGGCTTCAGCCTGTGCCGGTATTCGGGATGCACAAGCCGCAAGGCGCGCCCGGCCCGCGCCCTCGGCGTCGCGGCCCAAGGGTCAGAGCGGGGCGCCGAACACCTGGGTCCAGTAGATCGACTGGTCGCTGCGCGGGTTCACCGCGTAGGCTGCGCCCATCTCGGTGAAGCCGGGTTCCATGATGTTGCGGCAGTGCGGCGGGCTCGCGAGCCAGCCCGACACGGCCTTCTCCGCGTCGCCCTGCCCCGACGCCACGTTCTCGCCGATGCGGCCCCAGCGATAGCCTTGGCGCTCGGCCCGGACGCCGACCTGGCTGCCGTCGGAGCCGCGGTGGCCGAGGTAGCTCTTCTGCGCCATGTCGCGGCTGTGCGCGAGGGCCGCCGCGCCGAGCCGCGCGTTCCAGGCGAGCGGCTTCGCCGCGGCGAAGCTTTCGCCACCGCAGCGGCGCGGCTTGGCGCGCGCCGCGTTCACCAGTTCCAGCACCCGGCGTCCGGCCTGCTCCCACTCGCCGATCTCGGCGGCCAGCAGCGGCTGAGCGAACACCACGCGCCAGCTGCGACCCGAGCGCGCCACGCCGACCTCGGAGAAGGCCGGGCTCGACAGCAGGCGACAGTGCCGCTCCTCCAGCATCGCCATCACCGAGGCCGCGTCCGCCGGGCCCGACAGGCGCACCACCTGCAGCTGCGAGGCGAGGTAGCCGCGCTGCTTCAAGGCCGCCTGGAGCTGCGCGGCCGAGTCTGCGTCCACCTGGGAGAGCAGCGGCGCAGCCGTGAGCGGGCCCACCGCCTCGCGCTGCCGGCCCTCGCAGCGCTGCGGCGCCTCGCGGTAGTCGTTGATGCGCCGCACCAGCTCCTCCCCGCCCGGCTGCGCCGCGGCGCCGCAGGCGTGCAGGGCCGCGGCAAGCAGCAGCACCCGCGCGCACGGCGGGCCCCAGCCGGCGGGGCGGCGTGCCGCCGCAAGGGCAAGTGCGCCCGGGAGGTGGAAAGGCCGGCGGCCTGGCGTCTTTTTACTGTCCATCGATCCCTTTTTCCCTGCCCCGGCGCCGCTGTCAACAGAACCCTTGCGGGAAGACGGGAACTCGCCCCGCGGCTGCCGCCTCGGCGCACGAGGCGCACCATCGGCTGCGGGCTCGCCCCGGTGCGAGTCCCCTGCCCGTGATGGAGGTCGGGACCATGAGCGATGCCCCTGCGCCGCCGCTCGGCGGCATCCTGGAGACCGGGCTCTATGTCGACGACATGGAGCGCGCGCGCGCCTTCTACGAGCGCGTGCTCGGCCTGCGGCCGATGTTCGTCGATGCGCGGCTCGCCGCCTATCCGGTGGGGCCGGCGAGCGTGCTGCTGCTGTTCCAGCGCGGCACGACGGAGGTGCCGGCCCCGCTGCCCGGCGGAACGATCCCGCCGCACGACGGCCCGGGACGGCTGCACTACGCCTTCGCCATCGCCGCCGTGCAGCTCGAGCCCTGGCGTGCGCGGCTCGCGGCACACGGCATCGCGATCGAGGGCGAGGTGCGCTGGCCCAAGGGCGGTCACAGCCTCTACTTCCGCGATCCGGACCAGCACCTCGTGGAACTGGCGACACCCGGGCTCTGGGAGAACTACTGAGGCACGTCCTGCGTTGCTGCGGAGGCGCCGGCGGCGCCGGGAGACGCGCGGACGATCCGCGCCTCCCCGGCAAGAAAATCGAACCGGATTGCGCCAGATCAAGGTATTCGCTTTGTCCGCCGAACCCCCTCGATCATGGGTTTCAGGCGGTTACATTACGCCTGCATTTGTGCACCCGAACCTACCTTGGCGACTCTGCGCCCCGCCAATTTCCGCAAGCAGGCCGCCCCGGCGTGCCGTACACTGTATGGATATACAGTAGTTGTCGCCGCCACCGTGCCTGCAATGCCGCGGCGCATGGCGCGGCGCCGATACTGCATCTGCGCGCGGGAACCGGTTCGCGACGGGCCGCGGCGCAGGAGATCGCTTGTCTTTCCACCAGACCGACGTACCTCTATGAGCAACATCATCCAAATCGGCGAATGGACCGTCCGGCGCCAGGCCAGGAACACCGCGAGGGCGCCGAAGGCGTGCGACCACACGGAGATCAGCCTCGACGCCAACGGCCATGTCGTGCGGTGCGTCAAGTGCGGCGACCAGCTCTCCGCGTTCTGGGCGCTGGAGATGCTGTCGGAGCAGTACAACCGCGCGCTCGCCGGGCTGGAGCAGGAGCGCGCCGCGCTGGCCAAGGCGCGCGAGGCGGAGCTGCAGTTGTCGGCGACGCGCAAGGTCGAGCAGCTGTGGCGCGGACGCAAGCTCGCGCCCGCCTGTCCGCACTGCGGCTGCGGCATCCTGCCCGAGGACGGGCTCGGCAGCCTGCAGGTCGACCACGAGTACGAGCTGCGCCGGCGCACCGCGCTGCGCGAGCGCCGCGTCGTGCAGGCGGCGCAGAAGGCGGGCGGCGCCGGCCAGGTCTCCTGAGACAGCGGCGCAGCGCGGCACGCCGCCCTTCCTGCTTCAGCGCAGCAAGGACGGCGTGACGAACACCAGGCCGATCGTCAGGAAGCGGCTCTCGCGGCTGCGCCCGAATTGGGCACCGACGCTGGCATCGATCTGGACATGACCGGGAACGAGCTCGTGGCGGAGCCCGAACTGCGCCGAGGGCCGCTCCCCGCTGCTGCCGTAGCCTTCGAGCGAGCCGCGGACACCGGGAACGATCTGCCAGTCGAGCGCCGTGGCCCAGGTGGCGGCATTGCCGCGGGAGGCGGCTTCGCCGTCGCGCTCGCGCAGCCAGCCCAGGTTGGCATGGACGAGAAGGTCCTCGCCGCGCAGCGGCAGCGTCGCGAGCCCCTTCAGCTCGGTGTCCCCCAGCCGGCCCCGGTGAACCGCGCGGTCGCGCCGGTCGAGCAGCATCAGCCCGAACCCGGCGCGCTCGCCCTCGTGCTCGCGCAGCACGGTCTTCAGCTGCCAGGAACTCAGCCGGCGGCTCTCGCCCGCCTCGTCCCGCCCGCGCCCGATGCCGACGCCGATCTCGGTGTTCCCGAAGGGATTGCAGGCCGGCACCGCCCAGTTCGCGCGCTCGTCCCGGAGCCGCTCCGAGAACAGCTCGAGCTGGCAGGCGCCGGCCGGAACGACTCCGGCGTCGTCGGTGACCAGAGGGCGGCCTGCCGAGGCGGGCTGTGCCAGCACGGCAGCGGCGACGAAGGCCAGGCAGCGCGCCGCGCCGCACGAGCGGGGGAGCGGCGAACGGGACGAACGGCGAAACATGCAAGACTCCTGCGGCGAAAAGCCGGTATTAGACCGCGCGCTCGCGCGGTCCGCCCGGGCCCGCGCCTCATCCCCCGGAGGCCGCTTGCGGCGGCTCGCCGAGCACCACGTCCCGCACCGTGAGCTCGTCCACGTCGATGCGCAGTGCCGGTCCGCAGCCGGCCCCGGGATCCGCCCGCAGCTCGGTCGCCTCCACTTCGACGCAGGCCGAGATCGCGCCGGTGCGGGCCGCCATGCCGAGCAGCTCGAAGGCCGCGTCGGCCGCCGCCAGCTCCGGCATGTGCAGCATCAGCTTGTGCCCGAGCACCGCCGCGGAGAGCCGCACGCGGTTGCGGCCCTGCGCCTGCCCTTCCAGCCTCAGGTGGTGCGGCCCCGCGCCGAGCATGCCGTCGCCGAGCCGCAGCTCGCCGTCGAGGCGGGTGCGGTCGACGGTCGACTCGACGTGCCGGTCGGCGCTGCGTCCGATCGACTTCACCCCGCCGCGGGCGAGCAGGCCCTCGGCGAAGGCCCGCAGGTCGATCCGGCCCCGGTCGGTGACGGCGCCGCGCGGGCGGCCGCCCGCGCGCTTCTCGAAGCTCGCGCCGGGAACCTTCCCATCGGTGAAAAGGAACAGGAAGCTGCGGCCGCCGTGCCGCGCGTCGACGTAGAGGCCGGCCGGGCTCACGCCCATCGACGAGTCGGGGCCGACATGCTCGACGGTGACGCGGTTGAAGTCCACCTGCCCCTGCTGCACCGGCACGTTGACGCCGGCGTCGATGATCCAGGCCGCGTCGGTGATGAAGGCGTGCAGCCGGCCCTCCATGCCGCCGAGCGCGTCGAGCCGCCAGTCGCCGGCGGCCGGCACCCGGCAGCCGGCCGCGCTCGACAGCGCCGCCTGCAGGCCTTGCAGCCGGATTTCCCGGGCCACGAGGCCGAGCAGCTCGAAGCCGGCGCCGGCCTCGGCCATCGCGAGCGTGACCACGGCCTCGTGAAGCACGAGCTGCGCGACGCCGACCTCGGCGACGCCGGCATGCAGCCGCAGGTTGCGCAGCGTGAGCTGCTCCAGCGTCAGCCGCAGTCGTCCATCCTCGACGCTCTCCAGCCGCATGCCCGAGACCTGCACCACCCCGGCGGGCGCCGCGCCGCCGGAGGGAGAGACCTGCACGCCGCCGCGCCGCCCGATGCCCAGCAGCTGCCGCAGGGGGCTCATCGGCCGGCCTCCGGCTGCCGCGCTGCCCCGCCTTGCTCGTGGACGTGATCGTTCAAGTTCTGCCGCTCCTTGCGCGTGCGGCCCGCCGCGGGCCGCTTGCCAGCCGGGCAGCAAGAATGTCGCCCGGCAAGCGGCTCAGCCCTCGACGCGCAGCCACTTCTCCAACAGCACGCCGTCCACGGCAGCGCCGTACATCCCCTTGCCGATGGCCCGCTCGTGGTAGCCGTGCTCGCTGTAGAAGCTGCGCGCGGCATCGTTGTGCCACCGGGCCTCGACGCGGATCCGCACCGCACCGGCGGCGCGCGCCGCCTGCTCGAGCCAGGCGAGGATGGCGCTTGCGATGCCCTGGCGACGGCATTCCGGGCGCACGGCGAGCAGCAGCAGGTGCGCTTCCTCGTCGCGGTAGCTCATGATCCCGAAGCCCGCCACCGTCCCCTGCGCCTCGACGAGCACCACGTTCGTGTCCGGATCCCGGATCGCGTGCATGACGCGTCCTCGCGTCCATCCCCATGGCAGGCCGTGCTCGATGTAGTCGCGGGACATCCGCGCGATCGGTGCGGCGTCGGCAGGCCCGGCGAAGCGCACTGAGAACCCGGCGACCATCGGACGCTTGGCGAGCCGCCTTACCGGCAGCCGCGCGCAGCGCACGGCCGGGGATGGCCGGCCACCGGGTCACGGCCTCGCGGCCCGGTCGGACGGAGCCCCTTTCCTTCGCCCGCCCTGCGGCCGGCCTCCGGACCCGGTTTCACTGCTTCCATCGATTCACCCCCGCTGCACCCCCGGGTACGCCCCGGAACGCCCAGTATCGGGCCGGGTCGCGTCGTGCGGGGCGAGCAGCGTCAGGGCGGCAGCCGCACGCGTCCCCTCGGGAGAGATGGAGCCGGGCCTCAGCGGGGAACCGGAGCCTTGATCCTTTCAGGTTATTCCCTCATTGACAGAAATCAAACCTAAGCATTAACCACATTATTTTCTGCTTAATCTCCTAGATTTCAGTTTTTTTACCACGCCTCCCGCCAAACCCTAGCGGATTCATCCATCAATTCCGCATTCTGGAAACTCGTGCCTGAAATTCAAGTTGGCATCTGCAGGGCCGAAATCCGATCAGTCGTACGAAAAAGGACGCGCCCGCCCGGCGCGACACAGCGTGATGAGGATCGCCACTGCGTGGAGCACCAATGAGCAGGCCCTGCCGGCCTTCGCCGGCGCCTACGCGCGGCTTCGTGCCCGGCTGGGCACCGACCCGTCCCTGCTGCTCGTCTGCCACACCGAGGCCTACGAACCCGACGCCTTGCTCGCAGCCCTGGAGGCCTTGCCGGCGTCGGTGCGCGTGCACGGCGCCTCGAGCTGCCTCGGCGTGATGACCGAGGAGGGCTACCACGGCGACGACGGCCGCGCGCTCGGCCTGTGGGGCCTGGCCGATGCCGATGCCGAGGCCTCGGTCGGGGTCGGGATCGGGCCGCTGCTGCCCGACGCCCGGCAGGCCGCGATCGGCGCGCTCGACCGTGCCCTGGCGCAGGCCGGGCGGCCGGGGGAGTTGCCGGACCTGGTGTGGATCAGCGCCTCGCCGGGACAGGAGGAGGAGGTGCTGGAGGGCCTGCGCCAGGTGCTCGGCGACGCGGTGCCGGTGCTCGGCGGCACTTGCGCCGACAACGGCGTGGCCGGCCGCTGGAGCCTGCTGACGCGCGACGCCTGGCTGCGCAGCGGCGTGGTGGTGACGGTCCTCTACACCGGACTGCGCTGCGCCTCCTCCTTCCAGAGCGGCTACTCGCCGACGCACTGCAGCGGCCGCATCACCGAGGCGCAGGGCCGCGTGCTGCACCGCATCGACGGGCGGCCCGCGGCCGAGGTGTACGACGAGTGGACCGGCGGCCTGATCCGCGACGCACTGGCCGGCGGCGTCATCCTGCCCTCGACCTCGCTGTATCCGCTCGGGCGGGTCGCGGGCACCGTGGGCCACATCCCGGTCTACAAGCTCTCGCACCCGGACGCCGTGCTTCCCGGCGGCGCACTCAGCCTGTTCACCCGCGTCGAGGCGGGCGAGGAGGTGGTGCTGATGCAGGGCTCGCCGGCCAGCCTGCTGACGCGCGCCGCACGGGTCACCGACGCGGCGCTCGAGTTCGAGAGCCTGCCGCGCGGCGACCTCGAGGGCGCGCTGGTGGTGTACTGCGGCGGCTGCATGCTGACCGTGCGGGACGACATGGCCCGGGTCGTCGAGGGGCTGAACCGGTCGCTGGACGGTCGGCCCTTCCTCGGCACCTTCACCTTCGGCGAGCAGGGCAGCGTGGCCTCGCGGCAGAGCGTGCACGGCAACCTGATGATCTCCTCGCTGGTGTTCTCGCGGGGGGCGCGATGAGCGGCGCCTTCGCCGGCGAGAACCGCTCCGCCGAGGAGCTGCGCGAGGCGCTGATCGACCTCGGCCGCGCCCGCGATCACGAGCGGCAGATGCGGCTGCAGACCGAGACGCTGCTCGAGGGCCTGCGCGTGCTCACGCAGGCGCAGAACAAGCGCCAGGTGTTCGCGGCGCTCACCGCCGTGCTGCAGCGCTTCGCGCCCTTCGAGGAGGCCTTCCTAATGCAGGAGTGCCCCGGGGGCGGGCTCGAGGTCACCGAGTCCACCCACCCGGCCTTCGACGGCACGCGCTGGCAGCCGGCCGCGATGCTGCAGCGGGTGCTGTCCGGCAAGACCGTGGCCGTGTTCGACGTCGCCGCGGTGCCGGAATGGCAGGCGCAGCCGCTCGCGGGGGACCAGCGCCCGCGCTCGGCGCTGCACGTGCCGCTGCACGCCGGCGCGCGCTGCTCCGTGCTGGTGTTCACCCACTCGCGGCGCGCGTTCTTCGACAAGCACCATGTCGCCACGCTGGAGCGCTTCGCGCCGCTCACGCGGCAGGCGATGGCGAGCATCGAGTACCGCGAGCGCCTGGAGGAGCACACCGCGCGCATCGAGTTCCTCGCCACGCACGACGCGCTCACCGGCCTGCCCAACCGGGTGCTGCTGGCCGAGAAGGTGCAGCACATGGCGGCGCAATCGCGTCGCGCGGGCGAACTGCTGGCCCTGCTCTTCCTCGACCTCGACCGCTTCAAGCACATCAACGACAGCTTCGGCCACGGCCTCGGCGACGAGCTGCTCAAGGTCGTCGCGGCACGGCTGCTCCGCACGGTGCGGGAAACCGACACCGTCACCCGCCTCGGCGGCGACGAGTTCGTCGTGCTGCTGGGCGGGCTGAAGCGGCCGGCCGACGTGGACCGCGTCGCGGACAAGATCCTGCGCTGCGTCGAGCAGCCGGTGACCGTCGACGGGCACACGCTGTTCGTCAACGCGAGCGTCGGCGTCGCCCTCTTCCCGCGCGACGGCGAGGACCTCGCCAGCCTGCTGAAGAACGCCGACACCGCGATGTACCGCGCCAAGGACGAGGGCGGCAACCTGTCCCGCCACTACGCCTGCAGCATGAGCGAGCACGCGCGGACGCAGCTCGCGCTCGCCGGCGCGCTGCGGCTCGCGCTGGAGCGGGGCGAGTTCGAGCTGCACTACCAGCCGCGGCTGGCGCTGGCCTCCGGCGAGATCGTCGGCATGGAGGCGCTGCTGCGCTGGCGCTCCCCGTCGCAGGGACTCGTGCCGCCGGCCCGCTTCATCCCGGCGGCCGAGGAGAACGGGCTCATCGTGCCGATCGGCGAATGGGTGATCGCCGAGGCCTGCCGGCAGGCGCGGTCCTGGCAGGACGCCGGGCTGCCGCCGGTGCCGGTGGCCGTCAACGTTTCGGGCCGCCAGATGCGCGACGCCGCGCGGCTGCTGGCGCACGTGCGCCACTGCCTGGCGTCCCGCGGGCTGAGCGGCCGCCGGCTGGAGATCGAGTTCACGGAGAGCGTGATGATGCAGGACCCCGGGCAGATGCGCGACACGCTCGCCGCGCTGCGCGGCATGGGCGTGCGCCTCGCGATCGACGACTTCGGCACCGGCTACTCGAGCCTCGCCTACCTCAAGCGTTTCCCGGTCAGCATCCTCAAGATCGACCGCTCCTTCGTGCGCGACCTCGCGGAGGACGCCGACGACGCGGCGATCGCGCGCGCCATCATCTCGATGGGACAGGCGCTCGGGCTGAGCGTGGTGGCCGAGGGCGTGGAGACCCCGGGCCAGGCCGCGATGCTGCGCGCCATGGGCTGCGACGAGGCCCAGGGCTACCTGTTCGGCCGGCCGGTGCCGGCGCCCGAGATGGCTGCCCTGCTGCGCGGGCGGCACGCCGTGCTGCTGGGCTGAGGCGCCCGGCGACAGCGCGCCGCAGGCTCGGCCACGCACGCGAGGCCCCGCGGCGGCTCCGGGCCCCTCCCCTCTGCAAGGCCCCTGGCAGAGCCCGGCACGCCCGATCGGCATCGCCATGCGGCGGCCGGATAATGCCTCCAAGGTCACGGTCGGCCTGTGGAGCAGCAATGAGAATCGCGGTCTACAACGAAAAGGGCGGCGCCGGCAAGACGACGGTCGCGGTGATGCTCTCGGTGCTGCTCGGCGTCCCGCTGCGCGACCTCGATCCGCTGGCCACCGCCACGCAGTGGCTCGGGCGCCGCCAGCCCCTGCATTCGCTTGCCCGGCACGACGGCCTGGACTGGGTGGCAGACTGCCCGCCGGGGATCGAGCCCTCGATCCTGCCCACGCTCGCTGCAGCCGACGCGATCGTGATTCCCGTGAGGGCGTCCTTCTGCGACCTGGTCAACCTGCAGGCCACCGTGCGCTTCGTGAAGTCCAACAGCCCGGCGCGCGCGGCCTTCGTCGGCTGCGACATCGACGCCGGGGAGGACGAGGCGATGCTGCGGGAGGCGCTGGCCGCCTACGAGCTCCCCGTCCTCGGGATGCTGTGCCACCGGGCGAGCTACCGCCGCGCCGGCCTCTCGGGCCGGCTCGCGTCCGAGATCGACGCGTCCGCGGCCGACGAGGCGGCCGCCCTCGTCGAGGCGCTGAGGAAGCTGGTGGCCTGAGGACCCGCAGGCCGGTCCGGCGCCCGTGGCGGCGCCGACGACGCCATGGCGCCCGGGCGGCTCGCCCCCGGAGCCGCGCTGCCCCGCAGGAGCGGCTCCGGCCTATCATCTGCCGGACGCTCCACCGCATTCCCGAATCCCTTCGCACCGGCTTGCAGCACGACGACCTCCTCCTTCTCGCGGCCCTGCGTGCCGCACCGCGCCGCTACCGGATGCCGCCCCTGCCCGTCGACATCGGCGCGGCCGGCTCGCGCGACGCGGAGACCGCGCTCGCCTTCGCGATCGAGGCCGCGCGCGTCGCACGGCAGCAGGCGGCGCCGGCCGGCGCGGAAGTGAGGCAACTGTTCATCGCGGCCCTCGCGCAGCTGATCGGCGCGGCGCTGCGCCCCTCGGGCGGCGACCCGGCCTTCCAGGCGCTGGTGCTGAGGGCGCAGGAGGCCGAGGTCGACGAGCATGTACGGCTGGCCGCGCAGGCCGCCGCCGACCTGCGCGCCGTCCGCCTGGCGATCGACGCAATCGCCCATCCCGGCAAGTTGCACCGCATGGCGCCTGGCGCCATGCGGGAGGCGCTGTCGCGCCTGCACGCCCTCGCCGCAGCCGGCTCGTGGAGCGGGCTGAAGCGGGCGCTCGGACAGCTGACTGCGCAGCAGGAGTCGCTCGAGGACGCGTGCTTGCGCGCCGCGCTGGAGGCGCTCCGGGCCAGCCCGGGCCTCGAGCGGCTGGAGCGGGGGCAGGCCCTGCTCGCGCGCGAGGCGGTGCAGCGCTACCGCGCGCTCTGCGCGCGCCGCGGACCGCTCGCGGGCAGCGAGGCCGCCGCCGCCAGGGGACGCGCCGCAGCCCGGCTGGGCGCCGACGCCGAGACATGCACCGTGCAGGCCTTCCAGGCCATGGCCGAGCTGCTGGGCCGCCGGCAGTCGGTACCGGTCCGCTACCGCGTCGTGCAGGGCTTGCGCACCCCGGGCGGCTTCCCCGGCGCGACGGACAAGGCGAAGGAGGAGTGGGATGCCGCGATCGTGCGGCAGCCGCAGGCGGGCGGCGCGGCCGAGATCGTGCTTCTCGCCGAGGTCAAGGCCTCCCCGGCGGCCGCCGCGTCCGACTTCCCGCGCCTGGTCCGCGGCCTGCACCGGCTCGCGCAAGCGCATGCCGATGCGGAGTACGCCTTCGCGTCCCCGGAGGGCGTGGTGCACCTTTCCGGCGCCTCGCTCCGCAGGCTGCAGCCCCGGGCGGGCGATTCGCTGCCGCCAGCGGTCGGCTACTGCTGCACGGCGCCGCCCGAACCGCAGGTGCCGCTGCTGAGCCCCGCCGGCAAGGCCATGCTGCTCGCCGAACCCGCGAGCGTCGCGTTCGCCCGGGAATCCCTGCGCAGCGGCCCACAGGACCCCGAGGCGCTCGCCCCGGTGTGGGAGGCGCTCTCGACCGCTTCGCGAATGCACCCGGTGCTGCACCAGTACGAAACGGCGCGAAGCGTGCGCGAGGCGATGCTGCACCCGCAGGACTTGCTGAGCGCGCTCGAGCGCGCGGGAGACCCGCGGGAAGCTTGATTCGCCCCGGGGGCGGAAACGGCTCTGTTGCACAAATGAATTGAGGGGGAGCTTCCCCTGACCCCGGGCGGAGTTAT
>NZ_QXMG01000025.1 GCF_003569765.1 Caldimonas tepidiphila | reverse complement strand
GGCTGGTGGCTCGCGGCGCTCGCGCTGGCGATCGCCTCGCTGGGCTTCGGCGCGGTGACAGCCGTGCCGATCCTGCTCAAGCCGCCCAACCGGGAGTGGGGCACGGGAGCGGCCAGCATCGCCTGGGTGCACACGAGCACGCGGGTCCTCACCAGCAGGCTCGCTGCCCCGGTTTGATTTTGCCTGCACCCTGCTATTGTGAAAGAACCTCCGCGAGCATCGTCCGTTTGCAGGTCGAGAAACATCGGAACTTCGGATCTGATGTCTGCGACCCGTCATGCCAAGTGCCGGGCGGGTCCTGGATCACGGCCCAATGAGCGATCCATTCAACGACAAGGAGCACAGCAATGCCCACCACCGTCATTACCGGCGCAGCCTCGGGGATCGGCGCAGCCACCCGGGCAGTCCTCGAAGCCGCAGGACATACAGTGATAGGCATTGACCTGGCTCATGCGGAGATCGAGGCTGACCTCTCCTTTCCGGAAGGACGGGCCCGTGCTCTGGGCGCGGTACAGGCATGCTGCGGCGCCCGCCTCGACGGGTTGGTGCTGTGCGCAGGTTTGGGGCCGCAGACAGAACCGGTGAGCAAGGTGGCCTCGGTCAACTACTTCGGTGCGCTCTCCATCCTCGATGGCCTCTTGCCGGCCTTGCGTCGGGGACAAGATGCTGCGGCGGTCGTCATCTCTTCGGTCGCGGCGTCGCATCTTGCTTGGGACCAGAATCCCCTGGCGACGGCATTCGAGGCGGGGGATGAGGCGAAGGTGCAGGCCCTGGTTGCGGCCGCCGGCCCCAAGAGCGGACAGCTGGCCTATGCTAGTTCGAAGAATGCGCTGACGGTGGCAGTGCGGCGCCGTGTTGTCGAATGGGGGAAGGCGGGCGTACGTCTGAACAGCGTGGCGCCCGGCGCGGTGGAGACGCCCTTGCTGCAAGCAGGCTTGGACGACCCTCGCTACGGACCCGCAATCCGTGACTTCGTCGCACCGCTCGGACGTCGTGCTCAGCCCCAGGAGATCGCTGCGGTGATCGCGTTCCTGATGAGTGCGCAGGCCAGCTACGTTCATGGAGCTCAGTTCTATGTCGACGGCGGCATCGATGCCATGACGAGGCCCACCCGCTTCTGAGCAGGCGGCCTCCGAAACCGGTGACTCGCAGCCGGTTTCACGCTCACCTGCCTTCGAACCTCGGCTTGCGCTTGTCGATGAAGGCCTGCATGCCTTCCTTCTGATCGCGCGTGGCGAAGAGCAGTTGGTTGGCCTTGCGCTCCAGCATCAGCGCCGCCTCCAGCGACGCGTCCACGCCCGCCAGCACGACTTCCTTGATCTGCATCGCCGCCAGCGGCGGCATGGCCGCGATGCCGCGCGCCATCTTCAGGGCCTCGTCCTGGACCTGCTCATCGGGCACCACTAGGCTCACCAGGCCCATGACGCGCGCCTCCTCGGCACCGACGGGCCTCCCGGTCAACAGCAGGCGCATGGCGTTGAACTTGCCCACCGCACGCACGAGCCGCTGGGTGCCGCCGATGCCGGGCATGATCCCGATTCGGATCTCCGGCTGCGCGAAGCTCGCACCCTGCCCAGCCACGATGATGTCGCAGTGCATGGCCAGCTCCGCGCCCCCGCCATAGGCATAGCCGCACACGGCCGCGATGACGGGCTTGGGGCAGCGCTCGATGGGCGCCCACACGCGCTCGGTGTGGCGCTGCAGGATCTCAACCGGCCCGGCCTCGAGTAGACCCTTGATGTCGCCACCGGCGGCGAACACCTGCGGCCCGCCGGTCAGCACGATGGCGCGTACCCGCGCATCGGCGGACAGCTCCTCGAAGGCCTTCCCCAGCTGCGCCTGCAGCGTCAGGCTCAACGCATTGGTCGCCTCGGGACGGTTCAGGCGTACAAGGGCCACGCCCTCGCCCTCATACGAGACCAAGACTTCAGGGGGGGCGGATTCGGCATCGGAAGGCAGCTCGCTCATAGGGTTCTCGTCGGATGGATGGGCGTGATGCTCGATCCGGGGAGGGCGGGAGGCATCGTCCTTTCGGACGTAGGCGCGTTTCCATCCGGTCTCTAGATTTGCAAGCAGATCGAACACAACGACGAGGCTGCAAGCATGGAAGCCGAATTCAAGGAACGGGTGGTCCTTGTGACCGGGGGCACGAGGGGCATAGGCCGCGGTATCGCCGAAGCCTTCCTGGCCGCCGGAGCCCAGGTACTAGTGTGCGGCCGCAACGAGCCGGACACGCTGCCCGAGGCACAGGGGCGCCGCGCTGCCTTCATTGCGTGCGACGTCCGCGAGGCGGGCGCACTGAGCGCACTGATGGATCAGATCGTGCAGCGCCACGGGCGGCTCGACGTGCTGGTGAACAACGCCGGGGGCAGTCCTGCAGCGGAGGCGGCTTCCGCGTCCCCGCGCTTTCACGAGAGCGTGATCCGCCTGAACCTGCTGGCGCCGCTGCATGCGGCCCAGGCCGCGAACGCGGTGATGCAGCGGCAGGCGGACGGGGGGGTGATCCTCTTCATCGGCAGCGTCAGCGCGCTGCGGCCTTCGCCCGGCACGGCCGCCTATGGCGCGGCCAAGGCGGCGGTGTTGAGTCTCGCGTCCTCGCTCGCGGTGGAGTGGGGCCCCCGGGTGCGCGTGGCGGTGGTGAGCCCGGGCCTGGTGCGCACCGAGCAGTCGCACCTGCATTACGGCGACGAGCAAGGCATCGCAGCGGTGGCAGGGACGATTCCCGCGGGCCGCATGGCCGAGCCGGCCGACGTCGCGCAGGCCTGTCTTTTCATGGCTTCGCCGCGCGCAGCCTACATCAGCGGCAGCAACCTGCTGCTGCACGGCGGCGGCGAGAAGCCGGCCTTCCTGGCGGCTGCGCAGGCCGCACAACACAAGGAGCATGTTCGTGGTTGAACCCGATTGGATGAAGGAGGTGCGGGCGCTGGTGGGCAAGGAGTACGGCCACGTCCATGCCTGGGATCCGGTGAACGCGCCGATGGCGCGCCAGTGGTGCGAGATGATGGGCGTCACCAACCCGGTCTACACCGACCCCGAGTTCGCCGCCGCCTCCGTTCACGGCGGCCTAGTGGCGCCGCCGGCGATGCTGCAGTCCTGGTGCGAGCCCGGGCTGCACATGAACAACTACCCGCCCGGCTCGACCGACGAGAACCCCTACGAGGCGCTGAAGCTGATCGAGGCCCAGGGTTTCCCGGCGGTGGTGGCGGTGAACTCCGAGCTGGAGTTCGCGCGCTACCTGCGCATGGGCGAGCGGCTCTACTACACCACCCGCCTGGACGCGGTGGGCGAGCAGAAGACCACCGCTTTGGGCACCGGCTACTTCGTCACGCTGGTGATGAGCTACTTCGCGCAGAAGGACGACGCGCCCGACGAGAAGGTGGGGCAACTGCTGTTCCGCGTCTTCAAGTTCCGGCCCGCCGAGCGGCCGAAGGCCGAAGAAGCCCCGCCCGAGGCGACGAAGCCCGCGATCCGGCGCCCCGCGCCGGGCATCAGCGACGACACCCGCTTCTTCTGGGACGGCGTGCGCGAAGGCAAGCTGCTGATCCAGCGCTGCAGCGGCTGCGGCCGGCTGCGCCACCCGCCCGGGCCGGTCTGCCCCCACTGCCACAGCTTCGAATGGGACACCGTGCAGGCCTCGGGCCGCGGCACCGTCTACTCCTTCGTCGTGATGCACTACCCGGAGGTGCCGCCCTTCGAGCACCCGAACCCGATCGGCCTGATCGAGCTGGAGGAGGGCACGCGGCTCGTGGCTCAGCTCGTGGGCCTGAATCCGGAGGAGGTCCGCATCGGCCAGCCGGTGCAGGTCGAGTTCAACTGCGTGGACGGCGAGCTGGTCCTGCCGCAGTTCCGGCCGGTGGCCCACTAAGGACGGCGCGATGGACTTCAGCTTCAGCGAAGAACAACGCGCCTTCGGCGAGAGCGCGCAGGCCCTGTTCGCCGACTACTGCGGCGACGAGCAGCTGCGCGAGCACGACGCCTCGGGCCGGCCCTTCATGCAGGCGCTCTGGGAGCAATGCCTGGCCGCCGGCCTGCACGGCGTGCTGGTCCCGGAGGCCGACGGCGGCCTGGGCCTCGGCCTGACCGAGCTGATGTGCGTGCTCGAACAGCAGGGGCGGGCGCTGGCCCTGGTGCCGCTGTGGGAGCAGCAGCTCGCGGCGGCCACCCTCGCGCGCTTCGGCGACGCGGCCCTGCGCGACCGGGTGCTCCGGCCGGTGATGGAGGGCGGGCAGCTGCTGACCCTGTCGCTGTCGGGGCTCGCAGCGCCCCGCGGCGCCGGACTGCGCCTGCAGCGCAGCGAGCGGGGCTGGACGGCCGAGGGCACGGTACACGCCCTTCCCCTGGGCGGCCAGGCGCGCTGGGCGCTGCTGGCCGCCGACGACGGACAGGGCCCGCGCCTGCTGCTGGCCGAGCTCGACCGGGTGCGCCGCGTCGAGGGCACGAGCCAGCACCACCTCGGTGTGGCCGACCTGCATTTTGACGCGCTGCCAGTGGACGAAGCGGCGGTGCTGCCGCCCGAGGCGGCCGGCTGGATCGAGCCGCGCGCGCTGGCCTGCCTGGCCGCGCTGCAGCTCGGCGTCACCGCACAGCAGCTCGCCCGCACGGTGGACTACCTCAAGGAACGCAAGCAGTTCGACCGCCCGATCGGCAGCTTCCAGCTGGTGGCGGGCCAGATGGCCGACGGCTACATCGCCCTGGAGGCGCTGCGCAGCTCGCTGTGGCAGCTGGTCTACCGGCTTGACGCCGGCCTGGGCGGGGTGCCCCACGCGCACGCGACGCGCGTGCTGGCCTGCGAGCTGGGACACCGCGCCGGCCACATGGCGCAGCACGTGCACGGCGGCATGGGCGTGGACGTGAGCTTCCACATCCACCGCTTTCTCTACTGGAGCCGCGCGCTGGCCGTCGCGCTCGGAGGCAGCGAACACCACCTGGCCCGGCTGGGCGACTGGCTGGCCGACAACGACAACCTGGGATGGAAATATGACCTCGCCGAAGACCACCCGACGCTTTGATGACACCCGGCTGGGTGACGAACTGCCCGAGCTGTCCATCCCGATCACCGTGGCGCTGATTGCCGGCGGCGCGATCGCCACGCGCGACTACTTCCCCGGGCATCACGACCTGGAGGCGGCGCGCGCGCTGGGCTCGCCGCACATCTTCATGAACATCCTGACGACCAACGGGCTGGTGCAGCGCTTCGTCGAGGACTGGTGCGGCCCCGAGGGGCTGCTGCACGACCTGAAGATCCGGCTGGGCGCGCCCAACTACCCCGGTGACACGATGCGCCTCGCCGGCTCGGTGACCGACCGGCGCGAGGAGGACCGCAGCGTCGAGGTGACGCTCAAGGGACGCAATTCGATGGGCCACCACGTCAGCGGCACGGTGCGCGTGCGGCTGCCCTGAAGCGCGAGCAGGAGACATTATGCAATCTACACCCCTCTCCGGACGCGCCGCCATCGTCGGCCTGGGCGCGACCGAATTCTCGAAGAACTCCGGCCGCACCGAACTGCGGCTGGCCATGGAAGCCACGCTGCAGGCCCTGGAGGACGCCGGCATCGCCCCCGAGGAGGTCGACGGCTTTTCCTCCTACTCGGTCGACAAGGTGCCCGAGTACGAGATCGCCCGACTGCTCGGGGCCAAGGAGGTCAGCTTCTTCTCGCAGATCCCGCACGGCGGCGGCGCGGCCTGCGCCCCGGTGCTGCACGCCGCGATGGCGGTGGCCACCGGCGTGGCCCGCACCGTCGTCGTGTACCGCGCGATGAACGAGCGCAGCTGGTACCGCTTCGGCAGCGGCAGCTACGGCTTCGCCTCCACGCCGATCTTCGAGAACGTCAACTACGGCTGGTACATGCCGCACGGCTTCCACACGCCCGCCGCCTGGGTGGGCATGTTCGCGCGGCGCTACATGCACCGCTGGGGCGCGACGAGCGAGGACTTCGGCCGCGTCTCGGTGGCGGCGCGCGACTTCGCGGCCACTAACCCCGCCGCCTTCTTCCACGGCAAGCCGATCACGCTGGAGGATCACCAGAGGAGCCGCTGGATCTGCGAGCCGCTGCGCCTGCTCGACTGCTGCCAGGAGTCCGACGGCGCGGTGGCGATGGTCATCACCTCGACGGAGCGGGCCCGCGACCTGCGGCGCAAGCCGGTGGTCATCAAGGCCGCGGCGCAGGGCATCAGCGACGGGCAGCAGATCATGACCTCCTTCTACCGCGAGGACATCACCGGCCTGCCGGAGATGGGCCTGGTGGCTCGCCAGCTGTGGCAGGGGAGCGGGCTGACGCCGTCCGACATCCAGACGGCCGTCATCTACGACCACTTCACGCCCTTCGTGCTGCCCCAGTTGGAGGAGTTCGGCTTCGTGCCGCGCGGCGAAGCCAAGGACTTCATCCGCGCCGGCGAGCACGCGCGTGGCGGCAGCCTGCCGATCAACCCGCACGGCGGGCAGCTCGGCGAGGCCTACATCCACGGCATGAACGGCATCGCCGAGGCGGTGCGCCAGGTCCGCGGCGACGCGGTGAACCAGGTGGCGGACGTGCACAACGTGCTCGTCACCGCCGGCACGGGCGTCCCGACCAGCGGCCTGGTGCTGGGCGAGGCCTGAAAGGGGAGAGCGCATGTTCGTCGATCTCACCCCCGAGCAGCACCGCCTCCGCCTGGAGGTGCGCGACTACTTCAACGCGCTGATGACGCCCGAGCTGCGCCTGGCGCTGCGCGGCGCGGAAGGCGGCGCCGAGTACCGGCGCGTGATCCGGCAGATGGGCCAGGACGGCTGGCTCGCCGTGGGCTGGCCGAAGAAATTCGGCGGCCAAGGCTACGCGGCCACCGAGCAGCTGATCTTCTTCGAGGAGGCCAACATCGCGGGCGCGCCGCTGCCCTTCGTGACCATCAGCACCGTCGGCCCGGCGCTGATGGAGCACGGCTCCACGGCGCAGCAGCAGCGCTTCCTGCCCGGCATCGCCGCCGGCGAGATCGTCTTCGCCATCGGCTACTCGGAGCCGGGCGCCGGCTCGGACCTCGCGGCGCTGAAGACGCAGGCCCGGCTGGAAGGCGACCGCTTCGTCGTCAACGGCCAGAAGCTCTGGACCTCGGGTGCCGAGTCGGCCGACTACGTGTGGCTGGCCGCGCGCACCCATCCGGAGCTGGCACGCCACAAGGGCGTCTCGATCCTGATCGTCGACACCCGGTCCCCCGGCTTCTCGCACACGACCATCGAGACGGTGGGCAACATGACCGCCGCGACCTACTACGACGAGGTCGAGGTCCCCGCCGACCTGCTGGTGGGCGAGCTGCACGGCGGCTGGAAGCTGATCACCGCGCAGCTCAACCACGAGCGGCTGGGGCTCGGCTCCTGGTCGGACAAGGTCTTCGGCCCCTTCCGCAAGGTGCTGCTGTGGGCCAAGGCTCGCGACGAGCAGGGCCGGCGCGCCATCGACCAGCCCTGGGTGCGGCGCAGCCTGGCCGAGTGCTACGCGCGGCTGGAGGCGATGCGCACGATCAACTTCCGCATCGCGGCCGAGCTCGAGGCCGGCGG
Organism: Caldimonas tepidiphila; assembly: GCF_003569765.1. GTDB lineage: Bacteria > Pseudomonadota > Gammaproteobacteria > Burkholderiales > Burkholderiaceae_C > Caldimonas > Caldimonas tepidiphila. The sequence continues at coordinate 74,653 of NZ_QXMG01000025.1, read as the reverse complement.
CATGGACGTGGCGCTCGCCTCCACCACCAAGGTCTACGGCTCCGAGGGCGTGATCGAGGTGCTGCGCCGCCTGATGGACATCGTCGGCGCAAGCGCCCTGGTGCGCGCCGGGTCGAGTGCCGCACTGCTGCTGGGCGAGCTGGAGTACGAGATACGCGCCTCCACCATCAATACCTTCGGTGGGGGAACCAACGAGATCCAGCGCGAGCTGATTGCACAGTTCGGCCTGGGCCTGCCCCGGCCGCTGCGCTGAAGAACCGAGGAGCAGACGTGAGGACAGCCCTCCCCCTGGTACCGCGCGAAGTCACGCAGGCCAAGCTCGACCGCCGCGCCGAGGCGAGCGCGCGCCACCGCGCCACGCAGCGTTACGGTGTGGCCGAGCGTGTCGAGGACAGCGCGCGCGAGTTCGCCGACCGGCCCTGTCTCCTGTACGCCCAGGAACGCTACAGCTATGCGGAACTGAACCGCCGCGCCAACCAGGTCGCCCATGCGGCGCACGCCCTCGGCGTGCGTCGCGGTGATGTGGTTGCGCTGTGCATGGAGAACCGCCCCGGCTTCTTCTTCGCTTGGCTCGGCCTAGCCAAGCTGGGCGCCGTCGTGGCCTTCCTGAACACCAACGTCAGCGGCCGGCCGCTGCTGCACGCGCTGGAGACCACCGGCGCACGCCGCATCGTGGTGGGCGAGGAATGCCTGCCGCTGCTCGAAGCGACGCCGGGCCTGCCCGCAGGGCTGGACTGCTGGCTTTGGCCCGACGCCGAGCGACCGGCCCCGGAAAAACTGTGTGCGCTGTGCAGCCTGGACCTGCAGGCGCTGGCCGCCGCCGCCGAAAGCGACAACCCGCCGGCCGCTTGGCGGGAGGGCCTGCTGGCCGGCATGCCGGCTCTTCACATCTTCACCTCCGGCACCACCGGCCTGCCGAAGGCGGCCATCATCAGCCACGCGCGCTGGCTGATCACCGGCGACGTGATGAAGGTGACGATGGACATTCGCATGCAGGACTGCTTCTACTGCTTCCTGCCGCTCTATCACGGTGCGGCCTCTCTGTCGGCAGCGTCCACCGCCATCGCGGCCGGTGCGAGCCTGCTGCTGCGCCGCAAGTTCAGCCGGCGCGAGTTCTGGAGCGACGTGCGCCGCCACGGCGTTACCGCCTGCCAGTATGTGGGTGAGATCTGCCGCTTCCTGCTCACCGAGCCGGCCCGGCCCGACGACCGCCACCACTCGCTGCGCAAGATGGTGGGCGCCGGGCTGGCGCCGGAGGTCTGGGAGCAGTGGGTCGCCCGCTTCGGCGCCTTTCACATCTACGAGGGCTGGGGCTCCACCGAGGCGAACACCAACACGATCAACCTCGACAACCGCGTCGGCTCCTGCGGGCGCGTGCCCTTCTGGGAGCGAACCAACCTGCGCCTGGTGCGCTACGACCTCGAGGCGGGCACCCACGTGCGCGACGAGCGCGGCTTCATGATCCACTGCGCCCCCGGCGAGGTGGGCGAGGCCATCGGCTTCATTCACAACGATCCTGAAGTGATCGGTGGCCGTTTCGAAGGCTACACCTCGGCCGAGGCCACCGAGGCCAAGATCCTGCGCAACGTCTTCGGCGAGGGCGATGCGTGGTGGTCCTCGGGCGACCTGCTTCGCTGCGACGAGGACGGCTACTGCTGGTTCGTGGATCGCATTGGCGACACCTTCCGCTGGAAAAGCGAGAACGTCTCGACCACGGAAGTGGCCGACGTGCTGGGCGACATGCCGGGCCTGGACGCGATCACGGTCTACGGCGTGCAGGTGCCCGGCCACGAGGGCCGCGCGGGCATGGCCACTCTCGTGCTGCAGCCCGGTCGCGTCTTCGACCCGCAGGCCTTCTGGCAGCTGTGCACCGGGCGGCTGCCGCGCTACGCGGCCCCGCTGTTCGTACGCATCGCACCAGCCGCCGACATGACCGGCAACTACAAGCTGCGCAAGGTCGACTTGCAACGCGAGGGCTACGACGCGCGTCTCGTGCGGGACCCGCTGTACGTGCGCGACGACCGGGCGCGGCGCTACGTCCCTCTGACGCCCGAGGCGCTGGAAGGAGCGCTGCGTGGTTGAGCGAATACGCGCTGCAGCGGCACTGGACTATCCCTTCGAGCCGCCACCTCCCGACGGCTCCACGGTCGAGCTGGCGCCGGGCATCCTGTGGCTGCGCATGCCGATGCCGATGGCGCTCGACCACATCAACGTCTACCTGCTACGCGAGGACGACGGCTGGACCCTGGTGGACACCGGACTGAACACCGTGCAGGCGCGCGCCTTGTGGGAGCGCGTCGCCAGCGAGCGGCTCGACGGCCTGCGCCCCAAGCGCCTGATCTGCACCCATTTCCATTACGACCACGCGGGGCTGGCCGCCTGGCTGTGCGAGCGCTTCGGGGTGCCGCTGTACATGACGCACGGCGAGTACTACATGATGCGCACGCTGTCCGTGCCCATGCCGGACCCGCTGCCCGACGCTCAGACGCTGTTCTACCGGCGCTCGGGCCTGCCGGCGGAGCGCATGGAGCGCATGCTCACTGCCCTGCGCCGCGATCCCTTCCTGCCGCCGCAGCCCCAGTCCTTCGTGCGCATGCGCGAAGGCGAGGAGTTGCGGATCGGCGCACGGCGCTGGCGTGTCGTAATCGGCGAGGGGCACTCGCCGGAGCACGCCTGCCTGTACTGCGAGGCGGACCGCATCCTCATCGCCGGGGACCAGCTGCTGCCGCGCATCACCTCCAACGTACTCGTGACCGCGATCGAGCCCGAGGCCAACCCATTGCAGCTGTGGCTGGACTCGCTCGACCGCCTGGACCGCCTCGCGCCCGATACGCTGGTACTGCCGTCGCACCAAGGGGTCTTCCGGGGTCTGCACGAACGGGTACAGGAGCTTGGGCGGCACCATGAGCAGCAGTTTGAGGCGCTGCGCGACCTGATGGCGAGACAGGGGCCCTGCACCGCCTTCGAGGCGATGCTGGAATTGTTCCCCCGCCTGCGCCACGCAATGGACGACATGCTGGCACTAGGCGAGGCCATCGCCCACTTGTCCTGGCTGCGCCATGCGGGCATCGTGCGCCGCGTGCTGGACGAGGACGGCAGCTACCGATTCGGCCTGGCGGCGGGCCGGGAGACCAAGGAGTCAGAATGAACGACGAGATGGAAGCATTCCGTGCCGAGGTGCGGGCGTGGCTGGAGGCCAATTGCCCGCTCTCGATGCGCCGGCCCATCGTGCCCGAGGAGATGGTGTGGAGCGGCTCGAAGCTGCAGTTCCAGACCGAGGACCAGCGCCTGTGGTTCGAGCGCATGCGCGACCGGGGCTGGTTCGCGCCCGGCTGGCCGGTGGAATACGGCGGGGGCGGCCTCGATCCGCGGCGGCAGCGCGTGCTGGAGCAGGAGATGGCTCGCCTGGGCTGCCGCCAGCCGCAGTACAACCTAGGTGTGTGGATGCTCGGGCCGGTGCTGCTGGAGTTCGGCACCGAGGCTCAGAAGCGGGAGCACCTGATCCCGATGATGCAGGGGCGCACCCGCTGGTGCCAGGGCTTCAGCGAACCCAATGCCGGCTCCGACCTCGCCAGCCTGCGGACCTCGGCGCGCCATGTCCAGGACGAGGAGGGCGAGGCCTACATCGTCAACGGCTCCAAGATCTGGACTTCCTATGGCGACCAGTCGGACTGGATGTACGCACTGGTGCGCACCGACGCCGGCGCGCGCAAGCAGGAAGGCATCAGCTTCCTGCTCATTGACATGAGTTCGCCGGGGGTGAGCGTCAAGCCGATCGAGCTGATCAGCGGCAAGTCCAGCTTCTGCGAGGTGTTCTTCGACGATGTGCGGGTTCCGGCGCGTCACCTGGTGGGCCCGCGCGGCGGCGGCTGGGCGGTGGCCAAGCAGTTGCTGCAGCACGAGCGCGCCGCGATGTCCAAGTTCACCGAGGGCTCGGCGCCTTCCCACGACGCGCTGGCGCTGGCGCGTGCCTGCCTGGTCGACGAGGACGGCGCGCCGCGCGAGCCGGTGCTGCGCGACGGGCTGGCCCGGCTGCTGATGGACGAGCAGGCCTTCTCGCTCACGCACCGGCGCGTGAAGGAGATGGCGCTGGCAGGGCAGGACGTGAGCGGCCCGGCCGCCATCATGAAGCTGGTGCAGACCGAGCAGGAGGCCGCGAAGTACGAGTTCCTCACCCAGCTGCTGGGCCAGCGGGCGCTGGGCTGGGAGGGAGAGGAGTTCACGCGCGACGAGCTCGAGGTCTGCCGCGCCTGGCTGCTGTCCAAGACCTACATGATCGCCGGCGGCAGCAGCGAGGTGCAACTCAACATCATCGCCAAGCGCGTGCTCGGCCTGCCGGAATGAACGCCCGTTCGTGGAGAAGAATGTCATGAGCCTGCTGCTGAACGAAGAACAGCGCCTGTTGAGCGACACCGCCGCCGAATTCCTCACGGCGCGCTCGCCGGTCTCGGCGCTGCGCCGCCTGCGGGACACCGACGATCCGCTGGGCCACGACCCCCGGCTGTGGCGCGAGGTGGTCGAGCTGGGATGGACCGCCGCCGTGATGCCCGAGGCCCATGGCGGCCTCGACTTTGGCTACAAGGGCCTCGGCGCCGTGTTCGAGCAGTCGGGCCGCCGGCTTTCGGCCCTACCGCTGCTGGCCTCGGTGGTGCTCGCCGGCGGCCTGCTGCTAGAGGCCGGCAGCGAGGAGCAGCGCGCGCGCTGGCTGCCGCGGATCATCGACGGCAGCACGCTGTTCGCGCTAGCGCTGGAGGAGGGCGGCCGGCACGACCCTGCCGCGGTGCGCCTGAGCGCCCGCAGGGAGGCGGGCGACTGGGTGCTCGACGGCGAGAAGTGTTTCGTCATCGACGGCCACGTGGCGCAGCAGCTGCTGGTGGTGGCGCGCAGCTCGGGCCGGCCCGGCGAGACCGCGGGGCTGAGCCTGTTCCTGGTCGACGCGGCGCTGCCGGGCGTGCAGGTGCAGCGCACGCACATGGTGGACAGCCGCAACGCGGCTCGTGTGCGGCTGGAGGGCGTGCGCGTGGGGCCCCAGGCGCTGGTTGGCCGCGCGGACGAGGGCTTCGGACCGCTGGACGCGGTGCTCGACTGCGCGCGCTGCTGCCTGGCTGCCGAGTCGCTCGGCCTGCTGCGCGAGGCCTTCGAGCGCACGCTGGGCTACCTCAAGGAGCGGGTGCAGTTCGACCGGCCGATCGGCTCTTTCCAGGCGCTGCAGCACCGCGCTGCGCGGCTGTACGTGGAGCTGGAGCTGCTGCAGAGCTGCGTGATGGCGTCCCTGGAGGCGATCGACGACCAGGCCTCCGATCGCGCGCAGCTGGCGAGCCTGGCCAAGGCCCGTGCCGGCGAGCTCTGCGCGAAGCTGCTGAACGAAGCGGTGCAGATGCACGGTGGAATTGGCGTCACCGACGAGTTCGACCTGGGCCTGTTCCTCAAGCGGGGCCGCGTCCTGCAGCAAAGCCTGGGCGACGCGGTGTTCCACCGCGAACGCTATGCTCGGCTGAAAGGCTTCTAGAAGAAGGAGGAGACCCATGACGAACATTGATCTTGACGCGGTGCGCCGGCAGCTCACCGCGCCCGGTGCGCCTTTCGAGCTGGTTGACGTAGATCTGCACGGCGGCCGCGCGCCGGCCTACCGCAACGCCTTTCGCTCGCTGCCGGAGCTGATCGAGGCCGGCCGCGTCCATGCAGGCCGCGAGTTCATGGCCTACGGGGAGGACCGCTGGAGCTTCGACCGCTTCTTTGCGGCGGTCGACGCCCTGGCCGGGCGCCTGCACCACGACCTGGGCCTGCGGCCCGGCGACCGCGTCGCGATCGCAATGCGCAACCGGCCCGAATGGGCCGTGGCCTTCGCGGCGGCGGTCCTGGTCGGTGCGGTGCCGGTGCCGCTGAACAGCTTCGGCCTGCGTGACGAGCTGTGCGCGGCGCTGCGAGACGTGCAGCCACGCCTGCTGGTCTGCGATGTCGACCGCCTCGCGCGCGTGGCCGACGAGCTCGACGGGCTGGACTGCAGGGCCATCTCCTTGGCAGACGGGCCGAGGGCCCCCGGCGTGCAGGCCTTCGAGGACCTGGTGCAGCAGGGTGGACCTGCCGCGCCGAAGGTGTCGCTGTCGCCGCAGGACCCGGCGTTGATCCTGTTCACCTCGGGGGCGAGCAGCCAGGCCAAGGCGGTGCTGTCGAACCAAAGAGCCGTGTGCCAGGCGCTCTTCAACATCGACTACATCGGCGCGCTCACGGCGATGACCTCGCCGGCGCGGATCGAGGCCATGCTGCGGCGTGGCCATGCGCCGGCCACGCTGACGGCGGTGCCGCTGTTCCACGTGAGCGGCTTGCATGCGCAGCTGCTGGTTTCGCTGCGCCACGGGCGCCGCCTGGTTTTCATGCACCGCTGGGACCCCGCACAGGCGATCGAGCTGATTGCGCGGGAGCGCATCACGCAGTTCAACGGCGCACCCTCGATGGTGATGCAGCTGATGGCGCAGCCCGGCTTCGACGACCCGGCGCTCACGGGCAGCTTGGCCGGCATCGGCTTCGGCGGCGCAGGGCTGCCGCAGCGGTTGATCGACGAGCTGCTGGAGCGCCGGCCGGACTCGCTCTCTGGGATCGGCTTCGGCATGACCGAGAGCAACGGGGTGGCTGCGGCGGCATCGGGCGAGATCTTCAGCCGGCACCCGCGAAGCTCGGGCCTGCTGTCGCCGATCATCGGGCTGTGCGTGGTCGGTCCGGATGGCACGCCGCTGCCGCCTATGGAGCCGGGAGAGATCTGCCTGCGGGGTGTAACGGTGATGGAGGGCTACTGGCGCAAACCGGAGGCCACCGCCTCCGCGCTGCGCGAGGGCTGGCTGCACACGGGCGACATCGGCTACCTTGACGGGCAGGGCTTCCTGCACGTGGTGGATCGCATCAAGGACGTGATCAACCGCAGTGGCGAGAAGATCGCCGCAGCGGAAATCGAATCTTGCCTGCTGCAGCATCCGGGCATCGAGGAGGCCGCAGTATTCGGCCTGCCCGACGACACCACTGGCGAGGCTGTGGTCGCAGTTGTGGTGCCGCTGCCCGGCGCGTCACCGAGCGAGGCGCAGCTGCGAGAGCACGTGCGCGAGCGCTTGGCGGCCTACAAGGTGCCGCGCGCGGTCCATTTGCATGACGGGCCGCTGCCGCGCAACGCCACCGGCAAGCTGCTCAAGAACCAGATCAAGCGTCAGTACACCTGAGCGGCACTCCGATCCCTTCTCTTTCGCACCGCCCGTCGCGGTGCCGCCCGGCGCGGCCTCCGCGCTGACGGATTCGCGACCGGGAGTCCCTCTGGGGAACGCTCGTTCCCCGTCCCGAATCCCTCCGGCAGCCATGCTGGCTCACCGGAAGAGCCTCGTCTTCCTTCCCTATCTCTATAGCCTCGCGAGCTCGCTTCCTGCCGAGCGTTCCGTTCCTGCTCCGCCTTGTCGATCCCCGCGCTCACCCTTAGTCCCATCGGACGATGAGCCCGTGGCTGCCGGCGTCGAACATTCCGACCATCGGGCGACCGCGTGTCGTGTAGCCGAGTCGGTCCCGATCCTGGCTCGAGATCAACGTGGAGACAACGATGAAGAGATGGATTTCATGGATGGCGCTTGCGGCAGGCTCGGTGCTCGCCGGCGGGGCCATCGCCAAGGTCAGTCCCAGCGAGGCCGAGAAGCTCGGCAAGGAGCTCACCTGCGTAGGGGCTGAGAAGGCCGGCAACAAGGACGGGACCATCCCGGAGTTCTCCGGCAAGTGGCTCGGAACGCCGCCGGGCGTCCAGTACAAGCCCCATGTCGGTCAGCACCCGGTGGATCCCTATGCGGCCGACAAGCCGCTCTACAGCATCACCGCGGAGAACCTCGCACAGCACGCCGCCAAACTCTCGGAAGGCCAGAAAGCGGTGTTTGCCAAGTTTCCCAAGGCCTTCCGGATCGACGTCTACCCGACGCGCCGTGACTTCCGCTACCCCGACGAGGTGTGCGAGGCGGCCAGGACGAACGCGTTGAGCGCTGAACTCTCGGATGGCGGATTGGGTATCAAGAATGCGGTCAAGGGCGCCGTGCCGTTCCCGATTCCAAAGGACGGGAACGAGGCCCTGATGAACAACATGTTCCCGTACCGGGCCTTCACCGAGGATGTCGTCCGTGACGTCGCCAACGTGCTCTCCAACGGCAACATTTCCTGGGGGCGCGCCCGCAACACCAACCTCGGCATGGTGAACGGTCCCGACGCGATCAACAAGCCGCTCGAAGGCCGCATGGCCTACAGCCGCAACATCGCGCTGTTGCCCGAGCGCGAGAAGGGGGGAATCGCTGTTTCCGCCGAGCCTGTCAACTTCAGCAAGGACAAGCGCCTCGCCTGGCACTACGACCCCGGCACCCGGCGTGTGCGCCAGCTGCCCGAGTACGGCTTCGACCAGCCGATGGCCGGCACCGGCGGCAAGATCACGATTGATTCTGACCGCCTCTTCAACGGTTCGCCTGAGCGCTACAACTGGAAGCTGATCGGCAAGCGTGAGATGGTCGTGCCTGCCAACTCGTACAAGCTGCATGGCAAGACCGTCAAGTACGCAGACTTGCTCAAGCCAGGCGTGCCCAACCCCGACTTCATCCGCTGGGAGTTGCGCCGTGTCTGGGTGGTCGAAGGCTCGCTGAAGGATGGCTTCCGCCATCTCTACGGCAAACGCGTGCTGTTCCTTGACGAGGACACTTGGCAGGCGGCGATGTCCGACTTCTACGACGCGCGCGGCACGCTGTGGCAGTACGCCTTCGTCAACCACTACTACGCCTTCGACATGCAAGGGTGGCAGGCCGGCACAAGCTTCTATCACGACCTCAATTCGGGTGGATACGTCGGCTACAACCTGTTCCAGGAGCGCGACACGGGCCCGGTCCTCAACAAGGGCGACCTGAAGCCCGACATGTTCACCCCCGAAGCGGCCCGCTCGGCCGGCACTTGAACATTCCACGAACAGGGACACCCACAAAGTGAAGTTCAATCCCAAACTTGCTCCGCTCGCGGCAGCCGTGCTGGCGATCGGCGCCTCGCAGTCCACGCACGCTGGCGAATCCGTCGAATTCGGCAACGGCCTCAAGTTCGATTGGCGCGTCTTGACGACCTACACGCTGTCCGGCCGTGCCGAGGCGCAGGACCCCCTGCTGACCTACCGCGCACCGGCCACCTCGGCCGTGAACAACGCCGGCGGCAATGACGGCAATAACAACTTCGACAAGGGAGCGCTGACGGCCAACCGAATTTCCGCCTTGCTCGAGACCAAGTTGTCCAAGGGCGACAGCGGAGTGGTGTTCTCGGCCAGCACCTTCTACGACGACGCTTATCACCGGACGAACGACAACGACCCGGCAGCGAGCAACCCGAACCGCGTCAACAAGCCCGCGCCGTTCAACGAGTTCACCGAGGGCGCGCGGCGGTATCACGGCGGGTACAGTCGCGTCCTCGACGCATACGGCTACACCGCGTTCAAGCTTGGCGAGAGCAGTCGCGCTACCGTGCGCGTGGGCCGGCACGTGGTGAACTGGGGCGAGGCGTTGTTCTACCCCGGCATGGGCTTGGCCCAGGGACCGGCCGACGGGACCAAGGCCAACATCCCGGGAACCGAGACCAAGGACGTGCTGCTGCCAGAGGACCAGATCTCGGCTGCTGTCGAGGTCACGCCGCGATGGACGCTCCTGAGCCACGCGCAATTCGGCTTCCATCCCACGCTGGCGCCGGCCCCAGGCTCCTACTTCAACACCTCGGATGCGGTCGGACCCGGCGGTGTCTGCCTGGGGCCCTTCGTTGCATTGCCAGCCGTGCCGGGTTCATTCTCTGGATTCAATGGCTGCTCGTTCGGATCGAGAGGCGAGGACATCAAGCCGGGCAAGACGGGGCAGTGGGGCATTGGCACGCGCTACCGCGTGACCGACGAGACCGAGGTCGGCCTGTACTACCTGAACTTCCACGATCGCACGCCACTTCCGGAGATCAACGCCTTCACGCCAGGGACGGCTACGCCCGCGGCCTTCGGCATCCCGGGCAACCAAATCGGTAACGGCTCCTACCGCATCCGCTACTTCGAGGACGTCAAGCTGCTCGGCGCGACGGTCAGCACGGTGCTCGGCAAGGTCGCGGTGGCCGGCGAGTTGACGCACAAGAAGGGCGCTCCGGTGCTGGTGAACACGGTCGTCAATCCGGCGACTGGTGCGACGATCCCCAACCCGACCCGCGCTGATGTCACGCAGGCCAGCGTCAACGCCTTCGCCAACGTCGGCCGCGTCCCCTTTATCACGTCGCTTCAGCTGCTTGGCGAGGTGTCGGCGGTCATTGTCAACGACGTTGAGGCGCGCAAGGCACCGGGCGTCGAGGCCCTGGGGGCAGCGGCGGCCGCTTTTCCTGCGTCCGACACGCTGAGCTTCAAGACCAGCAAGGGAATCGCCTACACGTTGCAGGCGGTGCTGGGCTATCCCGGCTTCGTGGAGGGCTGGGACCTCACCGTCCCGATCAGCTTCGCGCACCAGGTCAAGGGGCGCTCGTTGGTCGGTGGCACCGGCGGCGAGGGCGACAAGCGGCTGAGCCTGGGCACTACCTTCGTCAAGGGCGGCAACCTCTCGATCGGGGTGAACTACCTCGCCTTCCTCGGCGACGCCAGCCTCGACCTGAAGACCGAGCGCAAACTGACCGATCGCGATCAGCTGTCGCTGGTGCTCAAGTACGCGTTCTAACGCCTCAGGATAGCCCAGATGGCGCTCATGGAAAGAGCGCTATCTGGGCATTGTCCCTAGGGCAGTCCACACGGTCGGGGCCGCGCGCCGAGGGCCGCGTAGTGGACGAAGTTGTCGACGAAGGCGTCCTCAGCGAGCACGTAGCGTCAAAGGTTGATCGCCACCATGCACGTCGCCCCCGTTCTAGCGGTCGCGACGCCTCAGCCTCCGGTTTCCCACGTGGAGCGCGATCATCTCGTGCAGGTCGTCGAGCAGGCGGTCATTGCGCAGTTGCAGCAACGTCAGCCGGGCGAGACCATCGACGAAGGAGGCCGTCTCCAGCGCTGCGGCATGTGGTGACAGTCCCCCGCGCAGATCGCCTCGCTGCTGCGCTTCGCGATGCACCAGCTCCAGCGTGGCGACCAGCTTGCGATGGTGAGAGAGGTGTCCGGCCATGTCTCCCAACATCGGACCCACGTACTCGCACTTGAACACCACGATCTCCAGCGCCTCGCGCAGCGACTCGCAGCGCGTCCAATGCTCAATCAGTTGCCTCAGGAAGCGATGCAGGCGCTCGAGTGGCGGCGTCTGCTGGTCTTCCAGCAGCAGGCTGTCCAAGTGGTGGATGTGAGGTAGGAGCGCTTCCTCGCGCATTGCATGGAAAAGCGTTTCCTTGTTCTCGAAGTGCCAGTAAATCGCCCCACGCGTGACGCCCGCGGCCTGCGCAATATGGGCCAGGCTCGTGGCCGACACGCCGCGCTCGCAGAAGGTGCGGCGGGCTGCGTCGAGAATCTGCTGGCGGGTCTGCTGGGCGGCGTCCTTGGTGCGGCGGGGCATGAGCGGGAGGCAGGCGTGGATTCGGTAGGAGGTTCCTCTCCAGCGGTTAGATTCCCGGAGGCTCTCCTTCCTTCGTAGGCCGATCATGTCTGTCGGCCTGACCGGTGCTTGCGAAGACGCCCGGCATGTCGGGCTGTCAGCAGTCGCCGGGGCGCATCAGGTCCCGGCATAGCGCCGCTTGACGGCTTGCAGCGCCTCCTCGAATGCGGGCGCGACTGCCTCCACGCCCTCGACCGTCATGCCCAGGTCCTTGAGCAACCCGTCATGCAAGCCGTAGACCCAACCGTGCACCTGCACGGTCTGGCCTCGCTGCCAGGCGTCGCGCACGACGGTGGTCTGGCAGACATTGCGCACCTGCTCGAGTACGTTGAGTTCGCACAGTGCATCTGCACGCTGCCATGCGGGCAGGGTGTCGAGCCAAGCCTGGTGCTGATTGCGCACGTCCTGAACGTGGCGCAGCCAGTTGTCGGCCAGGCCAAGGCGCATGTCCTCCAGGGCGGCGCGCACACCGCTGCAATTGGAGTGGCCGACCACGAGAATATGCCGGACCTGCAGCTTGTCGATCGCAAACTGCATCACCGACAGGCAGTTGAGGTCCGAGTGCACCACGACGTTGCCGACGTTGCGATGCACGAACAGTTCGCCCGGCAGCAGGCCGACGAGTTCGTTGGCCGGCACGCGGCTGTCGGCGCAGCCGATCCACAGATACTGCGGGGCCTGCTGCTCCAGCAGCCTCGAGAAGAAGCCGGGACGCCGGCTCTCGGTCTCGTCGGCCCAGCGGCGGTTGCGCCCGAAAAGGTCCTGAATCTGCGTCATGACGCCTGCCTCAGGCTCGCTCGAGGAGCGTTGCAATGCCCTGGCCGCCAAAGCCGCCAATGTCGGTACGCCTGGCGCTCAGAATCCAGATTTCGTGGTTCATGGTGTGGTTTCCCTCTCAGTCCCGGTTGCGCGACAAGCGTCCAGCAGTCAGGCGCCCGGGCCGGAAGCCAGGGCGCCCTGCTTGGCGGCGGCAGAGACTTCTTGATCCGAGTTATTCAGGCTTGGGCAGGCCGGTAGGCCGTCTTGGACGGGCCCGCGGGTTGTATGGCGAGCCAGTAAGCCATCGCGGGAAGCAGGAATATCGCTCCCAGAGCATTGACCAGGAACATGAAGGCCAGCAGCACTCCCATGTCGGCCTGGAACTTCAGCGCCGAGAAGGCCCAGCTCCCTACGCCGAGGGACATCGTCAGGGCCGTGAACACGGCGGCCGTGCCGCGCTGGCGCATGGCCTCGTAGAAGGCCTCGCGCAAGGAGGCCCCACGCTCCTCGATCTCGTGCTGCATGCGCTCGAACAGGTAGATGCCGTAGTCCACGCCCACACCCACGCCCAGCGCGATCACCGGCAGCGTCGCGACCTTCAGGCCGATGCCCAGCAGGGCCATCAGCGCATTGCACAGGATCGACACCAGGGTCAACGGCACGAGGATGCACAGCACCGCCCGCCAGCTGCGGAAGGTCAGCCAGCACAGCAGCGCGATCGCACCGAAGATGGCCGACAGCATCTGCACCTCGGCCCGATCGACCGCGTCGTTGGTGGCAGCGGCCACGCCGGCGTTGCCTCCGGCCAGCCGGAAACTCAGATGTGGCGTGCGGTCGGCCGCAATGAACTTGCGCACCTCCGTCACCACGTGCTTGAGCGTCGCGCCGTCGTGGTCCTTCAGGAAGACCTGCAGGTGGATGGTCTTGCAGCCCTCGGTGTTGAGGCCGAGCTCCGGGTGGGCGGCTCGGTAGCCGGTGCGCAAGGCTGCTTCCGTGCGCTGCAGCGCGGCCCAGCGGGGATTGCCTTCGTTGCTACCCGCGGCCCCACGCTTGGCAAGGGCCGCCACCGTGTTGACGGATCGCACGCCGTCCACGCCGCGCATGTACAGGTCGAAGCGCTCGACGGCGTTCATCACCTCCCAGTTCAGGCAGGCCTCGTCCAGCCCCTGCGCCTCGGCATATACCGAGAGCACGTCCATGCCGATGGAGTAGTGCGACAGGATGCGGTCGTTGTCGCGGTTGTAGCGGGACTCGGCACGCAGCTCCGGAGCGCCGCTGCCGACGTCGCCCGTCTGCAGCTGGCGCGACACCAGCGTGCCGGCGGCCAGCAGTAGCAGCGCGGCCAGCAGGCTCAGCAGCGCGGGCTTGGGCTCGGCCAAGCCCGAGACTGCCCACCACAGGCCGTGGCGGCGCGGTGCGGCAGAGGCAGTCGCTGTCGGTTTGAGCTGCAGGTAGGACAGGATGACCGGGAGCATGACCTTGTTGGTGACGATCATCAGCAGCACGCCCAGGCAGGCGGTGACGCCAAGCTCGTGCACGATCGGGATGTCGATCAGCATGATCACCATGAAACCCAGCGCGTTGGTCAGCAGCGCCAGCGTGCCGGGAACCGCCAGCTTGCGGAAGGCGCTCTGCGCCGCCTCCGCGGCCGACTGGCCAGCTGTCACGTCCTGCTTCCATGCATTGGACATCTGCACCGCATGCGAGACGCCGATCGAGAAGATCAAGAAGGGCACGAGGATCGACATCGGGTCGATCCCGTAGCCGATCAGCGGCAGCAGCCCCAGCAGCCACACCACCGGTAGCAGCGCCACGAACAGCGCCAGCACCGTGAGCTTGACCGAGCGCGAGTAGGCCCACAGCAGCAGCGCTGTCACGCCGAAGGCGATGCCGAAGAAGGTGACGACGTTGAACAGGCCCTCCATCACGTCGCCCAGCACCTTGGCGAAGCCCACGATGCTGATCTCGATGTGCTCGCTCTCGAACTGGCCGCGGATCGCCTCCAGCTTCTGCGCCACCTGGCCGTAGTCCAGGCGCTGGCCCGTCTGCGGGTCGATCTCCAGCAGGTCGGCGCGCACCATCGCGGACTTCAGGTCCGTGGACACCAGGCTGCCGATCTGCCCCGACTTGGCGACGTTGGAGCGCACCTGCGCCAGGCCTTCGGCATTCGGCGTGAAGCGCGAGGGGATGACGACCTCGCCGACGAAGCCGTCCTCGGTGATCTCGATGTACTTGACGTTGGGCGTGAACAGCGAATAGACCTGGGCCCGGTTGACGCCCGGCGTGAAGAACACCTCGTCGGTCACGCCGCGCAGCACCTTGAGGAAGGGCTCGTTGTAGATGTCGCCTTCGCCCTTCCAGCGCACGCTGACCATCACCCGGTTCGCCCCCGAGAACGTGGCGGAATGCTCCAGGAAGGCCGCCATGTAGTCGTGGCGCAGCGGGATCAGCTTGTTGAACCCGGCGTCCAGATGCGTGCGCAGTGCGGAGCTGCCAAGCAGCAGCGTGAGCACGGCGGTGACGAATGCGATGCCGCGGCGCCAGTCGATCAGCGTGCGAGCAATGCGCTCGATCGTGCCGTCAAGACGGCGGGAGAAGTGGGTCCGGTTCATCGCAGTCCTCCTTGGGCCGGTTCGTCGCTCCGGATGAGTGCAGCCATCGTGGGGGCGACGTGGTGCATCAGGCCCGCATCGCTGGCCAGCCAGGCGCCGTCCTCGGTGTCGGGCACGATGCTGGTGAGCGTGGCGCGCGAGTCGGCACGCTGCAGGCTGAAGCGGCGCCCGCCGTCGCTGCTGAGGGCGATCAGTCCGCCTTGCCCGACCAGGATCAGCTGTCCGTCGCTGCCCTGCGCATGGTCGAAGAAGGAGGCGGGCGCTGGGAGCTCGGCCTTGTGCCAAGTCTCTCCGCCCCCGCTGCTGCGGAAGGCGTTGCCGCGCATGCCATAGACCAGCCAGTTGCCGTCCGGGAGAGCGGCGGCGTTGTAGAAGGAGCCGTTGTAGAAGGGCGGCAGCAATCGCCAGGACGCGCCCTGGTCCTCCGAGATCAGCATCAGGCCGCGCTCGCCGACGACGAGCCAGCGCTTGCCGTCCTCCGAGCCCACGATGCGGTTGAGGTGCTGGTCCTGCACGCCCTCCACCTCGATGCGCTGCCAGTTGCGCCCCTGGTCGCTGGAGCCCAGCATGCGCCCGAAGGCTCCCACCGCGAGCCAGCGGCCCGAGGGCAGCGTGGCGATGCTCATCAGCGGCTCGCCGTTGGCCTGGTCGAAGTGCAGCTCGGTCCAGGTCTGTCCACCGTCGTCGCTGCGCAGGATCCAGCCTTCGTGTCCGACCGCCAGCCCGAGCCGGCCGCTTTCATCGAAGCGGACCTGGGTGATCAGCGCCTGGCGATTGGCAGACACCTGCGCTCGCTGCCAGCTGCGGCCCTGGTCGCGCGAATAGACCAGGGCTCCGAGCTCGCCGCCGGCTACCAGGCCGACACTGGAGCGAACCAGGGCGTTGAAATGCATGTGCTCGATCGGGAGGGCGGTGGCCTCCAGGGGCGGGGTCGGGCGCGGGGAGAAGGCATGGAACGCGGCAGCGGCCATGAGGGTGGCCACGGCGATGCCAACAGCGATTCGCACGGTGTGTCTCCTGGTTGTCTGTGTGAGGGACGGGTGCGTCGCATTCTTCGCTGCTGGCGTGTCCGGGCATCGTCCGAAAAGAGTAGGGCGGCCCGCGACAGACCTAGTCCTGACGGACGATGGGGTCACCGCCTGCGAGGGTCAGAATCGTTGCCAGTGCAGCGGCCCGGCGGGCCGACGACCAACGGGGTACAGCATGGGACTCACAGGAAAGGCGGCGCTCGTCGGCGCCGCGCAGTACAAGCCGGAGAAATACGCCAGCGCGCCGCGCATGTTCCATCTGGAACAGGTGGCGGACCTCGGCACGCAGGCCCTGGCCGATGCGGGCCTGACGCTCGGGGACGTGGACGGCCTCGTGCTCACGGGGCCGCAGTTCCACGAGGCCGGGATGTTCGTGCCGGCGATGGCGGGCGAGTACCTTGGCGTGCGACTGGACTTCGCCGAGGTGGTGGACCTCGGCGGTGCCAGCGCGGTAGGCATGGTATGGCGCGCCGCGGCCGCCATCGAGTTGGGGATGTGCAGCACGGTGCTGTGCGTGATCCCGGCACGCCTGGCGCCTACGGCGCCGGACGACGACCACGCCGCCGAGGTGATGAAGGCCGCCCGCTACGGCGGACACAGCACCCGCTACGGCGCGCCCGAGGCCGAGATGGACCTGCCCTACGGGCACATGGCACAGAACACCGGCTATGCAATGATCGCGCAGCGCTACGCGGCGCTGCACGGCTGGGACGCCGAGGCGCTGGCGCGCATTGCGGTGGCCCAGCGCTTCAACGCCTGCCACAACCCGCAGGCGCTGTTCCACGGCCAGCCAATCACGGTGCAGGACGTGTTCGCCTCGCGCATGGTGGCCGAGCCGCTGCGCATGCTGGAGATCGTGATGCCGGTGGCCGGCGGCGCCGCCGTGGTGGTGACGCGCGAGGACATCGCGCGGCGCTGCGCTCACCGCGGGGCGCGCGTGATCGGATGCGGCGAGCACGTGCAGTCCAAGTCGCCGACCTATGCGTCGGACATGCTGTCGACCCCCATTGGTCCGGCCTCGCGCAGGGCCTTCGCGATGGCCGGCCTGCGGCCCTCCGACATGCACATGGCGCAGATCTACGACTGCTACACCATCACCGTGCTGCTGACGCTAGAGGACGCGGGCTTCTGCGAGAAAGGGCAGGGCCAGCGCTTCCTGCGAGAACACGACTTGAGCTTCAAGGGGGACTTCCCGATGAACACCCATGGCGGCCAACTCAGTTTCGGCCAGGCCGGCAGCGCCGGTGGCATGAGTCAGGTGATCGAGGCCCTGCACCAGATCCAGGGGCGGGCCGGCGAGCGTCAGCTGGCGCGCCGTGAGCTGGCCTACGTGTCGGGCACCGGCGGCGTGATGAGCGAGCAGGGCGCGCTGATCCTGCAGGGAGCCTGAGCATGTGGAACAAGCCCCTGCCCCGGCCGACCCCGCTGTCCCAGCCCTTCTGGGACGGCCTGCGCGAGCACCAGATGCGGCTGCAGCAATGCGGTGACTGCAACCACTGGATCTTCTTCCCGCGTTCGCACTGCCCATCCTGCGGCTCGCGCCGGCTCGGCTGGAAGAGCGTTTCCGGCCTCGGCCGGATCTACACCTACACGGTGGCGCGCGTGCCGACGCTGCCGGAGTTCAGCGACGAGCTGCCGCAGCTGCTGGCGGTGGTCGAGCTCGACGAGGGCCCGCACCTCAACACCACGCTGGTGGGCGTGGCGCCGGAGTCAGTGCGGGTGGGCATGCGGGTGCGACCGGTCTTCGATGAGCGGCCGGGCCGTGTCACGCTGCTGCGCTACACGCCGGAGGAATCGCTGCAGCCCTCCGTGATCGACGGGCAACGGCAGCCCGAGGCGCTCGCGCAGGAGCCGGCGCAGCCTGCCGCACCGCGCCGGCGCATCGACGTCAAGGACCTTGCGGGCCTGCGCTCACTCGTGTCTGAGCAGTTCGGCGGCTGGTCCAACGAGGTCGAGGTCACGCAGGAGCTGATCGACCGTTTCGCCGCGCTCTCGGGGGACGACTACTGGATCCATACCGACCCCGTCCGGGCCCGGGCAGAGAGCCCCTTCGGTACCACCATCGCCCACGGCTCGCTGGTGCAGGTGCTCGTCAGCCGGCTGCAGCTGCCGCTGGACTGGGAGGTCACCGGTTTCACCAACATGGTGAACTACGGCTCCGACCGGCTGCGCTTCCGGACGCCGGTGCCCTCGGGCTGCCGCATCCGCGCGCGCAGTCGCGTCAAGGACGTGCAGCAGGTCAAGAGCGGAGTGCAGATCACGATGGAGATCAACGTCCACGTGGTCGGGCAGGACCGGCCCTCGGTCATCAACGACCTGGTCGTGCTGTACATGTGAGCCGCATGGAGGCGGCGCCGGCTGCGCGAGCGGGCGGCGACACACGCCTCGTGCTCCTGGCCGGGCGGCAGGGGGCGGATCCCACCGCACCGGTGAGACCGCCCCCTTTTCCCGTTTGAAAGAGACACCATGGACATCCAGACCGCCGTGCTCGACGGCGTGCAGACCATCGAGATCGCCCGGCCCGGCAAGAAGAACGCGCTGACGATGGCGATGTACGAGGCGATGACCGACGCACTGCAGCGCGCCGATGCCGACGTGGCAGTGCGCGCAGTGCTGATCACCGGCCAGCCCGGGGTGTTCACCGCCGGCAACGACCTGGAGGACTTCTTGCAGAGCCCGCCGGACGGACCGGATGCGCCGGTCTTCCGCTGCATGCAGGCGCTCATCCAATGCGGCAAGCCGGTGGTCGCGGCGGTGACGGGCACGGCGATCGGCATCGGCACGACGATGCTGCTGCACTGCGACCTGGCCTATGCCAGCGACGAGGCGCGCTTCGGGCTGCCCTTCACCCGGCTCGGGCTCGTGCCGGAGTTCGCGTCCAGCCTGCTGCTGCCGCTGCGCGCGGGACATGTGCGGGCGGCAGAGAAGCTGCTGCTCGGCGAGCCCTTCGGCGCCGCGGACGCGCTGGAGATGGGCCTCGTCAACGACCTCCTGCCGGCCGGCGAGGTGCTGGCGCACGCGCGGCGCGTGGCCGGGCGCTTCAACGCGCTGCCGGCTGCGGCGGTGCGCGAGACCAAGCAGCTGCTGCGCCGCGGCCAGGCGCAGGCCGTGCAGGACGCGCTCGCGGCCGAGGTCGAGGGCTTCGTGCGGCGCCTGCGCAGCGCCGAGGCGGGCGAGGCGCTGCAGGCCTTCTTCGACAAGCGCGCGCCGGACTTCTCGCGCTTCCGCTGAAGGCATTGGCCGGGGGCGGCCGTCCATCCAAGAGCGAATTCAGGGTCGAAACCGCCTCTCGCTCTTCGCACGCCGAGGCGCTGCTTCAGGCGGGCCGGGCTGGCCGGGGCGGGGGAGTTTGCGCTGCCGAGGAGTGCAGCGGCGCGGGGGCATCGCGGCGCAGCCGCGACGACCGGGTGTTGTCTGAGGCCCTGTACCCGGGGCCGAGTTTCACCCGGTCGCCCCGGGCCGCGGAGCCCCGCAGGGCCGGAAGCCCCTTCGGGGCGAACCGGTCGGGCGCGTCCAGCGCCCGACACCCCGAGCGGGCAGCGAGGGGCAGCGCTGCCGACCCCCGAACCGGCCGGCCCGGTCCGCCGTGCGCACCCATGCACACAAGAAAAAATCAGCCCCGCTGCCGCGCCATCGTGATCGCCGTGTCCTCGATCATGTCCTCCTGGCCGCCGACCATGCCGCGGCGGCCCAGCTCCACGAGCAGGTCGCGGGCCGGCACGCCGTACTTCTTCTCGGCGCGCTTGGCGAACAGC
Source organism: Caldimonas tepidiphila (assembly GCF_003569765.1). Lineage (GTDB taxonomy): Bacteria > Pseudomonadota > Gammaproteobacteria > Burkholderiales > Burkholderiaceae_C > Caldimonas > Caldimonas tepidiphila. The sequence continues at coordinate 54,929 of NZ_QXMG01000025.1, read as the reverse complement.
AGGAAGCTCGAATAGACGCCGGCGTAGCCGAGCGTGAGCGAGTCGCGGTCGATGCGGACGATGTGGTCCATCAGCGGCACCACCAGGTCCTCGGCCACGTCCTGGATCCCGAACACGTCCACGCCCGTCTCGATGCCCATGCGGCTGCACACCGCCACGAGCACCTCCATCGGCGTGTTGCCGGCGCCGGCGCCCAGGCCGGCCGCGGCGGCGTCGATGCGGTTGGCCCCTGCCTCGATCGCGGCGATCGAGTTCGCCACGCCCATCGCGAGGTTGTGGTGGCCGTGGAAGCCGACCTCGGTCTCCGGCTTCAGCGCCTCGCGCACCGCCGAGATGCGCGCCTTCACGTCCTCGGGCAGCATGTGGCCGGCCGAGTCGGTGATGTAGAGGCAGTTGGCCCCATAGGCTTCCATCAGCCTGGCCTGCTCCACCAGCTTCTGCGGCGAGGCCATGTGCGCCATCATCAGGAAGCCGACCGTGTCCATCTCCATCCTGCGCGCCTGGCTGATGTGCTGCTCGGACACGTCGGCCTCGGTGCAGTGCGTCGCGACGCGGATCGTGTGGACCCCGAGGCCGTGCGCCATCCTCAGGTGGTCCACCGTGCCGATGCCCGGCAGCAGCAGCGCCGAAACCTTGGCCTGCTTCATCAGCGGAATCACCGCGCCGAGGTATTCCTCGTCGCTGTGCGCCGGGAAGCCGTAGTTGACCGAGGCGCCGCCCAGGCCGTCGCCGTGCGTGACCTCGATCAGCGGCACGCCGGCCGCATCGAGCCCGCAGGCCACGCTCTTCATCTGCTCCAGCGTCATCAGGTGGCGCTTGGGGTGCATGCCGTCGCGCAGCGTCATGTCGTGGACGGTGATCTTCTTGCCCTGGAGGCTCATTGCACTGCTCCTTCGGTGCGTGCGGCGTCGATGGCGCCCGACACCATTTGCTCTGCGAACATCTCGGCCGTGCGCGCGGCGGCCGCGGTCATGATGTCGAGGTTGCCGGCGTACTTGGGCAGGTAGTCGCCCAGGCCCTCGACCTCGAGGAAGACCGAGACCCGCTTGCCGTCGAACACCGGGCCGTTGACCAGCCGGTAGCCGGGGACGTACTTCTGCACCTCTCGGATCATGTCGTGGATGGACTGCGTGATCGCGGCCTGGTCCGGATCCGATTCCGTGAGGCAGTGCACCGTGTCGCGCATGATCAGCGGCGGCTCGGCCGGGTTGATGACGATGATCGCCTTGCCCTTCCTGGCGCCGCCCACCTTCTCGACCGCACCCGCCGTGGTGCGGGTGAACTCGTCGATGTTCTTGCGCGTGCCGGGGCCGACCGAGCGGCTCGACACCGTGGCGACGATCTCGCCATAGGCGACCGGCTGCACCCGGCTCACGGCGGCGACCATCGGGATCGTCGCCTGCCCGCCGCAGGTCACCATGTTGACGTTCATCTCGCGCCAGCCCAGGTGCTCCTTCAGGTTCACCGGCGGCACGCAGTAGGGGCCGATCGCGGCCGGCGTGAGGTCGATCACCAGCACGCCGCGCTCGGTGAGCTTGGCGCTGTGCTCGGCATGCACGTAGGCGCTGGTCGCGTCGAAGGCGATGCGGATGCCATCGGCTGCGATGTGCGGCAGCAGGCCGTCCACGCCCTGCGCGGTGGTCTTCATCCCCATCTCGGCGGCGCGCTTCAGCCCGTCGGACTCGGGATCGATCCCCACCATCCACACCGGCTCCAGCCAGGGGCTGCGCTGCAGCTTCATCAACAGGTCGGTGCCGATGTTGCCCGGCCCGATCAATGCACATCTGATCTTCTGGTTCATGAGAAATCCTTCAATCCGTGAAGCCGACCGAGCAGCCGCCCAGGCCCTCGATCTCCATGCGGAAGCGGTCGCCGGGCGCGGCCGGCACCAGCGGCGCGAGCGCTCCCGAGAGGATCAGCTCTCCGCGCTTGAACGGGATGCCGAAGGCACCCAGCGTGTTGGCCAGCCAGGCCACGGCCTCGGCCGGGTGGCCCTGCACCGCCGAGCCCAGGCCGCTGCCGGCGGGCTCGTCGTTGCGCCACATCCGCATCTGCACGCCGGCCAGGTCGATCGTGCGCGGGTCGGTGTGCTGCGGGCCGATCACGAAGACGCCGCAGGAGGCGTTGTCGGCCACGGTGTCTTGGATGCGGATCTTCCAGTCGGCGATGCGGGAGTCGACGATCTCGAAGCAGGGCGCGACCCAGTCGGTGGCCTCCAGCACCTGCTCGCGCGTCACGCCCGGGCCCTGCAGGTCGGCCTTGAGCATGAAGGCGATCTCGGCCTCGGCGCGCGGCTGGATCAGCCCGGCGCCCGAGAGGCTGATGCGCGCGCCGTCCTCGAACTGCATCGCATCGGTCAGGAAGCCGAAGTCGGGCTGGTACACGCCCAGCATGCGCTGCACCGCCTCGGAGGTGACGCCGATCTTCTTGCCGATCACGCGCTCGCCGCCAGAGAGCCGCCCCTGCAGCAGGCGCAGCGAGATGCGGTAGGCCTGCTCGACCGTCAGGTCCGGATGGCGCTCGGTCAGCGGAGCCAGCGTGCGCCGCTCGCGCAGCGCGGCATGCAGCTCGTCGCCCAGGGCCTCGATCAGTGGGGTGTCCATGGCTCAGCCCTCGCGCAGGAAGTCGATGCAGGCGCGGTTGAACATCTCGCGATGCTCGACCTGCACCCAGTGGCCGCAGCGGTTGACGAGGAGGACGCGGGCCTGCGGGCAGTGCTGCGCCAGCTTCATCGCGCCGCCCACCGGGTTGAACTGGTCGTTCACGCCCCAGAAGCCGAGCACCGGGCAGCGCAGCTCGTGCAGCCGCCCGGTCATGTTCGGCACCTTCATCACCGAGCGCGCCGCCTGCGTCTGCAGCGCGGCGATGGGGGCGCGCTCGGCCACGATGTCATCCGTCAGCTGCTCCGGGTCGAAGAGCTGCATGCGCATCACGGCGCGCATTGCCGCCTCGCCGGTCTGGCCCGAGCGGTAGACGTCAAACATGTTGGCGATGCCGGGCATCGCGAGGTAGGTGTCCAGGTCCTCCACGCCGCCGGGCGCCATCAGGATCAGGCGCTTCACCTCGTCCGGGTAGGCCAGTGCGTAGCCCAGCGCCACCGCGCCGCCGAGCGAGTTGCCCAGCAGCGTGACCTGCCCGAGCTGCAGCGCGTCGAGCAGGCCCTTGAGCCCCTCGATGAAGAAGTCCAGGTCGTAGGCCGGCACGTCGGGCTTGCTCGACAGGCCGAAGCCCAGCAGGTCCGGCACGATGGTGCGCAAGCCCGCTGCTGCGAGCTCGGGGAAGTTGCCTTTGAAGTTGCTCCAGCCGCTGGCGCCCGCTCCCGCGCCGTGCAGGAAGATCACGGCCTCGCCCTGGCCCCGGTCGTGGTAGTGGATGCGCCGGCCACCGCCGATGTCGGCGAAGTGACCCACGGGTATCGGTGATTGCTGTTCCATCGTTGCTCCGCGCCGCAGGGGCGAAATTTGAGGGGCTATGGTCGGTGCGCGCGGCGGGCGCGGGCATCGTCAAGAAGGACTAGCTAGGCGGTCCAGAGCTTGGGCAGGCCCGGGTCGCTCACGGCGATCAGCCGCTTGAGGAGGTTGCGCAGCGCGGCGGCTTCCACCGGGTCCAGGCGCGCGGCGATGTCGGCCTCCGCCGCCTTGGCGGCGGCCAGCACGTGCAGGATCGCGTCGCGTCCCCGCTCGCTCAAGGAGAAGGCTTGGTCCCGCTCCTGCAGCAGCCCGCGCGCGCACAGCGCCTGCAGCGCCACCGGGCCGAGGTCGATACCGGTGTAGGCGGTGTGCGCCGCGATCCCGTCCGCGCCGAGCGGCTCGCGCACGCTCAGCAGCGCGAGCACGAAGAAGTCGGCCTCGGCCAGGCCGTGGCGGTCGAGCATCGGCCTCACGGCGGTGAGGAACTGGTAGTGCGCGCGGCCGAGCAGGTAGCCCAGCAGGTCCTCGGAGAACAGCGCGGAGGCCGGCTGCGACTGCGGCTCGGTCGCGACGGGGCCCGCTGCGCGCGTGGCCAGCGCGTAGCCGCCCGTGACGTAGAGCAGCGGCGTGCGCTCGCTGCGGTCGTAGTCCAGCACCTCGCCGACGAAGATGACGTGGTCGCCGCCCTCGTACTCGAACTGCGTGCGGCACTGGAAGCGCGCGCTGCATCCGCTCAGCAGCGGCGCCGAGGTCACTGCGGCTTCGAGCTCGAGGCCGGAGAACTTGTCCTCCCCGGCGCGCGCGAAGCGGTTCGACAGCGCCTCCTGCTCCCGCGAGAGGATGTGGACGTTCCACTGCCCCGCGCCGCGGAAGGCGGCCAGGCTGCGGGCGTTGCGGGCCAGGCTCCACAGCACCAGTGGCGGCTCGAGCGAGACCGAGTTGAAGCTGTTGGCGGTCACGCCCACCGGGGTGCCGTCGTCCATGCGCGCGGTCACGATCGTGACGCCGGTGGCGAACATGCCCAGCGCCTGGCGGAAGTCTCGGGGGTCGAAGGGTCGGCTGCACTCCATGGCTCGTCCTCGGTGGATGGGGATGAGCGAGGGTGCGGCCACGCGACGCGGCGCGAATCCTCCAGCCGGACTATCCCGGCGAGCCCCTTCCTCCGTTAGTCCGATCGGACGATGAGGCGGGGCCCCGGGCGCCGGGATCATGCCTGCACGCCGCGGCATCGGCCGCGCAGAACCCGCGAGGAGACCTGATGAACGCGTCGCACGAAGACTACTTGAGCCCCGAGGCCGTGGAGGTGATCCAGAACGCCCGGGCCCTGGCCCCGAAGCTCGCCGAACGGGGCCAGAAGGCCGATTCGGACGGCGGCGTCCCGGCCGAGTCCGTGCGCGACATGGAGGCGGCGGGGCTGTTCCGCGTGCTGCAGCCGCGGCGCTGGGGCGGCTACGAGCTGGATCCGCGCGTGTTCTACCGGGTGCAGATGGCGCTGGCCGAGGGCTGTATGTCGACCGCCTGGATCTACGGCGTGATCGGGGTGCACAACTGGCAGCTGGCGCTGTTCCCGGAGGCCGCGCAGAAGGACGTGTGGGCCCGCGACACCAGCACCCGCATCGCCTCTACCTACATGCCCACCGGCAAGGCCGAGAAGGTGGAGGGAGGCTACCGCTTCTCGGGACGCTGGAGCTTCTCCAGCGGCGTCGAGCACTGCGAATGGATCTTCCTCGGCGGCCTGCTGCCCAAGGCCGACGGCTCCGGTGCGCTGGAGCACACGACCTTCCTGCTGCCGAAGTCCGACTACCGCATCGAGCGCAACTGGGACGTGCTGGGCCTGCGCGCCACCGGCAGCCACGACATCGTGGTCGAGGACGTCTTCGTGCCCGAGCACCGCACGCAGCGCACCAACGACCACAGCGACGCCGGCTGCCCGGGCCGCGCCACCAACCCCGGCTGGCTCTACCGGATTCCCTTCACGCAGGTGTTCCAGCGCGCGGTGTCGACCTCCTGCATCGGGGCGCTGGACGGCGCGATCGAGAGCTTCCGCCGCCGCGCCGCGGCGCATGTCGGCAAGCACGGCAACAGGACCGCCGAGGACGTGAACGCGCAGCAGGCGGTGAGCGAGGCGATGATCGCCACCGACCAGCTCAAGCTCGTGCTGGAGCGCAACTACGCGCGCATCGCCCATTGCGCCCGGACCGGCGAGCGGATGCCGGTGGAGGAGCGGCTGCTGCAGCGCGCGCAGTCGGCGGCGGTGCCGAAGATCTGCGCGCACCATGCCAACGAGCTGCTGCGCGCCTGTGCCGCCTCGGGCAGCTACAAGACCAACCCCATCGAGCGCGCGTTCCGCGATCTCCACCAGGCGCGCAGCCACATCGCCAACAACACGGACGCCTACGTCCGCGCCCATGGCGCCGTGATGCTGGGCCTGCCCAACGCCGATCCCTACATCTGAGCGGCATGTCGATGCACCCCGGGCAAACGAAGGAGAGGCGGGCGGTGGAACAGCAACAGTTCGACGTGGTGGTGGTCGGCTCCGGCGCGGGCGCCCTGCTGACCGCGGTGCGGGCGGCCGACGAGGGCCTGAGCGTGCTCGTGGTCGAGAAGGCCGATCGGGTCGGCGGCACCTCCGCCACCTCGGGCGGCGGCATCTGGATCCCCGACAACCACGACATGCCGCGCGTGGGCCTGCGCGACAGCGTGGACGCCGCCTTCCGCTACGTGAAGGCCTGCGCCAAGGGGCTGGCCAGCGACGAGCGGGTGCTGGCCTACGTGGAGACCGCGCGCCACATGGCGCGCTACCTGCAGAGGATCGGCGTGCCCTACCGCAGCGTGCCGCGCTACGCCGACTACTACCCCGGCATGGCGGGCGCGATGCCGGGGGGCCGCACGATGGACCCGCTGGACTTCGACGCCGCGAGGCTCGGCGTGCGGGCGCTGGAGCAGGTGCGCCCCACCAACCCTGGCCAGCTGATCTTCGGCCGCATGCACATCAACGCCTTCGAGGCGCAGTCCATGCTGGCGCGCGAGCGCAAGTCGAAGTTCGTGCTGATGTGGATCATGGCGCGCTACTTCCTGGACTACCCCTGGCGCAGCAAGACGCGGCGCGACAGGCGCCTGACAGGCGGACAGGCGCTGGTGGGAGGCCTCTTCGCGGCGCTGCGCCAGCGCAAGGTGGAACTGTGGCTGCAGGCGCCGCTGCAGTCGCTGATCGTGGAGGAGGGGCGAGTGGCCGGCGTGGTGCTGCAACGTGAAGGACGGGAGGTTCGCGTGCGCGCGGCGAAGGCGGTGGTGCTGGCTGCCGGGGGCTTCGAGCGCAACCAGTCGATGCGCGAGCAGTTCCTGCCGCAGCCCACCGACGAGGCCTGGACCGCCACCCCGCCGCAGGCCAACACCGGCGACGCGATCCGCGCCGCTGCGGCCGCCGGCGGCGTGCTGCACCTGATGGGCCACACCTGGGGCGCCCCCACGCTGCAGGTGCCCAAGGAGGAGAAGTTCCGTGCCGTCTTCGTCGAGCGCTCGCTGCCAGGCTGCATGGTGGTGAACGCGCAGGGGCGGCGCTTCGTCAACGAGTCCTGTCCCTACCCGGAGTTCCAGCAGGCCATGTACGCCAGCCACGAGCGAGGCGAGGCCGCAGTGCCGGCCTGGATCGTGTTCGACGCCGACTTCCGCGCCAAGTACCCGATCGGCCCGCTGATGCCCTCAGCGGCGGTGCCTGACAGCAAGCTGCGCAAGAGCTGGCTGGGCCAGGTGTACTGGAAGGACGACACGCTCGAAGGCTTGGCGCGCCGCATCGGCGTCGACCCGGCGGGCCTCGTGGCCAGCGCGGCGCGCATGGGCGAGTACGCGCGCAGCGGCAAGGACGCGGAGTTCGACCGCGGCGGCAACGTGTTCGACCGCTACTACGGCGACCTGCACGTGAAGCCCAACCCGAACCTGGCACCGATCGCCAAGCCGCCCTTCTATGCGATGAAGCTGTATCCCGGCGACATCGGCACCAAGGGTGGTCTGCTGACCGACGAGGATGCGCGCGTGCTCGACGCGACGGGCCGGCCCGTCGATGGCCTCTACTGCATCGGCAACAACTCCGCCTCGGTGATGGGCCCGTCCTATCCGGGCGCGGGCTCGACGCTCGGCCCCGCGATGACCTTCGGCTTCCGGGCGGTCGCGCGCATCGCGGGCCGCCCGATCGCGCTGGAGCGGACCGATCTGCTGGGTCAGGACATGGAGCGGGCCGCATGAGCCGCGACTCCGTGTCCGTGGTGCGCGCACCGGTCCGCGGCGGGAAGGACGAGAAACCCGGCCGCGTCAGCACTGTCACGCCGGTGCAGCCCGCGCTCGAAGTCCGCGACGCCTCTGAGCTCGACTGGAGTGACCAGGCGGACGTGTTGGTGGTGGGCTGGGGGGCGGCCGGGGCCTGCGCGGCCATCGAGGCCCGCAACGCGGGCGCCTCGGTGCTGGTGATCGACCGTTTCGGCGGCGGCGGCGCGAGCAAGCTCTCGGGCGGGGTGGTCTACGCGGGCGGCGGCACGCGCTACCAGAAGGAGGCGGGCTTCTCGGACACGCCGCAGGCCATGTTTGACTACCTGCGACACGAAACCCAGGGGGTGGTGAGCGACGCGACGCTCGCGCGCTTCTGCGAGCAGAGCGTGGCCAACCTGGAGTGGCTGGAGCGGCAGGGCGCGCGCTTCGACGCGCGCATGCCGGACACGAAGACCTCCTACCCGCCCGAGGGCAAGTTCCTCTACTACTCCGGCAACGAGGTCGTGCCGGCCTGCCGGGGCGATTCGGTCCCGGCGCCGCGCGGCCACCGCGCGCTGGCCCGGAGACAGTCCGGGGCGACGCTCTACGCGGCACTGCAGGCGGCCACGCTACGTGCGGGCGCCCGCGCGTTCACGCAGGCCGGCGTGCGCCGGCTGGTGCGGGAGGAGGGCAGCGGCCGGGTGATCGGGGTCGAGGTCTGGCGCCTGCCGCCGGACCATCCGCTCACGCGCCGGCATGCCGAGCTCGACCGGCTGGTGGCGCGCTGGCGCACCTTCCGGCCGCGCAAGGCCGCGGCTTGGCGGCGCGAGGCCGCCGCGATCGAGCAGGCCGTCGCGCAGCGCTGCTTCGTGCGGGCCGCTCGCGCCGTGGTGCTGTCCACGGGCGGCTTCGTCTACAACCCGCAGCTGATGGCCCGACACGCGCCGCACGCCGGGCGCGGCTGGCCGATCGGCGGGGCCGGCTGCGACGGCAGCGGCCTGCGGCTGGGCCAGAGCGTGGGCGCGCAGGCGCAGGCGCTGGACAACGTCTCCGCCTGGCGCTTCATCACCCCGCCCTCGGTCTGGCCGCGCGGCATCGTCGTCAACGCCCGGGGCGAGCGCTTCTGCAACGAGCAGGTCTACGGCGCGACGCTCGGGCACGAGATGGTCGTGCACCAGGGCGGCCGGGCCTGGCTGGTCCTCGACGCCGGGCTGCGCCGCCGGGCGATCCGAGAGTGCCTGTTCGGCGGCCTGTGGGCCTTCCAGTGGATGCCGGCGCTGGCGGCGATGCTGACGGCACGCAAGGCCGTGACGCCACGGGGGCTGGCACATGCCATCGGTGCCGATCCGCAGCACCTGCAGCACAGCATAGAGGCCTACAACGCAGCCGTGCACGGGCACCGCGAGGACCCCTTCGGCAAGTCGGCCGACATGCGGCAGCCGCTGGAGCAGGGGCCCTTCTACGCGCTGGACATCTCGATCGGCTCCCGGCTCTTCCCACTCGCGACACTAACGCTTGGCGGCCTGCGGGTCAACGAGGACGACGGCCACGTGCTCGATGCTCAGGGCGGCGACATCCCCGGCCTGTTCGCGGCGGGACGCACGGCGATCGGCCTTCCCTCGTGCCGCTACGTCAGCGGCCTGTCGCTGGCGGACTGCGTGTTCTCGGGCCGGCGTGCCGGGCGCGCTGCGGCGGTCGAGCACCAGTACGGGAACCACCACGCCGGCGCTGGAACGGGCGGACACCAAAGCATGCAGCGGGGCCGGTGAGGTCCGATCAAGGAGACGCAATGGGACGGGTACAGGACAAGGTGGCGCTGGTCACGGGCGGCGCTAGCGGGGTGGGGCGCGAGACGGCGCTGTTGCTGGCGCGCGAGGGCGCGCGCGTGGCGATCAGCGACCTCAACGAGGCAGCGGGCCACGCGCTGGCGCGAGAGATCGGCGAGCGCGCACTCTTCCTGCCCCACGACGTAGCGCGCGATTCGGACTGGGCAGCGGTGATGGCTGCGGTGCAGCAGCGCCTCGGATCGCTCGACATCCTGATCAACAACGCCGGCATCCTGATCCCCGGCAACGTCGAGACCGCGAACCTGGAGCAGTTCCAGCAGCTGATGCGCGTCAATGCCGACTCCTGCTTCCTCGGCTGCCAGCACGGGGTGGCAGCCATGAAGGAGCGCGGCGGCAGCATCGTCAACATGGCCTCGGTGTCGTCCTGGCTGCCGATCGACGGCTACCTTGCCTACAGCGCGTCCAAGGCGGCGGTGGCCGCCATCACTCGGGCCACGGCGCTGCACTGCCGCAAGAGCCGCTATGCGGTGCGGGTCAACTCGGTGCATCCGGACGGCATCTACACACCGATGATGCAGGCCTCGGCGCCGGGCGTGCCGGCGCAGCACCTGCTGTTTGATCCGGCGACCAATCCCAAGGGCCGGGCCTGCCTGCCCGAACAGATCGCCAACGTGATGCTGTTCCTCGCAAGCGACGAGTCGAGCGCCATCAGCGGAGCCGAGATCCGCGCCGACAACGCAATCCTCGGCATGGGGCTCTGAGCATGGGCTTCCATCGATTGCGCGTGCGGGAGGTGGTGCGGGAGACGCACGACGCGAGCTCGCTGGTGTTTGAGGTACCTGACGATCTGGCCAAGGTCTTCCGCTACCGGCCGGGACAGTTCCTGACGCTGCGCCTGACCGTCGAGGGGCGCGAACTGCGGCGCTGCTACTCGATGTCGAGCGCGCCGGGGCTGGACGAGGCGCCGCGCGTGACCGTCAAGCGCGTCGCGCAGGGCCGGGGCTCGAACTGGATCTGCGACCGGCTCGGGCCGGGCGACACCGTGGAGCTGATGCCGCCAGCCGGCGTCTTCACGCCGCACTCTTTTGAGGGCGACTTCCTGCTACTGGCCGGCGGCAGCGGCATCACGCCGGTGTTCTCGATCCTGCGCAGCGTGCTGGCGCGCGGCAGCGGGCGCGTGCTGCTCTTCTACGCCAACCGCGACGAGCGCTCCGTGATCTTCGCCGCGCAGCTTCGGGAGTTGGCCGCCACGCACCCGGCGCGGCTGCAGGTTGTCCATTGGCTGGACTCGGTGCAGGGTGTGCCGACGGTGGCGCAGCTGGCCGAGCTGCTGCGCCCCTGGCGCGACGCGCAGGCCTTCGTCTGCGGGCCGGGGCCCTTCATGGACGCGGCCGCGACCGCGCTGCAGGACGCGGGCGTGTCCGACGAGCGGGTGCACGTCGAGCGCTTCGCGTCGCTGCCTGACGAGGAGGCGCCGGCCGCCGCGCCGGAGCCGGCCTCCGGCCCGGCGGAGGCTCAGCTGGAGATCCGCATCGGTGGCGAGGTGCACCGGCTGCACTGCGGAGGCGGTCAGACGCTGCTCGACGCGGCACGGCAGGCCGGTGTGGAGCTGCCGCATTCCTGCGAGGAGGGCCTGTGCGCCTCCTGCATGTGCCAGGTGGTCGAGGGCAGCGTGCACCTGCGCCGCAACGAGGCCCTGAGCGACAGGGACCTGGCCCGGTCCTGGACCCTGGCCTGCCAGGCCGTGCCCACCAGCGCTCAGTTGCGCATCAAGTTTCCGGAATGATCCCCATGAGCTCCATGACCTCTCCCCAAGAACTGCCGGCCACGCTGCCGGCCGCGCTGAGCCGCGCCGCCGCGCGCTGGCCCGGGCGCGACGCGATCGTCGACGGCGACGAGCGCATCAGCTACGAACAGCTGGGGGCGCGCAGCCGCCAGGTCGCGCGCTCGCTGCTCGCGCTCGGCATCGAGGCGGGCGACCGCGTGGCGCTGTGGGCGCCCAACCTGCACGAATGGATCGTCGCGGCCTGCGGCATCCATGCCGCGGGCGCGGTGCTGGTGCCGCTCAACACCCGCATGAAGGGCGCCGAGGCGGCCGACATCCTGGAGCGCAGCGGTACGCGGCTGCTGTTCACGATTGGGAACTTCCTCGGCCAGTACTACCCGGACCTGCTGGAAGGCCTGAGGCCGGCGGCGCTGCAGCACCTCGTGGTGCTGCGCGAGGGTTCTCAACCGGCGCCCGGCTGCATGGACTGGAAGGACTTTCTGGCGCGGGGCACTGACGTCGACCCGCAGCGCGTGCTCGAGCGCGAGCAGGCCATTGACGGCAACAGCACGGCCGACCTGATGTTCACCTCGGGCACCACCGGCCGCCCGAAGGGCGTGATGTCGGCGCACGCGCCCACGCTGCGCGCCTTCAGCGAGTGGTCGCAGGTGGTGGGCCTGGGCGAGGGGGACCGCTATCTCGTGGTCAACCCCTTCTTCCACACCTTCGGCTACAAGGCCGGCTGGGTGGCGGCCATCCTGCGCGGCGCGACTGTCTACCCGCAGCAGGTCTTCGACGCCGACGCGGTGCTGGCCTGCATCGAGCGCGAGCGCATCACCTTCCTGCCCGGGCCGCCGACGCTGTTCCTGAGCATGCTGGCGCACCCGCGGCTGCGGGACTTCGACATCTCCTCGCTGCGCGCGGCCGTCACCGGCGCGGCCAGCGTGCCGCCGGTGCTGATCACGCGCATGCGCGAGGAGCTCGGCATCGCCCAGGTCACCACCGCCTACGGCCTGACCGAGTGCGGCGGCTGCGCCACGCTGTGCGACCCGTCGGACAGCGCCGAGACGGTGGCGCTCACCTGCGGCCGGGCGCTGCCGGGCACCGAGGTGCGCTGCGTCGACGAGCAGGGACGCAGCGTGCCTGCCGGGCAGCCGGGCGAGGTGCTGCTGCGCGGCTATCACCTGATGCAGGGCTACTTCGGGGACGAGCAGGCGACGCGTGAGGCGATCGACGCCGAGGGCTGGCTGCACACCGGCGACGTGGGCGTGCTCGACGAGCGCGGCTACCTGCGCATCACCGACCGGCTCAAGGACATGTTCATCGTCGGCGGCTTCAACTGCTACCCGGCCGAGATCGAGCGCATGCTGGCCGAGCACCCGGCCATCGCGCAGGTGGCGGTGGTCGGCGTGGCCGACGAGCGCATGGGCGAGGTGGGCTGCGCCTGCGTGCAGCTGCGCCCGGGCGACAGCCTCTTGGGCGAGGAGCTCATCGGCTGGGCCCGGCAGCGCATGGCGAACTACAAGGTGCCGCGCCACGTGCTGCTGTTCGACAGCTTCCCGCTCAACGCTGCCAACAAGGTGCTCAAGCGGGATCTGGCGCGGTTGGCCGCCGAGCGGCTGGCCGGGGTCTGAGGACGGAGCGGGCCGTGGCGGCAGGGACGGGCGGGAAGGTCGCCCTCGTGACGGGGGCCGGCATGGGCATCGGCCGCGGCGTGGCGCGGCGCCTGGCCCGCGAGGGCATGAGGCTGCTGCTCGCCGACCGCGATGCCGGGGCCGGGCAGGACTGCGCCGGGCAGATCCGGCGTGACTTCGGCACCGAGGTCGAGTTCGTGCACGCCGACGTGACGCTTCGCGCCGAGGTGGAGGCGATGGTGCAGGCGGCGCTGGCGCGCTGGGGCACGGTGCACGTGCTGGTCAACAACGCCTGGGGCCGGCGCCCGGGCGCCGGCGGCCTCGGGCCGGTGGAGGAGCGCGGCGACGCCGACGTCGAGCATGCCTTCCGCATCGGCGCGCAGGCGGCGCTGTGGGCGATGCAGGCGGCGTTCCCGGCCATGCGCGCGCAGCGCTGGGGCCGGGTGGTGAACATGTGCTCGCTCAACGGCGTCAACGCCCATCCCTGGACGCTGGAATACAACATGGCCAAGGAGGCGCTGCGCACCCTCACGCGCACCGCCGCCCGGGAATGGGCGCCCTGGGGCATCTGCTGCAACGCCGTCTGCCCCGGCGCCGCCACCGAGGCCTACCGCAGCTTCGCGGCGGCCCGGCCGGAAAGCGCCGCCGCGATGCTCAAGCTCAACCCGATGGGCCGCATGGGCGATCCCGAGGAGGACATCGGCGCCGTGGTGCTGTTCCTCGCGAGCGAGGAGTCCCGCTACCTCACGGGCAACACGCTGTTCGTCGACGGCGGCAGCCACATCAACGGAGTGCCCTGGGTGCCGGAGCTGCGGGCTTCCTAGGAGGGCTCCCCGCACTGTGCGAGGAGCGCGGCGCGCGGCACGCCTTCAGGATGCCGCACGCCGGTGATGACGGAAACGCGGCTCGACGGCTTCCAGTCCGGCTCGGTGCCGCGGCTGCGCGCCGCCTCGCTCCAGTGGGCCGCTTCGCCGCGTCGTAATGCTTAATCTGGTCATACCCCTCAGGGAGCTTCTAGAAACCGCCCCCTGCGGCATGATGCGGGGATGAGCAGCAAGAAGACCAAGACCGAGCAGGCGTCGGCGCCGCAGGGCGACATGTTCGTGCAGCACCACAGGGACGTGAAGCTGCGGCAGTACACCGATAGCCTGGAGCGCATGGGCGAGCTGGTGGATTTCGAGCAGGTGGCGGCTGCGGTGGATGCGGCCTGCCCCAGGCCCTATCGCAGCAAGGGCGGGCGGCCTCCGTATCCGACGGTCGTGATGGTCAAGGTGCTGTTTCTGCAGGCGCTCTACAACCTGTCGGACGAGCAGGCCGAGCACCAGTTGCTGGACCGGCGCAGCTTCCAGCGCTTCTGCGGCCTGGCCGACGAGCTGCGCATCCCGGACGCGCGCACTGTCTGGCTGTTCAAGCAGCGGCTCGTGCAGGGCGGGCTCGGCGCGCGGGCAATCTTCGACGCGGTGCAGCAGCAGTTGCAGGCGCAGGGCTACATCCCGCGGGGCGGGCAGATCGTGGACGCCACCATCGTGCGTGCGCCCATCCAGCACCTGGACAAGGAAGAGAGAACACTCGTCCAGCAGGGCGCGGTGCCGCGGGAGTGGGGCGCGAAGAAGTCGAGCCACAAGGACTGCGAGGCGCGCTGGACGAAGAAGCACGGCAAGAGCTTTTACGGCTACAAGCTGCATGCCCACGTCGACGCGCGTTACAAGCTCATCCGGCGCTACAAGGTCACGCCGGCCAACTTGGGCGACGGCAATACCCTCCCGGAGGTCATCGATGCCTGCAACACCGCCGCGCGACTGTACGCCGACCGTGGCTACGACCGCCGAGCCAGCAGGGAGTTGCTGGCCGAGCACGGCTGCAAGGACGGCATCGCACGACGAGCACCAGCGGGCGAGAAGCTCGACCAGCGCGCCGAGGCGAGAAACAAGGCCATCAACCGGCGCCGCTCACGCGTCGAGCACGTCTTCGCCGGGCTGCAGCAGCTGGGAGGCAAGACGGTGCGCGCCATCGGCCTGGCTCGCAACGAACTCGCCATTGCGGTCAAGTGCGCCGTCTACAACCTCAAGCGTCTGGCGTGGTTGAAGGACAACGTAGTGGCCTTCTGAGTCGCCGCTCGGCCTGCAGCAGCCGGTACGGCGCTCGCGTCACCCGCCTCTTGCTCATGTCCGTCCGGCCGCTGCCGCCTCGCTTGCCCCTGCGCGCCTCGCTGCTGCGTCTGCCAGCGCGCTGCTGAGTCCCGTCTCGCTCGAAAACCGGTTTATCGAAGTTCTCCTCAGCATGGACCCTGTCCTTCGCGGTTTGGTCACGACCCAATGCAGTCCATCAGCTTGAACCTACCAATGCCCGTTCTATAGCGAAAGCGGGTACTGGCCAACGGCTGCATTCTGGATCGCCATGACCACGAATCAATCAGGTGAAGTCATTTGGGACAGGTATCTCTGGCTAGGAAGGCAAGCGAATCTCCCGGAACGTCTCACCAAGCTGAAGTGCCGCACTTCGCCGGTCGCCCATGTCGACCAGCATGTCAAGGATCCGCAGGAATTTCTGGGCCAAAGCCAACTTCATCGGCGCATCACGATGTGTGAAGTGCTGCACGAGTTCCGCGATACGCGCCGGAATGAACGTTCCATGCCAACCCTTCAAGCTGTCGGATCCGTTGCCGATAATCGCGAGCACCTGGTCCGCGAAGGCTTCGGCCGGGTAGCTGGCCCTAGCTCGTTCACAGAGCGTCAAGAACGGGTCCATTACGGAAGAAGCCCATCCGCCGGCGCGAACAAAACGATCGACCAGGGGAAGTATGCGGCCGATTTCGGACCAATCGCCATTGACATAGCGAGCGGCTAAGTTAGCGCGTTCGACTGAGACAAACATCAACGTGCGAACAAGCTGGGGCTGATCGAAGCCAGAGAACTTTCCGCTGCGGTAGGCGTTACGCTTGAAGGCGGAGTCTTGGAGAAGGCGCCCAAGACAGAGGTCAAGCGTCGTGACTGCGTCGGCTGGAACGATCGCCGCATCGTACACGTAGGCGCAAACGTAGGTGCTCGCAAATGGAGATAAGAGAGCCCAGCAATTTTCGCCCTCGATCCCCAAAATCGGGTCGAGGAAGCGGGGGCTCTGTTGCAACAGAGCCCTTAGCAACCACCTTGAGAAGACGCTGGGTATCTGTTTGCGAAAGCCATTCCTGAACGTGCGGCTTCTTGAACCAGTCTGGTCGAACTGCGGCTGCGCCCAACTCCACCAGCGCGCGCTTCCACCATGGGTGATCTAGATCGACGGCGCCCAATCTGCTCAGGGCCTCGTCGAGTATTTCCTCAGCGTAATCGACTGGGGTGGCGTCCGGGGCTTTTCCGGCAGAACGTTCCGAATAGAGTTGTTTGCCCTTGGGTACCAAGGCCCCCGCAATAGAAGCAAAAAGCCGGAGCACGGTTGCGGTAATGTTCATGAAAAGTAGACTCTTGTTGAACTAGGCTATTGCAGCATGCATCTCATCTGGGACTCATTTGACCGAAAGCCGGTTTTTCCTTACACGAAATTGCCGTGCACATTACTGGCCGTCATTGTCTGACAAAAAAGGCGACTTGGGAGTGACCAGTTCGACAAGTTGAACGGCCACCATCAGTCTTGAGCGGCCATACGACTTGGCGTTCTGAGCGCCCGCTCCTGGCTGTATGTACCTTCAGAGATACGGCTCAGTATGCCCGCGGCTGCTTGAGCGATGCCGTACACGAGGCCGGCGCCGGAGGTGCCAGACCCGTCGCGTCCTGACTCGTCCTTGGTTGCAGTCCCGAAAGTCCTCCCTCCGTCTCGCATGAACCTTCCCGGAACACCCTAGTCCCCTCGGACGATGGCCCGCCGTCCCGCCCTGCCTAAGCTGGGTCTCGAATCCATACCCATCACGAGGCAAGAGGAGCAAAGGATGAGACTGAAGGGCAAGGTAGCGCTGGTGACCGGCGCAGGGCAGGGCATGGGGCGGGCCATCGCGCGCCGCTTCGCGCAGGAAGGGGCCTCGGTCGTCGCGGTCGACCTCGGGCTCGACGCGGCCCGGCAGACGCTCGAAGGTTGTGCCGACGGCATGGCGCTGGCCTTCAACGTGGCCGACAGCGCAGCGGTCCGGGACGGCTTCAAGGAGGTGCTGGCGCGCTGGGGCCGCATCGACGTCCTCGTCAACAACGCCGGCGTCGGCTCGGTGGATGCCTTCGCGGACATTCCCGACGAGACCTGGGCGCGCGTCATCGGCGTCAACCTCACGGGCGCCTTCCACTGCGCGCGCGAGGCGGTGCGGGCGATGCGCGGCGTCGGCAACGCCGGCGCGATCATCAACGTCGCGAGCACGGCGGCCGTCAGCGGCGAGGGGCCGGCGCACTACTGCGCCTCCAAGGCCGCGTTGATGGGCCTGACGCGCAGCATGGCGCGCGAGCTCGCGCCGCAGGGCATCCGCGTCAACACGCTGGTGCCTGGGCCGACCAACACGCCGATGATGCAGGGCATCCCCAAGGAGTGGGCGGACGCCATCGTCAAGGGCGTGCCGATGGGCCGCATGGCCGAGCCCGAGGACATCGCGAATGCGGCGCTGTTCCTCGCCAGCGAGGACAGTGGTTTCGTCACCGGCCAGAACCTGGCGGTCAACGGCGGCAGCGCCTTCCTCTGAGGAGCCGGACATGAAGTTGCAAGGCAAGGTGGCCTTCGTCACCGGAGGCAGCAGCGGCATCGGCGCGGCCACGGCGCAGCGCCTGGCGGCCGAGGGCGCGATCGTCGTGATCTGCGGCCGGCGCCTGGAGCCGCTGGAGCAGGTGGCCGCGGAGATCCGCGCCGCCGGCGGGCGGGCCGAGGCGGTGCAGGCCGACGTGAGCGTCGAGGCGCAGATCGTCGGCGCCATCGAGGACACGGCAGCGCGCCACGGGCGGCTCGACATCCTCGTGAACAACGCGATGGCCTACACCTGGGGCTCGATCGCCGAATCCAGCACCGCCGACTGGCAGGCCAACTTCGGCACCTCGGTGGACGGCAGCTTCTGGGGCACGCGCACGGCGATGCGGCTGATGCAGGGCCGCGGCGGCGCGATCGTCAACGTCTCGTCGATCTGCGGCACGCTGGGCATGCCCTGGATGGCCGGCTACTCGGCGGCCAAGGCGGCGATCATTAACTTCTCGCGCGCCGCGGCGGCCGAGGGGGCGGCGGCGGGCATCCGCGTCAACGTGGTGGTGCCGGCCGTCGTCGAGACGCCCGCCACGGCCGGCATGCTGGCTGACGAGGCGAGCCGCAGGAACACCGAGAAGCTGATCCCGATGGGGCGCGTCGGCCAGCCGCAGGAGTTGGCGGCGGCCATCGCCTTCCTCGCGGGCGACGACGCCTCCTACGTCACCGGCGCGGTGCTGCCGGTGGACGGCGGCCGCTCGGCGGTGCTGGTGACGGCGGTATGAGCAGCCTCGAGGACCGGATCGACCGCCTGGAGTCGATCGAGGAGATCCGCCAGCTCGCGGCCCGCTACGCGCTGTCGCTGGACATGCGCGACATGGATGCGCACGTCAACCTCTTCGCCCCGGACATCCGCGTCGGGCGCGACAAGGTGGGGCGCGCGCACTTCAAGGCCTGGCAGGACCAGACGCTGCGCGAGCAGTTCACCGGCACCTCGCACCACCTGGGCCAGCACCTGATCGAGCTCATCGACCGCGACCACGCCTGCGGCGTCGTGTACTCGAAGAACGAGCACGAGTGCGGGCCCGAGTGGGTGGTCATGCAGATGCTGTACTGGGACGACTACGAGCGCATCGAGGGGCGCTGGTACTTCCGGCGCCGGCTGCCCTGCTACTGGTACGCGAGCGACCTCAACAAGCCGCCAATCGGCGACCTGAAGATGCGCTGGCCCGGCCGCGAGCCCTACCGGGGCAGCTTCCACGAGCTGTTCCCGAGCTGGGCCGAGTTCTGGGCCCGCCGCCCCGACAAGGACGAACTGCCCGAGGTGGCGCCGCCGGCGCCGCTGGAGCAGTTCCTGCGCGGCATGCGGCGCGGCACGCCCGCGCCGAAGATGCGCGTGCGCTGAAGAAAGGAGCCTGCCGATGACCCGAACCCTGTTCGAGCCGGTGCGGCTCGGCGAGCTGGAGCTGGCCAACCGCATCGTGATGGCGCCGATGACGCGCAACCGCGCCGAGCCCGACGGCACGCCGAGCGCCCTGATGCGCGAGCACTACGCCCAGCGCGCCGACGCCGGGCTGATCGTGGCCGAAGGCACCTGGCCGAGCGCGACGGGCCAAGCCTACTGCCGCCAGCCCGGCATCCAGACCGCGGCACATGTCGCGGGCTGGCGCCGCGTCACCGACGCGGTGCACGAGGCCGGCGGGCTGATCGTGCTGCAGATCATGCATGCCGGGCGCATCGGCAGCCGCCATGTCAAGCCGCCCGGCGTCGAGACCGTGGCGCCCTCGGCGCTGCAGGCCGCAGGGCAAGTGCACACCGACAGCGCCGGCATGCAGCCCTTCGACGTGCCGAGGGCCCTGTCCACTGACGAGGTCCGGGCGGTGGTGCGCGAGCATGCGCAGGCCGCGCTCAATGCGCGCGCGGCCGGCTTCGACGGCGTCGAGCTGCACGGCACCAGCGGCTACCTGCCGATGCAGTTCCTCTGCTCCGGCACCAACCGGCGCAGCGACGAGTACGGGGGGGACGCCGCGGTGCGCGCGCGCTTCGCGCTCGAATGCCTGCAAGCGATGGCCAATGCGATCGGGCCGGGCAGGGTGGGGCTGCGGCTCAATCCCGGCAACACCTACAACGACACCAGCGACGAGGAATCGGCTGCCACGCATGCCGAGCTGATGCGGCAGGTCCGGCCCCTCGGACTCGCCTACCTGCACGTGATGCGCTCGCCCCTGCCGGGGCTGGACGCCTTCGCACTGGCGCGCGAGCACTTCGGCGGCCCGCTGATCGTCAACGACGGCTTCGGCCCCGAGAACGCGGAGCAGGCCCTGCAGGCGGGCGCAGCGGTGTCCTTTGCCCGCCACTACATCGCCAACCCCGACCTGGTGCGGCGCCTGCGCGAAGGGCTGCCGCTGCAGCGCTTCGACCGCAAGACGCTCTACACGCCCGGGCCGGCCGGCTACACCGACCACGCGCCGGCCTGAGCGGCGGCTGCGGCCGAGTCAGGAGTGCGGGCTCGCAATGAAATGCGTGGGCCTCGGAAGTTCGGCACTATCGAGTTTTATCCTGGGCCCGATAAATTATCGGACGCCAGATAATTCAAGATAGTTGCCCGTAAGCCGGCGATGACCGCCTTGAAATCGGCCCGCGACGAACTCGACCAGCCCGGGCAACACCTGCTGGCAAGCATCGCGGGACGGAGGTCGGCGAGCGGCCAGATGCGGACATCGAACTATCAGGCCGAAAGCAAACCTTTGCCTCGCCAATCGGTCGCGCAAGACCCGGCGGAAGCGGGCTCTGGATCGCACTTGCCAGTAGCCCGGATCTCTCGACGCGCCGCCGAGCCTTGCTCCCGCCGGTCTCTCGTCGATCGGAGCGTGCGATTTGGCCACGAACGAGATCCCGGATCGGGGCGGTGAGTGACGTTTCGGTCCTTGCCCAGCGAGGCGTCACGGCGCCGTATAGTGCCAACTCATCGCTGCGCATCGAGACCTGCATGACTGAGTGCCCCAGTTTTCGAGATGTCCTGGTTCAGCCTGAACGCATCCCTGGAGAGGTAACCCCGGGTCCCTCAGCGATGGGTGGCGTGGCGTTGGCGCGCCAACGTGCGCCTGCACACGTCTTCGAGCGTGGCCGGACATCCGACCTGGTGATCGTGGCGCAGCAGAACATCGCCTCCACCTCGGTCGAGTTCGATCTGGGTTATGGCTGGCGCGAACACTTCTGTCCGGCTCCGGCGGCTATCTATGTGATTCCCGCAGAAGCGGATGCGCGGTGGCGGCTCGATGGGGAATCCCAGTGCGTCTACCTCGCTATTCCACAGGTGGAAGCCCATGCGCTGCTCGACGATCTTCACTTCGCGAGACCCGCTGAGCGGCTGTGGGAGCTTGCGAGTCGCGGGTTCGAGGAGCCGGTGGTGCACGAGCTGCTGGTGCGGCTGTGGCAGGAGGCGATCTCTGTCGGTCTGAGCCCTTTGCTGGGCAGCAGTTGCCGCGTCGCCATCCTGCACGCGTTGGCCCGGCGCTCCAACGGGCGTCAGTCGGCCGAGGCTCGCACCGCGCCCAAGCTTCAGCGAGGCACGCTGCAGCGTGTGTTGGCTGCAATTCACGACATGCCCGCGGACGGACTGTCGATTGAAAGGCTGGCATCGCTGGCGGGACTAAGTCCTTTCCACTTCAGCAGGCTGTTCCGCAACAGTGTGGGCTGTTCGCCCTACCGTTACTACGACAAGCTGCGTCACGAGCGCGCGCGTGAGTTGCTGGCTTCAACGGACATGCCGGTCGAGAGAATCGCCCGACAGCTCGGGTTTGCCGATGCGAGCCAGTTCGCCCGTGCCTTTCGCCGTCACGCGGGATGCGCGCCAGGGGCCTACCGGACCCAGGTCAGCCAGTAGGCCCGAGCCACATCAGCGCGGATCGATCGGCGTCAGCAGGCCGGCCCTGGCCTCGATGACTTCGCCGGCATCGAGAACCATGTCCTCGCGGAAGCGAGGGCCGAGCAGTTGAACGCCCACCGGCAGCCCGTTGGCGATCCCCGTCGGAACGGACATGGCCGGGAATCCGAGCAGGGGAACGGCCATCATCGACCAATTGGCCGCCATGACACGGCGCATGCTTTCAACGCTGTGGATGTCGGCGTCCTGCTCGAACGCCTGCTCTGCCGAGACCGGCATCAGGATCAGCGGGCAATCCTGCAGGAGGCGCTGGAGCCGCGCGATCAGGGTGCCGCGCCGTGCGTAGCCGTTCATGTAGTCCGTCAGGCCCGGCCGATCGCCCCACCAGTCCCGAGCGACGGCGTAGTAATGCTCGGCGGCCTTCTTCATGCCGTCGTCGCCGATTTGTTCGACCAGCGGCATGATCTGGCGGAACTCCTCCATCGCCAGCAAGTACCACAACCGATAGGCCTCCCCGAAGGCGGGATCGGCAATCTCTTCGACCCGGTAGCCCGCGTCCGTCAACCAGGCAGCGGCTTGGTCGAGCGCGGCATCAACCGCAGGGCTCGGTCGGGCGGCGCCCGCCTCGCGCAGGAGGCCCACCCGGATCGAACGGGCCACGGGAGCGCCAGTGAGCGGGGCCGGCGCGTGCAGCGCGTCGCGCGGATCGAACGGGCTCATTGCAGCGAGGGCGAGACGAAGATCCGCGACGCACCTCGCCAGCGGACCCTGCGTCAGCATGGTCTGTACGGACAGCGCCTGATCCGCGTTGGCAGGGCCGTACCAGGTGGGGATGCGGCCGACGGTCGGCCGTAGCCCCGTGACGCCGCAGCAGTAGGCCGGCTGCCGGATCGAGCCGCCGATGTCGTTGCCGTGCGCGATCGGCACCATGCCGGTGGCGGCAGCAGCAGCTGCGCCGCCGCTGGAGCCGCCCGGCGTGCGCGTCGGGTCCCAGGGATTCAAGGTTCTGCCGTGCAAGTCATTCGTCGTGAACCAGCGGTACGAGAAGGCGGGCGTGTTGCTGCGCCCCACGAACACTGCCCCTGCAGCACGCAGGTTGTGAACATGCGGGCTGTCTTCCGATGCGATGGCATCCTTGAATGCGGCGACACCGTTGGTCGTGGCGTGTCCCTTCTGGTCGCTGTTGACCTTGATCGACACCGGCACGCCATGCAGCGGCCCCAGTTCGGCCCCCTGCTTCACGGCGCGGTCGGCCGCATCCGCAGCCGCCAGGGCCTCTTCAGGCGACACTTCCACCAGCGCGTTGATGGCCGGGTTGACCTGATCGATGCGTTGCAGGCAGGCGAGCGTTGCGTCACGCGAAGAGATGGCGCGGGTTCGAATGCCATCGGCCAGTGCCGAGGCACTCCAGCGCCAGAGCTCGGCGGGCTGTGCGTGAAGCGGAGTGGCTGATCTGCGGTTCATGGTGTGTCTCCTTCGTTCCTGTGTGGCGCCGCGCGATGTGCACGGTCGCTGCCGGACATGCTAGGAAGCGAAGGCTGTTCGTGACACCTTGGTATGTCGCCGGCGCCGCAAGATAGGGACGGCGGCAGCAAGGTTTGCAGAGCGCGTTTACCCTGCCAGCGTAGCGTTATGGGGATTGTCGTGAGCTCGCAGCGCTTCGACGCGTCCCAAGCGATACGCGATCCACACAACGATTTCCAGCCGAGCGATGCGCTTGACCGGATCCGGGAGAACCACCCGCCATGCGGGGAGCGCGCTCCGTCCCCGTCTGCGGCCCTCGGGGATGCGGCCATCTCCGCCGCGAGCTCGACCTTCTCCTTCCTGCCCCGCAAATGCCCCGCCCCGTTAGTCTCAACGGACGATGAGGCGCCGGCCCCGGCTCCACAGAATGAAGTTCATGGGCCCCATTCCGGCGGGCCGGGGAAGCAAGCCATGATCGACATTCGAGCGCTGGCCTACGTGGTGGCACAGACCACGAGCCTGCAGCAGTGGAAGCGCTACGCCGAGGAGGTGCTGGGCATGATGACCGCCCCGGCACCCGACGGCGGGCTGTACGTGCGCATGGACGAGCGCCAGTTCCGCTTCGCGGTGCAGGAGGGGCCGCGCAACGCCTATCTGGCCACCGGCTGGGAGGTGGCGGACCGGGCGGCCTACGAGGCGGCGCTGCAGGCGCTGCGCGCGGCCGGCGTGGAGGTCACGCCGGGCGACGCCGCATTGTGCCGCCTGCGCTGCGTGCAGCAGCTCGCCGCCTTCTCGGACCCCTCCGGCAACCGACATGAGCTGGTGTGGGGTTTCAAGTCCGATTTCCGGCACTTCGCCTCCCCGGTGGGCGTGTCGCGCTTCGTGACCGGCTCCATGGGCATGGGCCACGTGGTGCTGCCGGCCCCCGAGCTCGACGCCACGCAGCGCTTCTTCCGCGACGTGCTGGGCTTCGGCCTGTCGGACATCTACAACTTCCAGCCGCAGGGCGAGGCTGGGCCGACGCTGCCGATCCATTTCCTGCACTGCGGCAACGCCCGCCACCACAGTCTGGCGCTGGCCGGTTTCCCGGTGCCGAGCGGCTGCGTGCACGTGATGGTCGAGGTCGAGTCGATGCCGGAGGTGGGGCGCGCGATGGACCGCATGCACTCGCAGGGCATTACGCAGACCGCCACGCTTGGCCAGCACACCAACGACCGCATGATCTCCTTCTACATGCGCTCGCCCTCGGGCTTCGACATCGAGTTCGGCTTCGGCGGTGCGGTGGTCGACTGGCGCGAGCACATCGTCCACGAGTTCACCCGCGTGAGCCTGTGGGGGCACGACTTCTCCATTGCCAACGCGGGAGACGCGCAATGAACAAGCTGATGAACTCGGCCGACGTGGTCGCGCAGCTGCGCGACGGCATGACCCTGGGCATCGGCGGCTGGGGCCCGCGGCGCAAGCCGATGGCGCTGGTGCGCGAGATCCTGCGCTCGCCCCTCAGGGACCTGACGGTGGTGTCCTACGGCGGGGCGGACGTCGGCATGCTGTGCGCCGCCGGCAAGGTGAGGAAGCTCGTGTTCGCCTTCGTGTCGCTGGACTTCATTCCGCTGGAGCCCTACTTCCGCCTCGCGCGCCAGCGTGGCGAACTCGAGGTGATGGAGATCGACGAGGGCATGTTCATGCTCGGCCTGAAGGCGGCGGCCATGCGCGTGCCCTACATCCCGACCCGCGTCGGCCTGGGCACTGACGTGCTGCGCCACAACCCGCAGATCAGGACGGTCGCCTCGCCCTACGACGAGCGCGAATGGGTCGCGATGCCGGCCCTGCAGCTGGACGCCGCGCTGCTGCACGTGGACCGGGCCGACGCGCGCGGCGTGTGCCAGGTCAAGGGACCCGACCTGTACATGGACGACCTGTTCGCCCGCGCGGCGGCGCGCACCTACGTCAGCTGCGACGAGCTCGTGGACAGCCACGTGTTCGAGCAGGGCGCCGAGGCCCGCTACGTGTTCTGGGAGCGCTCGCAGACCACGGGCGTGGTGCACCTGCCGGGCGGCGCGCATCCGAGCAGCTGCGCACCGCTCTACGGCTTCGACGTGGCTCACTTCAAGGCCTATGCCGCGAGCGCCCGTGAGCCGGGGGGATGGCAGCAGTACGTCGAGCAGTACGTGAATTGCGGCGAGCAGGAATACCTCCGGCGCGTCGGCGGCGTGGGCGCGATCCGCAGGCTGCCGCTGCCGGTGTTCTGAAAAGGAGCGCGGACATGAACGACACGAACCTGGTGGACCGCATGATCTGTGCCGCGGCGCAGGCCTGGAAGGACGACGGCGAGGTGCTGGCCACCGGCATCGGCATCGTGCCCCGGCTGGCTGCCTCGATGTGCATGGCCTCCATCAATCTCGACCTGATGATGACCGACTCCGAGGCTTGGCTTGTGAGCGAGCCGGTGCCCGTCGGCCCGCGCGGCGACTACCTGCCGCGGCGCGAGACCTGGATGGGCTTCTCGCGCATCTTCGACAACGTGTGGGGCGGCAGGCGCCACGCGATGGTGGGGCCGACCCAGATCGACCGCTGGGGCCAGGCCAACATCTCGATGATCGGCGCCGACTACCGGCGGCCGAAGTCGCAGATGCTGGGCGTGCGCGGCTTTCCCGGCAACTCGGCGAATCACGCCAACTCCTTCTTCGTGCCCAACCACAGCCCCAAGGTCTTCGTGGAGGGCGAGGTGGATATGGTGGCCTCGACGGGCTTCAAGCCCGAGCGGCTGCCTCGCGGCTGGCGCATGGAGGAGCTGGTGGACCTGCGGCTGGTTGTCACCAATCTCTGTGTGATGGACTTCGACGGCCCGCAGCACCGAATGCGGCTGCGCAGCCTGCACCCGGGCGTGAGCGTGCAGCAGGTGCAGGAGGCAACCGGCTTCCCGCTGCACGTGCCGGAGCACGTGCCCGTCACGCCCGACCCCACGCCGGCCCAGCTCGACCTGTTGGCGCGGCTGGACCCGCACGGCCTGCGCGCCGGCGCACTGGGATGAAGGGGCCGAAATGAACCACGATCCCCATCCGGCCGACCGCCCGGTGCGGCGCGAGGACAGCGCTGTCTACGAGACCGACGAGCCCGTGCTCTACGAGGTGCGCGCCGGCATCGCCACGCTGACGATGAACCGCCCGGCCTTCAACAACGCGCAGAACTCGCAGATGACCTATGCGCTCGATGCCGGCTTCCGGCGCGCAGTGGACGACGACGCCGTGCGCGTCATCGTGCTGCGCGGCGCCGGCCGGCACTTCAGCGCCGGCCATGACATCGGCACGCCCGGGCGCGACGTGAACAAGAGCTTCGAGCGCACCCAGCTGTGGTGGGACCATAGCGACAAGCCCGGCGCCGAGTTCCACTATGCGCGCGAGCAGGAGGTCTACCTCGGCATGTGCCGGCGCTGGCACGACGCGCCCAAGCCCACCATCGCGATGGTGCAGGGCGCCTGCGTCGCGGGCGGGCTGATGCTGGCCTGGGTCTGCGACCTCATCATCGCCAGCGACGATGCCTTCTTCCAGGATCCGGTGCTGCGCATGGGCATCCCCGGCGTCGAGTACTTCGCCCATGCGCATGAGCTCAACCCGCGCGTGGCCAAGGAATTCCTGTTCCTGGGCGAGCGCATGGACGCGGCGCGCGCCCATCAGATGGGCATGGTCAACCGGGTGGTGGCGCGCGATCGGCTGGAGGAGGAGACCTATGCGATCGCCGATCGGATCGCGCGGCAGCCCCGGCTGGGGCTTGCGCTGACCAAGCAGGTGATCAACCGCGTGCTGGATCTCCAGGGCCTGCGCACCACGATGGACCTGGCCTACGGCTACCATCACCTGGCCCATGCCCACGGGCAGCTGGTGGGGGAGGGGCACCTGGGCGGGCACGACGCACGCTCGATGGCCGCGGCCAACAAGGGCGTTGCTTCATGAACGACCGCTACCGAGCCAACGATCCCCTGGAGCTGCACACGCCGCTGTGCGAGCTGCTCGGCTGCCGCTACCCCATCGTGCAGACCGCAATGGGCTGGGTGGCGGGCTCCGGGCTGGTGGCCGCCACCTGCAACGCGGGCGGCTTCGGCTTCCTCGCCGGCGCGACGATCGCGCCCGAGCGCATCGAGGCGGAGATCCTGCGGGTCAAGGAGCTCACGGGCGACAAGCCCTTCGGCCTGAACTTCCACATGTTCCAGCCCAACGCGCAGCAGCTGCTGGACCTGGCGGTCAGGCACCGGGTGCGCGCCGTGAGCTACGGCCGCGGGCCGGACCGCAAGACCATCGCCCGGCTGCGCAACGGCGGCATCGTCTGCATGCCGACGGTGGGCGCGGTCAAGCACGCGCTCAAGGCGATCGAGATGGGCGCCAACGCCGTCACGGTCCAGGGCGGCGAAGGGGGCGGGCACACCGGCTCGGTGCCGACCACCGTGCTGCTGCCGCAGGTGCTCGACGCGGTGCAGGTGCCGGTGGTCGCCGCGGGCGGCTTCTACGACGGGCGCGGGCTGCTCGCGGCCCTGGCCTTCGGTGCCCAGGGCATCGCGATGGGCACGCGCTTCCTGATGACGCGCGACAGCGGGGTGCCCGCCGCGACGCTGCAGCGCTACCTCGAGGCCCGCGACGCCGAGCGCATCCAGGTCTCGACGCTGGTGGACGGCATGCCGCAACGGATGATCCCCAACGAGGTGCTCGCGAGGCTGGAGCAGGCCTCGCCGCTGCGCCGCGTGCTGATCGCGCTCGGGACCGCGCTGCAGTGGAAGGCGCAGACCGGCATGAGCTCTCGCCACGCCGCCGGCGTGCTGTGGCGGGCCCTGCGGGAGGACCCCGGGAGCGTCGCGCAGACGGTGATGGCAGGCAATGCGCCGCTGCTGCTGCAGCGCGCAATGGTCGAGGGCCGCCCCGAGCAGGGGGTGATGTCGGCCGGGCAGGTGGCGGCGCTGATCGGGCGCCTCGACTCCTGCCAGGCGGTGATCGAGGGGATCGTGGCGCAGGCCGTCGAGCGACGCGCCGCGCTGCTGCAGGCGACGATGGCCTGAGCGGCCTGGGCTAGAAGCGCACATGGAAGGAAGAACAATGCAGGAACAGTTTTCGACTCGGGTCCACGACGACGGCGTGGCCGAGGTGGTGATCGACCGGCCGCCGGTCAACGCGCTCGACGCCCGAGGCTGGAACGCGCTGGCCGCCGCCCTCGAGGCGCTGGGCCGGCGGCCCGAGGTGCGCGTGATCGTGATCCGCGCCGAGGGACGAGGCTTCTGCGCCGGGGTGGACATCAAGGAGCTCGAGGCAGACCCCGGCCTGATCGTCGAGGTCAACGCCGGCAACTACGCCACCTTCAGGGCGGTGCACCTCAACCCGGTGCCGGTGATCTCCGCGGTGCACGGCTTCGTGCTGGGCGGCGGCATCGGCATCTGCGGCGCGGCCGACATCGTGATCGCGGCGGAGGATGCGCGCTTCGGGCTGCCGGAGGTCGACCGCGGCGCAATGGGCGGCGCGGCCCACCTGCAGCGCATGTTCGGCGTGCAGAAGACCCGCTACCTGTTCTTCACCGGCGAGATGATCGGTGCCCCCGAGGCGCTGCGGCTCGGTGCCATCGAGCGCGTGGTGCCGCGCGAGCAGCTGCGCGACGAGGCGATGGCCGTCGCCGCGAAGATCGCCGCCAAGAGCCCCGCGATGATCCGCATCGCCAAGGAGGCCCTCACCGGCATCGAGGACGGCTGCCTGGAGGACAAGTACCGCTGGGAGCAGGGCTTCACGCTGCAGGCCTACATGAGCCCGGATTCGGCCGAGACGCGCCGCGCCTTCGTGCAAAAGCGCGATGCGCGCTTCTGAAAGCGAGAACCCCATGGACCTGAGCTACACCCCAGCCCAGAAGGCATTCCGCGCCGAGGTGCGCGACTGGCTGTTCACTCATGCGCCGCGCGAGAGGTTCGCCAGCTACGACACGCGCGAGGGCTTCGAGCAGCACCGGCAGTGGGAGGCGGTGCTCGCCTCCGCCGGCTACAGCAGCGTGAGCTGGCCCAAGGAGCTCGGCGGGCGCGGCTGCGACCTGATCGAGTGGCTGATCTTCGAGGAGGAGTACTGGGCCGCCGACGCGCCGCTGCGCGTCAACCAGAACGGCATCCTGCTGCTCGGGCCCACGCTGATGGAGTTCGGCACGGACGAGCAGAAGGCCCGCTTCCTGCCGCGCATGGCGCGCTGCGACGACATGTGGGCGCAGGGCTGGAGCGAGCCGGGCGCCGGCTCCGACATGGCCGCAATCAGCAGCCGGGCGGTGCGCACGCAGGACGGCGACGGCGAGCACTACGTGCTCAACGGCCAGAAGATCTGGTCCACGCGGGCGATCTTCGCCAACTGGATGTTCGGCCTGTTCCGCAGCGAGCCCGGATCGCAGCGCCACCACGGCCTGAGCTACCTGCTCGTGCCGCTGGACGCGCCCGGCATAACGATCCGGCCCATCAAGGCGCTCAACGGCCTGCCGGCCTTCGCCGAGGTCTTCTTCGATAATGTGCGCGTGCCCCTGGAGAACCGGGTGGGCGAGGAGGGGCAGGGCTGGCACGTGGCGATGGCCACCGCGGGCTTCGAGCGCGGGCTGCTGCTGCGCTCGCCGGCACGCTACCAGCGCAATGCCCAGCGCCTGGTGCAGCTCTACCAGCGCCACCGCGAGACGGCGGACCGCGACCCCTCGATCCGCGAGGCGGTGCTGCGTGCCTGGATGGGGGCCGAGGCCTACACGCTGGCCTCCTACCACACGGTGGGGCGGCTGCAGCGCGGCGCCCGCATCGGCGCCGAGGCCAGCACCAACAAGATCTTCTGGTCGGAGTTGGACCTGGAGCTGCACGAGACGGCGCTGCGCATCCTGGGCGCGCGCGCTGAGCTGACGGAGTCGGCGGAGGCCGCCGACTGGCTCGACGGCTTCCTGTTCGCGCAGGCCGGGCCGATCTACGCCGGCAGCAACGAGATCCAGCGCAACATCATCGCCGAGCGGGTGCTTGGCCTGCCCAAGGCTTGACGAGGGAACGGACATGAACTTCTGCTTCACCGAAGACCAGCTGGCCTTCCGGGACTCGGTCAGCCGGCTGCTGATGACGGAGGCGGCCCCCGAGGTCCTGCGCGAGATCTGGGAGACCGACGCCGGCCGCTCGCCCGAGCTGCGCGCCAAGATCGCGGCGCAGGGCCTGACCGCCCTGTCCGTCCCGGAGGACGAGGGCGGCCTGGGGCTGGGCGACATCGATTGGGCCCTGCTGACGCAGGAGCTGGGCTACTACGCGATCGCTGACTCGCTGGCCGACACGGCCTACGTCGCCGCGGGCCTGCTGGCCGGGCTGCCGGAGGATCACCCGCTGCGCGGCCGCTGGCTGCCCTGCATCGCCGACGGCAGCTGCCGCATCGCGGTCGGCCATCCGGTCAACCCCTGGGTGGCGGATGCCCGCAGGGCCGACCTGCTGCTGCTGCCCCATGCCACGCCGCAGGGGCTGGAACTGCACGCGCTCGCGCCCGAGCAGGTGCAGGTCGAGCCGCTGGCCAGCGTCGACGCCTCGCGGCGCCTGGCGCAGGTGCGCTGGGAGCCCGGGGCGGGCACGCGCGTGCTCGACGGCTGCCAGGGCCAGCGGCTGTGGGACGAGGCGCTGGAGCGCGGCGCGCTGAACGTGAGCGGGCAGCTGATCGGCTTGGCGCAGCGCATGCTGGACCTGGGCGTGGACTACGCCGCGCAGCGCAAGCAGTTCGGCCGGCCCATCGGCAGCTTCCAGGCCGTCAAGCACCACCTGGCCGACGTCGTGACCAAGATCGAGTTCGCCAAGCCGGTGCTCTACCGCGCGGTGTGCGCGCTAGAGCGCGGCGAGCCGCAGACGGCGCTGCGCGTGTCGCACGCGAAGCTCGCCTGCGCGGACGCCGCCTGGACCGCGGCGCGCAAGAGCATCCAGGTGCATGGCGCAATGGGCTACACCTGGGAGGTGGACCTGCAGATGTTCATGAAGCGCGCCTGGGTGCTCGACGCGGCCTGGGGCGACCGCAGCTTCCACCGCGCGCGCCTGAGCGAGCGGCTGCTGGCCGAGGACGCCCCCCTGGGCCCGGCCGCCACCTTCAGATTCGAGTGAACGGGAGAACCTGCATGGCTGAAGCCTATATCGTCGACGCGCTGCGCTCGCCCACCGGCAAGCGCGGCGGATCGCTCGCCGGCGTGCACGGCGCGGACCTGGGCGCCCACGTGATCCGCGCGATCGTCGAGCGCAACGACATTCCCTCCGCCGAGTACGACGACGTGGTGTTCGGCTGCGTCGACACCATCGGCGCGCTCGCCGGCGACATCGCGCGCACCGCCTGGCTGGCCGCCGGCCTGCCGCTGAACGTGCCCGGCACCACGGTGGACCGGCAGTGCGGCAGCTCGCAGCAGGCGGTGCACTTCGCGGCACAGGCGGTGATGAGCGGCACGCAGGACGTGGTGCTCGCCGGCGGGGTGCAGACCATGAGCAGCATCCCGATCTCCTCGGCCATGCTCGCCGGCCGGCCGCTGGGCTTCACCACCCCCTTCGCCGAGAGCCGGGGCTGGCGCGCGCGCTTCGGCGACGCCCCGGTCAACCAGTTCTACGCCGCGCAGCGCATCGCGGACCACTGGGAGCTGTCGCGCGAGGCGATGGAGGCGTACGCCAAGCGGAGCCACGACCGCGCGCTGCAGGCCATTCACGAGGGCCGCTTCGACCGCGAGGTGGTGCCGCTGCCCGGGCTGCTGGCGATGGACGAGACGGCCCGCGAGACCTCGCTGCAGAAGATGGCCACGCTCGCCCCCGTGGACCCCGACTACCCGAAGATCACGGCGGCGGTGTCGAGCTCCACGTGCGATGCCGCGGCCGCGGTGCTGGTGGTGTCGGAGACCGCGCTCAAGCGCTACGGCCTCAAGCCGCGCGCGCGCATCCATCACCTGAGCGTGCGGGCTGACGACCCGATCTGGCACCTCACGGCGCCGATCCCGGCCACCGCGCATGCGCTGCGCAAGGCCGGCATGAAACTGGAGGACATCGACCTCGTCGAGATCAACGAGGCCTTCGCGTCGGTAGTGATGGCTTGGCTCAAGGAGACCGGTTACCCGGTAGCCCGCACTAACGTCAACGGCGGCGCCATCGCGCTGGGCCACCCGCTCGGCGCCTCGGGTGCGAAGCTGATGACGACCCTGCTGCACGAGCTCGAGCGCAGCGGCGGTCGATACGGCCTGCAGACCATGTGCGAGGGCGGCGGGCAGGCCAACGTCACCATCATCGAGCGGCTCTGAAAGCCCGGGAGACAACCCCATGAACGACCGACAGCCGGACGCTAGCCGGCGCGACTTCCTCAGGGGCGCGGCAGCCGCGGGTCTCGCCACGACGCTGGGCGCGACCGGAACCGCTGCGCGCGGGGCGGCCCTGCCCCTGCCCGAGTACGAGCGCTTCGACGCCACCGGGCTGGCGCAGCAGATCCGCAAGGGGCAGATCAGCGCCCTGGACGCGCTGGAAGCAGCCCTCGCCCGCGCCGAGGCCCGCAGCGCGCTCAATGCCATTGCCCTGCGCCACGACGAGCCCGCTCGCGACACGGCCCGGCAGCTCTCCGGCCTCGGCCGGGCCGAGCGAGAGCGCCGGGCCGCGGCCGCGCCGCTGCTGGGCGTGCCCTTCGCGCTCAAGGACCTGGGCCTGCAGATGAAGGGCACGGTCACCACCCACGGCTGCGCCTTCTTCAAGGACGTCGTGGCGGACCACGACTCGACGCTGGTGCAGCGCTACCGGGCCGCGGGCCTGAACATCTTCGCCAAGACCACCTCGCCCGAGTTCGGCCAGACCGCCACCACCGAGTCGCGCCTGTTCGGCCCGACCCGCAACCCCTGGCAGCCCGAGCACAGCAGCGGCGGCTCCTCCGGCGGAGCCGCGGTGGCGGTGGCCTCCGGGATCCTGCCGGTGGCGCACGCCAGCGACGGCGGCGGCTCGATCCGCATCCCCGCCTCGCATTGCGGCCTGTTCGGCCTCAAGCCCAGCCGAGGCCGGGTGCCGATGGGGCCGACGGCGCTCGAAGGCTGGATGGGCCTGTCGGTGCACAACGTCATCAGCCGCTCGGTGCGCGACACGGCGCTGCTGCTGCAGCTGACGCAGGGCCCGGAGCCCGGCAGCCGCAGCGGACCGATGCAGCCCGCCTCCCCCGAAGCCCTGATGGCCGCGATCGCCCGGCCGCCGCGGCCCCTGCGCATCGCGCTGATGGAGGCCAACCCCTTCGGCCTGCCCGTGCATCCGGACTGCCTGGAGGCCGCGCGCAAGGCCGCGCGGCTGTGCGAATCGCTCGGCCACAAGGTGGAGCCGGCGGCTCTGCAGCTGCCGGTGGCCGAGATGTTCGCCGGCATGGGCGTGCTCACCGCGACCGGCATGCTGAGCACCGTCAGGGCGCGCGAGAAGGCGCTCGGCCGCCGCGCCCGCGAGGACGAGTTCGAGCCGCTGAACTGGCGCAGCCTCCAGCTGGCGAGCGGCTACGGCGCCGAGCAGGTATTCGCCGCCCGCGCCGTGTTCGACCAGGTCGGGCGCACGCTCGACCTGTTCTTCGGCGAGCACGACCTGATCCTGTCGCCGGTGACGGCGGCCCCCGCGCCGAAGCTTGGCGCGCTGTCGCTGGACCAGCCCTACGAGGACTTTGTCAAAGCCGCGGTGATGGCCTCGCCGTTCACGGCCCTGTTCAACATGAGCGGCCACCCGGCGATGTCGGTGCCGCTGCACTGGAACGGGGCCGGCCTGCCCGTGGGGGCCCAGTTCGCCGCCCCCTTCGGCGCCGAGGACCGACTGCTGGCCCTCGCCGCCCAGCTGGAGCAGGCGGCGCCGTGGAGCCAGCGCCGTCCCGCCCCGGCCCTGTGAGGGGCCGCCTTCAACGACCGATTTCGAGCAAAGAACACCATGGGAATCTGTGACAACCGAACCGTCCTGATCACCGGCGCCGGCGGCGGCCTGGGACGGGCCTACGCGCTCGCCTTCGCGGCCGAGGGCGCCAACGTCGTCGTCAACGACATCCGCGCGGAGGCCGCGCAGGCGGTGGCCGCCGAGGTGCGGGCCGCCGGGGGCCGGGCGCTGGCCGACAGCGGCGACATCGCCTCGGTCGCCGGGGCGCAGGCGATCGTCGACGCCGCCGTGGCGGCCTTCGGCGAGGTGCACGTGCTGGTCAACAACGCCGGCATCCTGCGCGACCGCATGTTCCTCTCGCTCAGCGAGGAGGACTGGGACGCGGTGATGCACGTGCACCTCAAGGGCCACTTCTGCCTCGCCAATGTGCTGGGCCGGCGCTGGCGCGACCAGAAGAAGGCGGGCCGCGCGGTGGATGCGCGCATCATCAACACCAGCTCCGGCGCCGGCCTGCAAGGCTCGATCGGCCAGAGCAACTACGCCGCCGCCAAGGCCGGCATCGCCGCGCTCACGCTGGTGCAGGCCGCCGAGCTGGCGCGCTACGGCATCACGGTGAACTGCCTCGCGCCGGCCGCGCGCACCTCGATGACCGAGGGCGCGATGCCGGATCTGGTGAAGAAGCCCGAGAGCGGCTTCGACGTCTGGGATCCGCTCAACGTCGCCTCCATCGTGGTCTGGCTGGGCAGCCCGCTCTCGGCCCACGTGAGCGGCCGCTGCTTCGAGGCCAAGGGGGGCGAGCTTTCGGTGGCCGACGGCTGGCGCACTGGCAGGATCGCCGACAAGGGCGCGCGCTGGGCGCCGGCGGAGCTGACGGCGGTGGTCGACCGCCTGATCGCCGAGAGCGTTGCGCCGCAGAAGGTCTACGGCACCTGAGGGCCACCATGGATCTTGCACTTTCCGACGAACAGCGGCTCATCGCCGAGACCGCGGCCGACTTCCTGGCGCAGGCCAGCGACTCGCGCGCGATGCGCGCCGCCGCCGACAGCGCGGACGGCTTCGACCGCGGCCTGTGGCGGCACATGGCCGAGATGGGCTGGTGCGGCCTGCAGGGCAGCGAGGCGCAGGGCGGCCTCGGCCTGGGCTGGGTGGAACTCGCGCTGCTGCAGGAGCAGCTCGGCCGGCGCCTGGCCTGCGTGCCCTTCTTCGACAGCGCCGTGCTGGCCGCGACGCTGCTGCGCACGGTGGGCGAGGCCGGGTCGGCCGTGCTCGCCGGCGTGACGTGCGGCGAGACCGTCGCGGCCCTGGCCTCGGAGGCCTCGGGGGCACGCGCGCAGCCGCTGCCGGAGGGCGGCTGGCGTCTCGACGGTCATTGGCAACGCGTCGGGTCGGCCGCGCAGGCCGACCTGCTGCTGCTGGTCGCCCAGGACGCCGCGGGCGAGGCGCTGCTGCTGGCGGTCCCGTCCGCGAGCCCGGGCCTGCGCATCGCCCCGCTGCAGACCGTGGACCGCACGCGCCGCAGCGCCGACGTGCAGGCGGCCAGGGTGCGGCTGCCGGACGCCGCCTGCTTGGCGCGCGGGCCGGCGCTGCAGCAGGCGCTGGCGCGCACGCGCGACCTGGGCGCCATCGGGCTGGCGGCCGAGCAGGTGGGCGTGGCGCAGCAGTGCCTCGACCTGAGCGTGGCCTACACCGCGCAGCGCGTGCAGTTCGGCCGGCCGGTCGCCGCCTTCCAGGCGGTCAAGCACCGCTGCGCGCAGATGCTGGTGGCGCTCGAAGGCGCGCGCTCGGCCGTCCACGGCGCCGCGGCGGTGGCCGACACGGCGCCCGACGACGCGACGCTGGCCTTCCAGGCGGCGCTCGCCCTGTGCGAGGCCACCGACGCGGCGCAGTTCTGCGCCCAGGAGGCGATCCAGCTGCACGGCGGCGTGGGCTTCACCTCGGAATACGACCCCCACCTCTACTTCAAACGTGCGCAGGCCGGCAGCCAGCGCCTCGGGCCGCCGGCCTGGTGGCGCGAGCGCGTGGCGGCGCAACTGCTGGACACCCCCGCATCATGAACCTGCACGAGAGCCCCGAAGAACGCAGCTTTCGCACCGAGGTGCAGGACTGGATGCGCGCGCACCTGCGCGGCGAGTTCGAGCCGCTGCGCGACTGCCACGGGCCGGGGGCGCCCGGCTTCGACGCGGCGCTGGCCAGGCGCTGGGAGCAGCGGCTCGCCGAAGGCGGCTGGGTGGGCCTCGGCTGGCCGCGCGAGGCGGGCGGCCGGGCGCTGCCGCTCGGGCAGCAGCTGATCTTCCACGAGGAGTACGCGCGCTGCGGCGGGCCGGGCCGGCTCGGTCACATCGGCGAGCAGCTGCTGGCGCCGACGCTAATCGCCCACGGCACGCCCGAGCAGCGCGCGCGCTTCCTGCCGGGCATCCGCGCCGGCACCGAATACTGGGCGCAGGGCTACTCGGAGCCGGGCGCCGGCTCCGACTTGGCCAACGTGCGCACCCGGGCCCGGCTGGACCCGGCCCGCGGCGAATGGGTGATCGACGGCCAGAAGGTCTGGACCTCCTGGGCGCATGAGAGCGACTGGATCTTCGTGCTGGCGCGCACCGAGGAAGGGTCCTCGCGCCACCAGGGCCTCACGCTGCTGCTGGTGCCACTCGAGCAGCCCGGCGTCGCGATCCGTCCGATCCACCAGATGACCGGCAGTGCGGAGTTCAACGAGGTCTTCCTCGACGGCGCGCGCACCGAGGCCTCGCTGCACCTGGGCGCGCCGGGCCAGGGCTGGAAGGTCGCGATGGCGCTGCTCGGTTTCGAGCGCGGCGTCTCGACGCTGGGCCAGCAGGCGCATTTCCGCCACGAGCTGGACCTCGTCATTGCAGCCGCGCGCGCCAACGGCGCGGCGCGCGACCCGCTGCTGCGCCAGCGCATCGCGCAGGCGGCACAGGGGCTGGCGATGCTGCGCCACCACGCGCTGCGCGTGCTCGGCGCCCGGGACGGCACCCAGCCGCCCGAGGCCTACACCGCCAAGTACGCCTGGTCGAACTGGCGGCGCGAGCTGGGCCGGCTGGCGATGGACGTGCTGGGCGCCGACGGCGACGTGATCCGCGACGACCCCGATCGCCAGCGCCTGCACCTGCTGTGGCTGGGCAGCCGCGCCGACACGATCTA
This sequence comes from Caldimonas tepidiphila, assembly GCF_003569765.1. Taxonomy (GTDB): domain Bacteria; phylum Pseudomonadota; class Gammaproteobacteria; order Burkholderiales; family Burkholderiaceae_C; genus Caldimonas; species Caldimonas tepidiphila. The sequence continues at coordinate 18,098 of NZ_QXMG01000025.1, read as the reverse complement.
CGCCGGCACCAACGAGATCCAGCTCAACCTGATCGCCGAGCGCGCGCTGGGCATGCCGCGCTGAACCCGCTGCGGCCGTCCCCTCATCGTCCGCTCGGACGATGAGGCGGCGCCGCCCGGGGGCCACCATCGGGTCATCCCGACCCCGATGGATGAGTTGTCGATGAAACCTTCTCCCGCATACGTTCCCGCTCATGGCCTGCTGCAAGGCAAGAGCGTCCTGGTCACCGCCGCGGCAGGCGCCGGCATCGGCTTCGCCGCCGCGCGGCGCGCGGCGGAGGAGGGTGCGCGCGCGCTGTTCGTCTCCGACGTGCACGAGCGGCGCTTGGCCGAGGCCGTGGAGGCGCTCAAGCGCGACACGGGCCTGCAGGCGGTGCACGGCCGGCTCTGCGACGTGAGCCAGGAGGCGCAGGTGCAGGCACTCGTCGACGAGGCCGAGCAGCGGATGGACGGCGTCGACGTGCTGATCAACAACGCCGGCCTCGGCACCAGCCGCCGCGTCGTCGAGATGGGCGACGAGGAGTGGCACAAGGTCCTCGACGTGACGCTGACCGGCACCTTCCGCATGACGCGCGCCATGCTGCGGGCCATGCAGCCGCGCCGGCGCGGCGTGATCGTCAACAACGCCTCGGTGCTGGGCTGGCGCGCGCAGGCCGAGCAGGCGCACTACGCGGCGGCCAAGGCCGGCGTGATGGCCTTCACCCGCTGCGCGGCGCTGGAGGCCGCCGAGCACGGCGTGCGCATCAACGCGGTGGCGCCCTCGATCGCGATCCATGCCTTCCTGAAGAAGTCCGCCTCGGAGGAGCTGCTGCAGGAGCTCGCGGGCCGCGAGGCCTTCGGCCGCGCCGCCGAGCCCTGGGAGGTGGCCAACGTGATGGTGTTCCTGGCGAGCGACTACGCCTCCTACATGACCGGCGAAGTGGTCTCGGTCAGCGCGCAGAGGGCCTGAGCATGAAGCGCTTCGATTCGGTGGCCGCGGTGCTGGCGGCGCAGCAGCAGGAGCTCGGCACGACCGACTGGCTGACGGTCGACCAGCGCCGCATCGACCTGTTCGCCGAGGCGACCGGCGACCACCAGTGGATCCACGTCGACCCGGTGCGCGCCAAGGACGGCCCCTTCGGCGCCTGCGTCGCGCACGGCTACCTGACGCTGTCGCTGGCCAACTGCTTCCTGCCGCAGCTGGTGGGCTACGAGCGGCTGCGCATGGGGCTGAACTACGGCTGCGAGCAGGTGCGCTTTCCGGCGCCGGTGCGCGCGGGCTCGCGCGTGCGCGGCCGCGGCCAGATCCTCGCGGCCCGGGAGGTCGGCGAGGGCGTGCAGGTGGTGGTGCGCATCAGCGTCGAGATCGAGGGATCGGACAAGCCCGGCTGCGTGGTGGACACGATCAGCCGCCTGTATTTCGAGGAGTGAGGAAAACCATCATGAATGAAGCCGTCATCGTCTCCACCGCCCGCACGCCGATCGGCAAGGCCTATCGCGGTGCCTTCAACGACACCGAGGCGCCGGTGCTCGGCGGCCACGTCATCCGCGCCGCGCTGGAGAAGGCCGGGGTCGAGAGGACCGAGGTGGACGACGTGATCCTGGGCGTGGCCGCGCAGCAGGGCACGCAGGGCTACAACCTGGGCCGGCTGTGCACCTACACTGCCGGGCTGCCCGCGTCGGTGGGCGGCATGGCCATCGACCGCATGTGCGCCTCCGGCTTGGTGAGCATCGCAACTGCCGCCAAGTCCATCGTCTGCGGCGAGATGGAGATCGCGGTCGCCGGTGGGCTGGAATCGATTTCGCTGGTGCAGAACTCGCACAAGAACAGCCACCGCGCGCAGTCCCGGGCCGTGCTGGAGGCCGAGCCCACTGCCTACATCCAGATGATCGAGACCGCCGAGATCGTCAGCCGCCGCTACGGCATCTCGCGTGCCGCACAGGACGAGTACGCGCTGCGCAGCCAGCAGTGCACCGCTGCGGCGCAACGCGACGGCCTGCTCGACGAGGAGATCGTGCCGCTGACCACCGTCAGGCAGTTGTTCGACAAGGAGGGCCGCGCCGTCGGCAGCGAGACCGTGCGGCTCGAGCGCGACGAGGGCAACCGCCCCGACACCACGCTGGAGAGCCTCTCGGCCCTCAGGCCAGTGTGGAAGCAGGGCCGCTGGGTGGAGCAGGGCGAGTTCGTCACCGCCGGCAACGCCTCGCAGCTCTCGGACGGCGCCTCCGCCTCGGTGCTGATGAGCGCGGCCGAGGCCCGGCGGCGCGGCCTCAAGGCCCTGGGCGCCTACCGCGGCCTGGCGGTGGCAGGCTGCCGTGCCGACGAGATGGGCATCGGGCCGGTGTTCGCCATCCCCAAGCTGCTGAAGCAGCACGGCCTGAACGTGTCCGACATCGGCCTGTGGGAGATCAACGAGGCCTTCGCCTGCCAGGTCATCCACTGCCGCGACGTGCTGGGCATCCCGGACGAGCGGCTCAACGTCAACGGCGGGGCGATCGCCATCGGCCACCCCTTCGGCATGTCGGGCGCGCGGCTGGTGGGGCATGCGCTGCTGGAGGGACGCCGGCGCAGCGTGCGCTACGTGGTGGTGAGCATGTGCATCGGCGGCGGCATGGGCGCGGCCGGCCTGTTCGAGCTGACCTGAGCGGGCGCGGGCAGGGATCGGCCCACCTGCAGCGCAGCGCGCCGGATGGCACACTTTGCGACCGAATGGCACATTTGGAGCGTTATGAGCAGTTCCATCGAAGACCTGTCCGAAGAGACGGGCCTGGAGACAACGGGCGGCGCGCGTGCGCCCCTGACGATCGAGCGTTTCAGCCAGATCCTGGAGGCCCTCTACGAGGTGGCGCTCGATCCGGGGCACTGGGTGGCGTGCCTCGAGAAGATCCGGCGCGAGTTCGCCGGCAACTATTCGTCGCTGATCGTGCGCCCCGGCAACACCGAGGACCTCGGGCTGATCGTCTCGGCCTCGGGGGACTACCGGGTGCTGTCGCCGCACAACCGCTACATCGCGATGAGTCCCTTCACGGGGCTGCCGCCCGACAAGGTGGTGACGATCCAGGACCTGCTGTCCGAGTCGGACTGGCGGGCCTCGGCCTACTACCGGGACTGGTGCGCCCCTCACCAGGTCTTCCATGTCCTGGCCGCCGACATCGTGACCCAGGACGGCAGCACCTACGGCTTTCGCGTGACGCGTTCGGAGGAGGCGCCGGCCTTCTCGGCCGAGGACGTGGCGCTGGCGCGGCGCCTGGTGCCGCATCTCAAGCGTGCGCTGAACCTGCACCTGTCGATCCATCAGGACCGCAGGCTCAACTCCCTCTACGGCCACGCGATGGCGCAGCTGATGGTGGGCGTGGTGGTGCTCGACCAGAACGGCCTGGTGATCGAGTCCAATCCGGCCGCCACCGGCATCCTGGCGATGAACGACGGCCTGCGCATCGCGGGCCAGCAGCTCGAGGCCACCTACGTCAACGACAACCGCAAGCTGCAGCGCCTGGTGCGCGAGGCGCTGGCGCATCCGCAGTCCTCCAAGGTGGCGCTGACCGAGGCGATGTCGGTCAGCCGGCCCTCGGGGCAGCTCAGCTGGGGCGTGGTGGTGCAGGCGATCTCGCCCGACCAGTGGACGGAAGGAAAGCGCCGGCCCAGCGTGGCGGTGTTCGTGCGCGACACCGAGGGCAAGGCGCATCCGCCGGTAAAGCTCGCGCAGCAGCTGTTCCAGCTCACGCCCGCCGAGACCGCGCTGGCGATCGAGCTCGCCAACGGCCTGTCGCTCGAGGAGGCGGCCGAGGCGCTGGGCATCCGCCGCAACACCGCGCGCGCGCACCTGCGCTCGATCTTCTCGAAGACCGGCGTGCGGCGCCAGACCGAGCTGGTGCGCATCTTCCTCAACAGCGTCGCCTGGCTCGGTTCGAAGGACTAGCCGGAGACCGGCCCGCGCGCCCATGACGGGCCGCGGCAGGGCTGATGGGTCCCGAGCAAGTTGCACGATCGGTCGTCCCGGGGCGGGCTCCTGCGGCGCGGCCGGTCCCACGGCTTGAGCCGTTCCGCGGGCCGTCCTCTTCCTTCGCTTTCTTCTCCGACAGGACGCTGCCGCGTGGGCGCGCCGTGGCCGCTGGCCGCCCGGAGGCGCTGCACATCGTCCACACGGACGATGCCCGGCCTCGGGACCCCCCGAACAATCAATTCAACTCCACTCGGGACTTCCCATGCACGCAGGCCAGAATCCCGGCATTGTCCGGCGCCGCTATACCCTGGTCCTGCTGACCGCCATGTCGGCGCTGGCCTTCATGGACCGCCAGATCCTGGCGGTCCTGGTCCAGCCGGTGAAGACCGAGTTCGCGCTGTCGGACCTGCAGATCGGCCTGATCACCGGCCTGGGCTTCGCGCTGACCTTCAGCGCGCTCGGCGTGCCGCTGGGGCGCCTGGCGGACCGCTGCGAGCGCCGCGGGCTGATCGCCTGGTGCCGCGGCGCCGGCGGCCTGCTGGCCGCGCTGGGCGCGCTCAGCACCGGCTTCTGGGGGCTGATGCTCAGCCGGGCGGGCGGGGCCGTCAGCGACGCCGGCGGCGCACCGGCCTCGATGGCGATGGTGGCCGACCTGTTCCCGCCCGAGCAGCGTTCGAGAGCAATGAGCGTGTTCGGCACCGGCGCCAGCATCGGCGCCCTGCTGGCGCTGCTGGGCGGCTCCTGGATGGCCCAGCAATGGGGGTGGCGTGCGACGCTGGCGCTGGTGGGGCTCGGCTCGCTGGGCCTCGCGCTGCTGCTGCGTGCCAGCGTGACGGAGCCGCCCCGCCTCCAGACCGCGATGCAGGGGGCGCAGCCGGGCGCGGTGCGCGATCTCTGGCGCGGCGGCGTCACCCGCTGGCTGATCGTGGGCGCGTCCTGCGTGCTGCTGGCGGGCTATTCCTTCGGCGCCTGGAACACCGCGCTGCTGGTGCGCCACCATGGCCTGTCGCTGCAGGGGGCGGGCTGGGTGTCGGGGAGTGCGGCGCTCGCCTCGGTCGTCGGAGGCCTGTTCTCCGGCTGGCTGACCGACCGGCTGGCCCGCCGCGACCCACGCTGGCAGATCGGCGTGCCGGTGCTGGGGATGCTGCTGGCGCTGCCGGCGGGGCTGGCCTACCTGATGCTGCCCCCCGGCGCGCTGTCCGGCGTCGTGGTCCTGGTGGTGCTCTACGCCTTCTTCATCACCTGGTGGGTGGCACCCACCTACGCGGCGCTGAGCCTCGTGGTGCCTGCGCACCGCCGTGCCACGGCCAGCGCGGTGGTGCTGCTCGCCGGCTCGATCTTCGGCAGCGGCCTCGGCCCCATCTTCACCGGCTGGCTCAGCGATGTGCTGACGCCCTGGGTGCAGGGCGACGGCCTGCGCGTGGCGCTCGCCTGCGCGGTGTCCATGCTGCTGCCGGGCGGGCTCGCCTTCGCGCGGGCGATGCAGGCCTATCCGGCTGCCCGCACGGCGGCGGACCGGCTGGCGCTGGCCGCATCGTGAGCGCCACGTCCGCTGCAGGAGTGCCTCGATGAACGCGAAGATGATCTATCTGGCCCGGCGCAACCCGGCGCTGGACCTGCCGGGCTTCGTGCAGGCCTGGCGCGAGCACTCGGCCCTCGGGCGGCAGTGCCGCAACGTGCAGGACAAGGTGCGTTCGGTCATGCAGTGCGCCCGGCTCGCCGACCCCGGGCTGGCGGGCCTCAGCGCCGACCACGACGGCGTGAACCTGCTGCAGCTGCGGGACCTGCAGGCCGCCCTCGACATCTGGAGCGATCCCGAGACGCTGGCCATCATGCGGCCCGACGAGCCGAGGGTGTTCGACCGGCACGTCCGCGACTTCAGCCTGGTCTGCCGCGAGGCGGTCCGCCGTGACGGGCCCCCCGGGGAGGTCTGCCTGGTGGGCTTCCTGCGCCGCAGCCCGTCGCTTTCGGCCGCGGCGTTCGCGCAGGCCTGGCTGCAGGCCGGGGCCGCGAGCCTGCCGCACGGGGGCCGGGTGGTGCACAACGCGGTGCAGCTGCCCGCGCCGCCGGGCTACGACTACGACGGCATCGGCGAATGGTGGTTCGACGGGACCGCCAGCGCGCGGGCCGCCTTCGGCCGCCAGGACGTGCGCTGCGCATTGGGACCGCAGCTCGGCGGCATGGCCGATCTGCAGCGCTCCCTGTTCATCCTGACTCAGGTGACGCACCGGCGGCCCTGACCCGGACCCAGGAGGAGACGATGATGAACAAGGCAACCAGGATCGTCAGCTCGCTGACGGTGGCCGCCCTCGTGGCGGGCGTCTCCACCTTCGCGAGCCTCGCGCCGCCGCGGCAGCCGCAGGCGTCCCCGACGGCCCGGGAACCGCAGCATGAGGAACACGAGCAGTGGGTGGATGAGATCGTCCGCAACCTGTGCATGCAGGGCTGCCACTTCGAGCAGTTGCTGCTGTCGCGGCAGTAGGCGGGGCTGCGCAGTAGGAGGGCCGGGCGGCCCTCCTGCTCAGGCGGCTCAAGCGGCTCAAGCGGGTTGCGGGGCCTCGCGTGTTTCGCGCTCGGTATACGGCTGCGCGCCGCGCGGCACGTACAGGCCCTCGCACTGGTCGAGGTACTCCTGCTTCTTCGCACGCGGGTTGTAGAACTGCTTGTACCAGATCCGCGCCTTCATGAAGGGGCCGTCGCTGGGCAGGAACAGGCCGTTGAGGCAGGGCCCCTTGTTGGTCCAGACCTCGAAGTCCTGGGCGAAGGCCAGCCGGCTGGCCTCCTGGAACTGGCGCGCCGCAATGGTGTCGGCCACCGTTGCCACGGCCTGGCCGCTGGGCGCCTTGACCAGCAGCGCGTGCCAGACCTTGAGCGTGCCGTCGTCGACCGGGGTGTGGGTGATCATCAGGATCGACTCGAAGAGCCCGGTCAGCTCGGAGATCAGCACGCCCGGCCCGTGGTAGGTGGTGAGGGTGTGCAGGATCGGGCTCGCGCCGTTGGGCCCGACGAGCGTGCGGTGCGGTCCGCACTGGCGCTGCGTGGCCGTGTGGCCCTGGAACTCGTTCTCGTAGCGCTGCACGGTCGAGCCGTGGATCGGGCTCAGGTGTCCGTAGTCGCAGATGTTGTCGATGACCTCCTGCGGGTGATGCGCCAGCAGGCCGAGGTGGTCGAACTTCCAGCGCACCCAGCCCGGGTCGTTCCACTGGGGCAGCGAGGGATGATCCCATTCGGGCTCGCCGCCCTCGGGGTCGTGCCAGACCCAGATCGCGCCCAGGCTCTCAGTCACGGTCCAGGACTTCACGCAAGCCGCGGCCGGGATCGGGCCGCTGTGGTAGGGAATGTCGTCGCACTTGCCGTCCGGGCCGAAGCGCCAGGCGTGGTAGGGGCAGCGGATGCCGTCGCCGTCGACATTGCTGCCGCCGCCGTCGAGCACCACGTAGGAGGTGTTGTTCGGCGCGGCCAGGTGGGTCTTCATGTGCGGGCAGTAGGCGTCCAGCAGCACGACCTTGCCGCTGGCGCGGCCGCGGTAGAGCGCGAAGTCCTTGCCGAAGAATCGCACGGCCAGCGGCTTGTGGGTGTTGAGCTCGTCGGCGTCGGCGATCATGAACCAGCCGCGCGGGAAGGTGTACTCGCCGAGCCTGTAGTCTTTGGAGGTTGCCATGGTTGCTCCTGTGGTGAGGGGGTGCGTCCATGTTCGGAGGACGATTCGGCGGCCGCATACCCTGTTCGGACGATGGGCGGCTCGTCCCCTGAGCCGGATCAAGCCGGGTCCTTCCGAAGGCACCGGCGGGCGGCGCAGCCCCGCCGGTGCGTCGCGCCTCAGGCGGCGAGCTCGTGCTCGCGCACCAGCGGCTGCAGGTCGATCATCGAAGGCCCGGCGGCCAGTGCGGCCGCGCGCGGATCGGTCGCCAGCCAGAGCAGCGCGGCGGCGATCGCTTGCGGCGGCATGGCGCCGTAGCGCTGCTGCAGCCAGCCGCCGTCGCCCAGCGTGGCCGTGACGGCCTCGGTGCTCACCAGCCCGGGGTTGACGCTGAAGGCCCGCAAGCCCTGCGCGCCGTGCTCGCGGTTGATGCAGCCCGCCAGCCGCGCCAGCGCGGCCTTCGAGGCGCCGTAGGCGAAGCCCCAGCCGCCCTGGTCGGCCGGCACCGGCGGGTCGTTCTTGCCCGCGCCCGAGCACACGTTGATGATCTGGCCGCCGCCCTGCGCGATCATCGCCGGCAGCAGCCGGCGCGCGAGGCGGAAGGGGGCCACCACGTTGCCCTGCAGCGTGCGCTGCAGCGCCTCGTCGTCGAGGGCCAGCAGCATCGCGTTCATCTCGGCGTCCTGGTAGACGGCGTTGTTGATCAGCAGGTCGACGCGGCCCCAGTGCGCCAGCACCTCGTCCAGCGCGGCGTCCAGCGAGGCGGGGTCCATCAGGTCCATCGGTCGCGCCAGCACCTCGGCGCCGGTGGCCCGCACCGCCTCGGCGGTGCTGTCAAGGCTGCCGGCCAGCGTGCTGCCGTCGGGGCGGCGCAGCTGGTGCGCCAGGCGCTGGCCGTCGCTGCGGGTGCGGGCGGTGACGGCCACGCGCCAGCCGGTGCGGCCGAAGGCCTGCGCGGTGGCCGCGCCAATGCCGCGGCTGGCGCCGGTGATCAGGACCACGGGAGGGGCGGATTTCAAGGGGTCTCCTTTCGATCAGGATGCGGTGGGGGCGAGGCCGCCCAGGCGGCTCACGCGGTGACGATAGGGCTCGATGGCCAGCGCCATGAACAGCAAGGTCAGCAGCAGCAGGCTCATCGCGCACAGCAGCGCATAGCGCAACGCCTCGGGGCCGTGCAGCGGCGTCAGCCAGTCGCTGAGCATGCCCGTCACGAGGGGGCCGGCGCCGACGCCGAACAGGGTGATGAAGAAGTTCAGCAGCGCCGCAGCCACGCTGCGCTCCGAGGCATCGACCATGTGGCTGATGGCGCTGTAGGACAGCGAGGGCCACCAGCTGGCGAAGAAACCGAAGCCGAGCGCGAAGACCATGGTGTGTGGGATCCGCAGCCCGCCCAGCATCCATTGCCCCTCCCCCGGCCAGAGGAAGAAGCCCAATGCCAGGGGCAGCGAGATCGCCACGCCGGCCAGGGGCAGGCCGAGCTGCCACCGTATGTCGCGCTGGACCAGGCGGTCGCACAGCCAGCCGCTGAAAAGCGCGCCCGCCACGGCGCCGACGCCGCTGGCCACGCCGAACAGCAAGCCGGCCTGCGCGATGCTCAGACCGTAGCTGCGCACCAGGAAGCTGGGGGCCCACACGGCGTAGCCGTAGCCCGCCACCCCGGCGATGCCGCAAGCGAGGGCGAGGTTGCGGAAGGCGGGCAGGGCGAGCAGGCGCGTCACTTGGCGTGCCAGCGACTCGCTGCTCGCGGACACGGGCGCGGGTGCTGCCGCGTCGAACCGGCCTCGCTGCGGCTCGGGCGCCAGCAGCCACAGCAGCAGGGCCAGCAGCAGCCCCGGCGCACCGAAGAAGACGAAGGTCGCGCGCCAGCCGTACTGCTGCGCGATCCAGCCGCCGAGCGCCAAGCCGATCAGCACGCCGAAATGCGGCCCCATCATGAACAGGCTGATGGCCAGCGAGCGGCGCTGCTTCGGGTAGAGGTCCGACACCATCGAGATCGAGGGCGCCATGCCGCCGGCCTCGCCGATCGCCACCGACATCCGCGCCAGCACCAGCTGCCAGAACTGCGCCGCCATGCCGCAGGCCAGCGTCGCGAGGCTCCACATGGCGCAGCAGACGGCGACGATGTTGCGCCGGTTGTACTTGTCGGCGAGCTTGCCCACCGGGACGCCCAGAGTGGCGTACAGCAGCCCGAAGGCCAGCCCGCTGAGCAGCCCCATGTGGGTGTCGCTGGCCCCGAACTCGCTCTTGATCGGCTCGATCAGGATGGCCACGACCTGCCGGTCGATGTAGGAAAAGATGTAGACCAGGGCGAGCAGCGCCAGGGTGAGGTGGGTGCGCCAGGAAACGTCGTGCTGCATGGTGGTGGGGCGATGGAAGAGGCGATGGTGCATCGTCCGGGGGAGACGGGGTGCAGGCATCGTCCCTTCGGACGACGCTGATCGTCGGCCGCGGCGGCACCCTCGTGCGGTTCCCGGTCATCATTGACGCAAAGAGCCTTCAGGAGACGACATGCCCCAGACTTCACCGGCGCCGCTGCGCGCCCTGCTCGACGCCCAGCGCGCCGCCTTCCTAGAGGACGGCGGCGTCCCCGATACCCTGCGCCAGGCCCGGCTGCAGCGCGTGATCGACATGCTGGTCGAGCACCACGACGCGCTGTGCGCTGCGATGGAGCAGGACTTCGGAGGCCGCTCCAGAGTGTTTTCCCTGATGAACGACGTGCTGGGCTCGCTGGCCTCGCTCAAGCACGCGCGCGACCAGCTGCCGAACTGGACGCCGCGGGAGCCCCGGCCCAGCGTCGCGCCCTTCGACAGCTTCGGGGCCACCGCCTGGGTGCAGTACCAGCCCAAGGGCGTGGTGGGCATCGTCGGCACCTGGAACGCGCCGCTGTTCACGTTGTTCTCGCCCCTGGCCAGCGTGCTGGCGGCGGGCAACCGGGCCGTGCTCAAGCCCTCGGAGCTGACGCCGCGCACTGCCGAGGCGGTGGCGCAGGCCGTCGCCGCCTTCTTCGCGCCCGAGGAACTTGCGGTGGTGACGGGAGGCCCGGACGTGGGGGCCGAGTTCGCCGCCCAGCCCTGGGACCACCTCGTGTTCACCGGCTCGACGGCGGTCGGCAAGCGGGTGATGCAGGCCGCAGCCGAGAATCTGGTGCCGGTCACGCTTGAACTGGGCGGCAAGTCGCCGGTGCTGCTGAGCCCGGGCGCCGACCTGCGCAATGCCGCCGAGCGCATCGCGGTGGGCAAGAGCTCCAACTCCGGCCAGCTCTGCGTCGCGCCCGACGTAGTGTGGGTCCACGAGTCGCAGGCGCAGGCCTTCGTGGAGGCGCTCGACGAGGTCTGGCGCGGCCTGTTCCCAACCATCGCCGGCAACCGCGACGTGGTGCCGGTGGTCAACGAGCGCCATTTCGCGCGTGTGGAATCCTATGTGGCTGACGCCGCGGAGCGCGGCGCCCGGGTGCTGCTGGTCGGCGGCTGGCCGAGTGCGCAGGGGACTGCCGAGCGGCGCATGCCGCTGCGCGTCGTGATGAACCCGCCCGCCGATAGCGAGATCGCCCGCCACGAGATCTTCGGGCCGGCGCTGGTGCTCAACACCTTCCGCGAGCTGCCGCAGGCGGTGGCCGCAATCAACGCCGGCGAGCGCCCCCTGGCGCTCTACTACTTCGGCAGCGACGAGGCCGAGCAGCGCTGGGTGCTCGAGCACACGCTCTCGGGGGGCGTCTCGATCAACGACGTGTGCATGCACCCCGCGCTGCACGATGCGCCCTTCGGCGGCATCGGCGCCTCGGGCATGGGGCGCTACCACGGCCGTGAGGGCTTCCTGGAGTTCAGCCATGCGCGCTCGGTCTACCAGGCCGGCTCCCACGATCCGCGCCGCGAGTGGGGGATGCTGCCGCCCTACGGCGAGCAGTTCGAGGCGATGCTCAGGGCCTCGGTGACGCGCTGAGGGCCGGCATCGTCCGTTCGCACGATGGTCGCGTCTGCCGGGGCGCCGAAGATCGGTCTCCCCATCGACAAGCCGAGGAGACGCCTCCATGACTGCCTTGCCCCATGTTCCCGCCCTGTTCTCGCTCGAAGGCCAGGCGGCCATCGTCACCGGTGCCGGCAAGGGCATCGGCCGCGCCTGCGCGCTGGCCTTCGCGCAGGCCGGCGCCGACGTGGCGCTGGCCGCGCGCACGCCGGCCGACATCGAGGCGGTGGCGGCCGAGATCCGCGCGCTCGGCCGCAAGGCGGTCGCCGTGCCCTGCGACGTGGGCGATGAAGCGGCGCTGGACTGCCTGGTCGAGCGCACCCGCGAGGAGCTCGGGCGAATCACGTTGCTGGTCAACAATGCCGGCGGCTCCGGCCCCAACGACCCGCGCCGCATGGGCGCGGCCGACTTCAGCCATGCGCTGACCTGGAACGTCACGCCGGCCTACCTGCTGATCCAGAAGGTGGTGCCGCACATGCGCGAGGCCGGCGGCGGTGCAGTGGTGAACATCTCTTCGACGGCGGCGCGCTATGCACAGAAGCATTTCAGCGCCTACGGCGCGGCCAAGGCGGCGCTCAACCAGCTCACGCGCAACCTGGCGCAGGACTACGCGCCGTCGGTGCGCATCAACGCCATCGAACCCGGCACCATCATGACCGATGCGCTGGCTCCCTTCCTCACGCCGGAGCGCCGGCAGGCGCTGCTTGACGGCACGCCGATGGGCAGCTTCGGCCAGCCCGAGGACATTGCCGCCGCCGCGCTCTTCCTGGCCTCGCCCGCATCGCGCTGGATCACCGGCAAGATCCTGGGCGTGGACGGCGGGGTCGAGGCGCCGAACTGGCGCTGAGGCTGCGCCCGGCACGCCGCCCAGCGGCGTGCCGCCTTTCGGTTTCCCTTACACGCTGCGCCCCGCGCGATGCCCGCCGTGCATCGCCCCCTCGATGTAGCCGAGCTCGGCGCAGTCGCCTACTGCGATCACCGGCACGCCGCATTCGGCGAAGCGGCGCGCCCCGCTGTCGTCGGGTTGCGCCCCCAGCGCCAGCACCACGGAGTCCGCGGGCGTGCGTTGCTGCTCGCCCTGTGCGTCCTGCCACACCACCTCGCGCTTGCCGATCTCCTGCACCTCGGCCTTGCGGTGCAGCACCCCATGCTGCTCCACCGCCTCCAGCACCCGCCAGCGGCGCACGATCGCGAGTTCGCGCCCGGGCTTGTCGCTTGGCTCCAGCACCGTCACCTCGCGTCCGCGCGCCAGCAGGAACTCGGCCAGCTCCAACCCCACCAACCCGCCGCCCACGATCACGACGCGCTTGCCCAGGGGCATCCACAGTTTCGACAGCCCCTGCAGCGCTTGCGTGCTGTCGGTCACGCGCAGCACGCCACCGGCCTTGAAAAGCGCGCGTTCGGCCAGGCCGAGCTTGGCGCGGGCGATCTCGTCCGCGCCATCGTTCGTCATCAGGCGGCGCAGCTCGTCTCCGCTCCAGACATGCGACTGGCCGGCCCCCGGGATCTCCGGTGCAGCGCGGCGTGCGCCGGTGGCGACGATGATCGCGTCGGGCCGGAGTGTGTCCACCAGCGCGGCGTCCGCCGGGGTCGAGAGCCGGATGTCGATCGGCAGGGCCTTCACCTGTTCGACCAGGTAGTCCAGCAGCCGGCCGTTTTCCGGATAGGCCAGCGCGGCGAAGAACAGCGTGCCGCCCAGCCGCTCGCTGCGCTCCACCAGCGTGACGCGGTGGCCGCGCAGCGCCGCTACGCGCGCGGCCTCCATGCCGGCCGGGCCGCCGCCAACGACCAGCACGTGGCGCGGCGTGTCCGCCGGCTCGATCGCGGCCTCGAACTCGTGGCCGGTGAGCGCGTTGACGGCGCATTTCACCCGGCGGTTGACGAAGATCTCGCTGACGCAGGCGTAGCAGTAGATGCAGGGGCGGATGTCCTGCGGCCGGTTGCGCTGCAGCTTGAGCGGGATCTCCGGGTCGGCCAGCATCTTGCGCGCCATCGCGACGAAGTCGAAGCGGCCCCGGGCGATGCTTTCGGCGCCCACCTCCGGCTCGATGCGGCCGACCGCGATCACCGGCACCGAGACCGCGGCGCGGATGGCGGCAGCGTTGGGGATGTAGGCGCCGGGTTGCTGCACCAGAGGGGCCTCGGTGAAGGCGGTGCCGGTGTCGATGGTGGCGTAGGCCGAGACGCTGATGGCCTCGGCGCCGGCGGCTTCGGCCAGCCGGGCGGTGGCGATGGCGTCCTCCAGCGTGATGCCGCCGGGGGTGCGCAGCTCCTGCGCATCGAGCCGCACCCAGACCGGGAAGTCGCCGCCGGTGCGGGCCTTGACGGCGCGCAGGGTGTCCAGCAGCAGCCGGGCGCGGTTCTCCAGGGGGCCGCCCCATTCGTCCTCGCGGCGGTTGTAGTGCGGCGACAGGAAGCCCGCCAGGATGTAGCTGTGGGCCGCATGCAGCTCCACGCCGTCGAAGCCGGCGGCCTGGGCGCGTGCGGCGGCGGCGGCGAACCACTCGATCATCTGCTCGATGTCGGCGCGGTCCATCACGCGCACGCGCGGCCTGCCGCCGCTCACGTTGCGCACGAAGCTGGCGATCTCCTCCTGTGTCAGCGCCTCCATCATCGTGGTCCGGTGCGCCGGCGGCACCGAGGGCACCCACAGCTCGCGCCCCTCGGCGATGTCACGCGCGGAGGTCTTGCCGGCATGCTGGAGCTGCATCGCGATCTTCGCGCCATGCCGGTGCACGCGCTGCGCGAGGGCGGCCAGCCCGGGGATGAAGTCGTCGCGCGACACGCCCACCTGGAAGGGCTCGGCGGTCCCGGCCGGAAAGGCCACCGCACACACTCCCATGGTCAGCAGCCCGGCGCCGCCGCGGGCCCGCTCCTCGTAGTAGGCCTGGATACGATCTCCGCAAGTGCCGTCGGTTTCTGCGAAGTTGGAGCCCATCGGCGCCATCACGATGCGGTTTCGCAGTTGCAGTGATCCGATCTGGCCGGGTTGCAGCAGCGCGGAATAGGGATTGGTCATGGCTTGGGGGAATGGTAGTTGGCCGGCCGATTCTGGGAGGCCGCCGCCGCCGGGCATCGTCCGTTCGGACGGGGCCGGCGATCGTCCGTTTGAGGGACGCGCCGAGCCGGGCGGGTCGCGACAGTGGAGGCTCTATCACAGGAGTTTCCAATCATGAAGTGCCTGGTCCCGGTCAAACGGGTCATCGACTACAACGTCAAGGTTCGTGTCAAGAGCGACGGCAGTGGCGTGGACCTCGCCAACGTCAAGATGAGCATGAACCCCTTCGACGAGATCGCCGTCGAGGAAGCGGTGCGATTGAAGGAGAAGGGCGTGGTCTCCGAGGTGGTGGCCGTCTCCTGCGGCTCGGCGGCCTGCCAGGAGACGCTGCGTACCGCGATGGCCATCGGCGCCGACCGCGCCATCCTCGTGGAAACCGAGGTCGAGCTGCAGCCGCTGGCGGTGGCCAAGCTGCTGAAGGTGCTGGTCGGGCGCGAGCAGCCCGGACTCGTGATCCTGGGCAAGCAGGCCATCGACGACGACTGCAACCAGACCGGGCAGATGCTGGCCGCGCTCGCAGGCCTGCCGCAGGCGACCTTCGCCAGCAAGGTGGAGTTCGCCGGGGAGCGCCTGCAGGTCACGCGCGAGGTCGACGGCGGCCTGGAGACGCTGGAGCTCTCGCTGCCGGCGGTGGTCACGACCGACCTGCGCCTCAACGAGCCGCGCTACGTGACGCTGCCCAACATCATGAAGGCGAAGAAGAAGCCGCTGGAGACGCTGAAGGCCGAGACGCTCGGCGTGGACATCGCACCGCGGCTCAAGACACTCAAGGTGGCCGAGCCGCCGAAGCGCGGTACCGGCGTGAAGGTGCCCGACGTCGCGATGCTCGTCGAGAAACTCAAGAACGAAGCCAAGGTGATCTGATCATGACCGCACTCGTCATTGCAGAACACGACAACGCCAGCCTGAAGCCAGCCACCCTCCACACCGTTGCCGCGGCTGCGCAGGTCGGTGAGGTGCATGTGCTGGTGGCAGGCACCGACGCCGGTGCGGCGGCAGAGGCGGCAGCGCGCATCGACGGCGTGGGCCGCGTGCTGCATGCCGATGGCCCGGGCATGGGCGAAGGGCTGGCCGAGCGGCTGGCCGAACAGGTGATTACCCTCGCGAAGGGCTATACCCACATCTTCTTCGCAGCGACCTCCAGCGGCAAGAACATCGCGCCGCGCGTGGCTGCGCGGCTCGACGTGGCCCAGATCAGCGACATCGTGCGCATCGTGGATGCCTTCACCTTCGAGCGGCCGATCTATGCAGGCAACGCGGTGGCCACCGTGTTGAGCTCGGATCCCATCCAAGTGGTGACAGTGCGCAGTACGGCCTTCGATGCCGCGGCCGTAAGGAGCCACTCGGCTGTCATCGAAAGCATCGCCGCAGTGGCCGACAGCGGCGCAAGCCGATTGGTGGGCCGGGATGTGACAAGGAACGACCGGCCCGAACTGACCGCTGCGAAGATCGTCGTCTCCGGCGGCCGTGCCCTGGGATCCAGCGAGAAGTTCGCCGAGGTGCTTACGCCGCTGGCTGACAAGCTGGGCGCGGCACTCGGCGCAAGTCGTGCCGCCGTGGACGCGGGCTACGCACCCAATGACTGGCAGATTGGACAAACCGGCAAGATCGTCGCACCGCAGTTGTACGTGGCCTGCGGCATCTCCGGCGCGATCCAGCACCTGGCGGGCATGAAGGACTCCAAGGTGATCGTGGCGATCAACAAGGATCCCGAGGCGCCAATCTTCAGCGTGGCCGACTACGCGTTGGAGGCTGATCTTTTCAGTGCGGTCCCGGAGCTGGCGGGTCAGATCTAAGCGAGCTGTCCGGATCAAGAGTTCGAGAGGGAGTGGAAATGGCTCTTCTTCGCCAATGCCTGTGGGAGTTGCGTGCGCGCCGCCAGGAACTGGACAACGCAGAGGAACAGTTCACCGAGGGCAAGAGGGGGCTGTCGCCCCCGCTCCTGACAGCAGAATTGCGTTGCCGGCAAGCCGAGACGAGCGCCCAGGGGGCGCAGCCGTACCCGCCGCGGCCTCGTACTTGCTAGGCTTGAAATGGTCGCCCCTCCAATCGGGCAGGCCAAACGGCATGTTTCTGTTGCGTTATGAACTGCAGCGCCTCGGAGCAATGTGCATTGGGGGCAGCCAAGGTAACGCGATGGTCTCCGAGCACCTACAAGACTGGAATGCAGGCCATGGCCGCTCTCCTTCCCGAAACACAAAACGACCAGTAACCCCTTGATGGCCTCAGTTCGACAGTCCCACGTGTCGCCAGCCTCCTACGGCCCGCGCGAATCGATGGAATACGACGTGGTGATCGTCGGCGCCGGCCCGGCGGGCCTGGCCACCGCGATCCGCCTCAAGCAGCTCGCCGCCGCCCAGGACCGCGAGGTCTCGGTGTGCGTGCTCGAGAAGGGCTCGGAGCCCGGCGCGCACATCCTCTCCGGCGCGATCATGGACCCCCGCGGGCTGTCGGAGCTGCTGCCGAACTGGCGTGAGCTCGGCGCGCCGCTGAACCAGGCGGTGACGCAGGACGAGTTCCTGTTCCTGAGCGAGAGCGGCGCGCAGGCCACGCCCCCGGCGCTGCTGCCCGAGTGCTTCCAGAACCACGGCAACTACATCGTCAGCCTCGGCAACGTCGTGCGCTGGCTGGCTCAGCAGGCAGAGGCGCTGGGCGTCGAGATCTTCCCCGGCTTCGCCGCCGCGGAGGTGCTCTACAACGACGACGGCTCGGTGCGCGGCGTGGCCACCGGCAACATGGGAATCGGCCGTGACGGCGAGCCGACTGACGCCTTCCAGCTCGGCATGGAGCTGCTGGCGAAGTACACGGTCTTCGCCGAGGGCTCCAGAGGGCACCTGGGCAAGCAGCTGATCGAGCGCTTCCGGCTCGACGAGGGCCGCGACCCGCAGAGCTACGGCATCGGGCTCAAGGAGGTGTGGGAGATCGACCCGGCGCGCCACCGACCCGGGCTCGTCGTGCACACCGCCGGCTGGCCGCTCGAGCCCGACACCTACGGCGGCTCCTTCCTCTATCACGCCGAGAACAACCAGGTCTACATCGGCTTCGTGGTCGGGCTGGACTACAAGAACCCGTGGCTGTCGCCCTTCGAGGAGTTCCAGCGCTTCAAGACCCACCCGGTGATCAGGAAGCACCTGGAGGGCGGCAAGCGCGTGAGCTACGGCGCGCGCGCGATCACCGCGGGCGGGCTGCTGTCGCTGCCCAAGACGGTGTTCCCCGGCGGCACGCTGGTCGGCTGCGAGGCGGGCTACCTCAACGCCAGCCGCATCAAGGGCAGCCACGCGGCGATCAAGACCGGCATGCTGTGCGCGGAGGCCGCCTTCGCGGCACTGGGCCAGCAGCGCCAGCACGACGAGCTCTCGGCCTACCCCGAGGCGTTCGAAGCGAGCTGGTTGCACGCGGAACTGAACCAGGCCAAGAACTTCAAGCAGTGGTTCAAGAAGGGGCGCAACACCGCCACGCTCATGACCGGCATCGAGCAGTGGCTGCTGCCGAAGCTCGGCGTGAAGAACCCGCC
>NZ_KZ983959.1:4407-83675 GCF_003569765.1 Caldimonas tepidiphila | reverse complement strand
CCGCCCGGGCGGTTCTCGACGATGACCGGCTTGCCCCACTTCTTCTGCAGCTTCTCGGCGAGCATGCGCAGCACCGCCTCGGGGCCGGCGCCCGCGGGGAAGGGGGTGATGATGCGCACCGGCTTGGTGGGGAATTCC
This sequence comes from Caldimonas tepidiphila, assembly GCF_003569765.1. Classification (GTDB taxonomy): domain Bacteria; phylum Pseudomonadota; class Gammaproteobacteria; order Burkholderiales; family Burkholderiaceae_C; genus Caldimonas; species Caldimonas tepidiphila. Next base: position 83,537 of record NZ_KZ983959.1, on the reverse strand, counting down.
TGCGCGTGCGCGGTGGCGCCGAGCAGGCCGAGGGTGGTGATGGCGGCGGCGAGCGCGGTCCTGGCGAGGGTCTTCATGGGGGCTTGTGTCTCCGGCTTGTCTGTCGGTTCGTCGGGGCGGGGTGGCGGCTCAGTCGATGTACTTCAGCCCTGCGGCCGCCAGCGGCTCGCGCATCTTGTACATGTCCAGGCCCAGCACGCCGGAGGCGAGCTTCTCGCGCTTCTCGCCCTCGAAGCTCTCGCGCTTGCGCGCGGCCTCGAGCGTCTGCACGGCCTTCGCGGCCGGCACGCAGACCACGCCGTCGTCGTCGGCGACGATCACGTCGCCGGGCGTCACCAGCATGCCGGCGCAGACCACCGGGATGTTGACCGAGCCGAGCGTGGCCTTGATCGTGCCCTTGCTGCTGATGCACTTGCTCCAGACCGGGAAGTTCATCTCCTGCAGCGTCCTGACATCGCGCACGCCGGCATCGATCACCAGCGCGCGCGCGCCGCGGGCCTGGAAGCTCGTGGCCAGCAGGTCGCCGAAGTAGCCGTCGGTGCACTCGGAGGTGATCGCCGCGACGACGATGTCGCCCGGCCGGATCTGCTCCGCCACGACATGCATCATCCAGTTGTCGCCGGGGTGCAGCAGCACGGTCACGGCGGTGCCGGAGACCTGCGCGCCGGGATAGATCGGGCGCATGTAGGGTTTCAACAGGCCGACGCGGCCCATGGCCTCGTGGACGGTGGCGGAGCCGAGTGCGGCCAGCCCGTCGGCGGCTTCGCGGTCGGCGCGGTTGATGTTGCGGTAGACGACACCGAGTTCGTACATGGCGGGACTCCTGGGGTTCGTGGGTCGGGGGCGGGGCGGCTTCAGAGGCCGCGGGCCTTGAGTGCGGCGTCCAGGCGCGGGTAGACGCGGCGCGCGTTGCCCTCGTAGATCTTGTGGCGCTGCTCGGGATTCATCGCCGACGCCTCGATGTAGCGCTTGGTGTCGTCGTAGTAGTTGCCGGTCTCGGGGTCGATGCCGCGCACCGCGCCGATCATCTCGCTCGCGAACAGGATGTTGTCCACCGGGATCACCTTGGTCAGCAGGTCGATCCCCGGCTGGTGGTAGACGCAGGTGTCGAAGAAGATGTTGTTGAGCAGGTGCTCCTGCAGCAGCGGCTTCTTCATCTCCTGCGCCAGGCCCCGGAAGCGGCCCCAGTGGTAGGGCACCGCGCCGCCGCCGTGCGGGATCACGAACTTCAGCGTGGGGAAGTCCTTGAACAGGTCGCCCTGCAGGCACTGCATGAAGGCGGTGGTGTCGGCGTTGAGGTAGTGCGCGCCGGTGGTGTGGAAGCAGGCGTTGCAGCTCGTGCTGACGTGCACCATCGCCGGGATGTCGTACTCGACCATCTTCTCGTAGATCGGGTACCAGTGGCGGTCGGTCAGCGGCGGGCTGGTCCAGTGGCCGCCCGAGGGGTCCGGGTTCAGGTTGATGCCGACGAAGCCGTACTCCTTCACGCACTTCTCGAGCTCGGGGATGCAGGTCCTCGGATCGACGCCCGGCGACTGCGGCAGCATCGCCGCGCCGATGAAGTGGTCCGGGAAGAGCTGGCTGACGCGCCAGCAGAGCTCGTTGCAGATCGCCGCCCAGGTGGACGAGGTGTTGAAGTCGCCGATGTGGTGCGCCATGAAGCTCGCGCGCGGGCTGAAGATCGTCAGGTCGCTGCCGCGCTCCTTCATCAGGCGCAGCTGGTTGGTCTCGATCGACTCGCGCAGCTCGTCGTCGCTGATCCTCAGGTCCTCGACCTTCGGCGCGACCGAGGGGTCCTTCAGGCCGGCGATCTGCTGGTTGCGCCAGTTCTCCAGCGCCTTCGGGGCCGTGGTGTAGTGGCCGTGGCAATCGATGATCATCGTCTATCTCCTGGGTGCGTTCGGATTTGTCGCGTGCTCGCGTGCTCGGCAGGGGCGCGGGCGGGCCGCGCCGCGCAGGAACGGGCAGGGAAGGGCGGCGGGCTTCAGGGCGCCGCCGCGATCCGGCCGGTCCGGGCTGTCGAGGCGATTGTCGGCAGCGTCTCCCATGCCGGACAGGGGGGCAAATGCACTAGCAGCTATAACAAACCGGCATGACCCGGGCGGCCAGGGGGGCGGAGAGCCTCGCCGCGGACGGTTCAGCCCGGTTTCGAGTGGGCCGCCGTTCCCTGCGGCAAGCTGCGTACCAGTTCGCCGAGCAGCGCGGTGGCCTGCCGGGTCAGCGGGCTCGGGCGCTGGCGCGCGGAGGTCGCGAGGCACAGCACGCTCGGCAGGCTGGGCTCGATCAGCGGGCGCACCGCGAGCTCGTCGGCGCGACCCGATGCGGCCACGGCGCTGGCCGTCAGCACCGCGTGGCCGTAGCCGGCGCAGACCAGGTCGATGATCGCGCCGACGCTGGAGACCTCCCAGGCGATGTCGAGCCGCAGGCCGGCGAGCGCCGCCTCGGTGTCGAGCAGGCGACGGATCACGTGCAGCCGCTCGGGCAGGATCAGCGGGTAGCGCGCCAGCTCGCGCAGCGGCAGCGGCGCGCGCGCCTCGGCGCCGCCGCCCGGCGGCAGGGCGCTGCCGGGGCTGCCGGGGCTGCCCAGTGGCCGCGCGCGCTCGATCAGGCACAGCCGCTCCTGCAGCAGCGGGCGCAGCTCCAGCATCGGGTGCGCCTCGGGGTTGTAGAGCAGGCCGAGGTCGACCCGGCCGGTGGTGATCCACTCGACGATGTGGGTGGACAGGCCCTCGACGATCGCCAGCCGCGCGCGCGGCAGGCGCCGCTTGAAGCCGTCGATCAGCGGCAGCGTGAGCTGGCGGCCGATGGTCGGCGGCAGCCCGATCGTGATGTGCCCGACCGGCTCGTCGCGCGCGCCGCCGATGTCCTCGCGCGCCTGCGCCACCTGCTGCAGGATGGCCACGCCGTGCTCGAACAGGCGCTGCCCCGCCTCGGTGAGCGTGACGCCGCGGCCGTTGCGCAGCAGCAGCGTCTCGCGCAGCTCGGTCTCGAGCGCGCGCACTTGGCGGCTGAGCGCCGGCTGCGCGATGTCGAGCAGCTGCGCGGCGCGGCTGAAGCTGCCGAGCTCGGCGACGTGCACGAAGTATTCGAGCTGCTTGAGGTTCACGGCGGCGCGGGCCCGTCGTCCGGCCGGCTCAGGCCGGCTCCATGCCGTTGCCGCGCTTGGCGGCCTCGGCGGCGGGCGAGACCAGGAAGTCCAGCAGCGCGCGCACCGCCCCGGGCTGCGTCGCGGTCGCGGCGATGCCGGCGGAGAAGGTGGTGATGATCTGCACCTCGTCGGGCAGCGGGCCGACCACGTCGATGCCCTGCAGGTGGATCAGCTCGCTGAGCTGCTGGAAGCCCAGCTCGACCTCGCCCTTGGCCACCAGCGAGCCCACCGGCACGCCCGGCGGCGCCTGCACGATGCGGTCGCGGATCTGCTCGGCGATGCCCCAGCGCTCGAACAGCTTCACGAGCGCCACGCCGCTCGGCCCGGTCGAGTAGCTCAGGCTGCCTGCCGTGAGCACCGCCTGCCTGAGCGCCGCTTCCGAGCCAATGTCGGGGCGCGGCGCGCCGCTGCGCACCGCGACCGCGACGCCCGACTTCACGAGGTCGGTGCGGCTGCCGGCGAGCACCTTGCCGGCCTGGATCAGCTGCTCGATCGCGTTGGACGCGAGGATGACCACGTCGAAGGCCTCGCCGGCCTGCACGCGCTTGGCGGCATCGACGCCGCCGACGGATTCGACCGTCACCGGCTGCTGCGACTGCTGCTCGAACTGCTGCACGAGGTCGGCCAGCAGCTGCCTGGTGGCCATGGAAGAGATGATGCGGAGGGGGGATGGCACGTCGCGTTTCCTCTTTGGATTGTCCGGCGGGCGCAGCCGCGGCGCCCGTGCGAGGGGGCCATTATTTCGGCGTTTTCCGCAAAGGCGCGGACGCGGCCGGTCCATGCGTTTCCCGTCCCCGGCGGCATGCCGGGCCGCTCGCGCCTCCCCGCGACCGGAGGGAGGGTGCTTCAGGTGCGGCACGGTCAGGCCGATAAGATCCGCTTCCGCTCCGGGTTTTCCCGGGATTTCGTCCCACGAAGGTCTTGCCCCGCATCACGATGAGTTTCACGCCCCTGCGCCGCCGCCTGCTGCTGACGTCCCTGGCCCTGCTCGCGCCCGGCGCGCTGCGCGCCAACCCGCAGCCGGGGGTGCCGCTGACGGTGGGCATGGCCACCTCGCTGGTCGACTCGGCGCTGGCCGAGCGCGTGCGCCGCGCCTTCGCCGGCGACACCGGCCTCGCGCTGGTGCCGCGTCCCGGCCCGAGCGCGCGGCTGCTGCAGCAGCTCGAGCGCGGCGAGATCGACATCGCGATCACGCACGCGCCGGCGCTCGAGCTCGCGCTGGAGCAGCAGGGCCTGGCCAGCGGCCGCCAGTTCGTCGCGGCGAGCGACTTCGTCATCGCCGGTCCGGCCGCCGGCGGCGCCACGCCGCGCGGCCAGGACCCGGCCGACGTGCGCGGCGAGCGCGACGCGGCCCGGGCGCTGCAGCGCATCGCCGCCTCCGGCGCGCCCTTCATGTACACCGCAGAGGGCTGTGGCGCGCAATTCGCCGCCGACGCGCTGTGGCAGGCCGGCGGCGGCATGCCGGCCGGCACGGTGCTGCTGCGCTCGGACGCCGGCATGGGCGCGACGCTGGCGCTCGCGGCCCAGGTCGGCGCCTACCTGCTGGTCGACCGCCCGACCTGGGCCGCGAGCCGCCGGCGCGGCTCGCTCGCGGTGCTGGTCGAGGGCGACGCGCGGCTCGCCACCCGCTTCCACGCCCTGCGTTCCTCCCGCTCCGGGCATCCGTCGGCCCGGCTCTTCCTGCAGTGGCTCGCCGGGCCGGCGGGGCGCAAGGCCCTGGCCGCCGCGCCGCACTACCGGCTCGAGGACGGCGCCACGGCCCTGTGAGCGCCAAGGCGCCGCGGGCCGCCGGCCCTGCCGCGCCGCGGGTCGGGCGGCAGGCGGCATGATGCGCGCATGGAACGAAGCGTCATCAGCGTCAACACGGGCACCGCCCGCGACATCGAGGTGGCGGGCCGCACCGTGCGCACCGCCTATCGCAAGCTGCCGGTCCCGGGGCCGGTGGAGGTCCGCCCGCTCGGCCTCGCGGGCGACGAGCAGGTCGACCTGGAAGTGCACGGCGGGCTCGACAAGGCCGTCTATGCCTATCCGCAGGAGCACTACGGCTTCTGGGCCACCGTGCGCGCGCAGGCGAAGCTCGCGCCCTGGGGCGAGCAGGGCGCGCTGCCACCGGGCAGCCTCGGCGAGAACCTGACGATCCGCGGCCTGCTGGAGGCCGACGCCTGGGTCGGCGACCGGCTGCGCTTCCCAGGCTGCGTGCTCGCGGTCAGCGCGCCGCGCTTCCCCTGCTTCAAGTTCGACCACGCGATGGGCTTCCGGCACGCGAGCAAACTGATGGCCCAGTCGGGCTGGTGCGGCTTCTACCTCGCGGTGATCGAGCCCGGCACGATCGCCGCCGGCGACGGCTTCGAGCTGCTGCCGGGGCCGCGCGAGGTCGGCATCCGCGAGCTGTTCGAGGCGCGCCGGCGCGGCTAGGCGACTAGGCGGCGGTGCCGCGGCGCGCCAGGCGCTCCCACAGCCGGTACAGCGGCGCGGCCAGCAGCAGGATCGCGATCAGCCGCGTGATGTGGAAGGCGGTGACGATCGGCACGCCGAGCTGCAGCACCTTCGCGGTGATGCACATCTCGGCCATGCCGCCCGGCGCGGTGCCGAGCAGCACGGTGGCCGCATGCAGGCCGCTGAAATGCGCCAGCACCGCCGCGAAGCCGGCGTTGGCGCCGATCACCGCCACCGTGCCGAGCGCCGTCGTCGCGAGCCAGCGCGGCGCGGTGCGCACGAAGGCGGGCGTGAAGCGGATGCCGAGCGACACGCCGATGAAGAGCTGGCCGAGGTTGGTCATCCAGCGCGGCAGCGCCGACAGCTCGATGCCGGCCGCCGTCAGCGCGGCGGCCGCCGCCAGCGGCCCCAGCACCCACGGGTTGGGCTTGCGCCAGTGCTGCAGCGCGAGCGCCGCCGCCACCGTCAGCGCCACCAGCAGCGCGAGGCCGCCGGCATGCACCTCGCGCGGTCCCGGCACGAAGGCGTCCACGCCCTGCAGCCCCGCGAGCTGGAAGCCGAAGGGGATCAGCAGCATCACGATCAGCAGCCGCACGCTGTGCGCCGACGCGGCGAGGTCGACCCGCCCGCCATGGCGCTCGGCCAGCGTCACCATCTCCGACGCGCCGCCGACCGCGGCGGAGAAGTAGGCGGTGGCGCGGTCCAGCCCGGCGATCTGGCGGTTCGCGCGCAGCAGGAACAGCGCGTAGAGCGTGCCCATCAGCAGCGCCCAGGCGATGCCGGCGACGATCACGCCGGCATGGCCCGCCACCGTCGCGATCACCTGCGGCGTGAAGTACAGGCCGAGCGCGGTGCCGATCGCCCACAGCCCGGCCTTGCGCAGCGGCGCCGCCGACACGAGCGGCGCGCCGGCGATGCTGCCGCCGGCGGTGGCCAGCAGCGGGCCGATCATCCACGGCAGCGGCGTGCCGAGCGCCTCGCAGCCGAGCGCCGCGAGGCCGGCGAGCGCCAGCGTCAGCGCGATGCGGGTCCAGCGCGGCCAGGCCGCGAGGTGGGCGAAGGGGGGAGGGGGCAGCAGCGACACGGGAGTGGGGAGACTGGCGGGGGCGCCATGCTAGCGGGCGCTTCCTGTCAGCGGGCTGTCGGTGTTTTCGTCGCCGCGACCCGGCGCAGGCGTGCGGCCGTCGCGCCGCCGCCGTGTTCTGCGCGCGACGCTGGACGTCCGCGGGAAAACCCGAGAAAATGAGAATAGTTCGTATTTGCAAGAAGACGCCCGTGAACCCGAAACCCACCGCGCTGCCGCCCGTCGGCTCCGTTCCGCCCGGCCCCGTGCCGGCGCCGAGTCCCCGCGCGATGCGCATGCCGGCCTACCGCGACGGCCCGGCCGGCGCGGAGCGCGCGCTGGTGGTCGGCGCGGTCGTCGCCGCGCACCTGGCGGCCGGCTGGGCGCTGCTGCAGGTCGAGGCGGTGCGCCAAACGGTGGGCGAGGTCGCGCCGATGTTCGTCGAGCTGGTCGCGCCGCCCGCGCCCCCGGCGCCCCCCACCCCGCCCGCGCCGGCCCCGGCGCCGAAGCCGGTGCTCAAGCCCGCACCCGCCCCGGCCAAGGCCCCGGCGCCCGCGCCGGTGATCGCCGCGGCGCAGCCGGCGCCGGCGCCCGCGACCTTCACCGCGCCGCCCGCGCCCGTCGAGCCGGCGCCGCCCGCACCCCCGGTGGTGCAGGCCGCGCCGCCCGCCGCCCCGCCCGCGCCCCCGGCACCGCCCCCACCGCCGCGCACGCTCAACGCGAGCGAGATCCAGTACCTGACGCCGCTGCGGCGCGAGTACCCGCTGATCTCCAAGCGCATGGGCGAGACCGGCCGCGTCGTCGTGCGCCTGATGATCGACGAGGCCGGCCGGCCTCAGAACATCACGGTGCAGCAGTCCAGCGGCTTCGCGCGGCTGGACGAGGCCTCGCTCGCCGCGGTGCGCGAGGCCCGCTTCAGGCCCTACACGGAAGGCGGCCAGCCCCGTGCCGCCTGGGCCCTGATTCCCTTCGTCTATCAACTGGAGAACTGACATGGAACCCGCCAACGCCCTGGGCTTTGGCCACTTCATCGCGCAAGCGGATGTGGTGGGCAAGACGCTGCTCGTGATCCTGCTGCTGATGTCGGCGCTGTCGTGGTACCTGATCGTGCTCAAGGGCGTGACGCTGGTGACGCGCCGCCGCCGCAGCCAGGAGTTCCTCAACCACTTCTGGAACGCGACCTCGCTCGACGAGGTGCAGGCCGAGATCGCGACGCACGGCGCGCGCGACCCGTTCTCGCACCTCACGAGCCACGCCCTGCACGCCAAGTCGCACCACGAGAAGTACGGCGCGGCCAAGCTCGCCGACGCCGGCACCGAGGGCGAGTTCCTCACGCGCACCATCAAGAAGGTGCTGGACGAGGAGACCACGCGGCTCGAGAACGGCCTGACAGTGCTGGCCACCATCGGCGCGACCGCCCCCTTCGTGGGCCTCTTCGGCACCGTCTGGGGCGTCTACCACGCGCTGGTGGCGATCGGCATGAGCGGCGCGGGCACGCTCGACAAGGTCGCGGGCCCGGTGGGCGAGGCGCTGATCATGACGGGCCTCGGCCTCGCGGTCGCGATCCCCGCGGTGATGGGCTACAACTGGTTCGTGCGCGCCAACCGCGTGCTCAGCGCCAAGCTCGACGCCTTCGCCTACGAGCTGCACACCTTCCTGTCGATGGGCCAGCCGCTCGGCGCGCAGCCCGCCCGCCCGGCCGGCGCTCCCGCCAGCGTGCGCCCGATCAACGGCGGCGCGCGTCCCGCCGGCAACGCCTGACGACCCGGGGAGACCGACATGGCCTTTGCAAGCTTCGACTCGAAGAACGGCGGCGCGCCGCTGGCCGAGATCAACATGGTGCCGCTGATCGACGTGATGCTGGTGCTGCTGGTGATCTTCATCGTCACCGCGCCGCTGCTGTCGCACTCGGTGAAGATCGATCTGCCCAAGGTCAGCTCGCAGGTCGACCAGCCGCCGCCGCAGAAGATCGAGTTCGCGATCGACGCGTCGGGCACGCTGTTCTGGAACGGCGAGGCGGTGGAGCGCGCGGAAGCCGCGCGCCGCTTCGAGACCGAGGGCCAGCGCCAGCCGCAGCCTGAGATCCACCTGAAGGCCGATCGCAACGTCGCCTACCGCTTCGTCGCCGAGACGCTGGCCGATGCGTCGAAGGCCGGCCTGTCGAAGATCGGCTTCGTCAGCGAGCCGGAATCGAAGTAGGTCCGGTCCCATCGCCAGCCACGCCACGCCCGGCGACCCCCGCGGTCCCGGGCGTTTTCCATGGCACGCGCTGCAGGCCCGCAGCGCCCGACTACGATGGGGCGATGAAGCCCGACCTCCGCCGCCTCCCCCGTGCCGCCGCGCTGGCGGCCCTCCCGCTGCTCGCCCTTGCGGCCGCCGCGCTGCCGGCCGCGGCGCAGACCGCCTGGCTGTTCGGCGAGCGCCACGACCAGCGCGACCACCAGCGCCAGGTCGCGCACGCGGTGCGTCAGCTCGCGGCCGAGGGCCGGCTGCACGCCGTGGTGCTGGAGATGGCCGAGCGCGGCGCCCGCACCGCCGGGCTGCCGCGCGACGCGGGCGAGGCCGAGGTGCAGGCGGCGCTGCGCTGGAGCGAGGCGGGCTGGCCCTGGGCCGCGTACCGCGACGTGGTGATGAACGCGGTCGCCGCGGGGGTGCCGGTCCACGGCGGCAACCTGCCGCGCCCGGTGCTGCGCGACGCGATGCGCGAGCCGAAGTGGGACGGCGCGGTGCCGCCCGAGGCGCATGCGCGGCTGATCGACGCGGTGCGCGAGGGGCACTGCGGCATGCTGCCCGAGTCGCAGCTCGCGCCGATGGTGCGCATGCAGCTCGCGCGCGACCGCAGCCTCGCCGAGACGCTGGCCGAGGCGGCGCGCGGCGCCGGCCGCGAGGGCGTGGTGCTGATGCTCAGCGGCTCGGTGCACGCGTCGCGCGCCACCGGCGTGCCGCTGCAGCTGCCGGCCGTCGCGCCACAGCTGAAGGTGCGCAGCATCGCCTTCGGTGCGGCTGGCGCGCCGGACAAGGCAGAGCAGGCCGCGGGCTTCGACGAGCTGCGCGCCGCGCGGCAGGAGCCGGGCGAGGACCCTTGCGCCGAGCTGCGCCGCCGCGGCATGCCGGGCCTCGCGCCCGCCGCCCCGAAGGAGGCGCCGTCCCCGGGGGCGACGCCGCCGGCAGTGCCGCCCGGGCGGGGCTGAGCGGCGGGGCGCCTCCCCCGACAAGGGGGCCTCTCCCGCGATCGGGGGCGGTGGCCCGGCAGGCGGGGCGGGGCGGCGCCCCAAGAATGGGCGAGGCCTGTTCAAGCTCCCGGAAGTCACGATGCCCCTGCCCTCCGACCGCGCCAGCGCGGCCCGCCTGTCCTCCTTCGAGCGGCCCGCCGTCGCGCGCGTGCTGCCCTTCGCGCTCTTCATGCTGCTGCTCGCGCTGCGCGGCGCGGTCGACGACGCCGGCCTCGACGGCCGCTGGATCTACGGGGTCGCGGTGCTCGTCGTCGGCGCGGCGCTCGTCTTCTTCCGCCGCGACTACGTCGAGCTCGCGCGCGGCAGCGGCCCGACGCTGGCCGAGGCGGCGGCTGCGCTCGGCGTCGGGCTCGCGGTGTTCGCGCTGTGGGTGCGGCTGGTCGAGCCGTGGATGGTGCTCGGCGAGCCGAGCGCGAGCTTCGTGCCGCTCGACGCTGCGGGCGCGGTGATCTGGCCGCTGGTGGCGCTGCGCCTCGCCGGCGCGGCGCTCGTGGTGCCGCTGATGGAGGAGCTGTTCTGGCGCGCCTTCCTGATGCGCTGGATCGAGGACCGGGACTTCCGCCGCGTCGATGCGCGCCGCGTCGGCGCGAAGGCGCTGCTGCTGTCGACCTTCGTGTTCGTGCTCGCGCACACCCAGTGGCTCGCGGCGGCGATCGCCGGCCTCGCCTACGCCGGGCTGTACCGCTGGAGCGGCAAGCTGTGGGTGGCGGTGATCGCGCACGCGGTGACCAACGCCGCGCTCGGCGCGTACGTACTGCTCACCGGGCAGTGGCGCTTCTGGTAGCGGCGACGGCGCCCCGGCCGGGACGCCGGGCGCTCACTGCACGCCGCGCGCGCGGTCCGCCTTGAACTGCTGCCGGAAGGCCTCGAAGCGCCCCGCGTCGAGCGCCTCGCGGATCTCGCGCGTCAGGTTCAGGTAGTAGTGCAGGTTGTGGATGCTGGTGAGCATCGGCCCGAGCATCTCGCCGCAGCGGTCGAGGTGGTGCAGGTAGGCGCGGCTGAAGCCGCCCGTCGTGCGGCCGTCGGGCGTCGTCGTTCCCTTGCAGGCGTAGCAGCTGCAGGTCTCGTCGATCGGCCGCTCGTCGGTCTTGTAGCGGCTGTTGCGCAGCCGCAGGTCGCCGAAGCGCGTGAAGAGGTGGCCGTTGCGCGCATTGCGCGTCGGCATCACGCAGTCGAACATGTCGATGCCGTTGGCCACGCCGTCCACGATGTCCTCCGGCGTGCCCACGCCCATCAGGTAGTGCGGCTTGTGCGCCGGGAGCTTCGGGCCGATGTGGCGCAGCACGCGCAGCATGTCGTCCTTCGGCTCGCCCACGCTCAAGCCCCCGACGGCGAGCCCCGGCAGGTCCAGCGCCTCCAGGCCCGCGAGCGACTCGTCGCGCAGGTTCTCGAACATGCCGCCCTGCACGATGCCGAACAGCGCGTTCGGGTTCTCGAGCCGCGCGAACTCGGCCTGGCAGCGCTTGGCCCAGCGCAGGCTCATCTCCATCGAGGCGCGCGCCTGGCGCTCGGTCGTGAGCACGCCCTTGGTCTCGTAGGGTGTGCACTCGTCGAACTGCATCACGATGTCGGAGTTCAGCGCGCGCTGGATCTGCATGCTGACCTCGGGCGTGAGGAAGAGCTTGTCGCCGTTGACGGGCGACGCGAACTTCACGCCTTCCTCGGTGATCTTGCGCATCTCGCCGAGCGACCAGACCTGGAAGCCGCCCGAGTCGGTCAGGATCGGCTTGTTCCAGCCCTCGAAGCGGTGCAGCCCGCCGAACTGGTTGAGGATGTCCACGCCCGGGCGCAGCCACAGGTGGAAGGTGTTGCCGAGGATGATCTGGGCGCCCATCTCCTCGAGCGAGCGCGGCATCACGCCCTTGACGGTGCCGTAGGTGCCCACCGGCATGAAGATCGGCGTCTCGACCACGCCGTGGTTCAGGGTCAGCCGCCCGCGCCGGGCCTGGCCCTCGGTGCGCAGCAGCTCGAAATGCAGGCCGCGCGACAGGTCGGGCGCGGCGGAAGTGGCGGGGGAAGTCATGCCCGGAATTGTCGCAGGGGCGGGCATCGCCCCCGGCGCGTGGGGCCGGGCGCCGCGTCAGTGTCCGAAGGCTCGGGCCGGGCTCAGACCGCCCGCTTGAACGTGGCTAGCAGCCCGCCCGCGGCGACGAACAGCCCGCCGAAGCCGCGGTTGAGCAGCCGGATCTGCCGCGGCGACTTCAGCAGCCGCAGCACCTTCGACGCGAGCGCGGTGTAGCCGGCCATCACGACGAGATCGGTGAAGCCCAGCGACAGCGCGATCGTCAGGTACTGCGGTGCGAGCGGCGCGTGGATGTCGAGGAACTGCGGCACCACCGCGAGCAGGAACACGGTGCCCTTCGGGTTCACCGTGTTGATCATCCAGCCGCGCAGCACCAGCGTGCGGCGTGGCACCGCGCCCGCCTCGGCCGACTCCGCAACCATCGGCTCGGCCGGCGCGCGCCACTGTTTCACGCCGAGCCACACCAGGTAGGCCACGCCCAGCCACTTCACGACCGCGAAGGCGAGGCTCGAGGCCGCGATCAGCGCCCCGAGGCCGACGCTGACGATCACCACCTGCGTCCAGATGCCGGCGACGAGCCCGAAGGTCGTGAAGTAGCCGCGCGCGAAGCCGTGGTTCAGGCCCGAGCTCATCGCGGCGATCGCGCCGGCGCCCGGCGACAGGCTGATCGCCCAGCAGGCGGCGAAGAAGGCGAACCAGGTGGAGAGTTCCATGGCGAAAGGGCGGTGCGGGGGGAAGCGGGCGTTGTAGCACGGCGCCGCAAAGGCTGCATGGCGCGTCCGGATTTCGCAACCGACAGCAGCGCCGCAGCGCGGCGACAATGCCCCGATGGCCAAGGAAAAGACGCAATTCAGCTGCACCGAGTGCGGCGGCACGAGCCCGAAGTGGCTCGGCAAGTGCCCGCATTGCGGCGCATGGAACACCCTCACCGAGACCCTGGCCGAGGCGCCGTCGAAGAACCGTTTCCAGGCGCTGGCCAAGAGCCAGCCGGTGACGACGCTGTCGGAGATCGAGTCGGCCGACGTCGCGCGCACGCCCACCGGCCTGGAGGAGCTCGACCGCGTGCTCGGCGGCGGCATCGTCGCCGGCGGCGTGGTGCTGATCGGCGGCGACCCGGGCATCGGCAAGTCCACGCTGCTGCTGCAGGCGGTGGACGCGCTCTCCATGCGGATGAAGGCGCTCTACGTCACCGGCGAGGAGTCGGGCGCGCAGGTCGCGCTGCGCGCGCAGCGGCTCGGCCTCGCCGGCACGCGGGTGCGCGTGCTCGCCGAGATCAACCTCGAGAAGATCCTCGCGACGATCGAGTCCGAGAAGCCCGACTTCTGCGTCATCGACTCGATCCAGACGGTCTATTCGGAGCAGCTGACCTCGGCGCCGGGCTCGGTCGCGCAGGTGCGCGAGTGCTCGGCGCAGCTCACCCGCACCGCCAAGGCCGGCGGCTGCACGATGGTGCTCGTGGGCCACGTTACGAAGGAAGGCTCGCTGGCCGGCCCGCGCGTGCTCGAGCACATCGTCGACACGGTGCTGTACTTCGAGGGCGACACGCACTCCAGCTTCCGCCTGGTGCGCGCCTTCAAGAACCGCTTCGGCGCGGTGAACGAGATCGGCGTGTTCGCGATGACCGAGCGGGGCCTGAAGGGCGTCACGAACCCGAGCGCGATCTTCCTGTCCACGCACGGCGAGCCGGTGCCGGGCTCCTGCGTGATGGTCACGCTGGAGGGCACGCGCCCGATGCTGGTCGAGATCCAGGCGCTGGTCGATTCCTCGCCGATCCCGAGCCCGCGGCGCCTCTCGGTCGGCCTGGAGCAGAACCGGCTGGCGATGCTGCTGGCGGTGCTGCACCGCCACGCCGGCATCGCCTGCTTCGACCAGGACGTGTTCGTCAACGCGGTGGGCGGCGTGCGCATCAGCGAGCCAGCGGCCGACCTCGCGGTGATGCTGTCGATCCAGAGCTCGCTGCGCGGCAAGCCGCTGCCGCGCGGCTTCATCGCCTTCGGCGAGGTCGGCCTCGCCGGCGAGGTGAGGCCGGCGCCGCGCGGCCAGGACCGGTTGAAGGAGGCGGCCAAGCTCGGCTTCGACGTCGCGCTGGTGCCCAAGGCCAATGCGCCGAAGAAGCCGATCGAGGGCCTGACGATCCACGCGGTCGAGCGCATCGAGCAGGCGATCGAGCTGGTGCGCGGTTTCTGAGAGACGGGGGAGGGGATCGATGTCCGACGAGCGCTTCGCCGAGCTGCCCGACGCGGGCGGCTGCTGGGCGGTGATCTTCAGCAGCCTGCGCACCGGCGTGGACGAGGGCTACGCCGAGACCGCGGAACGGATGGTCGAGCTCGCGTCCCGGCAGCCGGGCTTCCTCGGCGCCGAGAGCGCGCGCGGCGCCGACGGCTTCGGCATCACGGTGTCCTACTGGCGCTCGCGCGAGGACATCGCCGCGTGGCGCGCGCACGCCGAGCACGCGCTCGCGCGCGAGGCGGGGCGCGGGAAGTGGTACGAGCGCTACGCGCTGCGCGTGGCGCGGGTCGAGCGCGACGCGGGCTGGATGCGCTGAGCGAGGCCGGCGACCCTGCGCCGCCGGGAGGATCGCGGCGCGGAACGCCGCCTGCTGGGCACCGGGAAAGGAGGTGCCATGCAGGGTTTGCTGATTCCCTTGTCCTCGCTGCTGAGCGGCGCCGGGCTGCTCGTCGTCGGCGTGGGGCTGCTGTTCTCGCTGCTCGGGCTGCGCGCGGGCCTGGCCGAGTTCTCCGGCCTCGTCACCGGGCTGATCATGTCGGCCTACTTCTCCGGCTACATCCTCGGCACCTACGTCTGCCCGGCGGTGATCCGGCACGTCGGGCACATCCGCGCCTTCGCCGCGATGGCCTCGCTGGCCTCGCTGGCCTCGACGATGCCGCTGCTGCACGCGCTGTGGGTCGACCCCTGGTTCTGGGGCCTGCTGCGCCTGGTCACCGGCGTGTGCCTGGTCGGGCTCTACATCGTGATCGAGAGCTGGCTCAACACGCTCGCGCCGAGCCACGGCCGCGGCAAGGTCTTCGCCGCCTACATGGCGGTCACCTTCGTCGCGCTGGCGCTCGGGCAGTGGCTAATCCTGGTCGGCGACAAGCTCGGCTTCGTGCCCTTCGCGCTGATCTCGGTGCTGTTCTCGTTCGCGCTGCTGCCGATCACGCTGACGCGGGTGGCCGAGCCGGTCTCGGTCTCGCCGCCGCGCCTGGGATTGCGCCGGCTCTACGAGATCTCGCCGCTCGGCCTCGCCGGCGCGGTCGTCTCGGGGATGCTCAACGGCGCCTTCCTCGGCATGGGCGCGGTCTACGCGCAGGCGGTGGGCTTCACCGATGCCGGCGTCGCCACCTTCATGGCCGCCACCATCCTCGGCGGCGCGGTGTTCCAGTGGCCGCTTGGGCACTTCTCGGACAGCCACGACCGGCGCCACGTGATGCTCTCGGTCTGCATCGGCGGCGCCGCGCTCGCGCTGCTCGGCTTCTTCCTGTCGCGCGGCTCGGAGCAGGCGCTGATCGCGCTCGGCATCGTCTATGGCGGGCTGGTGTTCGCGCTCTACGGGCTGAGCGTCGCGCACGTCAACGACCTGATCGACGCCTCGCGCCTGCTCGAGGTCACCGGCGGCCTGCTGCTGCTGCACGGCACGGGCGCCGCGTTCGGGCCGACAGTGGCGGGCGCGCTGATGGACGCGCTCGGCCCGGCGAGCCTGATGCTCTATTTCGCGCTGGTGCTCGCCGCGCTCGCGGTCTTCGCCGCCTGGCGCATCCGCGCCAAGCCGGCGGTGCCGGAGTCGGAGAAGTCGGGCTACGTGGTGATGTCGGGCAGCTCGCCGGCGGTGCTGCAGATGGACCCGCGCGCCCACCCGGAGGACGGGCCGCCGCCGCACTGAGCGAAGGCGCGGCCGGCGCCCCCAGCCGGCGCCCCCAGCCGGCGCCTTCAGCCGGCGCTGCGCGCCTCGGCGACCAGCGCCGGGTTGAAGCGCGGGTCGTTGTACATCTTGAACTGGCGGTAGACCTTGAAGTAGGCGCGCCCGGCCGCGCAATCGGCCAGCAGCGCGTCGAGGCAGCCGGCGAGGTCGTCGCGCTGCTGGCGCAGCCGCTCGAGCTTCACGCGGCTGGCCTCGCGGTGCGCCTCGTCGACGTCGCCGCGCTCGGTCTGCGCCTGCATCGCGTGGATCTTCAGCGCCATGATCGACAGCCGGTCGATCATGCTGCCGGCGGTCTCGCTGTTGAGCCGCGCGCCCTCGGGGACGTGCGCGAGCGGCGCGTCGCTGCGCGCCGAGTCCTCGTCGACGAGGCGCAGCGCCACCAGCAGGATCTCGTCCACGCGCTCGGTGGCGTCGTTGCGCGCCTGGTTGTAGCGGTCGATTGCGCGCTTGTTGGCGGCGATCTCGGCGTCGGTGACGCGCGTGCGCCGCGCCAGGTCCTCCTCGGCCCACAGCAGGCAGTTGTTGTGGTGGTTGGTCTCGATCCAGAACCACAGCGGCTCGGGCGCGGCGGGCGCGAGCGTCGCGGGCCAGCCGGGGGTGCGCAGCAATCGGTCGTGGAGTTCCAGCACGGAGGCTGCGGCGGGCAGGGATGCGGGCATGGGGTCGGTGCGATGGGTTGTGGGGGGCGGGCGAGCCGCTGCCGCCGTCGGGGCTGGCAGAATCTCGCCGCCTGCCGCCGCAGATTATCGCGACGGCCCGTACCCGCAACGCCCCCGGCCCATCCCTTGTCCTCCTCCAAGCTCCAGCCCCCCGCTTCCCGTCCGCTCGTCGTGCGCCTGCGCAACTGGGTCGGCGACGTCGTGCTCGGCGTGCCGGCGCTGCGGCTGCTCGCCGCGCACGGCCACGAGCTGCACCTGATCGGCAAGCCCTGGGCCGCCAAGCTGCTGGCCGGCGAGGGCTGGCAGGTGCATGCGCTGCCGAAGACCACGCGCGAGCGCGTGCGGCTGCTGCGCACGCTGCGCCGGGGCTGCCGCGCGGCCGACCCCGGCTTTCCCCGCCGCCTCAACGCCATCGCCTTCCCGTTCTCGTTCTCCAGCGCGCTGGAGATGCGGCTGGCGGGCCTGCGCGCGATCGGCCACGCGCACGAGGGCCGCAGCCTGCTGCTCGGCCGCGCGCTGCCGCGCCGGCGCGGCATGCACGAGCTGGAGGTGTACTGGGAGCTGGCCTGCGCGCTGCTCGGTCAGGCGCCGCAGCCGCCCGCGGCGATCGGGCTGCGGGTGAGCGAGCCGCACCGCGAGCAGGCGGCGCGGCTGCGCCGCGAGCACGGGCTCGAGCCCGGGCGCTACCTCGTGCTGTGCCCCTTCGCGGGCGGCACCTTCGAGAAGCTGCCCAAGACCTGGCCCGCCTTCCCCGCCTTCGCGCAGGCGCTCGCGCCGCTCGGCCTGCCGCTGGTGCTGTGCCCCGGCCCCGGCGAGGAGGACGCGGCGCGGCGCGACTTCCCCGGCTGCCTGGTGCTGCCCGGCGTCGATCTCGGCGTCTACGCCGCGCTGCTGCAGGACGCGGCGCTGATGGTCTCCAACGACACCGGCCCCGGCCACCTGGCCGCGGCGGTCGGCACGCCCACGCTCAGCGTGCTCGGGCCGACCGACCCGCAGCAGTGGCGCCCCTGGGGGCCGCAGGTCTCGATCGTGCGGGGCGACGAGGGCGGCTGGCCGGAGCCGGCCGCCGTGATGGCGCAGCTGCGCCGCATGCTCGCCGCGCCCCGCCCCTCGGCCGCGCCCGCCTGAGGGCCGCGTCGCGCTGCGCGACGCCGGCGGCCCCCGATCCGGGCGGCCGTCGCACGGCGATTGCCCATGGCATGCGGCTCCCGCGTGCCTTCCAAGGACTTCCCATGCAACTCCTCGTCTCGGCCGGGCTGATCCTGGCCATGGTCCTCTGGGGCCTGCTCGCCCCGGCCTCGCTCGGCGCGGTGTTCGACCAGGCGCTCGCCTTCACCACGCGCAGCTTCGGCTGGTTCTACCTGTGGGTGGTGCTGCTGCTGGTGGGGCTGGCGCTCTTTCTCGCCGTCAGCCGCTACGGCGACCTGAAGCTCGGCGCCGACGAGGACGAGCCCGAGTTCTCGCTCGGAGCCTGGTTCTCGATGCTGTTCGCCGCCGGCATGGGCATCGGCCTGGTGTTCTGGGGCGTGGCCGAGCCGCTGTCGCACTACGGCACGCCGCCGCCCGGCATCGCGCCGCGCACGCCCGAGGCCGCCAACGCGGCGATGCGCTACACCTTCTTCCACTGGGGCCTGCATCCCTGGGCGGTGTACAGCGTGGTGGGGCTGGCGATCGCCTTCTTCCAGTTCCGCCGGCGCGCGCCCGCGCTGGTGAGCGCGTCCACCGCGGCGCTGCCCTGGCGCTTCGCGCAGCGGCTGTCGCCGCTCGTCGACGTGCTCGCGGTGGTCGCCACCGCCTTCGGCGTCGCGGCCTCGCTCGGCATCGGCTCGCTGCAGATCAACAGCGGGCTGAACGCGGTGTTCGGCCTGCCGGTCGGCCCGGCCTGGCAGGTCGGCATCCTCGCGGTCACCACCGCGCTCTTCCTCGGCTCGGCGCTCAGCGGCGTGCACCGCGGCATCAAGTGGCTGTCCTCCTCGAACCTCGTGCTCGCCGCGCTGCTGGCGCTGGCGGTGTTCGTGCTGGGCCCCACCGTGGCGCTGATCGACACCTTCACCACCACGCTCGGCAACTACCTGAGCGAGTTCGTGCGCATGAGCCTGCGCACCACGCCCTTCCGCGACAGCAGGTGGGTCGGCAGCTGGACGATCTTCTACTGGGCCTGGTGGATCGCGTGGTCGCCCTTCGTCGGCCTGTTCATCGCGCGCGTCTCGCGCGGGCGCACGCTGCGCGAGTTCGTCGTCGGCACGGTGCTGGCGCCGACGCTGGCCGGCTTCGTCTGGTTCTCGGTCTTCGGCGGCACCGCACTGCACCTGGAGATCTTCCAGAACGCCGGGCTGTCGCAGGCGGTGGCGGGCGACGTCTCGACGGCGCTGTTCCGCATGTTCGAGCTGCTGCCCGGGGGGCTGCTGATGTCGGTGGCGGCAACGCTGCTGGTGCTGGTGTTCTTCGTCACCTCGGGGGACTCGGCGACGCTCGTGCTCGGCATGATGAGCACCGGCGGCAACGCCGACCCGTCGGCGCGCGTCAAGCTCGTCTGGGGCGTGCTGGTCGCCGCGATCGCCGCGAGCCTGCTGCTCGCCGGCGGCGTGCAGGCGGTGCAGACCGCCACCATCGTGTTCGCGCTGCCCTTCGCGGTGGTGATCGTGCTGATGGCGGTGTCGCTGCTGCTGGCGGTGCGGCACGACTGGCGCGAGGAGCAGCGGCGCGAGCGCGAGCTGCGCCGGCGTCTGCGCGACATCGCCGACGGCTCCGGCCCGCGGTGAGCGGCCCGGGCGGGACTGCGGGTACCCCCAACCGGCGGGTCGCGTTCCGCCCCTTACCATCGCGCCCATGAATCCCCTCATCGGCTGGGCGCTCGCGGCAGCGGCGCTTTTCATCGGCTGGCGCACGCAGGGCTGGCCCGGCGTGCTGTTCGCCTTCACCGTCATCGTCTTCTGGGTGCTGCTGCAGTTCAACCGCGCGGTGCGCGTGATGCGCAACGCCGGCAGCGCGCCGCTCGGCTACATCGACAGCGCCGTGATGCTCAACGCCCGGCTCAAGCCCGGCATGCCGATGCTGCAGCTCGTGATGCTCACGAAGAGCCTGGGCCGCAAGCTCTCCGACGATCCCGAGACCTGGGTCTGGAGCGACCCGGGCGGCTCGCAGCTGCGCGTCGAGGTGGCGCGCGGCAAGGTCGTGCGCTGGGAGATGCTGCGCCCGGAAGAGGCGGTCGCGCAAGAGGCCGCGGCCCGGCCCGACGCCGGCTGAAGCACGCGCCGCGCAGCGAAACGGCCCGCGGCGTGCAGTCCGACCGGACGGACACCCCGCCCGGGAAAAGGCCGGCGGCATAGAATTGCCGGTTTCTCGACCCCACAAGACCCAGGAGTGCCCATCATGTCGATGGACGATCGCGACGGAAAGATCTGGATGGACGGGCAGCTCGTGGACTGGCGCGACGCCAAGATCCATGTGCTGACCCACACGCTGCACTACGGCTGCGGCGCCTTCGAAGGCGTACGGGCCTACAACACCGTCAACGGCACCGCGATCTTCCGCCTGCGCGAGCACACCGAGCGGCTGTTCAACAGCGCCAAGATCCTGCGCATGAAGATCCCCTTCAGCTTCGAGGAGGTGATGCAGGCGCAGCTCGACGTGGTGCGTGCCAACAATCTCGAGAGCTGCTACCTGCGCCCGCTGACCTGGATCGGCTCCGAGAAGCTCGGCGTGTCCCCGAAGGGCAACAAGGTGCACCTGATGGTCGCCGCCTGGGCCTGGGGCGCCTACCTCGGCGAGGAGGGCTTGAAGCGCGGCATCCGCGTCAAGACCAGCAGCTACACCCGCCACCACGTCAACATCACGATGACGCAGGCCAAGGCGGTGAGCAACTACAGCAACTCGATCCTGGCCAACATGGAAGCCACCGACGAGGGCTACGACGAGGCGCTGCTGCTGGACTCCGCCGGCTTCGTCTCCGAGGGCGCGGGCGAGAACATCTTCGTCGTCAAGAACGGCGTGATCTACACGCCCGACCTGTCGGCAGGCGCCTTGAACGGCATCACGCGCAACACGATCTTCCGCATCTGCGAGGACCTGGGCCTGAAGCTGGTCGAGAAGCGCATCACGCGCGACGAGGTCTACATCGCCGACGAGGCCTTCTTCACCGGCACCGCCGCCGAGGTCACGCCGATCCGCGAGCTCGACCGCCTCGAGATCGGCAGCGGCTCGCGCGGCCCGATCACCGAGAAGATCCAGAGCGCCTTCTTCGACATCGTCAACGGCCGCAACCCGAAGTACGCCGAGTGGCTGACGAAGGTCTGAGCGAGTTTCCGAGATCGAGCTGAAGCGAGGAGCCTTTCGATGAGCGAACTGAAACCCGGCGCCAAGGCGGTCGTGGAAGTCGGCGCCCAGGACCTGCAGGGCCACGGCGTGGTGTTCTGCCCGAACCCGAAGATGCCGCTGTGGGCCAACCACCCACGCGTCTTCATCGACGTGGCGAGCACCGGCGAGGGCTGGTGCCCCTACTGCGGCACGGTCTACAAGCTCAAGCCCGGCGAGCAGGCCCACCACCACACGCACTGAGAGGGCGCGAGCCCTCACTGCGCGGCCCGTCCCGGGCCGCCGCCCCCGGCGCCCGCCCCTTCGGCGGGCGTCTGCTTTTGCGGCGCTCGAAAGGCGCCCGCGCCACGGCGGGAAACCCGCCCGCAGCGCGGCGCGGGCGCTTCTCCTACAGTCGCCGCATGTCCTCCTGCGTCCTTCCCTCGCCCGCGCTCGCCGGCCTGCACGTGTTCGAGCGCGGCTGGCTGTCGTCCAACAACGTGCTGATCCCCGGCGCGGACGGGGAGGGCGCGGTGCTGCTCGACAGCGGCCACAGCGTGCACGCGGCGCAGACGCTGGCGCTCGTGCGCCATGCGCTCGGCGGGCAGCCGCTCGTGCGCGTGATCAACACCCACCTGCATTCGGACCACTGCGGCGGCAACGCAGCCCTGCAGCGCGAGTTCGGCGCCGAGGCGCACGTGCCGCCCGGCAGCTGGGACGCGGTGCAGGCCTGGGACGAGGAGCGGCTGAGCTATGCGCCCACCGGCCAGCGCTGCGAGCGCTTCCGCGCGCACGGCCGCGTCGAGCCGGGCCGCACGCTCGCGCTCGGCGGCCGGCACTGGGAGGTGCTCGCCGCGCCCGGCCACGACCCCGACTCGGTGATGCTGTTCGACGCGCTGCACGGCGTGCTGGTCTCGGCCGACGCGCTGTGGGAGAACGGCTTCGGCGTGGTCTTCCCGGAACTGGAGGGCGAGCGGGCCTTCGACGACGTGGCCGCGGTGCTCGAGCTGATCGCGCGGCTGCCGGTGGCGGTGGTGATCCCCGGCCACGGCGCGCCCTTCACCGACGTCGCGGCGGCGCTGGCGCGCGCCCGCGCGCGGCTCGACGCCTTCCGCGCCTCGCCGGCGCGGCATGCGCGCCACGGCGCGAAGGTGCTGCTGAAGTACCACCTGATGGAGGAGCAGGCGCAGCCGCTGGCCGAGTTGCGCCGCTGGGCCGGCGCGACCCCGCTGCTGGGCACGATCTGGCAGCGCCACGCCGCGCGCGGCGAGGGTTTCGACGCGTGGTTCGGCGCGCTGCTGCGCGAGCTGTGCGAGGGCGGGGCGCTGGCGCTGCACGACGACGGCGTGGTGCGCAACGCCTGAGCGGCGCGGCGACGGTCGAGGACCGGGCGCCTCCCGGGGGAATGCCGATTGCCGCGCGCGCCTCATGACCTACCGTTTCCTCCATCGAGCCCCCGGAGCCGCCGCATGAAGATCGGCCTGATTTCCGACACCCACGGCCTGCTGCGCCCGGAGGCGCTGGCGGTGCTGCGCGGCAGCGAGCACATCGTGCACGTCGGCGACGTCGGCAGCCCGGCGGTGCTGGCGCAGCTCGCGGCGATCGCGCCGCTGACCGCGGTGCGCGGCAACAACGACAGCGGCGCCTGGGCCGAGGCACTGCCGCACAGCGCGGCCCTGCGGCTCGCGGGCATCGTGATCTTCGCGGTGCACCGGCCGCAGGACGTGCCGGCCGGCGCCGCCGAGGCCGGCTACCGCGTCGTGCTCACCGGCCACACGCACCAGCCGCGCTGCGAGGAGCGCGACGGCGTGCTGCACGTCAACCCGGGCAGCGCCGGGCCGCGGCGCTTCAGGCTGCCGGTGAGTGCCGGCTGGCTCGAGATCCGCGACGACGTGGTGCGCGCGCGCCTGTTCGACCTGCTCTGAGCCGCCGCGAGGGCGCGGGCGGGAGACGGGTCCAGGGCAGGGGGCGCGGGCACCTCCGTACAATGCCGCTTCCCCAAAGGAAGCCCATGTCCAAAGCCCAAGACTTCGTGCTGACCCTGTCCTGCCGGGACACCAAGGGCATCGTCTATGCCGTCTCCGGCCTGCTCTACCAGGCCGGCTGCAACATCATCGACTCGCAGCAGTTCGGCGACGTCCAGGATCCGGACGGCACCGGGCTGTTCTTCATGCGCGTGCATTTCCAGGCGCCCGATCACCTCGCCGACGTGGCCACGCTCGACCGGCTGTTCGTCAACGTGCGCCAGCAGTTCGGCATGGACGCGCGCTTCCACAGCCTCGCGCGCAAGCCGCGCCTGCTGCTGATGGTCAGCAAGCACGGGCACTGCCTCAACGACCTGCTGTTCCGCTGGCAAAGCGGCCAGCTCGACGTCGAGATCCCGGCCATCGTCTCCAACCACCCCGACTTCGCCGAGCTCGCCGCGAGCTACGGGCTCGAGTTCCACCACCTGCCGCTGCCCACCGGCAGCGCCGCCGAGGTCAAGCGCGCGCAGGAGCGCCAGGTCGAGGCGCTCGTCGAGCAGCAGGAGATCGACCTCGTCGTGCTCGCGCGCTACATGCAGATCCTCAGCCCCGAGTTCTGCGCCTTCCTCAAGGGCCGCGCGATCAACATCCACCACAGCTTCCTGCCGAGCTTCAAGGGGGCCAAGCCCTACTACCAGGCGCACGACCGCGGTGTGAAGCTGATCGGCGCGACCGCGCACTACGTCACCGCCGACCTCGACGAGGGCCCGATCATCGAGCAGGACGTCGAGCGCGTGGACCACTCGCTCAGCCCCGAGGACTTCACCGCGGTCGGCCGCGACGTCGAGTGCGTCGTGCTCGCGCGCGCGGTGCGCTGGCACGTCGAGCACCGCGTGCTGATGAACGGCCACAAGACGGTGATCTTCAGGTAAGGAACCGGACCGCGCCATGCCCAGCCCCAAGCCCCCGCCGGCCTCGCCGGACCACACCGAGCTGCAGTTCTACGAGGCGCTCCAGCAGGGCGACCTCGACCGGCTGATGTCGCTGTGGGCCGACGACGAGGAGATCGTCTGCGTCCACCCGGGCGGGCAGCGCCTCGTCGGCAGCGAGGCGATCCGCGCCGCCTTCGACGCGATGTTCTCGCAGGGCGCGGTGCCGGTCTACCCGGAGCAGGTGCGGCGCGTGCAGACGCTCGACAGCGCGGTGCACAGCGTGCTCGAGCGCGTGCAGACGCTCGGCCCCGACGGCGAGCCGCACACCGGCTGGGCACTGGCGACCAACGTCTACGTCAAGACCCCGCTCGGCTGGCGCATGGTCTGCCACCATGCCAGCCCGAGCGTCACGCGCGAGCTGGCCGAGGTCACCGAGCAGCCCGTGCTGCTGCATTGAGCCTCGCGCTCGAGCCCTCGGCCGGCCTGCCGGGCTGGCGCCCGCCGTTCTGGCTCGGCGGCGCAGGCGTCCTCGGCGGCCACGCGCAGACGATCTGGCCGGCGCTGTTCTCGCGCCGCTACGAGGGCGAGGCGCCGCGCTGGCGCCGCGAGCGCTGGCACACGCCCGACGGCGACTTCGTCGACGTCGACCACCTCGTCGCCGAATCCCCGCTGCCCGGGCGTGCGCCCTGGCTGGTGCTGTTCCACGGGCTCGAGGGCTCGTCGGCCAGCCACTACGCGCAGGCCTTCGCGCACTGGGCGCGCATGCACGGCTGGCACTGCGTGGTGCCGCACTTCCGCGGCTGCTCGGGCGAGCTGAACCTCGCGCCGCGCGCCTACCACTCGGGCGACTTCGAGGAGCTCGGCTGGATGCTCGCGCGGCTGCGCGCGCAGCACGCCGCTCCGATGGTCGCGGTGGGCGTCTCGCTGGGCGGCAATGCGCTGCTGCGCTGGGCGCAGGAGGCGGGCGCGGAGGGCACGCGGCTCGTGCGCGCGGTCGCGGCGGTCAGCGCGCCGGTGGACCTCGCCGCGGGCGGGCGGGCGATCGGGCGGGGCCTGAACCGGCTGCTCTACAACCGCATGTTCCTGCGCTCGATGCGGCCCAAGGCGCTGGCCAAGCTCGCGCAGCACCCGGGGCTGTTCGACGCCGAGAAGCTGCAGGCGGTGCGCGACCTCTACGAGTTCGACAACCTCTTCACCGCGCCGCTGCACGGCTTCCGCGACACCGAGGACTACTGGGCGCGCGCCTCGGCCAAGCCGGGGCTCGCGTCGATGCGCCACCTGCCGGCGCTGGTGCTCAACGCCCGCAACGATCCCTTCGTGCCGGCCGAGTGCCTGCCCGGGCCGTCCGGGGCGGGCCCCGCGGTCACGCTGTGGCAGCCGGCCTGCGGCGGCCACGTGGGTTTTCCGGCCGGGCGCTTTCCCGGGCACGTGATGTCCCTGCCCGCGGCGGTGATGGACTGGATGCGGCGTCAACTCTGAGGGAGGATCGGGGCATGGACGAGATCGTCAAGGCGGCGCTGAAGAAGTGGCCGAACGTGCCGCATGCCTGGGGCTGGCTCGCGCTCGACGCGCGCGGCGACTGGTGGCTGCGCGACGAGGCCGCGCAGGCGGCCGGCCCCTTCCCGCGCTCGAGGGGCAGCCGCGTCGAGCACGACGTGCTGCGCGAGTTCATCGGCCGCAACTACGCCGCCGACGAGCGCGGCGCCTGGTTCTTCCAGAACGGGCCGCAGCGCGTCTACGTCGAGCTGGAGGCGGCGCCCTGGGTGTGGCGGCTGCACGAGCAGGCTGCGGGGGCGGCGCCGCGCCTCGTCTCGCACACCGGGCGCGACGCGCGCTTCGAGGCCGCGCTGCTCGACGAGCAGGGCCGGCTCTTCCTCGCCACCGACCTCGGCCTCGGCCTCGTGCATCCGCAGGACATGCACCTGGCCGCCGCCGCGGTCGAATCCGGCGCCTGGCCCGTGCAGGAGCTGCCCTTCGCGGAGCTGCCCGGGCGCCACGGCTACCGCCTGAGTCCCGAGCAGGAAAAATCGACCTGACCCCCGCGAGGCAGGGGGGGCGCCGCGCCCTGCGGGCATGAAGCGCTGGCTAGAGTAGGGATTCCTTGGGAGGGGGATCCACGATGCCGCTCGGCCGCTTGCGCCGCCTGCTGTTCGCGGGACGCCGCTACGGCGCCCGCTCGTGGCAGGACCTGCTGCGGGCGCCGGCCGGCATCAGGCTGATCTCGACGCTGGCGGGGCTGCTGCTGCTCTCGCTCACGGCGCTCGCGACGCAGGCGCAATGGCGCGCCGAGCTGCACCAGCAGCAGGTGCTGGTCGGCGAGCGCCTCAACGGGCTGCAGGCCCAGCTGATGCAGCGGCTGCCGTCGGCGCTCGCGCTCAGCGAGGGCCTGGGGCGGATCATCGCGCTGCGCGGCGGCATCGACCGGGCGCTGTTCATGGAGCTCGCCGAGGGTTTCACGCAGGGCGAGGCGCTGATCCGCGGCGTGTCCCTGATCCGCGGCAGCAACACCGTCCCGGCCTTCGCGATCGACGAGCCCGTCTCCGGGGCCGCCGAGGCCGATCCCCGGCGGCACCTCGACGCCCTGGCCGCCGTGCGGGCGTCCCGCCGAAGCCTCACGACCGGACCGGTGGCCCTGGGCCCCGACGACGAGGTCCTCGTCGCCTACACGCCGGTGTTCCTGGCGATGCCGCACAGCGCGTCCGAACGGGATCGCTACTGGGGCACGGTCGCGGTGCTGATCGACGCGCGGCAGTTCTTCGAGCGCCTGCGGCAGGCCTCGGCCCAGGTCGGCCTGCGCGTCGCGATGCGGGCATTGCACGGCGGGCCCGCGGGTGGGGACGCGGTGCTGTGGGGCGATGCGGCGCTGTTCGGCCAGCCGCACGTGGCGTTGCGCATGTCGCTGCCGGGCACCGGCGAATGGGAGCTGGCGGCGCGTCCCGAGGCCGGCTGGCGGCAGTGGAGCGAGCCAACCGCGATGCTGGCGGTGCTCGGCGCGCTGATGAGCATCGGCTCCGGGCTGCTGGTGCATGTGACGCTGCGCAGCCGGGCCCGCATCCGTTTCATGGCCTTCCACGACGCGCTGACGCGGCTGCCCAACCGCCGCATGTTCCAGGAGCAGCTGGGCGAGGCGCTGCTGCGGGCGCGGCTCGACGAGGCGCCCGGGGCGCTGCTGCTGGTGGACCTCGACGGCTTCAAGGCGATCAACGACCGGCTCGGCCATCCCGCGGGCGATGCCGCGCTGCGCCAGCTCGCCCAGCGCATGCGCGACGAGGTGCGCGCGCCGCACCTCGTCGCGCGCACCGGCGGCGACGAGTTCGCGGTGCTGCTGCGCGGGGTCGAGCGCCTGCCCCAGGCGGCCGACGTCGCCCTGCGCCTGATCCGCAGCCTGTCCCAACCGCTCGACCTGGAGGGCGGCAGCGGGCAGGTGGGCGCGAGCATCGGCATCGCGCTGTTCCCGCACGACGGCTGCGACATGGCGGGCCTGCTGATGCGCACCGACGAGGCGCTCTACCACGTCAAGCAGAACGGCCGCAACGGCTACGCCTGGGTCGGCGAGATACGCCCCGTGCAAGGGGAGGCGGGCGCGGGGGCGAGGCCACCCGCGGAGGGTGTGCCGGGACGAAAAAAAGCCGGCCCCTGAGGGCCGGCCTTTCGTGAGCGAGAGGCGAGCGCCTGCTTACTTCACGGTGCCGATCATGTACTCGACGGCGGCGCGGATCTCGGCATCGGAAGCGGTGCTCGCGCCGCGCGGGGGCATCGCGCCCTTGCCCTTGATCGCGCTGGCGCTCAGGCCATCGAGGCCCTGGCCGAGGCGGGGCGCCCAGCCGGCCTTGTCGCCGAGCTTCGGCGCGCCGGCCACGCCGGCGGTGTGGCAGGCGGCGCAGGCCTGCTTGTACAGCGCTTCGCCGGCGTTCGCCGTCGCGGCCGGTGCAGCGGGCGCCGTCGCTGCGGGTTGCGCCGCTGCGGCAGCGGGCTGGGTGGGCGGCGGGGACGGGGGCGCGGCCTGCGAGGGCGCGGCCGGGGCCGGGGCGCCGGCAGGGGCGGCCGGCTCGGCCAGCTTGCCGCCGGAGTTGTTGGCCATGTAGACCACCGCGCGGGCGACCTCGTGGTCGCTGAGCGCGCCGCCGGCCTGCGGCGGCATCGCGCCCTTGCCCTTCAGTGCCGAGGCGAGCAGCGTCTCGAAGCCCTGCGAGATGCGCGCGCCCCAGGCGCCGGCATCACCCACCTTCGGTGCACCGGCCGCGCCACTGGTGTGGCAGGCGGCGCACTGGACCTTGAAGGCCTCTTCGCCGGTGCGGACTACGGCGGGGCCCGAGGCGTCGCGCAGCTCGACGTGGCCGACCGGCTGGATGCGCAGCGCCACCGCCTCCTCGCTGAGCGCGTTGCTGCCCGCGCCCGACTTCTGGCCCGTGGCGACGTAGGTCACGAGCAGGCCGATGCCGACGATCGGGATCAGGAACGCGAAGATCACCGCCCACATCAACTGCTTGGGGGTCCTGATCGGGCCTTCGTGCGGGCCGTCGTGTTCCTGGTTGAGATCGGACTGAACGCTCATGAAATTCCTCGGACAGCGAGTGGTAAGTGAGGCGGAAGAAGTGACACCCTTTACCGGATCGGCGGGCGCAAAACTTCGGATTATAGGCAGTGGCCCTCAAAAACAGAGGGTTTTTTCTATTTGTCCTGCTAGAATGGCTGTGCTGTTGCGCCCGTAGCTCAATGGATAGAGTACTGCCCTCCGAAGGCAGGGGTTGCTGGTTCGATCCCAGCCGGGCGCGCCAACCTTCCATTCCTTGCGGATCGACGCTGCCATGCCGCCTTCGCGCGCATCCGGGCCGCCGGTCTCCGAAAACTCCCTGAAAGTCCTCGTTTCCTGTCGTCCGGCGCAAGCCGCCCGGCAGGGGGCAATGTTTTCCGGCATTGCATCCATGAGGCCGGAGCCGGGGCGAACGGGCGGTGGCAAGGCGCCGGTGCTCGATCCGCGCCGCGGGAGCGGAAGGCCGCGAGCCTCGCTTTCGCCTGCCTGTGCCCTGCGGAAGACACGGCACAGTCCGGGAACGCGACCGCAGCCCTCATGCTCCCGCTCCTGCCACAGACGTACCCAAGATGCAGGCTTTACCGACCGAGGGACTTGATTCGCCGCTGAATCCTTTGCAGGACGTGTGCGAGAACGCGACCGTCGCGCTGTTCGTGATGGACGAGCGCCAGCACTGCGCCTACATGAACCGTGCCGCGGAGCAGCTCACCGGCTTCACGCTCGCGGAGGTGCAGGGCCGTCCGCTGCACGACTTCGTGCATCACCACCGCCCCGACGGCTCGCCCTACCCGCTCGAGGACTGCCCGATCGATCGCGCCGCGCCGCAGAACAACCAGGAGCGCGGCGAGGAGGTGTTCGTGCACAAGGACGGCAGCTTCTACCCGGTGGCCTTCACCGCCAGCCCGATCCGCCGCGACGGCCGCGTGGTGGGCACCGTCATCGAGGTGCAGGGCATCGCCGCGAGGAAGCAGCAGGAGGCGGAGCGCGAGGCGATGCGCCGCATCGGCCTGCTGATCCTGCAGGAGCTCGAGGTCGAGAAGATCGCGCAGGCCGTCACCGACACCGCGACGCAGCTCACCGGCGCGCAGTTCGGTGCCTTCTTCTACAACCTCATCGACGCGAAGGGCGAGAGCTACACGCTCTACGTGCTGTCGGGCGTGCCGCGCGAGAGGTTTTCCAACTTCCCGCTGCCGCGCGCTACCAAGGTGTTCGAGCCGACCTTCCATGGCAAGGGCCCGGTGCGTCTCGACGACGTGCAGCGCGACCCGCGCTACGGACAGATGGCGCCCTACCACGGCATGCCGTCCGGACACCTGCCGGTGCGCAGCTACCTGGCGGTGCCGGTCAAGCTCGGCGACGGCGAGGTGGTCGGAGGGCTCTTCTTCGGCCACGAGGCGACGGGTGTCTTCACCGCCGAGCACGAGCGGCTGGTGGAGGCGCTCGCGGCGCAGGCGGCCATCGGCGTGAACAAGGCCAAGCTCTTCGAGGCGGCCCACCAGGCGCGGCTGCACGCCGAGCGCGAGGCGCAGGAGAAGGACCGGCTCTACAAGGAGGCGGCCGAGGCCAACCGGCTCAAGGACCAGTTCCTCGCCACCGTCTCGCACGAGCTGCGCACGCCGCTGACCTCGATCCTCGGCTGGACCAAGATGCTCGCCGGCGGGCGGCTCGGGCCGGAGATGGTGCAGCGCGCGATCACCACGATCGACCGCAATGCGCGCGCGCAGGCGCAGATCGTCGAGGACCTGCTCGACATCTCGCGCATCGTCAGCGGCAAGCTGCGGCTGAACGTGCAGCTGTTCTCGCCCTCGCAGGCGATCGAGGCGGCGGTGGAGGCGGTGCGCCCCGCGGCGGTCGCCAAGGACATCCGGCTGCAGCTGCTGGTGGACCCGCAGGCCGGGCCCATCTCGGGCGACCCGGAGCGGCTGCAGCAGATCGTGTGGAACCTGGTGGCCAACGCGGTGAAGTTCACGCCCAAGGGCGGACGCGTGCAGGTGACGGTCGAGCGGGTGAACTCGCATGTCGAGCTCGCGGTGCGCGACACGGGCGCGGGAATCGAGCCGCAGTTCCTGCCGCACATCTTCGAGCGATTCACCCAGGTGGACGCCTCCACCACGCGTGAGCACGGCGGGCTGGGGCTGGGGCTGGCGATCGTGCGCCAGCTCGTGGAGATGCACGGCGGCACCGTCACCGCGCACAGCGAGGGCGCGGGCCGCGGCGCGGTGTTCACCGTGTGCCTGCCGCTGGCGCCGGTGCAGGCGCCGCAGAGTTCGTCCGAGCCGCGCGTGAACCCGCGCGCGCTCAGCACGCTCGGCGCCGAGGAGATGGAGCGCTACGGCCTCGAGGGCTGCACGGTGCTGCTGGTGGAGGACGACGACGACGCACGCACACTGCTGGCCTCGGTGCTCGAGAGCAGCGGCGCAAGCGTGGCGGCCGCGGCCTCGGCCGACGAGGGGCTGTCGCTGGCCGAGGGGCTGGAGCCGGGCGTCGTCATCAGCGACATCGGCATGCCCGGGCGCGACGGCTACGAGTTCATCCAGGAGCTGCGCCGGCGCGAGCGCGCCGCGGGCCGCGCGCCGGTGCCGGCCATCGCGCTGACCGCCTACGCGCGCGTCGAGGACCGGCTGCGCGCGCTGTCGCACGGCTTCCAGATGCACGTGGCCAAGCCGGTCGAGCCCGCCGAGCTGCTCGCCGTCGTCTCGAGCCTCAGGGGCTGGCGGCCGGGCTGAGCGCATGGTCGCCTTGCCGAGCCGCCTCCGCCATCCCGGGGGCGCTGTCCCGTCGCTGCGCTACCGGCTGTTCTGGCTCGCCGCGGCGGCCCTGCTGCCCTTCGCCCTCGTGGCGGCGCTGGCGATCGCCGAGATCGCCGCGGAGCGCCGCGCCGAGACCCGGCTGACGGCGATGGAACTGTCCCGGATCCTGATCCATTCGGTGGATGCGGAGCTGCGGCGCACCATCGCGGTCCTCGAGGTCCTGGCGCAGTCCCCGGAACTGGAGCGCGGCGAGCTGCAGGCGTTCTACGAGCGCTGCCGGCGGCTCGCGCAGCGCCAGCCGCACTGGCGCAGCGTCTCGCTGACCGACGCGGGCATGCACCGCGTCTTCAACACCGGCTTTCCCTTTCCCCCGCCGCCGATCGACATCGTCGATCCGCCGAGCTTCCAGCGCACGGTGGCGACCGGGGCGCCGGTCGTCGGCGGGGTGCGGACCTTCCGCGGCAGGTGGGCCTTCACGGTCCGCGTGCCGGTGCTGCGCGACGGCAAGGTGCGCTACGTGCTGAGCGTCCCGGTCGATCCCGCCGCGATCCACGCGGTGCTCGTGCGCCAGGGCATCGCCGAGGACTGGACCGTGGCCGTCTACGACGAGAGCGGTCTGCGCGTGGCCCGCTCCCGGGCCCACGAGGAGAGCGTCGGGGCGCGCGCGACGCCGTCGCTGCAGCGCCTGATGCAGGGCGCGACGCCCGAGGGCTCCGGCATCGCGACCACCGTCGAGGGCGAGGCGGTCCACACCGGCTTCAGCCGGCGCAGCGAGTTCGGCTGGTCCGTGGTGGTCGGCCTGCCCGACTCCCGGGTGCGCGCGGTCCTGCGGCGCCAGACCCTGCTGCACGCCGGCGGCCTCCTCGTCTCCTGCCTGCTCTGCATCTCGCTGGCGTTCCTTGCGTCGCGGCGCGTCACCGGGCCGATGGCCAGCCTGCGCGAGGCGGCGCGCGCGCTCGGCCGCCGCGAGCCGCTGCCCGAGGTGCGCTCGGGGGTGCGGGAGATCGACGAGGTCGCCGCCGCCCTCGCCGCCGCGCTGAAGGAGCTCCAGTCCTCCGAGGCGCAGCGGGAGGCGCTGCTGAAGGCGACGGAGGCCGCGCTCGCGCGTGCCGAGGCGGCCGGCCGCGCCAAGGACGAGTTCCTGGCGGTCCTCGGGCACGAGCTGCGCAACCCGCTCGCGCCGATCGTCACCTCGCTGCACGTGATGGAGCGCAAGGGCGACACGGCGACGGCGCCGCAGCGCGCCCTCATCCGCCGGCAGGTCGCCCAGATGACGCGGCTCGTGGACGACCTGCTGGACGTCTCGCGCATCACCTCCGGCCGCGTCGAGCTCAAGAGGGCGCCGCTCGACCTGAACGCGGTGGTCGAGCGCGCCGTGGAGGCGGCGGCGCCCGCGCCGGGCGCCGCCGCCCCGCGGCTGTCGGTGCGGCTCGCCGATGTGCCCGCGCGCGTCAGCGGCGACGAGGTCCGGCTCGTGCAGGTGGTCTCCAACCTGCTCGTCAACGCCTTCAAGTTCACGCCGCCCGACGGGCGCGTCGAGGTCGAGGTGCGGGCGGGCGGCGAGCGGGTCGAGGTGCGGGTGACCGACAGCGGGCGCGGCATCCCGAAGGAGTTCCTGCCGCGGGTGTTCGACCTCTTCACGCAGGCGTCCCGCGAGGGCGAGCGCACCTCCGAGGGGCTGGGGCTCGGCCTGGCGATCGTCAGGAGCCTGGTCGAGCTGCACGGCGGGCAGGTCGGCGTGCACAGCGAGGGGCCGGGGCGGGGCAGCTGCTTCACGGTGACGCTGCCGGCGGCGAGCGAGCCGGCGGCAGTGCCTGCCGCGCCGCACCCTGCCGCTGCCGTGCGCGGCGAAGGCCGCATCCTGGTGGTCGACGACAACGTCGACGCGGCGGATTCGCTCGCGACCTGGCTCGGCATGCACGGCTACGAGGTCCGCACCGAGCACCATCCGGAGGCCGCGCTGCAGGCCCTCGACGCCTTCGTGCCCGATGTGGCGATCCTCGACATCGGCCTGCCCGGCATGGACGGCTACGAGCTGGCGCGGCGGCTGCGCGCGCATCCCGCCGGGGTCGGTGCCGCGCTGCTGGCGCTGACCGGGTACGGGCAGGCGTCGGACCGGCAGCAGGCGCTCGACGCGGGCTTCGACCTGCACCTCGCCAAGCCGGTCGACGCCGAGCGGTTGCTGTCGGTGCTCGCGTCGCTGCGCGCCGGGGGGGGCTAGCCGCAGGCGCAGTCCCGGCGCAGCGGCTGCTGGATGTCGGGCCGTGCACCGGCAGAGGGGGGCTCGCAGTCGCGCAGGCCCGGGTTCCTCCTCCCCGCTTCCGGGGATCGAAGGCCGGGAGGCGCTCGACGAACATGGACGGACCCGACCGAGCCGCAGCTCGTCGACGGAGGTCCCGCATGCCGCATCCTGCCCGCAGACCCTTCGGCCCCGCCCTCGGCGCGGCGCTCCTGCTGCTTGCCTGCCTGCCGACGGCCGCAGGAGCCGGGGACGGGCCCGAGCCGCCCTCCGTGGCGGCGGTCGAGCGCGCCGCCGGCGACGCGAGGCCCGCCGGCGCAGGACGGGGCGAGGCGAGCCGCCCGCGGCGCCTCCAGGAGATCGCGTCACGCGGCGCCGGGCTGCGCGAGCAGGGGGATCTCGAGGCCGCGCTGGCGGTGCTGGAGCAGGGGCACGACGAGATGCTCGGCCGCGACGAGGGCGCCGCCCCGCTGCAGGCCTATGTCGACGGCCTGCGCCTGCAGGCCGAGTACGGCATGACGCTGGTCCAGCTCGGTCGGGTGGCCCTCGGCGAGGAGTTCATCGCCACCGCGCGCCGCACGGTCGAGCTCGCCCATGCGCGGCGCGAATCAGAGGGCTCGCCCGACGAGGCGTCCTCGCGGCTCGCCGCCGCGGGCCTGCGCGAGGGCGAGGCGCTGGAGACCGCGCTCGCCGACTTCTACGCGCGGCGCATCGAGGCACCGGTCGCGGGGCTGGACGCGCAGCTCGCGAGCCAGCGCATGATCGAGGCCTCGCGCCGCGCCGAAAGCTGGGTGCTGAGGCGCGCGCTGGCGCAGGAGGGGGGCGACGCGTCCGGGCAGGTCCCGGCGCAGCGCGTCGCCGACCTGCGCCTCGCGCTCGCGCGTGCGCTGCTCGCCGCCGGCCGGCGCGAGGATGCGGCGGCGGAGTTCGTCGCCGCGGCGGCGCTCAGCTGCATGCAGGGTGGCGTGCCCGGCCAGCAGCGCTGTACCCGCGCCACGCTCGGCTGGACCGAGGCGGCCGGCGCGACGGATCCGCCGCATGCCCGCTGGCAGGAGGCGCTCGGCTTCGACGCGGCAGGCCCGGGCCGCTCGCCCGATCCTTGAGGGGGCCGCAGGGCAGGTGGACAGGACGTGCGCGCCGTCACGGCCTGCCCGGCTGGTGCGCGACCGGTGCCCGGCCCCGGGGGCGGCGGCACCCAGGCGAAGGATGGCGGTGCGCCGCCCCCTTGCTACAAGGAAGCCATGCTGACCCTGCTCGGAATCGTCGTCGGAACGGTCGTGGTCGTCGCCCTGATCCTGCGCCACGCGCAACTGCTCCTGTGCGAGGAAGACGAGTCCGGGTGAGGCGAGACCCGGGCGGCAAGCTCAGGAGGCCGGGAGCGCGGCGTCCCGCGGCACGCCGGCCGGGGCGGGCGGCAGCGGCGGCGCGTCCCGGAGACACGGCTCCAGCAGCGCCTCGACCGGCTGCGGGCGCGACAGCAGGAAGCCCTGCATCAGCTCGCAGCCCATCTGCACGAGCCGCGCGCGCATCGCCTCGGTCTCCACGCCCTCGGCGACGACCTGCATGTGCAGCGCGTGCGCGACATCGATCATCGACTGCACCATCGCCACCGCCTCCTCGCTGCTGCCGAGGTCGCGGATGAAGCTCTGGTCGATCTTCAGCTTGCTGCACTGCAGGCGCCGCAGGTAGCTCAGCGAGCTGTAGCCGGTGCCGAAGTCGTCGATCGCCAGCGCGTAGCCGCGCTCGCGCAGCGCGCGCAGGATCGAGCCGGGCTGGCTGATGTCCTCGAACACCGCGGTCTCGGTGAGCTCGAACTCGAGCTGCGCGGGCGTCAGCGCGAGCTCGTCGAGTGCCGCGAGGAAGCGCTGGCGATGGGCGGTGCGCCGGAACTGGTGCGAGGACAGGTTGAGCGCGATGCGCGGCAGCGGCACGCCCGCGCGCCGCGCCGCGTCGAGGTCGCGCCGCACGCAGTGGAGGGCCGCGAGGCCGAGCTCGGCGATCAGCCCGCTCGACTCGGCCAGCTCGATGAAGCGGCTTGGCATCACCGTGCCGCGCACCGGGTGCTGCCAGCGCAGCAGCGCCTCCATCGAGACGACGCGCCCGCCCGCATCGAAGATGCGCTGGTAGTGCAGGTGCAGCTGCCGCGCCTCGATCGCAGCGCGCAGGTCCGCCTCGAGCGACAGGCGGGCGCGGATCTCGTCGCCGAGCGCGGGCGAGTACAGGCGCCAGGCGTCCTTGCCCTCGCGCTTGGCGAGGTACATGGCGGCGTCGGCGCACTGCATCGCATCGTCGGCCGTGGCGGCGTCGTGCGGCAGCAGCGCGACGCCGACCGACACGCTCACCCTCAGGCGCCGCCCCTCGAAGTCGATCGGCTCGGGAATCCGCCGCACCAGGTCCTCGGCGATGCGGCCGGCCGCATCGAGCGGCTGGTCGCCGGCGTCGAGCAGCAGCGCGAACTCGTCGCCGCCGAGCCGGGCCACGATGCCGCCGGGGGCGACGCGCTCGCGCAGCCGCTGCGCCACCACGCGCAGCACGCGGTCCCCGCCCGGGTGCCCGTGGGTGTCGTTGATCTGCTTGAAGTTGTCGAGGTCGATGAACAGCAGCGCGTGAGCGCGCGCCCCCGGGGCCACCGCCTGCTCCAGCGCGTGGTGGAAGGCGGCGCGGTTGGGCAGGCCCGTCAGCGCGTCGTGCAGCGCCATGTGGCGCGTGTGCTCCTCGGCCGCGCGCACGCTCGCGCGCAGGCCCCGCGAGGCGAAGCGCAGCAGCACCATCGCCGCGGCCATGATGCCCAGGCCGCCGGCCGAGAACTTCGCCACGTCGCGCAGCACCGCGTCGCGGCTGCCTTCGAGCACCAGCCAGCCGACCTGGCGCTGGTCGATGCGCACCGGCTGCGCGACGGTCTCCAGCCCGGCCAGCGCCGACACCCAGTCCTTGCGGTCCTCGCGCTCGTATTGCGCGACCAGGCGGCCGTCGTCGTGCAGCAGCCGGGCCGAATGCACCTGGGGCGCGGCGGCCAGCACCGCCAGCAACTGCGCCGCCTCGCGCGCATCCTCGAACACTAGCGCCGCGGTGGCGCCCTGCCCGACGATGCGCGCCTGCGTGGCGAGCTCGGCCGAGAAGCGCTGCGCCAGCGAGAGGTACTGCAGCGCCGCCATCACGCCGGCCCACGACAGCATCACGGCAATGAAGAGCAGGGCCGCGTACCGCTGGCGATGCCGCGGGCGGGGAGGGAGGGCCGCGACCTCATGCATCCTTCACGCGGCGCGCGAGGCGCAGCAGTTGCGGGCTGATTTCCAGGCCGGCTGCGCGCGCCGCCTGCAAGCCGACGTCGAAGGCGACCTGGCCCTGCTCGGTCAGCAGGTTGAGCATCACGCCGCGCTCGAGCAGGCCCTGCGTGTCTCCGATCAGCAGCAGCCCGGGGCGTCGCGGCAGCGTCGCCATCGCGGCGGTCTGGCCGCCCAGATAGAGCGCGTGGCAGCCCCCCAGCTCGTCGAGCGAGACGGAGCGCGTGCGCAGCGCCAGTCCCGGCGGCGGCCGGTTCCCCGGAGCGCCGAGGGCCGCGGCGAGCGGCGTCTCGTCGAGCAGGCACAGTTCGAGCGCCTGTCCGGACGCCAGCAGCTTCGGCGGCCATTTCACGAACAGCAGCACGCGCTGCAGCACCTGCGCCTTCAGCACGGCCTCGCCGGCGGGGCTGCCCGCCGCGGGCAGGCAGGCGAGCAGCGGGAGCACGAGGGCCAGCGCCGTGCGCGACAGGACGTTCTTCATCACCCGTGCGTCAGGAAGCGGGGCGGGACAGGCCCGGTGGCGGTCGCGCTCGCAGCGTGAGCGGCAGCGGTGCAGCAGCAGGACGGACGGGGCATCGGCATCGGAGCGGGCGGGATCACACTGCGGCTGCGGGATAGGGAGCAGGGCCTAATGTAATAAAAAGTGTATAAGAGTAACTGCTGGATTCTTAATTTTTCACTTTCATTGCGCTATCGTGCGCAGCGGACTCGTCATTGATGCAGGGTGTTCTCATGTTCGGTGTATCTCCAAGCCTCGGGCGGGCGCGCAGGGACCACAGGGGGTGGTTGCTGGCGCCGGCGGTGCTCTTCCTTGCCGGCTGCGCCTCTGCGCCTCCCGTGTCCGAGGCGCCGCTCGATCTGGACGAGCCCCCGGCCACGCTGGCGCGCGGCGATCACGGCATGGGCAGCGTGGCCCTGCCGGCAGCGAGCCATGCCGCCCCGATCCCGGGTGCCGTGCCGCGCGTCGAGTCCCCGACACCGGGGGCGAACAACCCCTACACCGTGCTGGGCCGCAGCTACGTGCCGCTCACCGGCGATCCCGAGTTCCGCCAGCGCGGCGTCGCCTCCTGGTACGGCAACAAGTTCCAGGGCCGGCGCACCAGCAGCGGCGAGCCCTACGACATGTACAAGATGACGGCGGCGCACCCGACGATGCCGATCCCGAGCTACGCGCGCGTGCGGCACGTCGCGAGCGGGCGCGAGGTGATCGTGCGCATCAACGACCGCGGCCCCTTCCACAGCGACCGCGTCATCGACCTGAGCTACAGCGCCGCGCAGCAGCTCGGCCTCCTCGGCGGGGGCAGCGCGATCGTCGAGATCGAGCGGCTCACGAACGAGTCGATCCGCGCCGGCGCATGGCGCCGCGATGACCCGGCGGTGGCGACCTCGTTCCCGGTGCCGGCTTCCCCGCCGCCCGACTACCAGCCGGTGGTGCCCGTCGCCGCGCAGCCTGCCAGGACCACCGCGTCGGCGCAGGCACCGTCGCCCGGCTACTGGCTGCAGTTCGGCGCCTTCCAGCAGCGCGACGGCGCCGAGCGCTTCCAGCGCCAGCTGGCCGGTCAGAGTGGCACGCTCGCGACACGGCTGAAGCTGTTCAACGACGGGAAGCTGTTCAAGCTGCAGGCCGGCCCCTACCGCACGCACCAGGAGGCGGCGGTGGCCGCGCGCCAGGCGCGCGATGGGCTGCACCTGACGCCGATGGTGGTGCGCCAGCGCTGAGCGGCCGCCCGCTCACGCCGCTTCCCGCACCACCCAGACGTCGCAGGGCGCGTCCATCGCCATCTGCAGGCTCACGCTGCCGAGCACCACGCGCTCGAGCGCCGACTTCTCGCCCGCCGACAGCGCGATCAGGTCGGCCTGCATGCGCTGCGCCTGCTGTGCGATCACGCGCGGCGCGTGGCCGTGCACGACGCGGCAGCTGCCGGGCAGGTCGCTGAAGCCGGCACTGCGGGCGAAGGCGCCGAGCTCGAGCTGCAGCGCCGCCTCGGCGCGCGCGCACCAGGCCTCGAGCTGCGCCGTCTCCACCCCCGCGTAGCGCAGCTTGCTCTCGTGCGGCAGCTCGTAGGCGTGCAGCAGGCAGCTCGCCGCCGCGGGGAAGAGCTGCCGCAGCCGGCGCGCGGCCGCGAGCGCCTGCGCCGACAGGTCGGTCGGCAGCAGCAGGCGTGCATAGCCCTCGGCTGGCTCGGCGCGCACCAGCAGCAGGTCGGTCTCGAGCACGCGCAGCAGCTGCTCGGCGGTGGTGCCGAGCAGCATCTGCGGCAGCGCATGCTCGCCGTGGGCGCCGACGACGACGAGCTGCGCGCCGCACTCGCGCGCGCGCGCCGCGATCGTCTCGGCCGCGCGGCCCTCGCGCAGCTGCGCGCCGACGGCGATGCCGAACTCCTGCCGCAGCGCCTCGCACTGCGCCTGCAGCCGCGCGCGGCTGCGCGAGCCCAGCGCCGCGTCGTCGCCGGCGAGCCCGAGGTCGGCCAGCAGCGGCTGCAGCGAGCGCCACACGCTGCCGGGCAGCGGCGGCTCGTGCACGTGCAGCAGCTCCAGCGCCGCGTCCTGCGCGCGCGCCAGCATCGCGGCGCGGCGCACCGCGCGCTCGCCCGCGGCGGAGAAATCCGTGGCCACCAGCAGCCGGCGCAGCCCTGCGGCAGCGCCGCGGTGCGCCTGCTCCGCGGCGGTCCCGGAAGGGGCGGGGGCGGCGCTTTCCGCCGCCGGCGCGGCGGGGGGGATCGGGTTCATGCGGACACCTCCTGTCTGTCGTCGCGGCGCTCGGGCGGGGGCGCCTTCCCGGCGTCCGCGCGCAGCTCGCGGCACAGCCGCGCCGCCGCGAGGTCGGCCGCGTCCCGGTAGGGCGTGAGCACATGCGCGATGCCGCAGTGCTGCAGGCGCTGCGCGTTCGCCTCGGTATGGGCGGTGGCCGCGAAGGCCGCCGTGCTGCCGCGCGCCTGCAGCGCGCGGGCCAGCTCGATGTTCAGCTCCGCATGCGCCAGCGTGCTGACGACCCAGCGCACCTCGCGCAGCGGCAGCGTGTCGAGGAACTCGCTGTCCTCGACGTCGCCGAAGACCAGCGGCAGCCCGGCGCGGCGCGCGCCCCGGATCACCTCCGGGTCCGAGTCGACCGCCAGCAGTGGCACGCCCGCCTCGGCCAGCCGCTGCGCGAGGCGTTCGCCGTAGCGGCCGACGCCGAACAGCAGCACCTGCGGCGCCTGCGGCGGCGGCCCGCCCTCGAGCGCCATCTCGCGCACCGGCCGGCGCCGCTCGAAGACGCCGAGCCACGGCCGCAGCCGCTCGTACAGCGCCTGCGAGTACAGGATCATGTAGGTGGACAGCCCGATCGTCACCAGGCCCACCAGCGTCACGAGGCTCAGGGCCTCGGGGCCGACATGCCCGAGCCCGATGCCCATCGCGACGAAGATGATCGAGAACTCGCTGATCTGCGCCACCGTGAGGCCGGCGAGGAAGCCGGTGCGCTTGCGATAGCCCATCCAGCCCATGATCGCCATCACGATCAGCGGGTTGCCGACCAGCACGAACAGCGACAGCGCCAGCGCCTCGGGCAGCTGCGAGCCGAGCGCCGACAGGTCCAGCCGCGCGCCGAGGTCGATGAAGAAGAACAGCAGCAGGAAGTCGCGCAGCGGCGTGAGCCGGCTGCTCAGCGCCTCGCGGAAGGGATTGGAGGCGAGCGAGAAGCCGGCGAGGAAGGCGCCGATCTCCTTGCTGAAGCCGAGCGACTCGCCCGCCGCGGCGAAGCCGGTGCCCCAGGCCACCGCGAACAGCAGCAGCAGCTCCTGCGACGCGGCGATGCGCGGCATCAGCCGCGGCAGCACGTGGCGCATCAGCAGCGCCACGACGGCCAGCGCCAGCCCCACCTTCAGCGCGATCCCGGCCAGCGCGAGCCACCAGGCGCCGTCGCCGCCCGCGCGCTGGCTGCCCAGCACCATCATCGCGATCACCACCGCGAGGTCCTGCACGATCAGGAAGCCCATCGCGATGCGGCCGTGCAGCGCGTCGATCTCGCGCTTGTCCGACAGCAGCTTGACGATGATGATCGTGCTCGAGAAGGTCAGCGCCACCGCGACGTAGAACGCCGTGAGCGTCTCCATGCCGAAGGCGAGCGCGAGCGCGAAGCCGATCACGATCGTGAAGAACAGCTGGCCGAGCCCGGTGGCGAGCGCCACCGGCCCGAGGTTGCGCACCAGCTGCAGGTCGAGCTTCAGCCCGACGACGAACAGCAGCACCGTGATGCCGATCTGCGCCAGCAGGTCGATCTGGTGGTGCGCGCTCACCCAGCCGAGCACCGCCGGGCTCACCAGCAGGCCCAGCAGGATGTAGGCGAGGATCAGCGGCTGGCGCAGGCGCAGCGCGGCGAGGCCGAAGGCGGCGCCGAGCAGCAGCAGCAGGGCGAATTCCTGGTAGACGTCCATGGGCGGGCGGCACTTCCGGGCCGGCCGCCGGGCGGCATCCCCGCCGTCCCGTCGCCGGCCGCACGGGGAGCCCAAAGGCTAACAGGGCTCGCGCCGCGGCCGCCTCAAGAGGCTGGCGCGGACGCGGATATGTTGACGCGGGTCAAGGGCGCGGCACGGCGCGCTCAGCCGTCCGCGCCCTGGTCCTCGCTTTCGTTGCTCTCGCGCCGCAGTTCCAGCGCGCGCTCGTAGAGCGCGTTGCGCGGCGCGCCGCTGAGCTCGGCCGCCAGCGCCACCGCCTGCTTCAGCGGCAGCGCCGCAAGCAGCGCGCGCAGCGCCGGCTCGGCACGCACCAGCGGCGCCTCGGCCGCCACCGGCTGCCCGTGCAGCACCAGCACGAACTCGCCGCGGCGGCGCTGCGCGTCGGCGGCCAGCCACGCGGCGAGCTCCCCCGCGGCCATCGCCGCGACGGTCTCGAACTGCTTCGTGAGCTCGCGGCAGACGGTGAGCGCTCGCGCCGGGCAGACCTGCGCCAGCGCGGCGGCGAGCGCCTCGATGCGGTGGGGGGCCTCGAACAGGATCTGTGCCACGGGGCGCGCGGCGATCTCGCGCAGCGCGGCCTCGAGCTCGCGCGCCTTGGGCGGCAGGAAGCCGACGAACTGGAAGCCGCCGCTCTGCACGTCGCCCGCGACGCTCAGCGCTGCGAGCGCCGCGCTCGCGCCCGGCAGCGGCACCACCGCGTGGCCCGCGGCATGTGCCATCGCGACCAGCCGCGCGCCGGGGTCGCTGACCGCAGGCGTGCCGGCGTCGCTGACGAAGGCGACGCGCTCGCCGGCGGCCAGCCGCGCCAGCACCTGCTGTGCCGCCTCGCGCTCGTTGTGCTCGTGCAGCGCCAGCAGCGGCTTGTGCAGGCCGTAGTGGCGCAGCAGCGCCGCGCTGTGGCGCGTGTCCTCGCAGGCCACCGCATCGACCAGCGACAGCACGTGCAGCGCGCGCAGCGTGATGTCGGCGAGGTTGCCGATCGGCGTGGCCACCACGTAGAGTGCGGAGGCGGGATGGTGCTGGCCGGCAGCGGCCTGCGCGGCGGCGCGCAGCAGCAGGGAGGAGGGGGCCTCGGGGATGGTCACGACGACAAGGCAGCTCGGTGAGGCGGGGGAGGATCGCGCGCTGACGTACCTGCAGCGCGCGGGCTTGAGGCTGGTGCAGCGCAATTATCGCGTCGCCGCGGGGCCCGGCGCGCGGGCCGGCGAGGTGGACCTGGTGATGCGCGAGCGCGACGGCACGCTGGTCTTCGTCGAGGTGCGCTGCCGCAGCCGCACGAGCCACGGCGGCGCGGCCGCGAGCGTCGGCCTGCACAAGCAGCGCCGGCTGATCCATGCCGCACGCTGCTTCCTGCTGCGCTTCGCCGCGCCGCCGCCCTGCCGCTTCGACGTCGTCGCGATCGACGGCGAGCGGCTCGAGTGGCTGCGCGCGGCCTTCACGGCCGACTGAAGGGCTGCGGTGCGGCGGGGGCCGGGCGGGGCTGACTTATCATCCCCGCCATGCTTGAGCAACGCATCCAACAACAGTTCTTCGAGAGCGCCGACCTGAAGTACCAGGCGGCCGAGACGCTCGCGCGGCCGCTGGCCGACGCGGTGCACGCCGTGATCGGCTGCATCACGTCCGGCGGCAAGCTGCTGGTCTGCGGCAACGGCGGCTCGGCGAGCGACGCGCAGCATTTCGCCGCCGAGTTCGTCGGCCGCTTCGAGCGCGAGCGCCCGGGTCTCGCGGCGCTGGCGCTCTCCACCGACACCTCGATCCTGACCGCGGTCGCCAACGACTACGACTTCTCGCAGGTCTTCGCGCGCCAGGTGCAGGCGCTCGGCCAGCCCGGCGACCTGCTGCTGGCGCTGTCCACCAGCGGCAACTCGGCCAACGTGATGGCGGCGGTGGAGGCGGCGCACGAGCGCGAGATGACGGTGATCGCGTTCACCGGCCGCGGCGGCGGCCAGATGAAGGAGCGGCTCGCCGAGACCGACGTGCACATCTGCGTGCCGCACGAGCGCACCGCCCGCATCCAGGAGGTCCACATCCTCGCGCTGCACTGCCTGTGCGATGCGGTGGACGCCCAATTGCTCGGAGATCAGGAGGAGTGATGAGCAAGAACCAGGCGGCTTCGGGCCGCATCCGGCTGGGGGCGCTGCTGCTGGCGGCCGCCGGCCTCGCAAGCACGCTGTCGGCCTGTGCGCCGCTGCTGATCGGCGGCGCGATCGCCGGCAGCGCGATGGTGGCGAGCGACCGCCGCACCGCCGGCACCCAGCTCGAGGACCAGATCATCGAGACCAAGGCCGCGAACCGGCTGCGCGAGTCGGTCGGCGATCGCGCGCATGTCAACGCCACCAGCTACAACCGCGTGCTGCTGCTCACCGGCGAGGCGCGCAACGAGATGGAGCGCCAGGCGATCGAGCGCACCGTGGCGAGCATCGACAACGTCAAGACGGTCGTCAACGAGATCGCGGTCGCCGGCAACAGCTCGCTGACCTCGCGCTCCAACGACGCGCTGCTGGCGGGCAAGGTCAAGGCGACGCTGGCCAACGACGGCAACGTCTCGGCCGCCGCGTTCAAGGTCGTCGCCGAGCGCGGCATCATCTACCTGATGGGCCGCGTCACCGAGCGCGAGGCG
Source organism: Caldimonas tepidiphila (assembly GCF_003569765.1). Taxonomy (GTDB): domain Bacteria; phylum Pseudomonadota; class Gammaproteobacteria; order Burkholderiales; family Burkholderiaceae_C; genus Caldimonas; species Caldimonas tepidiphila. The sequence continues at coordinate 40,004 of NZ_KZ983959.1, read as the reverse complement.
CAGCGCGCCGCGCTGCTGGCGAGCGCGGTGCCCGGGGTGCAGCGGGTCGTGCGCGTGGTCGAGATCGTCAGCGACAGCGAGCTGATGAGCCTGCAGCCGCGCTCCGCGTCCTGACGCGGCAGGATGCCCGTCGCCGCGCCGGCCACGCCGGGCGCGGCCTTCCTCAGCGCAGCCGGCGCACCAGGCTCGAGGTGTCCTGGCGGCCGCCGCCCATCGCCTGCACGTCGGCATAGAACTGGTCGACCAGCGCGGTGACCGGCAGCCGCGCGCCGTTGCGGCGCGCCTCGTCCAGGCACAGGCCGAGGTCCTTGCGCATCCAGTCGACCGCGAAGCCGAAGTCGAACTCGCCGCGCGCCATCGTCGGGCCGCGGTTCTCGAGCTGCCAGCTCTGCGCCGCGCCCTTGCCGATCACCGCCAGCACCGCCTCCATGTCGAGGCCGGCCTTCTGCCCGAAGGCGACCGCCTCGGACAGGCCCTGCAGCAGCCCGGCGATCGCGATCTGGTTGACCATCTTCGCCAGCTGCCCCGCGCCGACCGGGCCGAGCAGCGTGACGGCGCGCGAGTAGGCCATCGCCACCGGGCGCATCGCGTCGAAGGCGTCGGCCTCGCCGCCGCACATCACCGTCAGCACGCCGTTGATCGCGCCGAGGTTGCCCCCCGAGACCGGCGCGTCGACGAACGCCAGGCCGCGCGAGCGCGCCTCGGCGCCGAGCTCCCGCGCCACGTCGGCCGAGGCGGTGGTGTGGTCGACGAAGATCGCGCCGTGCGCCATGCCGGCGAAGGCGCCGTCCGCGCCAAGCACCACCGAGCGCAGGTCGTCGTCGTTGCCGACGCAGGCGAACACCAGCGCCGCGCCCTGCGCCGCCTCGCGCGGCGTCGCGGCCGCGCGGCCGCCGTGCTCGGCCACCCACTGCGCGGCCTTCGCCGCGGTGCGGTTGTAGACGGTCACGTCGTGGCCGGCGCGCAGCAGGTGGGCGGCCATCGGCCAGCCCATCACGCCGAGGCCGAGGAAGGCCACCTTGCGGGGCGCGACGGGTTCGTAGGTCTTGCTGCTCATGGGGATTCCCGGGTACTTCAAAGGATCGTCAGGTGCTCGGTGCCCGACTCGAGGTTGCTGCCGCGCGCACGCTGGCTGTGCAGCTTGATCTGCAGGCGCAGGTCGTTGAGCGAGTCGGCGTTGCGCAGCGCGTCCTCGTAGCTGACGATGTTGTTCTCGTAGAGGTCGAACAGCGCCTGGTCGAAGGTCTGCATGCCGGCCTCGCGCGAGCGCTTCATCACCTCCTTGATCTCGGCCGTCTCGCCCTTGAAGATCAGGTCGGACATGAGCGGTGAGTTGATCAGGATCTCCACCGCCGCCGCGCGCCCCTTGCCCTCCTGGCGCGGCACGAGGCGCTGAGAGATCAGGGCCTTCAGGTTCAGCGACAGGTCCATCAGCAGCTGGCCGCGCCGCTCCTCGGGGAAGAAGTTGATGATGCGGTCGAGCGCCTGGTTGGCGCTGTTGGCGTGCAGCGTGGCCATGCACAGGTGGCCGGTCTCGGCGAAGGCCACCGCGTGCTCCATCGTCTCGTGGTCGCGGATCTCGCCCATCAGGATCACGTCGGGCGCCTGGCGCAGCGTGTTCTTCAGCGCCGCGTCCCAGCTCTCGGTGTCGAGCCCCACCTCGCGCTGCGTGATGATGCAGTTCTTGTGCGGGTGCACGAACTCCACCGGGTCCTCGATCGTGATGATGTGGCCGTAGGAGTGGGTGTTGCGGTGGTTGATCATCGCCGCGAGCGTCGTGCTCTTGCCCGAGCCGGTGCCGCCGACCAGGATCACGAGGCCGCGCTTGGTCATCGTGATGTCCTTGAGCACCGGGGGCATGCCCATCGCGTCGAGCTCGGGCAGCGTCTGCGGGATCACGCGCAGCACCAGGCCGACCGCGCCCTGCTGCACGAAGGCGTTGGCGCGGAAGCGCCCGATGCCCTGCGGCGAGATCGCGAAGTTGCACTCCTTGGTGCGCTCGAACTCGGCGGCCTGGCGGTCGTTCATGATCGAGCGAGCCAGCGCCATCGTGTGCTGCGCGGTCAGCGGCTGCGGCGAGACCTTGGTGACGCGGCCGTCCATCTTGAAGGCCGGCGGGAAGTCGGCGGTGAGGAACAGGTCCGAGCCGCCGCGCGAGATCATCAGGCGCAGCAGGTCGTTGATGAATTTGGAGGCCTGGTCGCGTTCCATGCGGATCCGGAAAAAGGGGGTGGGAATCGGCCGCGACGGGCGCGGCCGCCGCAGTGCGACGCGTGGCTCAGCCGGGGAAGTTCTCCGGGAACTTGGCCTTCGCGCGCGCCTCGGCGGGGCTGATCATGTTGCGGCGCACCAGATCGGTCAAGTTCTGGTCGAGCGTCTGCATGCCGAGGCTGTTGCCGGTCTGGATCGCCGAGTACATCTGCGCGATCTTGTTCTCGCGGATCAGGTTGCGGATCGCCGAGGTGCCGAGCATGATCTCGTGCGCCGCGGCGCGGCCGCTGCCGTCCTTGAGCTTGCACAGCGTCTGCGAGATCACCGCGACGAGCGCCTCGGACAGCATCGCGCGCACCATCTCCTTCTCGGCCGCGGGGAACACGTCGACGATGCGGTCGATCGTCTTGGCGGCACTCGAGGTGTGGAGCGTGCCGAACACGAGGTGCCCGGTCTCGGCGGCGGTGAGCGCCAGGCGGATGGTCTCGAGGTCGCGCATCTCGCCCACCAGGATCGCGTCCGGGTCCTCGCGCAGCGCCGAGCGCAGCGCGTTGTTGAAGCTCATCGTGTGCGGCCCGACCTCGCGCTGGTTGATCAGGCACTTCTTCGACTCGTGCACGAACTCGATCGGGTCCTCGACGGTGAGCACGTGGCCGTACTCGGTCTCGTTGAGGTGGTTGATCATCGCCGCGAGCGTGGTGGACTTGCCCGAGCCGGTCGGGCCGGTCACGAGCACCATGCCGCGGGGCTTGAGCGCGAGGTCGCCGAAGATCTTGGGCGCGTTGAGCTGCTCGAGCGTCAGGATCTTGCTCGGGATGGTGCGGAACACGGCGCCGGCGCCGCGGTTCTGGTTGAAGGCGTTGACGCGGAAGCGCGCGAGACCCTGGATCTCGAACGAGAAGTCGCACTCGAGCGTCTCCTCGTAGGCCTTGCGCTGCGAGTCGTTCATGATGTCGTAGACCATCGAGTGGACCTGCTTGTGGTCCAGCGGGTCGACGTTGATGCGGCGCACGTCGCCGTGCACCCGGATCATCGGCGGCAGGCCCGCGGACAGGTGCAGGTCGGAGGCCTTGTTCTTGACGGAAAACGCCAGCAGTTGCGTGATGTCCATGAAGCTTCTTACTTCCCTCGCCGCCAGGGGCGGTGAATGTTCGGCTCGAGCCCGGGCGCGGCTCATTTAAGCTGCGCCATTATGGCGACGATCCCGGACAGGCTACAAAAAGTAAGAGCGCGGATTTCGGCCGCGTGCGCGGCAGCCGGCCGCAGCGAGAACAGCGTCACGCTGCTGGCGGTCAGCAAGACCTTCGGCGCGGACGCGGTGCGCGAGGCGCTCGACGCCGGCGCGCGCTGCTTCGGCGAGAACTACGTGCAGGAGGCGCTCGACAAGATCGCCGCGCTCGCCGCCGAGCGCGCGCGCATCGAGTGGCACCTGATCGGCCCGCTGCAGGCCAACAAGACGCGCGTGGTGGCGGAGAACTTCGACTGGGTGCACTCGGTCGACCGGCTGAAGATCGCGCAGCGCCTGTCGCAGCAGCGCCCGCCGCAACTCCCGCCGCTGCAGGTCTGCCTGCAGGTCAACGTCAGCGGCGAGGCGAGCAAGAGCGGCGTCGCGCCCGGGGAGCTTCCCGCGCTCGCGCACGCGGTGGCGGCGCTGCCGGGGCTGCGGCTGCGCGGGCTGATGAGCATTCCCGAGCCGGCCGCGGACTTCGATGCGCAGCGCGCGCCGCACCGCGCGCTGCGCGCGCTGCTCGAGCGCCTGCGCGGCGAGGGGCTCGGACTCGACACGCTGTCAATGGGCATGAGCGCCGACCTGGAGGCGGCGGTCGCCGAGGGCGCGACGATCGTGCGCGTCGGCACCGCGATCTTCGGCGCGCGCTGAAGGCGGCGCGGTGGTGCCTCAGATCGGCAGCTGTCCCGTGTTCTTCACTTCCTCCATCACCGCGTAGGTGTGCGTCTCGCGCACGCCCGGCAGCGACCAGATCACCGAGCCGATCAGCTCCCGGTAGGCCGGCATGTCGGCCACGCGCACCTTGATCAGGTAGTCGAAGCCGCCGGCCACCAGGTGGCACTCGAGGATCTCGGGGCGCGCCTGCACCGCGGCGCGGAAGGCGTTCATCACGTCCGGCGTGGTGCGGTCGAGCATGACCTGGATGAACACCAGCATCCCGGCCCCGAGCTTGAGGGGGTTCAGCCGCGCCTCGTAGCCGAGGATGTAGCCCTCGCGCGTCAGGCGCTTGACCCGCTCGAGCACCGCGGTGGGCGACAGGTGCACCGTCTCGGCCAGCTTCAGGTTGGCGATGCGGCCGTCCTGCTGCAGCACGCGCAGGATCTTGCGGTCGATCTTGTCGAGATCCCGGTACTCCTCCGTGGCGGCCTTCATTCCTTATTTTCCTCTCTCGGTTTGCTGAAGATCGGAGAATTATCCTAGATCGATCGGCGTAACCTAGCAAGACATTCAACTGAAGGACTGTCGCCATGCAAGCCGCCGCCCTCGACTCCACCGTTTCGCCCGGCGTCGCCGCGCCGGTCCCGCCACCGGGCGGCTTCCCGCCGCCCGCCGCTGCACGTGCGCGGCTGCCGGTGCCCTGGCGCGACGAGGCCGAGGTGCTCGCGGCGCTGCAGCGGCAACTCTCGCCGCACTTGCGCTGGGGCGAGGTGGTCGCGCTCGCCACCCCCTGGGTCGAGGCGGTGCGCCGCCAGCCGGCCCCGTTCTGGGCCATGGAGTCGCTGCTGAAGGAGTACCCGATCTCCAGCGCCGAGGGGCTTGCGCTGATGCGGCTGGCCGAGGCGCTGCTGCGCGTGCCGGACGCCGAGACCGCGATCGCGCTCACCGCCGACCAGCTGGGCCGTGCCGACTTCGGCGCGCACGGCGACAGCGCCCACCCGCTGCTCGCGAGCCTGTCGGCGAGCGCGCTCGCGCTGTCGAAGAGGCTGCTGCCGGAGGACGGCGCCGGCGGCGGCGTGCTGCAGCGCCTGGGCGCGCGCACCGTGGTCGCCGCGACGGTGCGCGCGGTGCAGCTGCTCGGCCGCCAGTTCGTGCTCGGCCAGACCATCGGCGAGGCGCGCGGCCAGGCCGCCGCGCAGCGCCGCGAGCAGCCGCGGCTGCGCTTCAGCTACGACATGCTCGGCGAGGGCGCGCGCACCGACGCGGACGCCGAGCGCCACCTCGCCTCCTATGCCCATGCCCTGCGCGCGATCGCCGAGGGCCGCGTCGCGTCGCGTCCCGAGGACGCCGACGGCATCTCGATCAAGCTCAGCGCGCTCTACGCGCGCTACGAGGAGGCGCAGCGCGAGGGCGTGTTCGCGGTGCTGCTGCCGCGCGTGTGGCGCCTGTGCGAGCAGGCCGCGCGCGCGAACCTGAACCTGACGATCGACGCCGAGGAGAGCGAGCGGCTCGAGCTGTCGCTGGACCTGCTCGACGCGCTGTGCGCGCGCATCGCCCGCGAGCACCCGCGGTGGCAGGGCTTCGGCCTCGCGGTGCAGGCCTACCAGACAAGGGCGCCGGAGGCCGTGAGCGAGGTGGTGCGGCTCGCGCGCGCACACGGGCTGCGGCTGATGGTGCGGCTCGTCAAGGGCGCGTACTGGGACGGCGAGATCAAGCGCGCGCAGGAGCTCGGCCTCGCCGGCTACCCGGTCTTCACGCGCAAGGCGCACACCGACCTGTCCTACCTCGCCTGCGCGCAGATGCTGCTCGACGCGGCGCTGCCCGGCGCCGACGGCGCGCCGGCCGCGGTGTTCCCGCAGTTCGCGACCCACAACGCCGCGACGATCGCCGCGGTGCTGAACATGGCGCGCGAGCGCGGTGCGCCCTTCGAGATGCAGCGCCTGCACGGCATGGGCGAGGCCGTCTACCGCGAGGTGATGCGCGAGCGCCCGGGCCGGCCGGCGCCGCCGGCGCTGCGCGTGTACGCCCCGGTCGGCGAGCACCGCGACCTGCTCGCCTACCTGGTGCGGCGGCTGCTGGAGAACGGCGCGAACTCGTCCTTCGTGCACCAGCTCGCCGACGAGCAGGTGGCGCCGGCCGAGCTGCTCGCGTCGCCGCTGGGCGACGCGCCCGCGGCCGGGCCCAGGCTGCCGCTGCCGGTGGCGCTGTACGGGCCGGGGCGCCCCAACTCGGCCGGTCGCGACCTCGCGAGCCCGGTGCACCGCGAGCCGCTGCTTGCCGCGGCGCGTGGCGCGCGGGTGCCGGCGGTGCGCGAGGCGACTCCCGCCGACGCCGCCGCCGCGATGGCGCGGCTGCAGGCGGGCTTCCCGGGCTGGAACGCGCAGCCGCTGGCCGAGCGCGCCGCGGTGCTGCGCCGCGCGGCGGACCTGCTCGAGGCGCGCTTCGACGCCTTCTGCGGGCTGCTGGTGCGCGAGGCGCACAAGACGCCGGGCGACTGCGTCGCCGAGGTGCGCGAGGCGATCGACTTCTGCCGCTACTACGCGCAGCAGGCCGAGGCGCGCCTTGCGCCGCAGCTGCTGCCCGGCCCGACCGGCGAGCGCAACGAGCTGAGGCTGCACGGCCGCGGCGTGTTCGTCTGCATCAGCCCGTGGAACTTCCCGCTCGCGATCTTCGCCGGCCAGGTGGTGGCGGCGCTGGTGGCCGGCAACACGGTGGCGGCCAAGCCGGCCGAGCAGACGCCGGGCGTGGCGCAGCGCTTCGTCGAGCTGCTGCGCGAGGCGGGCGTGCCGTACGACGCGATCGCGCTGCTGCACGGCCCGGGCGAGACGGTCGGCGCCGCGCTCGTCGCCGACGCGCGCACCGCGGGCGTGTGCTTCACCGGCTCGACCGCGGTCGCGCGCCTGATCAACCGCACGCTCGCCGAACGCGAGGGCCCGATCGTGCCGCTGATCGCCGAGACCGGCGGCATCAACGCGATGGTGGTGGACTCCACCGCGCTGCCCGAGCAGGTGATCGACGCGGTGGTGCAGAGCGCCTTCCGCTCCGCCGGCCAGCGCTGCTCGGCGCTGCGGCTGCTGTGCGTGCACGACAGCGTCGCCGACGGGCTGCTCGAGATGCTCGCCGGCGCGATGGCCGCGCTGCGCGTGGGCGATGCGGGCGACTTCGCCACCGACGTCGGCCCGGTGATCGACGCCGAGGCGCATGCCGGCCTCGCGCGCCATGTGCAGCGGCTCGAGCGCGAGGCGCGGCTCGTCGCGCGCACGCCGCTGCCGGCGGGGCTCGACGGCTGCTTCATCGCGCCGGTCGCGTTCGAGGTGCCCGACCTCGGCACGGTACGCGAGGAGATCTTCGGCCCGGTGCTGCAGGTGCTGCGCTGGAGCGGCGAGGTCGACGCGCTGGTCGGCCGCATCAACGCGCTCGGCTACGGCCTCACGCTCGGCGTGCAGACGCGCATCGACTGCCGCGCCGAGCGCATCGCGGCACGCGCGCGCGTCGGCAACGTCTACGTCAACCGCAACATGATCGGCGCGGTGGTCGGCGTGCAGCCCTTCGGCGGCGAGGGCCTGTCGGGCACCGGGCCGAAGGCGGGCGGCCCGAACTACCTGCCGCGCTTCTGCGCCGAGCAGACGGTGACCGTCAACACCGCGGCCGCCGGCGGCAATGCCACGCTGCTGGCCGGCGGGGGCTGACAATCCGGGCTCGCGCTGCCGCCCGTCCCTCCGCGAGGACTCGCGCAGGGGAGCGGGGCGGCGCCACCCACCCCTGAACGGAGCGACATGAAAGATACCCTGGCATTCATCGGCGGCGGCAACATGGCCTCCGCGATCTTCGGCGGGCTGATCCGCAACGGCCGCGCGCCGCAGAGCATCCTGGTGCTCGAGCCGAACGAGGCGCAGCGCGAGCGGCTCGAGGAGGCGCACGGCGTGCGCACGCTCGCCGCGGCCGACGCGACGCTGGCCGAGGCGTTCGTCGTCGTCTGGGCGGTCAAGCCGCAGGTCTTCCGCGAGGCCGCCGCGCCCTGCGCCGCGCATGTCGCGGGTGCGCTGCAGCTCAGCGTGATGGCCGGCATCCGCAGCGAGGCGATCGTCGCGGCCACCGGCAGCGAGCGCGTGGTGCGCAGCATGCCCAACACGCCGGCGCTGATCGGGCGCGGCATCGCCGGTCTCTACGCCCGCCCCGAGGTCACCGACACCGAGCGCGAGCGCGTCGAGCAGCTGCTCGCGCCGACCGGACGCTGCCTGTGGGTGGCGCAGGAGCAGGACCTCGACGCCGTCACGGCGCTGTCGGGCTCGGGCCCGGCCTACGCGTTCTACTTCATCGAGGCGATGATCGAGGCGGCGCAGGCGATGGGCCTGAGCGCCGAGCAGGGGCGCGAGCTGGCGCTGGCGACCTTCGGCGGCGCCACCGAGCTCGCCGAGCGCTCGAGCGAAACGCCGGCGGTGCTGCGCGAGCGCGTCACGTCCAAGGGCGGCACCACCTACGCCGCGCTCACCGCACTGGAGGCGGCCGGCGTGAAGGACGCGTTCGTCCGGGCGATGCAGGCGGCGCAGGCGCGCGCGCGCGAGCTCGGCGACGAGTTCGGCCGCTGAGCGGCGCCCGGCCGGCGCCGGCGTGCCGCGGGCTCAGCCCGCCAGCGCGCGGTCGAGCACCAGGCCCGCGAACACCGCGAAGCCGACCCAGTGGTTGAGCCGGAAGGCGCGGAAGCACCCCTCGCGGCCGCGCTCGCGGATCAGCGTGTAGTGCCAGCCGATCTGCGCCGCGGCGGCGAGCAGCCCGAGCGCATAGGGCCAGCCGAGCCCGATCGCCGCGCCGATCGCGCCCCAGGTGGCGAGGTAGGCGCCGTAGAGCGCCATCACCGCCGCGACGTCGTGGCGGCCGAAGGTCAGCGCCGAGGTGCGGATGCCGATGCGGATGTCGTCGTCGCGGTCGACCATCGCGTACTCGGTGTCGTAGGCGACGACCCAGAACAGGTTGCCCAGCAGCAGCGCCCAGGCCAGCAGCGGCACCTCGCCACGCACCGCGGCGAAGGCCATCGGGATGCCGAAGCTGAACGCAACGCCCAGCACCGCCTGCGGCATCGAGAAGAAGCGCTTGGTGAACGGATAGAAGATCGACACGGCGAGCGCCGCGAAGGACCAGGCGATGGTGGCGGCGTTGGTGGTGAGCACCAGCGCGAAGGCGGCGAGCGCGAGCGCGGCGCCGAGCGCGAGCGCCTCGCGCGGGGAGACCTTGCCGCTCGTCACCGGGCGCTCGGCGGTGCGCTTGACGTGGCGGTCGAAGTCGCGGTCGGCCACGTCGTTGACGGCGCAGCCGGCCGAGCGCATCAGGAAAGTGCCGAGCGTGAACACCGCGATCAGGTGCCAGCCGGGAAAGCCGTCCGCGGCGATCCACAGCGCCGCCAGCGTCGGCCACAGCAGCAGCAACGAGCCGACCGGCTTGTCCCAGCGGATCAGCTGCAGGTAGAGGGAGAGGCGTGACATGGGCGCGATTATCGTCAGCGCGCCGTGCGCCACCCCTCGCGGGTGCAAGGCACGCGATGTGCTGCCCGGCTCTGCGCACACCCATCACAGGCCGGAGGCAGCACATGAGCCAGACACGGGACCGGGGCGGCATCCACGACCGCACCCGCATCGACCTCGACGACCCGATCGAGGTGCAGGACTGGATCGAGGAGTTCGGGGTGCCGGAGGCGCGGCTGCGCGAGGCGGTGGCCGCCGTCGGCACCGACGCCGAGGCGGTGCGCGAGTACCTCGCGGCGCACGCCGCCTAGGCGCCGCGCCCGCAGGACGGACCGCAGGGTCCAACGCAGGAAAGGAGCTTCAGGTGAATACCAGCGAATCAGGCAAGACGGCCCCGCAGCAGGGCAGCCAGGACATGAACCCGGGCGACGAGGCGCCCCCGGGGACGCCCGGCACCGGCGAGAACCTGTGCCGCAACTGCGGCGGCAGCGGCCGCATCGACGGCGGCCCCTGCCCCGAGTGCCAGGGCACGGGCAAGATCGTCGAGGGCATCGGCGGCGCCTGAGCCGCGCCGCCATCGGGCGGGCGCCGCACCCGCCCTGGCGCCTCAGCGCCCCTGCGTGCGGAGGTTCACTCCTCCAGCATGCTGCGCAGCATCCACGCGGTCTTCTCGTGGATGTCCAGGCGCTGCGTCAGCAGGTCGGCGGTGGGCTCGTCCGAGGCCTTCTCGACCGCGGGGAAGAGGCTGCGCGCGGTGCGCGCCACCGCCTCGTGGCCCTGCACCAGGATGCGCAGCATCTCGGTCGCCTTGGGCGGCTCGGCCGGCACGTCCGCGAGCGTGGCCTGCGCGCCGAACTGGCCGTAGGAGCCCTGTGCCGGGAAGCCCAGCGCGCGGATGCGCTCGGCGATCGGGTCGACCGCGTTCCACAGCTCGGTGTACTGCTCCATGAACATGTTGTGCAGCGTGTTGAACTGCGGCCCGGTCACGTTCCAGTGGAAGTTGTGCGTGGTCAGGTAGAGCGTGAAGGTGTCGGCCAGCAGCTTGTTCAGGCCGCCTGCGATCGCCGCGCGGTCGGCCTCGTCGATGCCGATGTTGATTTGCAGGTTCTTCGCCATGTGCAACTCCTTCTGGAAAAAGGCGGGGGTTTTCGGGACGGACGGATCGCTGCGGCACGGCGCGTGCCGCACCGGGTTCTTCAGGACAGCCGCTTCACGCTGCGCAGGTCGCAGGCGTAGATGGCATTGCGCAGCGCGGCGATCGCCTCGTAGCGCGGGAAGGTGCGGCGCCACACCAGCACGACGCGGCGCGTGGGCACTGGGTCGCTGAAGGGCACGTAGACGACATGCTCGGAGCCGCCGGCCGGCACGCTGAGCTGCGGCACCACCGTGATGCCCATGCCCGAGGCCACCATGTGCTTGATCGTCTCGAGCGAGGAGCCCTCGAAGCTCTTGCGGATGCCCTCGGCGTCGCTCGAGAAGCGTGCGTACTCGGGGCAGACCTCGAGCACGTGGTCGCGGAAGCAGTGGCCGGTGCCGAGCAGCAGCATCGTCTCGCGCTTGAGCTCCTCCGACGAGATCGACTCCCGCTTGGCGAGCGGGTGGCTCTTCGGCACCGCGACGAGGAAGGGCTCGTCGTACAGCGGCGCGGCCGCCAGCCCCGTCTCGGGGAAGGGCTCGGCGAGGATCGCGCAGTCGAGCTCGCCGGTGCGCAGCATCTCCAGCAGCTTCGCGGTGAAGTTCTCCTGCAGCATCAGCGGCATCTGCGGCACGCGCTCGATCACCTGCTTGACCAGGTCGGGCAGCAGGTAGGGGCCGATCGTGTAGATCATGCCCAGGCGCAGCGGCCCAGCCAGCGGGTCCTTGCCGCGCTTGGCGATCTCCTTGATCGCCGCGGCCTGCTCGAGCACCGCCTGCGCCTGGCGCACGATGTCCTCGCCGAGCGGCGTCACGCTGATCTCGCTCGTGCCGCGCTCGAAGATCTTCACGTCGAGCTCCTCCTCGAGCTTCTTGATCGCCACCGACAGCGTCGGCTGCGAGACGAAGCAGGCCTCCGCCGCGCGCCCGAAGTGCTTCTCGCGTGCGACGGCGACGATGTAGCGCAGTTCGGTCAGCGTCATGACACAGGCCTCCGGTGCGAGGCGGCGGGCCGATAGAGGGATTCAGTCGGGCTCATCGCTTCGATTGTGCGACGGATGCGCCGCCGGCGTGCAGCGCGTCACGGTTTGCGCGCACGTCCCGTGGGCGCTTGCAATCCGCGCGCCGCCGCTGCGGGCCTTCCTCCGCCGCGCTCCGTGGCCCGAAAAGAAAAGCGGGCCCCGTGGGGCCCGCATCGATGGAGGAGGGCGCTCGGCGTCGCGCCTGCCCCCGGCCGGTCACTGTGCCGCGACCGGCATGCGGATCAGGTAGTCGAAGGCCGACAGCGCCGCCTTCGCGCCCTCGCCGGTGGCGATGATGATCTGCTTGTACGGCACCGTGGTCACGTCGCCCGCGGCGAACACGCCCGGCAGGTTGGTGTGGCACTTCGCGTCGACCATGATCTCGCCGTACTTGCTCAGCTCCACCGTGCCCTTCAGGAACTCGGTGTTGGGCACCAGGCCGATCTGCACGAAGATGCCCTCGAGCGGCACCAGTTGCTCCTCGCCCGAGACGCGGTCCTTGTAGCGCAGGCCGTTGACCTTCTGGCCGTCGCCGGTGATCTCGGTGGTCTGCGCGTTCGTGAGGATCGTGACGTTGGGCAGGCTCTTGAGCTTGTTGACCAGCACCGCGTCGGCGCGCAGCTGCTCGTTGAACTCCAGCAGCGTCACGTGCGCGACGATGCCGGCGAGGTCGATCGCCGCCTCGACGCCCGAGTTGCCGCCGCCGATCACCGCGACGCGCTTGCCCTTGAACAGCGGGCCGTCGCAGTGCGGGCAGTAGGCCACGCCCTTGTTCTTGTACTCCTGCTCGCCCGGCACGTTGACGTTGCGCCAGCGCGCGCCGGTCGACAGGATCACGGTGCGGCTCTTGAGCTCGGCGCCGTTGACGAGCTTCACGGTCGCGAACGCGCCGGGCTGCGAGGGCGGCACGAGCTGCTCGACGCGCTGCAGCGTCATCACGTCCACGTCGTAGGCGCGCACGTGCGACTCCAGCGCCGCGGCGAACTTCGGCCCCTCGGTCTCCATCACGGAGACGAAGTTCTCGATCGCCAGCGTGTCCATCGTCTGGCCGCCGAAGCGCTCGGCGACGATGCCGGTGCGGATGCCCTTGCGCGCCGCATAGACGGCCGCGGCCGCGCCGGCCGGGCCGCCGCCGACGATCAGCACGTCGAAGGCTTCCTTCGCGCTGAGCTTGGCGGCGTCGCGCTTGGCCGCGCCGGTGTCGATCTTGGCGAGGATCTCGCCGATCTCCATGCGGCCCGAGCCGAAGACCTGGCCGTTGAGGTAGATCGTCGGCACGCCCATGATCTGGCGCTCCTCGATCTCCTGCTGGTAGAGGCCGCCGTCGATCGCGACATGGCGGATGCGCGGATTGAGCACCGCCATCAGGTTCAGCGCCTGCACCACGTCCGGGCAGTTGTGGCAGGTCAGCGACATGTAGGTCTCGAAGACGAAGTCGCCCTTGTCGTCCGGGTCCAGCGCCTTGATCTGCTCGATCACGTCGGCCTCGAGCTTCGGCGGGTGGCCGCCGGCCTGCAGCAGCGCGAGCACCAGCGAGGTGAACTCGTGGCCCATCGGGATCGCGGCGAAGCGCACGCCCAGGTCGCTGCCGGCGCGGGTGATCTGGAAGCTGGGGCGGCGCGCGTCCCGGCCGTCGAAGCGGGCGCTGATCTTGGCAGGGGCGATGGCGGCGATCTCGCTCACCAGTTCGCGCATTTCCTGCGAGGCGGGGCGCTCGTCCAGCGAGGCGATCAGCTCGATCGGCTGGGTGATGCGCTCGAAATAGGCGGCGAGTTGCCCCTTGGTGCTGTCGTCCAACATGGTGCGGTCCTTGTTCAGCGGAGATTCGGGCGGGTTCGGGCGCAGGCGTTCCGACCCCGTCGAAAGCGTCCGGGGACAAGCCGCGGGACGCTTTCAGCGGGGCCTGATCCGGGGATCGGGCCGGGGGCAGGGGAGGAGCCCCCACCCGGCGACCGCCGCGGAACCGGCTTCGCCGGGCCGCTGGCGGTGCCCCCTCGAGGGGGCGCGCGAAGCGCGTAGGGGGTGGGACAAGTCAGGTCAGATCTTGCCGACGAGGTCCAGCGACGGGGTCAGCGTCTTGGCGCCTTCGTTCCACTTGGCCGGGCAGACCTGGCCGGGGTTGGCGGCGGTGAACTGGGCGGCCTTGAGCTTGCGCAGGGTTTCCTTGACGTCGCGGGCGATCTCGTTGGAGTGGACTTCCATCGTCTTGATCACGCCTTCCGGATTGATGATGAAGGTGCCGCGCAGCGCCAGGCCTTCTTCCGCGATGTGCACGCCGAAGGCGTTGGTCAGCTGGTGCGTCGGGTCGCCGACCAGCGGGAACTGGGCCTTGCCGACGGCCGGCGAGGTCTCGTGCCACACTTTGTGCGAGAAGTGCGTGTCGGTCGTGACGATGTAGACCTCGGCGCCGGCCTTCTGGAACTCGGCGTAGTTGTCGGCCGCGTCCTCGACTTCGGTCGGGCAGTTGAAGGTGAATGCCGCGGGCATGAAGATCAGGACGGACCACTTGCCCTTGAGCGTCTCGTTGCTGACCTCGATGAACTTGCCGTTGTGGAAGGCCTGGGTCTTGAAGGGCTGGACTTGCGTGTTGATCAGCGACATGGCGTGCAGTGGGTTGGTTGATGGGATGGATGAAATCTTATCGGCAATCTAGGATCAATTGTTAAAGTTAATAAATGACCGCGATTGAGACTGCCTATCGGACTTTAGGCGCAAGCCGCAGGGCTTGCGCAGAGTCGGGAACTGGGCATTGCAGCAGAGCTGCCGGTCCGCGGGCAAGCGGCTGCCCGGAAGGCCCCGGGGGCATTGGGGAAGCGGGCGCCGGCGGCGGGTTCAGGCCTTCAGGAACTCCGCCTTGCCGCCGAGCCAGCGCTCCACGTGGCGGCGTGCGGCGTCAGGGTGGCGATCGAGCATCAGCGGCGCGATGCGGCGCGCCTGCTTCAGCAGCGCCTCGTCCTCGTTGAGGTCGGCGAAGCGCAGCAGCGGCGCGCCGCTCTGGCGCGCGCCCATGAACTCGCCGGGGCCGCGGATCTCGAGGTCGCGCCGCGCGATCTCGAAGCCGTCGGTGGTCTCGGCCATCGCCTTCAGCCGCGAGCGGCCGGTCTCCGACAGCGGCGTGGTGTAGAGCAGCACGCACACGCTCGCGACCGCGCCGCGCCCGACCCGGCCGCGCAGCTGGTGCAGCTGCGACAGGCCGAAGCGCTCGGCATGCTCGATCACCATCAGGCTCGCGTTGGGCACGTCCACGCCGACCTCGATCACCGTGGTCGCCACCAGCACGCTCATCTCGCCCGAGGAAAAGCGCGCCATCACCGCGGCCTTCTCGGCCGGCGCCATGCGCCCGTGCAGCAGCCCGACCTCGAAGCCCGCGAGCGCCTCGGACAGCTGCGCGTGCGTCTCGGTGGCGTTCTGCAGGTCGATCTTCTCGCTCTCCTCGATCAGCGGGCAGACCCAGTAGGCCTGCGCGCCGCGCGCGACCTCGTCGCGGATGCGCTCGATCACCGCCTCGCGCTTGGCGTCGGCGAAGACCTTCGTGACGATCGGCGTGCGCCCGGGCGGCAGCTCGTCGATCGTGCTGACGTCTAGGTCCGCGAAGTAGCTCATCGCGAGCGTCCTCGGGATCGGCGTCGCGCTCATCATCAGCAGGTGCGGCTCGAGCTCCTGGCTCTCGAGCTTGTGGCGCAGCGCGAGCCGCTGTGCGACGCCGAAGCGGTGCTGCTCGTCGATCACGGCCAGCCCCAGCTTCGCGAACTCGACCTGGTCCTGGATCACCGCGTGCGTGCCGACGACGAGCTGCGCGCTGCCGTCGGCGACGCGCGCGAGCATCTCGGCGCGCGCCTTGCCCTTCCTGCTGCCCGTCAGCCACGCGACGCCGACGCCCAGCGGCTCGAGCCACTGCACGAGCTTGGCGAAATGCTGCTCGGCGAGGATCTCGGTGGGCGCCATCAGCGCGCACTGCCAGCCGGCGTCGATCGCGATCGCGGCGGCGAGCGCTGCGACCACCGTCTTGCCCGAGCCGACGTCGCCCTGCAGCAGCCGGTGCATCGGCTGCGGGCGCGCCAGGTCGTGCGCGATCTCCTCGACGACGCGACGCTGCGCGCCGGTGAGCGCGAAGGGCAGCGCGGCAAGCAGCTTCTCCTGCAGGCCGTCGCGGCGCAGCGGCAGCTCGGGCGCGCGCAGCGCGGCGCGCTCGCGCTGCGCCTGCAGCTGCGACAGCTGCTGCGCGAGCAGCTCCTCGTACTTCAGCCGCTGCCAGGCCGGATGGCTGTGGTCCTCGAGCGTCGCGAGCGACACCTCGGGCGTCGGGTGGTGCAGGAAGTTCAGCGCCTCCTTCAGCGTGGGCAGCCCCGGCGGCAGCAGCTCGGGCGGCACCAGCTCCTGCAGCGGCGCGCGCTGCAGTCCCGAGGCCACTGCCTTGCGCAGGTAGGCCTGCGGCAGCGAGGCGCTGGCCGGGTAGACGGGCGTGAGCGCCTCGGCCAGGGGCGTGTCCTCGTCGACCGCCCGGAAGCTCGGGTGCACCATCTCCAGCCCGAAGAAGCCGCCGCGCACCTCGCCGCGCACGCGGATGCGCGCGCCCGGTGCGAAGGTCTTCTGGTGCGAGGGATAGAAGTGCAGGAAGCGCAGCATCAGCTCCTCGCGCCCCTCCTTCAGCCGCACCACCAGCTGCCGGCGCGGTCGCAGCGAGACCTCGCAGTGCGCGACCACGCCCTCGATCTGCGCCGTCTCGCCCTCGCGCACGTCGCGCAGCGAGGTCAAGCGCGTCTCGTCCTCGTAGCGCAGCGGCAGGTGCAGCGCGAGGTCGATGTCGCGCACGAGCCCGAGCTTCTCCATCGCGCGCTGCGGCGCGGACTTGTCCTTCTTCGGGGGCGGGGCGGCCGCGGGGGCATCGCCGGGGAGGTCGCGGGGGAGAGGGGACGACATGGGACAATTCTGCCCCCTTCCTTGGCACGGGTCCGTCCGGCCCTCAACGGCATGTCCTCTCACGCCCCCACCGATCGCGGCGCCGCGCGCGCCTTCACCGTCTCCGACTTCGACTTCGAGCTGCCCCCCGAGCTGATCGCGCAGCACCCGGCCGCCGAGCGCAGCGCCTCGCGCCTGCTCGACGGCCGCGCCGACGCGCCCGTCGACCGCGTCTTCCGCGAGCTGCCCGCGCTGATCGCTCCCGGCGACCTGCTGGTCTTCAACGACACGCGCGTCATCAAGGCGCGGCTGCACGGCGCCAAGGCCACGGGCGGCAGCGTCGAAGCGCTCGTCGAGCGGGTGCTGCCCGGCAGCTGCGAGGTGCTCGCGCACGTGCGTGCGAGCAAGTCGCCGAAGCCCGGCAGCACGGTGCGCTTCGCCGACGCCTTCGACGCCGAGGTGCTCGGCCGCGGCGGCCCCGACGGCGGCCTCTTCCACCTGCGCTTCCCCGCCGACCCCTTCGCGCTGCTCGAGGCGCACGGCCACGTGCCGCTGCCGCCCTACATCGAGCACGAGGACTCGGCCGACGACGCGCGGCGCTACCAGACGGTGTTCGCCGACAAGCCCGGCGCGGTGGCGGCACCGACTGCGGCGCTGCACTTCGACGAGGCGTTGCTCGCGGCGCTCGATGCGCGCGGCGTCGCGCGCGCCAGCGTCACGCTGCACGTCGGCGCCGGCACCTTCCAGCCAGTGCGGGTCGAGAACATCGCCGAGCACAGGATGCACAGCGAGTGGTTCGAGGTCCCGCAGGCGACGGTGGACGCGATCCGCGCGACGCGCGCCGCCGGCGGGCGCGTGGTCGCGGTCGGCACCACGACGCTGCGCGCGCTGGAGTCGGCGGCCGTCTCCGGCGAGCTCATGGCCGGCAGCCGCGACACCGACATCTTCATCACGCCGGGCTTCACCTTCCGCGCCGCGGACCTGCTGGTGACGAACTTCCACCTGCCCAAGAGCACGCTGATGATGCTGGTGAGCGCCTTCGCCGGCTACGAGCCGATCATGGCGCTCTACCGCCACGCCATCCGGGAGCGCTACCGCTTCTTCAGCTACGGCGACGCGATGCTGCTGCCGCGGCGCTGAGCCGGCAGTGGCTGCGCCCGCCCGGCCCGGCTTTCGCTTGGCGCCGGGCGGCTGCTTCAGCCTGCGACAGGCGGCAACCGTTGGTCGTGCGGCCTGCGCCAATGCGGCACAGCCTCCGACCGCGCTTGAGCGGCATCAATCGCGCGGTGGGCGCCGCCGGTAGCGTGCTCCTCCGAAAGACACTTTTTCTTTGATGTCAACAGGAGGAACCCGATGAGAAAGACGCTTGCCGCCCCCGCCCTCGCGCTGCTGTTCGCCGTGGCCGCCCCGGCCCATGCCGACGCGCGCGACGACCAGATGGTCAAGCTCGCCGCGACCAGCGGCTGCACGGCCTGCCACGGCATCGAGACCGGCCGTCCCGGCCCCGGCGGCGCCAAGCCGATCGGCCCGGCCTGGCGCGACGTGTCGGTGAAGTACCGGGGAGACGCGAACGCGCTTGCCGCGCTGACCGAGACGGTGATGCGCGGCTCCAGCCCCTACGAGAGCCACTGGAAGGGCGAGGTCAGCGGCCTGTCGATGCCGCCCAACGCGGTGGCGATCAGGCGCGAGGACGCGCAGCAGCTCGTGCAGTGGATCCTCGGGCTGGCGAAGTGAGCGGTCCGCCCCGCACGCCTCGCGGCAGCCGGGCGTGCGGGCGGCGGCCTCAGACGCCCGGCGCCTGCCGCGTCTGCGTGAAGCGCGCCTCGAGCTCGCGGCGCAGCTGCTTGCGCACCTGTGCCGCAGCGAAGCGGCGGTGCTCGTCGGGCGTGACCGGCTCCAGCGTCGGCACCGGCGTCGGCCGGCCGTCGTCGTCCACCGCCACCATCGTGAAGAAGCAGCTGTTGGCGTGGCGCACCGCCTGGCTGCGGATGTCCTCGGCCACCACCTTGATGCCGATCTCCATCGACGAGCTGCCGGTGTGGTTCACCGACGCGAGGAAGGTGACGAGCTCGCCGACCTGGATCGGCTGGCGGAAGGTGACCTGGTCCACCGACAGCGTGACGACGTAGCGCCCCGCGTAGCGGCTCGCGCAGGCGTAGGCCACCTGGTCGAGCAGCTTGAGCAGCGCGCCGCCGTGGACCTTGCCCGAGAAGTTCGCCATGTCGGGCGTCATCAGCACCGTCATCGTCAGCTGGTGGTTGGGCAGGTTCATCATGTGGGACCGGAAGTGGAGGGGGCCTGCATTGTCGGGCGGGGGAACGCTCCCCTGCCGGCGTCAAGCACCCACGCGGCGGCGGGTCTCTCCGGCCTGCCCCGGCAGGCGCGGCGCGGCGCGTCCGCCGAGGTGCCGCTCGCTCCAGCGCGCGGCGGCGTCGCGCAGCCGGCCTAGCAGCCAGGCGGCGGGGCCGGGCAGCGCCGACAGGCCGATCTGGGCGCGGCCCTCGGCGCCGATCAGCACCGCCTCGCCGGGGCGCAGCACGAAGCGGGCGCCGGCCTCTAGGAAATGGTCGAGCGGGTCGTGGGCGCGGGTCAGCCAGATCCGGCCCTCCTCGACGCGAAGCACGGCGCTGTCGGGCTGCTCCCAGCGCAGCAGCTGGCCGTCCTGCAGTTGCAGCACGAGGGGCGTTTCGAACCTGAGCATGGCGGGCCTCCTGGAAGGGAATCGAGCGGTCTCCAGTGTTGCCGCGCGGCGCGCGCTCGCACAGATGCAGGGCCGCACGAAGCGCACCGCAACAGATCGCGTGCCGCGCAACTGTGCCGGTCCTTCCCCCGCCCATCTGTACCTGTGCGCGCCGCCCGGCGGCCCGCGACAATCGCCCTGCATGGACGCTGCCCACGACGACCCCGCCCCGCTCTACCGGCGCCTCGCCGGCCTGCTCGAGCGCGCGATGGCGAGCGGTGCGCTGCAACCGGGCGACCGCCTGCCCTCGGTGCGCCGGCTCGCGCAGCAGCACGACGTGAGCCTCAACACCGCGCTGCAGGCCTGCCGCTGGCTCGAGAACCGGGCGCTCGTGCAGGCGCGGCCGAGGTCGGGCTATTTCGTGGCCCCGACGCCGCCCGCCCCGCTGCCCGAGCCGCGGCTCGATCCGTGCATGGAGCAGGCCTCCTTCGTCAGCGTGGACGCGGTGCTGCAGGAGTTCATGCGGGTCGTCGAGGACCCCGAGGCGCTGCCGTCCTTCCATGCGGCGCCCGCGCGCACCCTGCTGCCCGAGGCCAAGCTGCAGCACCTGCTGGCGGGCATCAACCGCCGCCACCCCGAATACGCGAGCGGCTACCGGATGGAGGGCAGCGCCGCGCTGCGGCGCGAGATCGCGCGCCGGGCGATCTCGTCGGGGGTGCAGCTGCGGCCCGAGGAGATCGTCGTCACCAACGGCGGCATGGAGGCGGTCTACCTCGCGCTGCGCGCGGTCGCGAACGCCGGCGACACGGTCGCGCTCGAGTCGCCGACCTACTTCCACCTGCTGCAGGTGATCGAGAGCCTGGGCATGCGCGCGCTGGAGATCCCGAGCCATCCACGGGACGGCCTGTCGATCGAGGCGCTCGACTTCGCGACGCGGGAGCCCGGTGCGGTGCGCGCCTGCGTGCTGCTGCCGAACTTCCCGAATCCGCTCGGCAGCCTGATGCCGGTGGCGCACAAGCGCCGCCTGGTCGGACTCGCCGCCGAGCGCGGCTTCACGCTGATCGAGAGCGACATCTACGGCGAGCTGCACTTCGGCGAGCAGCGCCCGCCGGCGCTGCGCAGCTTCGACCCGGACGGCGACGTGATCCTGTGCTCGGCCTTCACGAAGACGGTGGCGCCGGGCTACCGCCTCGGCTGGGTCGCGCCGGGGCGGCACTTCCTGAAGACGCAGGGGCTGAAGTGGCGCACGTCGGTAGCCTGCCCGATGCTGCAGCAGGAGGTACTGGCACAGTTCATCCGCGACGGCGGCTACGACCACCACCTGCGCCGGCTGCGCGCGGCGTTGCGCACGCAGATGCGGCAGATGGCCGAGGCGGTCGCGCGCCATTTCCCGGCCGGCTGCCGGCTCAGCGTGCCGCAGGGCGGGCTGATGCTGTGGATCGAGCTGCCGCGCGGGATCGATTCGCGCGCGGTGTTCGAGCGCGCGCGGCGCGAGCACATCGGCGTCGCGCCCGGCGCGGCCTTCAGCTGCAGCCGGCGCTTCGACCACTTCATCCGGCTGCAGTATGGAGACCCCTGGTCGCCGCGCCTGGAGGCGGCGATCCGGCGGCTGGGCGCGATCGTGGCGGAACTGGCGGCCGATCCCGCGGGCGTCGACGCGGGCCTGCCGCCGGCCTGAATCCGGGGTCTGCCCGCGCCTGCGCCGCTTCAGGCGTCGGGCCGGTCGCGGTTCATCCAGCGCAGCATCAGCACCATCAGCGTGATGATCGTGATCGGCACGACGAAGCCGAGCATCACGTTCGAGAACGCCTCCAGCGCATCGTGCTGCTGCGCCGCGAGGATCAGGTAGACGGTGTAGGCGACGTAGTAGCCCAGGAATACCGCGCCCTCCCAGCGCCCGATGCGGAAGCCGGTCATGAAGACCGGCAGGCAGGCGAGCGCCACCGCCACCATCACCCACAAGTCGAAGCGCAGCACCGCCGGCGCGATCAAGAGGTCCCCGCCGGCCGCCAGCCCGGCGAGCCCGAGGCAGCCGAGCAGGTTGAAGATGTTGCTGCCGATCACGTTGCCGACCGCGATGTCGCGCTCGCCGCGCACCGCCGCCATCACCGAGGTCGCGACCTCGGGCATCGAGGTGCCGGCCGCGACGATCGTCAACCCGATCACGAGGTCGCTCACGCCGATCGCCTGTGCGAAGGCGGTCGCCGAGGCGACCAGCCAGCGCGAGCCGAGCACCAGCAGCGCGACGCCCGCCACCACCATCAGCAGCTGCACCGGGCGCTTCGTGTCCCAGCCGCCATGCGGCATGCCGCGCTCGAACTCCGCCGCCGTCTCCTGCGGCTCGGCGCGCGACTGGCGGATCAGGTAGAAGACATAGGCGAGCAGCAGCCCGAACAGCAGCGTCGCATCCCACAGGCCGAGCACGCCGTCGAGCGCCATCACCGCAACGACCAGCGACGCGCCGATCATGAACGGCACCTCCTGGCGGATGATCTGCAGGTGCACGACGAGCGGTGCGATC
The DNA here is from genome assembly GCF_003569765.1 of Caldimonas tepidiphila. Lineage (GTDB taxonomy): Bacteria > Pseudomonadota > Gammaproteobacteria > Burkholderiales > Burkholderiaceae_C > Caldimonas > Caldimonas tepidiphila. The sequence goes on along the minus strand of NZ_KZ983959.1, from coordinate 18,193 downwards.
AGCGCCGACAGCCCGAGGATGAACAGCACGTTGAAGATGTTGCTGCCGACGACGTTGCCCACGGCGAGGTCGGCGCTGCCCTTGAGCGCCGCCCCCACCGCGATCGCGATTTCCGGCGCGCTGGTGCCGAAGGCGACGATCGTCAGCCCCACCACCAGAGGCGAGACGCCGAAGGCGAGCGCCAGCCGCGAGGCGCCGCGCACCACCAGTTCGGCGCCGGCCAGCAGCGCCCCGAGTCCGAGCAGGAACAGCAGCAGGTTCATCGTTCGCGTCCTCCGTCGTCTTCTCCGGGATTGCCTCGGGAGCCCGGCGCAGCGACGCGCCGGCAGGGCGCCGCGAGCTACAGGACCTGCACCGGCACGCGCGGCGCCAGCGCGCACATCAGCTCGTAGCCGACGGTGCCCGCGGCCTGCGCCACCTCGTCGATCGGCAGCCGCGTGCCGCGCGGCCCCTCGCCCCACAGCGTCACGCGGCTGCCGGGCTGCGCGGAGGGCACCGGCGTCAGGTCCACCGTGATCATGTCCATCGACACGCGGCCGACCAGCCGCGTGCGCACGCCGTCCACCAGCACCGGGGTACTGCGCTCGTTGTCGCCCGGGCAGTGGCGCGGGTAGCCGTCCGCATAGCCGCAGGCCGCCACCCCGATGCGCATCGGCGCCTCGGCGACGAAGCGGCTGCCGTAGCCGACCGTGTCGCCGGCCTGCAGCCGCTGCACCGCGATCAATTCGCTCTCGAGCGTCATCGTCGGCCGCAGCTCCCAGTCCTCGATCGAGTGCGCGGGGAAGTCGGGCGAGGAGCCGTAGACCATGATGCCTGGGCGCACCCAGTCGGCGCGCACGGCCGGGTGGTCCGGCGCGAAGCGCAGCGTCGCGGCGCTGTTGGAGAGCGAGCGCTCGCCCGGCAGGTCGCCGCAGGCCGCCTCGAAGGCCGCCACCTGGTGCGCGATGCCGCGGCCGGTGTCCGCGTCGGAGAAGTGCGTCATCAGCGAGATCTCGTCGACCTGCGTCAGCCCCGACAGCCGCAGCCAGGCGCTGCGCGCCTCGGCGGGCGCGAAGCCGAGCCGGTTCATGCCGGTGTTGACCTTCAGGAACACGCGCTGCGGCCAGGTGGTCTTGTGCGTCGCGAGCCAGTCGATCTGCGCGTCGCGGTGGATCACGTGCCACAGGTTCAGTCGCGAGCACAGCTCCAGGTCGCGCGGCTCGAAGCAGCCCTCGAGCAGCAGGATCGGGCCGCGCCAGCCGAGCGCGCGCACGCGCTCGGCCTCGGCGAGGTCGAGCAGCGCGAAGCCGTCGGCGCCCTGCAGCCCGGCGTAGGCGCGCTCGATGCCGTGGCCGTAGGCGTTGGCCTTCACCACCGCCCACACGCGTGCGTCGGGTGCCGCGCGGCGGGCGCGCTGCAGGTTGCGGGCGAGGGCGTCGGTGTGGATCAGGGCGCGGATCGGGCGGGGCATGCGGCGATTCTGCCAGTGGGTCGCGGCGGGCGGATTTCACGCCGATTCCGCCTGCGTGCGGCCACGGCGCACTGGGGCCGACCCGGGGGCCGCAAGCCCCGGAGGGCGTGCTATAAACCCGGGCGCTCAGGCCCGCCCCCCATCCTTGCCGGGGTGGCCGGGCCTGACGAAGGGGGCACAACAGCAGGCCGGAAGCCGCGAATCAGAACCAGAACGCATGGAATGAAACGAGGCTTCTACACGATCATGTCGGCGCAGTTCTTCAGCTCGCTGGCCGACAACGCACTGTTCGTGGCCGCCGTCGAGCTGCTGCGCGCGTCGGGCTCCGGCGAATGGCAGCGCGCCGCGCTGGTGCCGATGTTCGCGCTGTTCTACGTCGTGCTCGCCCCCTTCGTCGGCGCCTTCGCCGACTGCATCCCCAAGGGGCGGGTGATGTTCATCTCGAACACCATCAAGGTCGCGGGCTGCCTGATGATGCTGTTCGGCGTGCACCCGCTGCTGTCCTACGCGATCGTCGGCCTCGGCGCCGCCGCCTACTCGCCGGCCAAGTACGGCATCCTCACCGAGCTGCTGCCGCCCTCGCAGCTCGTCAAGGCCAACGGCTGGATCGAGGGGCTGACGATCGGCTCGATCATCCTCGGCGTGCTGCTCGGCGGCCAGCTCGTCGGCCCGGCGGTCTCGCAGGCGCTGCTCGCCTTCGACCTGCCGCTCGTCGACACCGGCATCGAGTCGGCGCCTGAGGCGGCGATCGCCGCGCTCATCACGCTCTACCTCGTCGCCGCGCTCTTCAACCTGCGCATCCCGCGCACCGAGGCGCCGCTGCAGCCGCTGCCCTGCACCTTCGTCGCGATGAGCCGCGACTTCGCCGCATGCAACCAGCGGCTGTGGCGCGACCGGCTCGGCCAGATCTCGCTGGCGACGACGACGCTGTTCTGGGGCGTCTCGGGCAACCTGCGCTACATCGTGCTCGCCTGGGCCGCCGCCGCGCTCGGCTACACCACCACGCAGGCCTCGTCGCTGGTCGGCGTGGTGGCGATCGGCACCGCCGCCGGTGCGGTGTTCGCGTCGATGCGCGTGAGGCTCGAGCACGCCACGCGCGTGATCCCGCTGGGCATCACGATGGGCGTGCTCGTGATCGGCATGAACCTGATCGAGAACGTCTGGGTTGCGGTGCCCTTCCTGATCCTGCTCGGCGCGCTCGGCGGCTACCTGGTGGTGCCGATGAACGCGCTGCTGCAGCACCGCGGCCACAACCTGATGGGCGCGGGCCGCTCGATCGCGGTGCAGAACTTCAACGAGCAGTTGTGCATCCTGCTGCTCGGCGCCTTCTACGCCGGCTCGACGCTGATCGGGCTGTCGGCCTTCGGCGCGATCACGCTGTTCGGCGTGGTGGTCGCCGCGGTGATGTGGGCGATCCGCCGCTGGCACGAGTGCAACGCCGTGAGCCACTCCGCCGAGGTCGAGCGCCTGCTCGCAATCGCTCGCGCCGACCGGCACTGATCCCCGACCCGTTTGCGCCGCCCCGCGCCTGTGCGCCGGGCGGCTTGCGCCTCCTCTTCCGATGACCCGACCCCTTCCCGCCGCCCCGCTCGCGCTGCCCGTGCTGGCGCTGATGTTCAACGCCTTCGTGTGGGGCGTGTCCTGGTGGCCCTTCCGCACGCTGCAGGATCTCGGCCTGCACCCGCTGTGGTCCACCGTGCTGATCTACCTCGTCGCGGTGCTGGGCATCGCCGCGTGGCGGCCGCGCGCGCTGCGCGAGGCGCTGTCGGTGCCGGCGCTGTGGGTGCTGGTGCTGGCCTCGGGCACGACCAACGCCGCCTTCAACTGGGCGGTGAGCATCGGCGACGTGGTGCGGGTGGTGCTGCTGTTCTACCTGATGCCGCTGTGGGCGGTGGTGCTCGCACGGCTGCTGCTCGGCGAGCGGCTGACGCCGCTGTCGGTGGCGCGCGTCGCGCTCGCGCTCGGTGGCGCGGCGATCGTGCTCAGGCCCGAGGGGCAGGGGCTGCCGCTGCCGCAGGGGCTGGCGGACTGGCTCGGGCTGCTCGGCGGCTTCGCCTTCGCGCTCAACAACGTGATGCTGCGCCGCGAGGGCCACCGGCCGCAGGAGCAGCGCGCGCTGGCGATGTTCGTCGGCGGCGCGCTGGTGGCCGGCCTCGTCGCGTCGCTGCTCGTCGGCGCGGGCCGCGCGTCCTGGCCGCCGCTGCCGCAGGCCGCGTGGCTGCTGCCGGCGCTGCTGCTCGCCGTCGCCTTCCTGCTGAGCAACCTCGCGCTGCAGTACGGCGCGGCGCGGCTGCCGGCCAACGTCACCGCGGTGGTGATGCTCGTCGAGGTGGTGTTCGCGTCGGTGTCCGCGGTGCTGCTCGGCAGCGCCGTGCTCGGCGGCGCGACGCTGCTCGGCGGCGCGCTGATCCTCGCGGCCGCCGCGCTGTCCTGGCTCGAGCCGCAGTCCGGCCATTGACGCACCGGCTAGGATCCCTGCCTTCCAGTTCCTTCGGGAGAGCCTCCATGTCCGTACGCTTCCACGACTTCGAGGCCGTCGGCATCGACGGCCGCCCGGTGCGCCTGGCCGACTACCGCGGCCGGGTGCTGCTGCTCGTCAACACCGCGAGCGCCTGCGGCTTCACGCCGCAGTTCGCGGGGCTGGAGCAGCTCTGGCAGCGCTACCGCGAGCGCGGGCTGGTGGTGCTGGGCTTTCCCTGCAACCAGTTCGGCGCGCAGGATCCGGGCAGCGAGGCCGAGATCACCGGCTTCTGCCAGCGCAACTACGGCGTGAGCTTCCCGATGATGGCCAAGGTCGAGGTCAAGGGCCCCGGCGCCCATCCGCTGTGGCGCTGGCTCAGCGAGGAGAAGCCCGGCGTGCTCGGCACCCGGGCGGTCAAGTGGAACTTCACCAAGTTCCTGGTCGGGCGCGACGGCCGCGTGCTCGGGCGCTACGCGCCGATGCACCGGCCCGAGGCGCTCGCGCGCGACATCGAGGCGGCGCTCGGCTGAGCGCGGCGGGCGCGTCGCGCGCCCGGCCTCACTCAGTCGAGCCAGTCGGCCGACAGCACCACCATCGTCTGGTTGAGCAGCTGGTAGGCGATCTCGCCGAAGGTCATCGGCCCGGTGATCGCGCCGGTGCGCTGCCCCTCCAGCCCCGAGTACAGGTAGTTCAGGATGCAGTTGCAACTCCACGCGACGGACGCGCCGCCGCCGGGCATCGCGGCGGCGAAGGCGCGCTGGTAGTCCTCCACCGGCGCGGCGAGCCGGTACTCGGCGTCGTCGAACACCGGCGCGTAGAAGTCCACGCGCCGCTGCTCCGCGTCCACGCCCTTGAAGGACACGTTGACCATCGCGCCCGCGTAGTCGGCCACCAAGGGCCAGCGCGTGTCGATCCCGTTCTGCGCGAGGTAGTCGGCGAAGTTCACCGGGCGGCCGTTGACGAGGCAGTCGTGCGCGTGGAAGCCGGGCTCGGTGAAGCGGATGCGGTCGCCGTCGCCCTGGCGGAACAGGTTGACGATGTCGAGGTGCGCCACCCGGTCGTCGGGCAGCGGGACGTGCATCACCACCGCGCGCTCGCCGCAGAGCTCGCCGGTCTCGCCGTTGACGACCAGCGGCGCGCGGCGCCCCAGGTCGTCGAGGTGCAGGCCGGCGATCCAGCCGAGCAGCGGCTTCAGGTACATGTCCTCGTACTGCGGCGCCTCGCGTGCGAAGCGCGAATGGATCGCCGAGAAGGCGGGGATGATGACGAGCGAGAAGCCGTTGTCCGGCGCGTCGACGCAGACGTTCGCGAGCCCGGCGGCGTCGTACCAGCGGACGGAGGGCGCGAGCGCGCCGTCCGGCAGCGTGGTGACGAAGACCTGCTCGCGCGTGGTGCGGCCGCCTTCCTGGCCCATGAAGTAGGGGATCGTGCCGCCGATCCAGCGGCCACGCGGCAGCCGGCGCAGCAGCGCCTCCTCGCCGGCGACGCAGTGGAAGCCGCCGCCGCGCAGCCGCGCCGCGGCCTCGTCGACGGACATCAGGGCGCCGGTGGCCGGCAGCGGCGCGGCGGGGTTGCGTGCGTTCATGCGGGCCTCATCCCATTCTCAGTTGCGAGAGCTCGTGCGACAGCACCCGCTCGTTCTTGACGAAGTAGCGGTGCAGCTCGCGCAGCTTCAGCTGCCGCACCTCCTCGTCGGAGATCACGTCGAGCTGCGAGCGCACGCGCGCGAGCATCAGCTTCAGGCTCAGCACGCGGATGTCGAGCTGCAGCTCGCCGCTGGCCAGCCGCAGCCAGATCGGGTCGCCCGGCTCCGGCACGCGGCCCGAGCCGGCGTCCTGCGCCACCTCGGGCGGCAGCGCGGCGCTCGCCGGCGCTGCGGACTCGGCCGGCGCGGGAGCCGACTGCACGTGCGCGCGGCCCGTGTCGAGCGCGTGCCGGTAGTGCCAGACGTCGTTGAGCGACAGGCCGAGCAGCGTGCAGACCGAGCGCAGCGGCACGCCCTCGTTGAAGAAGGCGAACACCTGCCGCGCCAGCGCCGTGGTGAAGGGCAGGCCGGGCTCGCCCATCCAAGGCTGGCGCTGCGCCTCGGCAAGTCCCGCCGGCAGCGAGGCGTGCACGACGAAGCGCAGCCCGCCGAAGGACAGGTGCTGCCAGGTGTGCGTCTGCAGCGCGGCGGCGAGAGCCTTCGGCCGCCCGAACCAGCCGCGCTCGACCTGCGGCCCGATCCAGACCTCGCAGCGGCGCTTGCGCAGGTCGAGCTGGTAGTCGCTGACCTCCCACGGTCCCTCGACCGCCAGCAGATGGCGCAGCAGCGCCTTGTCGATCCCCGTCATCGGCTGTCTCCTTCGGTGGGCGATGGGTCCGGGCTTGCGCGCCGGCGGTTCGCCGGCGGGCTCCGGCCCACCTTCTGTTGCAGGGGGCGCGGTTGCAAGCCCGGGGCCGCCCGAGCGGTCGGCTCCGCCGCGCCGGGGAGCCGGCGCCGGAAAGCGTGGAAAAGATCACGGATCGGGCTGGTCCCTGCCGTGTCGGCAGCGCAGCCGCGTCGTCTAGGGATGCTGGCCGGCCGCAAGGCAATCCGAGATCACCCCAGGCGCCGTTCCCGGGAAGGAGCACCCTCTTGTATCCATATGAAACAGCGTTGCCGGCTGGATCAGTGGCGGGAAGCCGCCCGCGGCGGGGGTGCCGGCGATGCGTCGCCGGGCGGGCGGGGCACTCGGCCGATAATCCCCGGTCCACCCTGGAGAGACATGAGCCATGTTCGAGCACGTTGACCCCTACGCGGGCGACCCGATCCTCACCCTCAACGAAGCCTTCGGGCGCGACCCGCGGCCGAACAAGATCAACCTCAGCATCGGCATCTACTTCGACGATGCCGGCCGCCTGCCGGTGATGGAGGCGGTGCGCCAGGCCGAGGGCGAGCTGCTCGCCGCGATCGGCCCGAAGCCCTACCTGCCGATGGTGGGCGCGGCGAACTACCGCGAGGCGGTGCAGCACCTGCTGTTCGGCCGCAGCCACGAGGCGGTGCAGTCCGGCCGCGTCGCGACGATCCAGACCATCGGCGGCTCCGGCGCGCTGAAGGTCGGCGGCGACTTCCTCAAGCGCTACTTCCCGGACTCGCAGGTCTGGGTAAGCGATCCGACCTGGGACAACCACCGCGCGATGTTCGAGGGCGCGGGCTTCCAGGTGAACACCTATCCGTACTACGACGCGGCCACCGGCGGGCTGCGCTTCGACGAGATGCTCGCGGCCTTCGAGGCGCTGCCCGAGCAGAGCATCGTGCTGCTGCATGCCTGTTGCCACAACCCGACCGGGGTCGACCTGACGCGCGAGCAGTGGGCGCGGCTGGTCCCGGTGATCGTCGCGCGGCGGCTGATCCCCTACGTCGACATCGCCTACCAGGGCTTCGGCGACGGCATCGACGAGGACGCCTTCGCGATCCGCGCGCTCGCCGACGCGGGCGCGAGCCTGTTCGTCGCCAACAGCTTCTCGAAGAGCTTCTCGCTCTACGGCGAGCGCTGCGGCGGCCTGAGCGTGGTCTGCCCCGACGCGGCACAGGCGGCGCTGGTGCTGGGCCAGCTGCAGGTGGCGATCCGGCGCAACTACTCCAGCCCGCCGACGCACGGCGGCCAGATCGTCGCGCGCGTGCTGCAGACCCCGGTGCTGCGCGCGAACTGGGAGGCGGAGCTCGCCGGCATGAGAGGGCGCATCCAGGCGATGCGCGCCGAGCTGCACCGCGTCCTCTCGGCCAAGCTGCCGGGCCGCGATTTCGGCTACTTCCTGACGCAGTGCGGCATGTTCAGCTACACCGGGCTGTCGGCCGCGCAGGTCGACCGGCTGCGCGAGGAGCACGCGGTCTACCTAGTGCGCTCGGGCCGCATGTGCGTCGCGGGCCTGAACTCGGCCAACGTCGAGCAGACGGCGGTGGCGATGGCGGCGGTGCTCGGCGCGTGAGCGAGCCGCAGTCCTTCCCCGTGCCGGGCGAGCTGTGCGCGGCGGTGCGGCAGGTGCTGCGCGAGGGCGAGAGCCTCGCCGCCTTCGTCGAGGCCGCGGTGCGGCAGCAGCTGGAGCGCCGGCGCGCGCCGGCGGCGGAAAGCGCCCTCGTGCCGGAGCCGGCGCCGCCCGCCGGCCGCCGGCATGCCGCCGACGAGCTGCTCGGGCAGCTCGACGCCTGGCTCAGGGACGTTCGCCCGCTTGCTGCGCCGGCACCGGCGGCTTCGGCTGGCGGCTCCCCAGCACGTTGAGCGCGAGCCCGCCGATCACGAGCCCGGCGGCGACGAGCTTCCACGCGGGCAGCGGCTCGCCGAAGGCCAGCACCGAGGCGCCGATGCCGAACACCGGCACCAGCAGCGCCATCGGCGTGACGGTGGCCGCGGGATAGCGCGCGAGCAGCCAGTTCCAGGCGGCGTAGCCGAACAGCGTGTTGCCGATCGCCTGCCAGGCCACCGTGCTCCACGCCAGCCAGCCGGCCTGCTGCAGCCCGCGCAGCGCGACGTGCGGGTTGTCGAACACCACGCTCAGCGACACCAGCGGCGGCACCGCAAAGAGGCTCGACCAGACCATGAAGCTCAGCGCATCGACGCGGCCGGCGCTGCGCACCACCAGGTTCGCCGCCGCCCACGACAGCGCCGCCAGCAGCACCAGCACGAAGCCGGTGGCGGTGACGCTCGCATTGAGGTGCGTGGCGATCACCGCCATGCCCGCCACCGCAAGCGCCAGCGCGGCGAGCTGCAGCCGCCGGATGCGCTCGCCCGACAGCAGCATCGCCAGCCCGATCGTGAAGAAGACCTGCGTCTGGATCACGAGCGAGGCCAGGCCCGGCGAGATGTCGGCGCGCATCGCGTAGAACAGCAGCCCGAACTGCCCGGCGCCGAGCAGCACGCCGAAGGCGGCGAGCTTGTACAAGGGCACCGCCGGGCGGCGCACGAACAGCAGGAAGGGCAGCGACGAGGCGGCGAAGCGCAGCGTCGCGAACAGGAAGGGCGGCAGCTCGGCCAGGCCCCACTTGATCACGACGAAGTTGGTGCCCCAGACGAACACGACGGCCAGGGCGAGCAGCAGGTGGGGCAGGGGCATGGGTCGCAGCGGGTGAACCGGGCAGTTTATCCAGACCGGTCTGCCGCGACGCTGACGCCGCTTCAGCCGGGCGAGCGCAGCCCCGAGACGATCTCGTAGGAGCGCAGCCGCGCCGCGTGGTCGAAGATCTGCGAGGTGATCATCAGCTCGTCGGCGCCGGTGCGCGCGACGAAGTCCCCGATCTGCCGGCGCACCGTGTCCGGCGAGCCGATCGCCGAGCACGACAGGGTCTGCGCGAGCATCGCCTGCTCCGCAGCCGGGAGGCCGCGCTCGTAGTCCGCCACCGGCGGCTGCAGCCGGCGCGCGCGGCCGCTGCGCAGGTCCACGAAGGCCTGCTGCATCGAGCTCGCCAGCAGCCGCGCCTCCTCGTCGCTGTCGGCGGCGAAGACGTTGAAGCCGAGCATCACGTAGGGCCGCTCGAGCTGCGCCGAGGGGCGGAAGTGGCGCCGGTACATCTCGAGGGCCTGCATCAGCAGCGCCGGCGCGAAGTGCGACGCGAAGGCGTAGGGCAGGCCGAGCATCGCGGCGAGCTGCGCGCCGAACAGGCTCGAGCCGAGGATCCACACCGGGATCGCGAGGCCCTCGCCCGGCACCGCGCGCACCGCCTGCCCGGGCTGCGCCGCCCGGAAGTAGTTGATCAGCTCGACCACGTCGCGCGGGAACTGATCGGCGGCGTCGAAGCCCTGGTCGCGGCGCAGCGCGCGCGCGGTCGCGGGGTCGGAGCCCGGCGCGCGGCCGAGCCCGAGGTCGATGCGCCCCGGGTAGAGCGACTCGAGCGTGCCGAACTGCTCTGCGACCACGAGCGGCGAGTGGTTGGGCAGCATCACGCCGCCGGCGCCGACGCGGATCGTCGACGTCGCGCCGGCCACGTGGCCGATCACGACCGCGGTGGCGGCGCTCGCGATGCCGGGCATGCTGTGGTGCTCGGCGAGCCAGAAGCGGTCGAAACCCCAGCGTTCGCAGTGCTGCGCGAGGTCGACCGAGCGGCGGAAGGACTGTGCGGCGTCGCCGCCTTCGACGATGGGGCAGAGGTCCAGGACGGAAAAGGGAATCATGCGCCGAATATGGCACGGCGCGCCGGGCAGGGCGCTTGCCCCGCTGCTACACCCTGCCGCCGATGCGGCCCCCTGCCATCTTCCCGACGCGAGGAGCCTTTCCATGATCCAGACCCGCGGCTACGCGGCGCAGCACGCGACCGCCCCGCTCGCCCTCTTCGGCTTCGTGCGCCGCCCGCCCGGCCCGCGCGACGTGCAGATCGACATCCTCTACTGCGGCGTGTGCCATTCCGACCTGCACACCGCGCGCAACGAGTGGCACAACACGCTCTACCCCTCGGTGCCGGGGCACGAGATCGTCGGCCGCGTCATCGCGACGGGCGACGAGGTGACGCGCTTCAAGGTCGGCGACCTCGCCGGCGTCGGCTGCATGGTCGACAGCTGCCGGCACTGCGGCGCCTGCCGCGAGGGGCTGGAGCAGTACTGCGAGACCGGCTTCACCGGCACCTACAACGGCCCGGAGCAGGGCAGCGGCGCCAACACCTACGGCGGCTACTCGGAAACGATCGTCGTGCGGGAGGACTTCGTGCTGCGCATCTCACACGCGGAGAACCTCGCCGCGGTCGCGCCGCTGCTGTGCGCGGGCATCACGACCTACTCGCCGCTGCGCCACTGGGGCGCCGGCCCGGGGCGGAAGGTCGGCGTGGTGGGCCTGGGCGGGCTCGGCCACATGGCGGTGAAGATCGCGCACGCGATGGGCGCGCAGGTCGTGCTCTTCACCACCTCGCCGGGCAAGGCGGAGGACGCGAGGCGGCTCGGCGCCGACGAGGTGGTGGTGTCGCGCGACGCGGACCAGATGGCCGCGCACGCCGGCAGCTTCGACCTGATCCTCAACACGGTGGCCGCGCCGCACGACCTCGACGCCTTCCTCGTGCTGCTCAAGCGCGACGCGACGATGGTGCTGGTGGGCGCGCCGGGCGAGCCGCACCCCTCGCCCGACGTGTTCAACCTGATCTTCCGGCGCCGGCGCATCGCCGGCTCGCTGATCGGGGGCATTGCCGAGACGCAGGAGATGCTCGACTTCTGCGCCGCGCACGGCATCGTCAGCGACATCGAGACGATCGCGATGTCGCAGATCAACGAGGCCTACGAGCGCATGCTCAAGGGCGACGTGAAGTACCGCTTCGTGATCGACATGGCGACGCTGAAGCAGGAGCCGGCACAGGCGGCCTGAGGCGGGGTGGCAGGCGGCCGGGCCGGCCCCCCGGCGGTCGCCACCACGCCGTCAGATGCTGCGGATCAGCATCTGGCGGCGGATGCCCTCGATCGCGCGGCCCGGGTTCAGGCCCTTGGGGCAGACGTCGGCGCAGTTGAGGATGACGCGGCAGCGGAACATCTTGTAGACGTCGTTGAGCTGCTCGAGGCGCTCCTCGGTGGCGTGGTCGCGGCTGTCGGCGATGAAGCGGCTGGCCTGCAGCAGCACCGCGGGCCCGAGGAATTGCTCCGGGTTCCACCAGTAGGACGGGCACTGGCCCGAGCAGCAGGCGCACAGGATGCACTCGTACAGGCCGTTGAGCGAGTCGCGCTCCTCGGGCGTCTGCAGCCGCTCCTTCTCCGGCATCGGCCCCTCGTCGATCACGTAGGGCCGGATCGAGTGGTACTGCGCGAAGAAGCGGCTCATGTCGACGATCAGGTCGCGGATCACCGGGAAGCCCGGCAACGGCCGCAGCACCACCGGCTCCTTCAGCCGCGACACGTTGGTCAGGCAGGCCAGGCCGTTCCTGCCGTTGATGTTCATCGCGTCCGAGCCGCACACGCCCTCGCGGCAGGAGCGGCGGTAGCTGAAGCTCGGGTCCTGCTCCTTCACGCGCTGCAGCAGGTCGAGCAGCATGCGGTCGTGCGGACCGGGCTCGATGTCGTAGTCCTGCATGCGGGGACGGTCGTCGCTGTCCGGCACGTAGCGGTAGATCGACAGGCGCATTGGATTCCCTTCTTCCTTCAGCTTCGGGACTGCAGCAGCACGAGCGCGGCCCACCCGACCGAGGCGAGCAGGCCCCCGGCGGCGAGCGACAGCACGACGGCGCGCAGCGGCAGCGACTTGACGTAGTCGAGCGTGATGTCGCGCACGCCGACCCAGGCATGGAAGGCCACCGCGACGAAGAACATCAGCAGCGCCAGCCGCATGCCGGGCTGCAGCACCCAGGCGCGCCAGGCCTCGAAGCCGGCGGGCCGCTGCAGCAGCAGCGCGACGAGGAAGCCGACGGTGAAGAGCAGCAGGTAGAGCGCGCTGACGCGCTGCACCGTCCAGGCGCGCATGCCGGTGAAGGTCCGTATCGCCATCGCCTCAGCTCCACAGGGCCAGCGCGGCCGCGAGCGTCGCGAGCAGGGCGATCGCGTGCACCGCCCAGGCGCTCTGGCGCGAGGCGCCGTAGCGCGTGCCGACGCCGACGTCGAACAGCAGGTGGCGCACGCCGGCGGCGACGTGATGCGCCACCGACCAGGTCGCGAGCAGCAGCAGCAACTGCATGAGCGGGTGGCCGAACACCGCGGCGAGGCGCGCATAGCCCTCGGCGCTGGCGAGCGAGCGCTCGAGCGCGGCCACCGTGAACGGCAGCGCGAGCACCAGCAGCGCGCCGCTGATGCGGTGCGCGAGCGACACCGTCGCGGTCACCGGCAGCTTGGTCTGCAGCGGGTTGAGGAACACCGGCCGCTTGGTGTGCGCGGACAGGCGGCGCGGCCCCCCCGGGTCCTCGGCCGCCGGGCGCAGGGCTTCGTCAGCGCGGGTGGCCATGATCAGTCGCCCCCGCCGGAGTCGCCGCCCTCGGCCCCGGGGCCGTCCCGGTCGTCGGCAAGCTCGTCCCGCTGCTCGGCGTTGTAGTCGCCGCCGGCCGTGCGGCCGTCACCCAACGTGTTGCCGCTGCCGGCCTCGTTGGAGCGCGGCGACACGCGCCCGCCGCTCGCGTCGCGCGGCTCCGCGGAGCCGGGGGCGGCGGGACGGGAGGATTCGTCGGAAGGCTTCATGCGCATTCTCCTGTCGCAGGGAAGGTGGGGCATCGCGGCAGCGGCAAGCGGCGTTCCCGCAAGGCCTGCCGCGGCTTGAAAGGCGGGCGTGGAAATTCGCGAGCCTTCGGTAGCCCTTACAGCGGGCGCCTCCTCCTGCGGCGACGCGCCTGCCTGGCCGGCGCGGCCCCTCCCGGGGCGCTGCGTCGCGAGCGGTGGGCGGCCCGCGTCACGGGGGGCGGGGGCACATCTCTTGCCCGCCGCGAGCAGGGCCATTCCGGCACCCGGGCAGGAGGAACCCCGATGACCACGCTTGCACCCGCGCACGACGCCGCACACGACGAGCACCACGAGCACCCGCACGGCTGGCGGCGCTGGCTGTTCGCCACCAACCACAAGGACATCGGCACGCTCTACCTGCTGTTCTCGTTCACCATGTTCATGGTCGGCGGCGTGCTCGCGCTGCTGATCCGCGCCGAGCTGTTCCAGCCCGGGCTGCAGATCGCCAACCCCCACCTCTACAACCAGTTCGTGACGATGCACGGGCTGATCATGGTGTTCGGCGCGATCATGCCGGCCTTCGTCGGCTTCGCGAACTGGATGCTGCCGCTGCAGATCGGCGCCTCCGACATGGCCTTCGCGCGCATGAACAACTTCAGCTTCTGGCTGACGATCCCCGCAGCGATCCTGCTGGTGGCCTCCTTCTTCACCGACGGCGGCGCGCCGAGCGCGGGCTGGACGATCTACGCGCCGCTGACGCTGCAGATGGGCCCGTCGATGGACATGGCGATCTTCGCGCTGCACATC
>NZ_KZ983959.1:0-4397 GCF_003569765.1 Caldimonas tepidiphila | reverse complement strand
TCACCGCCTACCTGCTGATCGCGGTGATGCCGGTGCTCGCCGGCGCCATCACGATGACGCTGACCGACCGCCACTTCGGCACCAGCTTCTTCAACCCCGCGGGCGGCGGCGACCCGGTGATGTACCAGCACATCTTCTGGTTCTTCGGGCACCCCGAGGTCTACATCATGATCCTGCCGGCCTTCGGCATCGTCAGCCAGATCCTGCCGGCCTTCGCGAGGAAGCGCCTGTTCGGCTACACGTCGATGGTGTATGCCACCGGCTCGATCGCGGTGCTGTCCTTCATCGTCTGGGCGCACCACATGTTCGCCACCGGCATGCCGGTGACGGGGCAGCTGTTCTTCATGTACGCGACGATGCTGATCGCGGTGCCCACCGGCGTGAAGATCTTCAACTGGCTCGCGACGATGTGGCGCGGCGCGATGAGCTTCGAGGCGCCGATGCTGTTCGCGATCGGCTTCATCGCGGTGTTCACGATCGGCGGCCTCACCGGCGTGATCCTCGCGATGGCGCCGATCGACATCCAGCTGCACGACACCTACTACGTCGTCGCGCACTTCCACTACGTGCTCGTCGGCGGCTCGCTCTACGCGCTCTACGCGGGCTTCTACTACTGGGCGCCGAAGTGGAGCGGCGTGATGTACTCCGAGGCGCGCGCCAAGTTCCACTTCTGGCTGTCGATCATCTCGTTCAACATCGCCTTCTTCCCGCAGCACTTCCTCGGCCTCGCGGGCATGCCGCGCCGCTACGTGGACTACCCGATGCAGTTCACCGACTTCAACGTGATCTCGAGCATCGGCGCCTTCGGCTTCGGCCTCGCCGCGCTCTACTTCCTGCTCTTCATCCTGATCCCGATGATGCGCAAGAAGGGCCGGCCGGCGCCGCAGCGGCCCTGGGAGGGCGCCGAGGGGCTGGAGTGGGAGGTGCCGTCCCCGGCGCCCTTCCACACCTACGAGAACCCGCCGAAGCTCGACGCGAGCGCGACGCGCGTGATCGGCTGAGCCCGGCGGCGGCGCCGCGCCAGCCCTGCCCGGGCCTCAGCGCGGCGCGGCCCCCCGCTCGTCGAGCCGCAGCAGCAGCTCCAGCCGCCGCTCCCGGGCGATCTCCTGCCAGGGGCGGTCCTCCTGGGCGCCGATCAGCGCGTACAGCAGGTTCATCCCGACGCCGGGCTGCTCGCGGCGGATGCGCAGGTAGAGCTCGACGGCGTCGGCGACGCGCAGCTGCGCGCTGGTGTGAACCCCCGCCTGCGCGAGCCAGGCGCGGCTTTTCGGGCCGAGGCCGCGCCAGCCGCTGCCGGCGCTCGTGCGGGCCGCCGGCCTCACGGCGCCACCGCCTGCCGCACCGCGCGCTCCCAGTCGTCCATCAGCGCCGCGGCGCGGTCGCGGTCCATCGCCGGCTCGAACACGCGCTCGGCGCGCCACTGCCCGGCCAGCTCGTCGAGGTCGCGGTAGACGCCGCTCGCGAGCCCCGCGAGCCGGGCGGCACCGAGCGCGGTGGTCTCGATGCAGCGCGGGCGCAGCACCGGGATGCCGAGCAGGTCGGCCTGGAACTGCATCAGCAGGTCGTTGACGCAGGCGCCGCCGTCCACGCGCAGCTCGCGCACCGGCGTGCCGCCCGCGTCCACCGCGTCGCGGCTCATCGCGCGCAGCAGCGCCGCGCTCTGGAAGGCGATGCTCTCGAGCGCCGCGCGCGCGACGTGCGCCACCGTGGTGCCGCGCGTCAGCCCGACGATCGCGCCGCGCGCCTCGGGCTGCCAGTAGGGGGCGCCGAGCCCGGTGAAGGCCGGCACGAACACCACGCCGCCCGCGTCGGGCACGCTCTGCGCGAGCGCCTCGACCTCGGCCGAGCCCTGGATCGCCTTCAGCCCGTCGCGCAGCCACTGCACCACCGCGCCGCCGACGAAGACGCTGCCCTCGAGCGCGTAGGCCGGCGTGTCGCCGCAGGACGCCGCCGCGGTGCTCAGCAGGCCGTTGCGCGAGCGCTGCGGCCTGCTGCCGGTGTGCATCAGCAGGAAGCAGCCGGTGCCGTAGGTGTTCTTCGCGAGGCCGGGCGCGATGCAGGCCTGCCCGAACAGCGCGGCCTGCTGGTCGCCGGCGACGCCGCCGATCGGCAGCTCCGCGCCGAGCAGCCCGGCGCGCGTGCGGCCGAACCCGCCGCTCGAAGGCCGCACCTCGGGCAGCAGCGAGCGGGGGATGTCGAGCGCGGCGAGCAGCTCGCCGTCCCATTCGCCGCGCTCGAGGTTCCACAGCATCGTGCGCGAGGCGTTGCTCACGTCGGTGAGGTGCGCGCCGCCGGTGAGCTGCCACAGCAGCCAGCTGTCGACGGTGCCGAAGGCGAGCTCGCCGCGGTTCGCGGCCTCGCGCGCGCCCGGCACCCGCTCGAGCAGCCAGCGGATCTTGGTGGCCGAGAAGTAGGGATCGATGACCAGCCCGGTCCGGGCCCGCACCGCCTCCGCGAGGCCGGCCGCGGCGAGCGCCTCGCAGTCGGGCTGCGTGCGGCGGTCCTGCCAGACGATCGCGGGATGGATCGGGCGGCCGCTCGCGCGCTCCCAGATCAGCGTCGTCTCGCGCTGGTTGGCGATGCCGACGGCATGGATGTCGGCGGGGCGCAGGCCGGCGCGCGAGATCGCCTCGCGCGCGGTGTCGAGCTGGTCCTGCCAGATCTGCTGCGGGTCGTGCTCGACCCAGCCGGGCCGCGGGTAGTGCTGGCGCAGCTCGCGCTGCGCGAGCGCAACGATGCGGCCCTCGGCATCGAAGACGATGCTGCGCGAGCTGGACGTGCCCTGGTCGAGGGCGAGCAGGTGGGGCATCGGCGAACCTCCTGCGCGGCAGTGTCGCGCGGCGCCCGCCGGCCCACAAGGGGCGGTGGCCGGCTCAGCCGCCCGGCGGCCTCTCGGCCCCGCCGCCCACCTGGCCGTAGTCGGCGTCCATGCGCGGCTGCCGGCCGCTCATCGCCGCGGTGGCCATGCGCAAGAGCTGCACCGGCTTGGAATCCTTCACGTCCCAGTACTCGGCGTGCTCGATGCGAACCTCCAGCAGCGCCACGTCCGGGTCCTCGGGCCCGCCGGGGAACCAGGCCTGCGCCGGCGTGCTCCACAGCGCCTTCTTCTTCTCCAGGTCCTCGACGAGACGCACGCTGCCGGTCACCGAGACGTAGCGGTCCTTGTCCGGGGCCGCATAGCTGACGTTGACCTGCGGCTCGCTGGCCGACTCGGCGGCCGGATCGGTGCTGCGCGACGCAAAGAACCACAGCGCGGGCTCGTCGAGCGAGCGGTTCTGCGTCGTCATCGGCCGCGCATGCAGGTGGCCGTTGCCGTGGCGCGTCACCAGCATGCCGAAGCGGATGTCCTTGATCATCTCCCAGAGCTTCTGCAGCTCGGAGGCGGAGGGGACGGTGCTTTCGTTCATCGGGGTCCTCGTGAAGGGTGGCGATGCCTTCGGCGAGGGCAAGGGATGTTCCCGTCAGCAGGCCAGCCGCCGGCGCGAGCGCGGCGTGAGCCGCCGCGACAGCAGCTCGAAGCCGAGGCGCCGGCGCCACAGCCGCAGCAGCCGCGCGTGCGCCTTGTGGAAGCGCGCCTGGGTGGTGCGGCCCTGGCGCAGCGCCGCCAGCAGCTGGGCGCGCGTGCGGCGCAGCACTGCGATGCGCGCCTCGAGCATCCCGCGCCGCCGTCCCAGGCGCGCGAGGTCCTCGGCCTGGAAGCCGGCCGCCGCGACGCGGCCGGCCAGCGTGCCCGACAGCAGCAGCCGCGCGGCATGGCTCTCCCGCTCCAGCCAGCGCAGCTCCTGGCGCAGCGGGGGGCGCAGCCGCTCCAGCGCCTCGAGCTGGCCGGCGAGCCGGCGCGCCTCGGCCTGGCCCTGCTCGGCGAGCAGCTCGAGCTGCACGCACATCTCGCGGAAGAACAGCTTGTGCTCGAGCGTCTGGCCGCTGAGCAGGTACCACCATCGCTGCCAGAACGGCAGCGGGTGCAGGCTGCGCATCAGGGGCTCGAGGCGCTCGCTCGTCTCGAGCAGCTGCACCACCGAGGCGCGCAGCTCGCCGACGAGCCTCGGCGCGTCCAGGCTGTCCCGGTTCGCGTCCCCGGGCCACAGGCCGAGCGTGGCGACCGAGCGCGGTCCCTGCGCGAGCAGCTCCTCGGCGCGCCGCAGCACGGCGCGCACCGGGTCGTGCGCGCCCGTGCGCTGCGGCGGATGCCGGCCCCCGGTGCCGACCATCGGTGCTCCTCCCAGGCTTTGCGTTGTTCCGGATGCCGCTGCCGCGGCCGTGCCCTGCATCGCGCAGGGACATTCGGGGTTGGAGTATGCCGCAGCGCAGCGACCGGGAGGAGTGCGGCGCCGCTCAGGCCTCGAGCGCCTCGTCGAGCACCTCGACCCAGTGCCTGACCGGGGTGGAGGTGCCGG
>NZ_QXMG01000022.1 GCF_003569765.1 Caldimonas tepidiphila | reverse complement strand
ATAACTCCGTCCGGGGTCAGGGGAATCTCGCTCTCAATCTATTTGCGCAACAAAGCCCAGCCTCCGCCGCGGCGTCTACGGAGGTGCTCTACATGGGAATAAGCGGCGGCTTGCGCCGCGATGATTTATGCGGTCCTACAAGGCCTCTCCGGACTGATTGAACTGCTGATCGCGCTGTTCATCTTCCTCACCGCGCCGGTGTCGGCCAACCTGATGGCGCAGGCGGCGCTGCACCTGAGGCTGCCGTCGAAGGCGCCGCTGCCCGGGAATGTCGCGTCGGAGCCGAAAACAGCTCGACCAAAGTATGGAGCGTGCAACGGAAGGCGGTGGGAGACGCGAAGGTCAGGGGTGTCTTTGATCTGTCTGCACTATGGCCGAAGGAGGACAGTGCATTTCACCGCTGCCCTCGGCAGCGCTCGAATGGCGCCCGCAGGGCCTGTGTGGCAAGGTGCAATATGACAGGGTGCCCCCTCCCACTCATGAACGGTGCATGCGTGTGAGGAGGGAGGCCCGGATTGTCTCTAAGCAAAAGCTACGCAGCGGTCAACAAGACGCGTAACTTATTGATTTGTCTTAGAATTTTCCTGATTGGGTCTAGGAGATGTACTGCAGCGCGGCTGCGACGCTTTCGACGAGGTCGTCGTGCTTGATCGTGGTGGTCATGGTGGGGCGGGGGTGGGGTCGAAAAACCGGCGCCAATTATCGTTTGCGGGGCCTTGCTTTCGCTGACTTCGTGGCAGTGGCCGTCGGCGAGCGTGCGACATTCCCGGGCAGCGGCGCCTTCGACGGCAGCCGCAGGTGCAGCGCCGCCTGCGCCATCAGGTTGGCCGACACCGGCGCGGTGACGAAGATGAACAGCGTGATCAGCAGCTCGGCAAAGCCGGCGCGCCCCTGCACCGCGGCGTAGATCATCGACGCGATCAGGATGCCGCCGAGGCCGAGCGTGGAGGCCTTGGTCGGCGCATGCAGCCGCATGAAGAAGTCGGGCAGGCGCGCCAGGCCGATCGAGCCGACCAGCGAGAAGAAGGCGCCGATCACCAGCAGCGCGGCGATCAGCCATTCGGCCAGGATTTCGAGGTTCATGGTCGGGTCTCCTTCACTCGATCACGTCGCCGCGTGTCAGGTAGCGCGACAGCGCCACGGTGCCGACGAAGCCGAGCATCGCGACGATCAGCGCCGCCTCGAACAGCATCTCGGTGCCGAGCCGGATGTTGAGCAGTACCGTGAGGCCCACGGCGTTGAGGTAGAGGGTGTCGATCGCGATGATGCGGTCGGTGACCTCGGGGCCTCTGATCAGCCGCCAGCCGCACAGCAGCACCGAGACGGCGAGCGCGCCGAGCGCGATGTTCAGCGCGATGTCGAGCACGCCGGCGTTCATGCGGTCCTCCCGGGCAGGTTGCCGTGTTCGAAGATGTCGATGAGCAGGTCCTCGTAGCGCCGCTTCATGTCGGTCGCCATCGCCTGCGGGTCCTCGGCGTCGAGCGCGTGCACGAGGATCAGGCGCCGCTCCTCGTCGATCACGCAGGAGACGGTGCCGGGCGTGGTGGTGATGATCGCGGCGAAGAGGGCGATCGCGGTCGGGTGGGTGGCGGTCAGCGGCACCTCGATCCAGGCCGGGCGCGGGCGCGACATCGGACCGAGCACGAGCCGGGCCACCGCGATGTTGGCGACGATGATGTCCCACAGCACGATGCGCATCAGCCGCAGCGCGGGCCCCACCCGCAGGTGCACCCGCACCGGCAGGAAGTCGCCGAGCAGCTTGGGCACCACGAGGCCGATCAGCACGGCCCAGAAGATGTCCGGACCCCGGAAGCTTTGCATCAGCAGCAGCCAGCTCGCGACGATCAGCAGCGTGATGACCGGGTGGGGGAGCCAGCGGTCCATCACCGAGGCGGATTTCGTGCTCATGGTTGCCTCCCTTGCGGAGCGTTCGGCGCGGTCTCGGGGCGGGCGCGCTCGATCGGGCGGTGCAGCGGCTCGGGCGCGGTGCCAGCCTCGCCGGTGTAGGGGCGGGTGGTGCGCGCGTCGAGCCCCTCGGGGCCCAGCACCGCGTGTGCGTAGGCGGCGCGGTCGGCGAGTTGCGCGGCCGCGTCGTCGGTGTAGCGCTTGATCGGGCCTGCCGCCACCGCGATCAGCACGCCGGCGAGCAGCAGCGCGACGGTCGAGGCCACGAGCTTCGGGCTCGCGCCGGCGGAGCAGGCGCTGCCGCCGCCACGTGGCAGCTCGCTGCGCACGTTCCAGAACAGGATCGAGCCGGCACGCGCCAGGCCCACCAGCGACAGGAAGCCGACGAGCAGCACCGAGGTCCAGACCCAGGGCTGCGCGGCCGAGCCGGTGCTGCTCTGCAGCAGCATCAGTTTGCCGAGGAAGCCGGGCAGCGGCGGCACGCCCGCGACCGAGGCGGCGCCGAGCAGCATCATCAGCCCGAGCAGCACCGGCTGCAGCAGCGGCGCGGCCGGCCGCAGCCGGTCGCCCATCTCGCCGCGCTGCGAGCCGACGAGCTCGACCAGCAGGAAGAGCCCGGCGATCACCAGCGTGCTGTGCGCCATGTAGTAGAGCGAAGCAGACAGCGCGGCGTTGTCGTAGAGCGCGGTGCCGATCAGGATCGTGCCGACCGAGGACACGGTGAGGTAGGCCACCATGCGCGCCATCGAGTTCGCCGCGAGCGCGCCCACCACGCCGAGCACGCTGGTCGCGATCGCCAGCGGCAGCAGCCAGGGCTGCGCGACCATCGCCAGCTCGCCGGCGCCGGGCCCGAAGATCGTGCCGTGCACGCGGATGATGCTGTAGCAGCCGACCTTGGTCATGATCGCGAACAGCGCCGCCACCGGCGGGCTCGCGGCCGCATAGGTCGCCGGCAGCCACAGGTGCAGCGGCACCAGCGCCGCCTTCAGGCCGAACACGACCAGCAGCAGCAGCGCCGCGCCCTGCAGCACCGGCACCTGCGCCGGCTCGACCGCTGCCGCGCGCACCATGAGGTCGGCCATGCTCAGCGTGCCGGTGGTCGCGTAGATCAGCGCCAGCCCGATCAGGAACAGCGCCGACGCGGCGAGGTTGAGCACCACATAGTGGACACCGTACTTGAGCCGCGCCTGTCCCTGCCCGTGCAGAAGCAGCACGTAGGACGCGATCAGCAGCACCTCGAAGAACACGAACAGGTTGAACAGGTCGCCGGTGACGAAGGCGCCCGCCAGGCCCATCAGCTGGAACTGGAAGAGCGCGTGGAAGTGGCGGCCCTGCGTGTCCCAGCCGCCGCTGGCGTACCACAGCACCGGCAGCGCGACGAGCTGCGCGATCAGCAGCATCAGCGCCGAGAGCCGGTCCACGACCAGCGCGATGCCGAAGGGCGGCTGCCAGTCGCCGAGGCGGTAGACGATCAGCTCGCCCTCGGCCGCGCGGCCGACCAGCGTCAGCGCGATCGCGAGGCCGAGCCCGACCGACAGCAGGCTGAGCATGCGGCGCAGCCGCAGCCGCGGGTTGCCGTGGGCGTTCAGGCCCTCGTTGTCACCGATCAGCAGCATCAGCATCGCGGTGAAGGCAGGCAGCAGCACCGCCAGCACCGGCAGGTGCGTCATCAGGGGATTCGTCGTCTCGGAGATCATGCGCCGTGCTCCTCAGGGAGGCGGCCGGAGGCGCGGCGCTCGCCGTCGCGCCCGTCGACGTGGTCGGTGCCGGACTCGTGGCGGCTGCGCAGCGCGAGCTCGATGATGAAGCCGGTGGTGGCAAAGCCGATCACGATCGCGGTGAGCACCAGCGCCTGCGGCAGCGGGTCGGCCACCGGGCCGTCGCCGCCGAGGATGGGTGCCGCGTTGGTCCACAGCCGGCCCATGCCGAAGATGAAGACGTTGACCGCGTAGCTCAGGATCGTGAGGCCGAGCACGACGGGGAAGGTTCGGCCGCGCAGCATCAGGTAGATGCCGGTGGCGGCGACGATGCCGATGCCGCTGGCGACGAGGAATTCGAGACTCATGATGCGCTCCCGGCGGGCTGCGGGCTTTCCTTGCTGACCGCGCCCAGCGCCGACAGCATCAGCAGCGTCGCGCCGACCACGGTGATGTAGACCCCCAGGTCGAACAGCGCGGCCGAGGCGAGCGGCAGCTCGCCGAGCAGCGGCACGTGGGGATGGCCGTGCGCGCTGGTCAGGAAGGGCCGGCCGAAGGCGAAGGCGCCGGCGCCGGTGATGCCGGCGATCGCCAGACCCGTGCCGATCCAGCGCACGAAGCGGCGTCCGGACTGCGAGCGCAGCAGCGCCTCCGCCCGCGACTGGCCCAGCGCCATGAACTGCAGCACGAGCGCCACCGCCGTGATCAGCCCGGCGATGAAGCCGCCGCCGGGCAGATTGTGGCCGCGCAGGAAGATGTAGAGCGTGACGACCAGTGCCAGCGGCAGCACCACGCGCGAGGCCACGCGCAGCAGCAGCGGTGTGGCGGCGAAGGTCCAGGCGCGGCCGGCCGGGTCGGCACCGGGGCGGCGCGCGCGCATGCCGTCGAGCAGCGCCATCACGCCGAGCGCGGCGATGCCGAGCACGGTGATCTCGCCGAAGGTGTCGTAGCCGCGGAAGTCCACCAGGATCACGTTGACCGAGTTGGTGCCGCCGCCGCCGGGCACCGACTGCTCGAGGAAGAACCAGGAGATCGAGTCGTGGTCGCGGGTGAGCATCAGCCAGGTCAGCCAGGCCAGGCCCCCGCCGCCGGCGAGCGCCAGCACCCCGTCGCGCACGCGCCTCGCCGCGCCCGACTCGCGCGGCGAATGCTGCGGCAGCAGCGCCAGGCCCATCAGCAGCAGCACGGTGGAGACGACCTCGACCGACAACTGCGTGAGCGCGAGGTCCGGTGCCGACAGCGACACGAAGGTCAGCGCCGCCACGAGCCCGACCAGGCCGGTGAGCACCACCGCCTTGAAGCGGTCATGGTGCATGAGCACGATCGCGCCGCAGCTCGCCGCCAGCACCAGCCACAGCGCGATCGCGAGCGGGTTGGCAGGCAGCAGCTCGCGCGTGCCGGTGCCGGGGGAGCCGTGCTGCCACAGCGGCACCGCGACGACGACGACGGCCGAGGCGGTCAGCCAGGCGGCGTAGCGCTGCAGCGAGCCGTTCTCCAGCGCGAGGGTGAGGCGGCCGCACAGCCTGAAGACGCTGTCGATCGCCCGCGAGAAGATCTCGAAGCCGGTCCAGCCGCGCCACCACTGCTCGATCACCTGCTCATGCAGGCGGAACAGGCGGTGCAGCGCGAAGTACATCGCCACACCGCCGACCAGCGCGATCGCGCTCATCAGCAGCGGCAGGTTGAAGCCGTGCCAGATCGCGAGGTGGTATTCCGGCAGCGGCGCGCCGGCCACCGCCGTGGCGGCCACGTGCACCATCGGGCCGAAGGTCAGCGCCGGCAGCACGCCGACCACCAGGCAGATCACCACCAGCAGCCCGACCGGCGCCTTCATGAAGAAGGGCGGCTCGTGCGGGTGGTCGTCGGGCAGGTCCTTCGGCGGGCCGTTGAAGAAGACGTCGTGGATGAAGCGCAGCGAGTACGCGACGCTGCAGATGCCGGCGAAGGTCGCCGCCGCCGGCAGCAGCCAGGTCTCGGAGGCCGTCACCGTCTCGGTGAAGAACATCTCCTTGGACAGGAAACCGTTGGCCAGCGGCACGCCGGCCATCGACGCGGCAGCCACCATCGCGAGCGTCGCGGTCCAGGGCATGTACTTCCACAGGCCGCCAAGGCGACGCATGTCGCGTGTGCCGGTCTCGTGGTCGATGATGCCGGCCGTCATGAAGAGCGAGGCCTTGAAGGTGGCGTGGTTCAGCACGTGGAACACCGCGGCGACTGCCGACAGCGGCGAGCCCAGGCCGATCAGGAAGGTGATCAGGCCGAGGTGGCTGATCGTCGAGTAGGCGAGCAGCCCTTTCAGGTCGTGCTTGAAGACGGCGACGAAGGCGGCGAAGGCCAGCGTCACGATGCCGGCGCCGGCCACGAGCAGGTGGAAGAGCTCGGTGCCGCCGAGCACCGGGTTCAGGCGCGCGAGCAGGAAGACGCCTGCCTTCACCATCGTCGCCGAGTGCAGGTAGGCCGACACCGGGGTCGGGGCGGCCATCGCCTGCGGCAGCCAGAAGTGGAAGGGGAACTGCGCGCTCTTCGTGAAGCAGCCGAGCAGGATCAGCACGAGGGCCGCGGGGTAGCGGGGGTCTGCCTGGATCTCGGCGGCGCGGCCGAGCATGGCGCTCAGGTCGTAGGTGCCGGCGATCTGGCCGAGGATCACGATGCCGGCGAGCATCGCCAGGCCGCCGCCGCCGGTGACGGCCAGCGCGGTGCGCGCCCCGTCGCGCGCCTCGGCCTTGTGCTGCCAGTAGCCCACCAGCAGGAAGGACGACAGGCTTGTCGCCTCCCAGAACACCACCAGCACCAGCAGGTTGTCCGACAGCACGACGCCGAGCATCGCCGCCATGAACAGCATCATCAGGCTGTAGAACTTCGCGGCCGAGTCCTCGGGGCTGAGGTAGTAGTGGGCGTAGAGGATGATCAGCAGGCCGATGCCGGTGATCAGCAGCGCGAACATCAGCGCCAGGCCGTCGAGCCGGAAGCCGAGGTTCAGGCCGATCTGCGGCACCCAGCTGTAGGTCTCCAGCAGGGTCTGGCCGGCGAACACGGCCGGCGCCTGGCTCAGCAGCAGCCCGAGGCTGGAGGCGGTGACGGCGGCGGCGCACCAGGCGATCCAGGCGCGGCGGTGGCTCGGCGCGTCCGTGCCGGCGCCACTGCGGTTGAGCAGCGCGGGCAGGGTCGTGCCGAGGAATAGCGGCAGAAGAACGGTCAGCAGCAGCACGGCAGGGCTTCCGGTTGGGGATCGGCGATTGTAGAAGCGACAATCGGCCTTCCGGGAGGGAGCGGGGCGTCCGCGGGGACGTCCCGGCCCTCCATCGGGCGGTGGCGGCGCACGCCGGGCGCGCCGCCGCAGGGTCAGCCGCCTCTCAGTGACGGCGGACGCGCCACAGCAGGGACACCGTCACGTAGCCGACGAGGCTCGCCCCGACGGCCAGCGCCAGCAGCCCGGTGGCCAGCGGCAGCCCGGCGGCCTGCACCCAGGCGAGGGAGGACTCCAGCCAGCCCGTGGCGGGGGCGGAGACCTGCGGTGCCTGCCCGATCGCGGCCTCTGCCGCAGCCTCGTCGAGCGGGGCGCGGGTGATCCAGCAGCCGAGATGCCATGCCAGCCAGTAGATCGGCGGAAAGGTCAGCGGGTTGGTCACCAGCGTGGCCGCGGTGGCGACGGGCACGTTGGCGCGCAGCGCGATCGCGGACAGCACCGCGAACAGGAACTGCGCCACCGGCAGCATCAGCCCGAAGAAGAGCCCCAGCGCCACGCCCCGGGCCACCGACTCGCGCTCGAAGTGCCAGAGGCAGTCCTGGTCGAGATGGCGCGCGAAGGGCCGCAGCCACCGGTTCTGCATCACCTTGTCGCGCGGGGGAAGCCAGCGCGCACTCATGCGCACCCCCCGCACGGCAGGCGGCATCGGCTCAGTGGCTCTGGGCAGCGTGGCTGGAGGCAAGCAGCCGGTCCGCCATCGCGATCGCCATGGCGGACAGCAGGAATGCGATATGAATGATGGTCTGCCACATCAGTACCTTGACGTCGTAGTTCCCGGCGTTGATGAAAGTCTTCAGCAGGTGGATGGAGGAGATCCCGATGATCGCCGTCGCCAGCTTGACCTTCAGCACCGAGGCGTTCACGTGACTCAGCCATTCCGGCTGGTCCGGATGTCCTTCCAGATTCATACGCGAGACAAAGGTTTCATAGCCGCCGACGATCACCATGATCAGCAGGTTCGAGATCATGACCACGTCGATCAGAGCCAGCACCACCAGCATGATGATCGTCTCGTTCAGCGCCGCGATCGGCACGTCGCTGCGGTAGCCGATGCTGCCCACCAGCTTCTCGAGGGCCGTGGCGCTGCCGAAGGCGGCCTCGATCAGGTGGACGAGCTCGACCCAGAAATGGAAGACGTAGACCGCCTGGGCCAGGATCAGTCCGAGGTACAGGGGCAGCTGGAGCCAGCGGCTGGCAAAGATCAGGTTCGGCAGGTGGCGCATCTTGCTTGCGCTCGGAGCGGGGGGATTCGCCATCGGGGTTCGGCAATCGGGTAGGGTGGGAAGGAAGGCGCGATTCTAGGAGCGGGCCCGGTGCCGGGGGCCGCTCCCGCGCGCCGCCGTCAAAGCGATGCCCTCGACGCGCATGTCCGAGTAAGGGGTTCGTAAGAGCCCCTTCTTAAGGTGCAGGCGATAAACACCCAAGAGGAGACCACCAATGTCTGGTGCCGAAACGACGCAGGAGCCCAAGCTCTACCATCCCTCCGAAGCCACCGTCGCCGCCGCGCATGTGTCCGGCATGGAGGCCTACCAGAAGCTCTGCGCGGAGGCGGAGGCCGACTACGAGGGCTACTGGGCTCGTCTGGCGCGCGATCTGATCAGCTGGAAGACGCCCTTCACCAAGGTGCTCAACCAGGACAACGCGCCTTTCTTCAAGTGGTTCGAGGACGGCACGCTCAACGCCTCCTACAACTGCCTGGACCGCAACGTCGAGCGCGGCCTCGGCGACAAGACCGCGATCATCTTCGAGGCCGACGGCGGCGAGGTCACGAAGGTGACCTACTCCGAGCTGCTGGCGCGCACCTGCCGCCTCGCCAACGCGCTGAAGGCGCAGGGCGTGAAGAAGGGCGACCGCGTCGTCATCTACATCTCGATGTCGATCGACGGCGTGGCCGCGATGCAGGCCTGCGCCCGCATCGGCGCGACGCACTCGGTGGTCTTCGGCGGCTTCTCGGCGCAGTCGCTGCGCGATCGCATCGAGGACACCCAGGCCAAGGTCATCATCACGGCCGACCAGCAGGTGCGCGGCGGCAAGTCGCTGCCGCTCAAGGCCATCGTCGACGAGGCGCTCACTCTCGGCGGCTGCGACTCGGCGCAGAAGGTGCTGATCGTCAAGCGCACCGGCGCCGAGGTCGGCTTCAACCCCGAGCGCGACGTCTGGATGGACGACGCGCTCGCCGGCCAGAGCGACAGCTGCGAGCCCGAGTGGGTCGAGGCCGAGCACCCGCTGTTCCTGCTCTACACCTCCGGCTCCACCGGCAAGCCGAAGGGCGTGCAGCACAGCACCGGCGGCTACCTGCTGCACGCGGCGCTGACCACCAAGTGGACCTTCGATCTGAAGGCCGACGACGTGTTCTGGTGCACGGCCGACATCGGCTGGGTCACCGGCCACACCTACATCACCTACGGGCCGCTGGCGCTCGGCGGCACCGAGATCGTGTTCGAGGGCGTGCCGACCTATCCGGACGCCGGCCGCTTCTGGAAGATGATCCAGGACCACAAGGTCAGCATCTTCTACACCGCGCCGACCGCGATCCGCTCGCTGATCAAGGCCGCCGAGGGCAACGAGGCGGTGCACCCGAAGCAGTACGACCTCTCCAGCCTGCGCCTGCTCGGCTCGGTGGGCGAGCCGATCAACCCGGCCGCCTGGGAGTGGTACCACCAGCACGTGGGCGGCGGCCGCTGCCCGATCGTCGACACCTTCTGGCAGACCGAGACGGGCGGCCACATGATCACGCCGCTGCCGGGCGTCACGCCGATGGTGCCGGGCTCGTGCACGCTGCCCTTCCCGGGCATCCAGGCCGCCGTGGTCGACGAGACCGGCAAGGAAGTGCCCTGGGGCCAGGGCGGCATCCTGGTCGTCAAGAAGCCGTGGCCGTCGATGATCCGCACCATCTGGGGCGATCCGGAGCGCTTCAAGAAGAGCTACTACCCCGAGGACTTCAAGGGCCAGCTCTACCTGGCGGGCGACGGCGCGATCCGCGACGCCAAGACCGGCTACTTCACGATCACCGGCCGCATCGACGACGTGCTGAACGTCTCCGGCCACCGCATGGGCACGATGGAGATCGAGTCCGCGCTGGTGTCGTGCACCGAGCTGGTGGCCGAGGCCGCGGTGGTCGGCCGTCCGGACGACACCACCGGCGAGGCGATCTGCGCCTTCGTCGTGCTCAAGCGTCCGCGCCCGAGCGGCGACGAGGCCAAGGCGATCGCCAAGCAGCTGCGCGACCACATCTCCAAGGAGATCGGTCCGATCGCCAAGCCCAAGGACATCCGCTTCGGCGACAACCTGCCCAAGACCCGCAGCGGCAAGATCATGCGCCGCCTGCTGCGCTCGGTCGCCAAGGGCGAGGCCGTCACGCAGGACACCTCGACGCTGGAGAACCCGGCCATCCTGGAGCAGCTCGGCCAGGCCTACTGATCCGGGCCGCGGCAACGCGGCGGATGCGCGGCATGCCCGTGCATCCCTGCGGAGCTCGCTCCGGCCCGGGGCGGAGATCGACCCGGGCCGGCGTTCTTGCGAGCTCCTGAAGAAAAAAGCCCCGCACTGCGGGGCTTTTTCTTGGGGGCTGAGCCGGCTTACTGGGCCAGCACCCACTGCACCAGCTGCTTGGCCTCGGCGTCGCTGACCTGCGGGTTCGGCGGCATCGGGATCTGGCCCCAGGCGCCGACGCCGCCCTTCTGGATCTTGGTCACGAGCTTGTCGGCGGCGGTCTTGTCGCCCTTGTACTTGGCGGCGACTTCCTTGAAGCCCGGGCCGACCAGCTTCTTGTCGACGGCATGGCAGGCCATGCAGTTCTTCTTCTGCGCCAGGTCGGCGCTGGCGAACGCGGGCGTGGCGGCCAGGCTGCCGAGGGCGGCGACGAGGGCGATGAGCGTTTTCATGGGGTCCTTTCGATGCGGCGTGAAGGGCTTCGATTACATTCCGTGAACCGCGGGATTGTATTCAAGCGCTGTCTTTCTCCACCTGACAGCGACGCGCGTTTTTGCTGAGGAACAACAACATGTATCTCGTGCTGCTGGGCATCGTGGCGCTGATCCTGAAGGTGGCCGAAATCGGTCCGGTCGCGCAGTGGTCATGGTTCCTCGTGCTGTCGCCCTTCGCGGGGGCAGTGGCCTGGTGGAGCTGGGCCGACGCCTCGGGCTACAACCAGCGCCAGCAGATGAAGCGGATGGAGGAGCGCAAGAAGGATCGCCAGCGCAAGAGCCTCGAGGCGCTGGGCCAGCCGACGCGCAAGCGCTGACGCCGCGGCTTCCTGCGGCCCCGCTGTGGCTGCAGCCCGAGGCCGGCGCCGGTGTGCGCGGCCTCCGGTGGCACCGGGTGAGGGCGTGCGTTTCCGAATCTCCGCAGCGGCGACAATTGGCGCTTGCTATCGGAGACCGCTGAATGCTCGTGCACCCGCAATTCGATCCCATCGCCCTGCAGATCGGGCCGCTGGGAATCCACTGGTACGGCCTGACCTATCTGGTCGCCTTCGCGCTCTTCTTCCTGCTGGCCGGCCTGCGCACCCGCCACGCGCCTTTCGCGGAGCGCGGCTGGACGCGCCGGGATGTGGAGGACCTTCTGTTCTACGGGGTGCTCGGCGTGATCGCGGGCGGGCGGCTCGGCTACGTGCTGTTCTACAAGCCGCTCTACTACGCGGCCCATCCGCTCGAGGCCTTCGCGGTCTGGGAGGGCGGCATGTCCTTCCATGGCGGGCTGCTCGGCGTGCTCGCCGCGATGGCGCTGTTCGCGCGCAGCCGCCGCCGCCCGTTCTTCGAGGTGACGGACCTGATCGCGCCCTGCATCCCGCTCGGCCTCGCATCGGGTCGCATCGGCAACTTCATCAACGGCGAGCTGTGGGGGCGCGCGGCCGACCCGTCGCTGCCTTGGGCGATGGTGTTCCCGCAGTCGGGCAGCATGCTGCCGCGCCACCCGTCGCAGCTCTACCAGTTCGCGCTCGAGGGCGTGCTGCTGTTCGTGCTGCTGTGGCTCTATGCGCGCAAGCCGCGGCCGCTTGGCGCGGTCTCGGGTGCCTTCCTGATCGGCTACGGCCTGTTCCGCTTCATCGCCGAATATTTCCGCGAGCCCGACAGCCACCTGGGGCTGCTGGCGCTGAACATGAGCATGGGGCAGTGGCTCTGCGTGCCGATGATCCTCGCCGGCCTGGCGATCCTCGGGATGGCGCACCGGCGCGGCCGCTGACCCGCGCGTTCGAGGTGCGCGCTGCACCACTGCGGTTCCCGCAGCGGGGGGGCGAAAAAAAAGCGCCCCCCGTCGAGGGGACGGGAGGCGGAAGCGGAGGATGGACCCCCTGAGGAGACAGTGGCTGGAGCTTGCAGACCGCAGCCGAACTGAACAAAGCAATTCGCGGGCCAGGGGCCTCGCCGCCTGGCGATCGCGCTTTCCCTAGGGGGGCGCGGCTCAGGCGGCGGCCTTCTCGGCGCGACCGTGTCGGGTGTACAGGAAATCCAGCACCGCCTTGCGGCAAGCGATGTAGCGCGGGTCCTCGGCCAGCTCCACGCGGTTGCGCGGCCGCGGCAGCTTCACCTCGCAGATCTCGCCGATCGTGGCCGCCGGGCCGTTGGTCATCATCACGATGCGGTCGGACAGCAGCACCGCCTCGTCGACGTCGTGCGTGACCATCACGACCGTGCTCTTCGTGCGCGCGACGATCTTCAGCAGCTCGTCCTGCAGGTGGGCGCGGGTGAGCGCGTCGAGCGCGCCGAAGGGCTCGTCCATCAGCAGCACCTTGGGCTCCATCGCCAGGGCGCGGGCGATGCCCACGCGCTGCTTCATGCCGCCCGAGATCTCGTGCGGGCGCTTCGTCGTCGCGTGCGACATGCCCACCATCTCGAGCGCGGCCTCGGTGCGCGCCTTGAGCTTCGCGCGCGGCTCGGTGCCGCCGAACACCCGCTCGACCGCGAGGTGGACGTTCTCGAAGCAGGTCAGCCAGGGCAGCAGCGAGTGGTTCTGGAACACCACCGCGCGCTCCGGGCCGGGCGAGCGGATCTCGCGGTTGTCGCACAGCAGCACGCCGCCGCTCGGCTCGATCAGCCCGGCGATCAGGTTCAGCAGCGTGGACTTGCCGCAGCCCGAATGGCCGATCAGCGCGATGAACTCGCCCTGCTGCACGTTCAGGCTGACCTCGTGCAGCGCGTGGAAGCGGCCCTTGCGGGTGTCGAACACCATCTCGGCGTTCTCGATCTGGATGAAGGCTTTCATGTCGGGGTCCTCGTGTCGGGTCGTCTCAGTCCTCGAAGCTGAAGCGGCGGGCAATGCCGATCAGCATCTGCTCGAGCAGCAGGCCGACCACGCCGATCACGAAGATCGCGACGATGATGTGCTGCACGTTGAGGTTGTTCCACTCGTCCCAGACCCAGAAGCCGATGCCGACGCCGCCGGTGAGCATCTCGGCCGCGACGATCACGAGCCAGGCGGTGCCCACCGACAGGCGCACGCCGGTCAGCATGTAGGGCAGCACGGCCGGGAGCAGGATCTTCGTGATGACCTTCCACTCGCTGAGGTTCAGCACGCGCGCGACGTTCAGGTAGTCCTGCGGCACGCGCTGCACGCCGACCGCGGTGTTGATGATCATCGGCCAGATCGAGCAGATGAAGATGGTCCAGATCGCCGCCGGGTTGGCGCTCTTGAACACCAGCAGGCCGATCGGCAGCCAGGCCAGCGGCGAGACCGGACGCAGCAGGCTCACCAGCGGCGAGACCATGCGGTCGAGGACGGTGAAGCGCCCGATCATGAAGCCGACCGGGATGCCGACCAGCGCCGCGAGGCCGAAGCCGACGGCCACGCGCTGCAGCGAGTTCAGGATGTTCCAGCCGATGCCCTGGTCGTTGGGGCCGTTGCGGTAGAACGGGTCGGCGAACAGCTGGACCGCGGCGTCGAAGGTGGCCGCCGGGCCCGGGAAGCTGCTGCTGCCCGCCGTCAGCAGCGCCCAGATGCCGATCAGCAGCGCGAGGCCGGCGACCGGCGGGATCACCGCGAGCCACAGCCCGCGCCAGTCGAAGGGGGCGGACGCCGGGGCCGGGACGGCCGCGGCACGGGGCGCGGGTTTCGCGACGGGCTCGGCCGCGGGCTTGGCTTCGGCGGGCTCGCCCGCCGGGGAATGGAACACGGCACTGACCATGGTGAGACTCCTTGCGGTGGTGCGGGGGGATCAGGCGGCGGACTTGAAGCCGTTGGCGTACTTGACCGGGTCCTTGCCGTCCCAGACCACGCCGTCGATCAGCTTGCTCGTGCGCATCGGCTCCTTCGGCACGCTGACCTTCAGCGCCGACGCGGCCTGCTTGTAGAGCTCGATCTGGTTGATCTGCTTCGCGACGCCGAGGTAGTCGGGATGCTCCTTGAGCAGGCCCCAGCGCTTGTGCTGGGTGAGGAACCACATGCCGTCGGACAGGTAGGGGAAGTTCACCGCGCCGTCGGCGAAGAACTTCATGTGGTTCGGGTCGTCCCAGGTCTTGCCCAGGCCGTTCTGGTAGCGGCCGAGGATGCGCTGGTTGATCGCGTCGACGCTGGTGTTGACGTAGGCCTTGTCGGCCACCGTCTCGGCCATCTTCATCTTGTTCTGCAGCCCGGCGTCGATCCAGCGGCTGGCCTCGAGCACCGCCATGATCACCGCGCGCGCGGTGTTGGGGTACTTCTTGACGAAGTCGCCGGTGCAGCCGAGCACCTTCTCCGGGTGGTCGCGCCAGATGTCCTGGGTCGTGACGGCGGTGATGCCGATGCCGTCCATGATCGCGCGGTGGCCCCAGGGCTCGCCCACGCAGAAGCCGTCCATGTTGCCCACGCGCATGTTGGCGACCATCTGCGGCGGCGGCACCGTGATGACCTTGGCGTCCTTCATCGGGTTGATGCCCGCGGCGGCCAGCCAGTAGTACAGCCACATCGCGTGCGTGCCGGTCGGGAAGGTCTGCGCGAAGGTGTACTCGCGCTTCTCCTGGGCCATCAGCTTGGCGAGCGAGGGGCCGTCCACCGCGCCCTTGTCGGCGAGCTTCTTCGACAGCGTGATCGCCTGGCCGTTGTGGTTGAGCGTCATCAGCGCGGCCATGTCCTTCTTCGGGCCCGAGACGCCGAGGTGCACGCCGTAGATCAGGCCGTAGAGCACGTGCGCCATGTCGAGCTCGCCGTTCACCAGCTTGTCGCGCACGCCGGCCCAGGACGCTTCCTTGGTCGGGACGATCCTGATGCCGTACTTCTTGTCGAAGCCGAGCACCGAGGCCATCACGATCGAGGCGCAGTCCGTCAGCGGGATGAAGCCGATGCGCACCTCCTCCTTCTCGGGCTTGTCGGAGCCGGCGGCCCAGACGGCGGACTGCAGGCCCGGCACCATGCCGCCGGCCACGGTGGAGGCGGTGGCCGCGGCGGCGGCCCTGATCACTTGACGGCGGCTCATGTCGATCCCCAGCTTCTTGTCGGAATTCATCGCGTTCTCATCCTCGATGGCAAAAACAAAAAAGGCGTCCTCACGCGGCCGCGCTGCTGCGCCGTGCCGGTGGGGACGCCTTCGTCCTTTTCCTGCGGGGGGCCGACCTTGGCCGCCCTCGGTG
Source organism: Caldimonas tepidiphila (assembly GCF_003569765.1). GTDB lineage: Bacteria > Pseudomonadota > Gammaproteobacteria > Burkholderiales > Burkholderiaceae_C > Caldimonas > Caldimonas tepidiphila. The sequence goes on along the minus strand of NZ_QXMG01000022.1, from coordinate 71,051 downwards.
TCAAGAAATCGCCGTTGACTTCTCTAGGCACCTGTCACGCAAGCCCTGTGCCAGCGAGGTTTGCGCCGCATGCCGCCCGGGGCCGGGGGCAGTGCAGGGCGCCGGCGCCAAGCCGGGGCTGCTGGATGCACGTTGATTGGGCGTCGGTGGCGGATGCGCCCCGCAATTGGGCGCGCCGGGTTCAGCCGAGCATCTCCGAGACGTCGATCAGCCGCTGCGCGACCTCGGCGAGCTTCAGCCCCTTGTCCATCGCCGCCTTGCGCAGCCGCGCATAGGCCTCGGGTTCGCTGCAGCCGTGGCGGCTCATCAGGATGCCCTTCGCGCGCTCGACCAGCTTGCGCTCGGAGAGTTGCGTGCGCGCGTCCGCCAGCTCGCGGCGCAGGCTCTCCTCGTGGCGGAAGCGCGCCATCGCGACGTCGAGCACCGGCTTCACGCGCTCCGGAGCGAGTCCCGCCACCACGTAGGCGGTCACGCCTGCGGCGATCGCGTCCTGGACCCCCGAGGTGTCGCTGTCCTCGGTGAAGAGCACGATCGGTCGGCGCGCGTCGCGCGTCGCGAACACCACGTGCTCGAGCGTGTCGCGGGCCTCGCTCTCGGCGTCGACGATCACCATGTCGGGCTGGATCTGCGACAGCCGGTCCGGCAGGAAGGCGTCGGGCGGCAGCACCGCGACGATGTTGTAGCCGCCCTCGAGCAGCCCGATGCGCAGGCTGCGCGAGCGCTCGGCCTGCCACCAGGCCGGTTCGTCGTCCGGCTCGGGCGCGAGGGTGTCGGGCGCGACGATGACGATGCGCAGGGCGGGAGCGGGTTTCATGGCCGGCGCTGCGTGCAACATCCGGGCCAAACGCCGCGCGGACCTCGGCGCGGTGGGGCCGCTTGCCGCCGGGCGGGTCGCGCCGGGGGCGCGCGGCTACACTGCCGCCCATGTTGGTACTGGGAATCGAATCGTCCTGCGACGAGACCGGCGTGGCACTGGTGCGCACGCGCGAGGGCGGCGTGCCGCAGCTGCTCGGCCATGCGCTGCACAGCCAGATCGAGATGCACCGCGCCTATGGCGGCGTGGTGCCGGAGCTCGCCTCGCGCGACCACATCCGGCGCGTGCTGCCGCTGGCGCGCGAGGTGCTGGCCTCCAGCAGCGCCGCACTCGCCGACGTGGACGTGGTGGCCTACACGCGCGGGCCCGGCCTCGCCGGCGCGCTGCTGGTCGGCTCCGGCGTGGCCTGCGCGCTCGGCGTCGCGCTCTCGCGCCCGGTGCTCGGCGTGCACCATCTGGAGGGGCACCTGCTGTCGCCCTTCCTGTCGGCCGACCCGCCGGAGTTCCCCTTCGTCGCGCTGCTGGTCTCGGGCGGGCACACGCAGCTGATGCGCGTCGACGGCGTCGGCCGCTACGAGCTGCTCGGCGAGACGATCGACGACGCCGCCGGCGAGGCCTTCGACAAGTCGGCCAAGCTGCTCGGCCTCGGCTACCCCGGCGGGCCGCAGCTCGCGCGCATGGCCGAGTACGGCGACCCGCAGGCCTTCGAGCTGCCGCGGCCGCTGATGCACAGCCCCAACCTCGACTTCTCCTTCGCCGGCCTGAAGACCGCGGTCTGGACCGCGTCGCAGCGCCTGGGCTCCCAGCCCTGCGAGCAGGACCGCGCCAACCTCGCCGCCGCGACGCAGCAGGCGATCGTCGACGTGCTGGTGCACAAGTCGCTGAAGGCACTCAAGGCCACCGGGCTCAAGCGGCTGGTGGTCGCCGGCGGCGTCGGCGCGAACGCCGCGCTGCGGGCGCAGCTCGACGCGCAGTGCGCGAAGCGCCGCGTGCGCGTGCACTATCCCGAGCTGCACCTGTGCACCGACAACGGCGCGATGATCGCGCTCGCCGCCGCGATGCGGCTGCAGGCCGGCCGCGCCGAGGCGGTGCGCGACTACGCCTTCGACGTCAAGCCGCGCTGGGACCTGGCGTCGGTCTGACCTTTTCTTCTCGAATCCTCCTTCCCATGACCCGGATCCCCCGTCGCTTCGCGCTCGCGGCGCTCGCCGCGCTGTGCCTGATTGTCGGCGCCGCCGCGCGTGCCGCCGAGCCCGTGCGCCTCGCGCTGATCGAGGGCCTGTCGGGCAGCTTCGGCAACGCCGGCGAGGCGGTGCACCGCAACCTGGCGTGGGCCGTCGAGCGCGTCAATGCGCGCGGCGGCGTGAAGCTGCCGGGCGGCGCGCGCCCGCTGGAGCTGGTGCGCTTCGACAGCAAGGGCGCCACCGACGAGGCGCTGGCGCTGCTGCGCGCCGCCACCGACCAGCGCATCGGCTTCGTGCTGCAGGGCAACAGCTCGGCCACCGCGGCGGCGCTGATCGACGCGCTCGACAAGCACAACCGCCGCGAGCCCGATCGCCGCGCACTGTTCCTGAACTACTCGGCCGTCGACCCGGCGCTGACCAACGAGCGCTGCAGCTTCTGGCACTTCCGCTTCGACGCACATGCCGACATGCGGCTCGCCGCGCTGCTCGACGTGCTGGCCAGCGACCGCTTGGTGCAGCGCGTCTACCTGATCGGGCAGGACTACAGCTTCGGCCAGCACGTGGTGCGCAAGTCGCGGGAGATGATCGCCGCGCGGCGCGCCGACCTGCAGGTGGTCGGCGAGGAGCTGCACCCGCTCGGCCGGGTGAAGGACTTCGCCCCCTATGTCGCGAAGATCCGCGCCAGCGGCGCGCAGGCGGTCCTCACCGGCAACTGGGGGAACGACCTGACGCTGCTGATCCGCGCGGCGCGCGAGGCGGGACTGGACGTCAAGTTCTACACCTTCTACGGCAACGCGCTCGGCGCGCCGGCCGCGATCGGCGAGGCCGGGGTGGGGCGCGTGCTCGCGGTGGCCGAGTGGCACCCGAACGTCGGCACGCCGGCCTCGGACCGCTTCTACGGCGAATTCCGCCGCCGCTTCCCCCGCCCCGCCGACGACTACCTGCACCTGCGCATGCAGGCGATGGTGGAGGTGCTCGCCGCCGCGATCGAGAAGGCGGGCAGCGCCGACCCGCTGCGCGTCGCGCGTGCGCTCGAGGGCCTGAGGTTCGACGGCCGCACGCTCGGCGGCGTGCACCAGGGCACGATGCGCGCGGCCGACCACCAGTTCATCCAGCCGCTGTATGTCAGCGTCATGCAGCGCGCCGGCAGCGAGGGCGTGCGCTTCGACAACGAGGGCTCGGGCTACGGCTTCCGCACGGTGCGCTTCCTCGACGCGGCGCAGACCGAGGCGCCGCACGCCTGCGCGATGGTCCGCCCCTGAGCAGCCCCGCCGCGGGCGGGGCGGCTGCCGGGCCGAGGCCGGCGGCTTGCCTTATAATGAGAGGTTCCGTGTCGCGTGACCGGGTCCGCAAGGGCCGGGTGCAGGCGCGGAAGGCAAAGCACGGCGTGGGTCGGTTTCACCCGCGACCGCAAGTGAACACGAAGCCGCTGTCCGCACCGAGCGGGCTCCCGGCGGCTTTCAAACCCAAGGAACGACATGTCGATTGCAGACCTGAACACCGCCGAGATCGTCAAGGCCAACGCACGCAGCGCCAACGACACCGGCTCTCCCGAAGTGCAGGTGGCCCTGCTGACCGCCCGCATCAACGAGCTGACCCCGCACTTCCAGCAGCACAAGAAGGACCACCACGGTCGTCGCGGCCTGCTGAAGATGGTCAACCGCCGCAAGCGCCTGCTGGCCTACCTGAAGGACCGCAACGCCGAGCGCTACACCGCGCTGATCCAGAAGCTGGGCCTGCGCAAGTAATCTCGCGAGATTGACGAGGAGCCTGTCTGGATCACCCAGCACAGGCTCTTTGTTTTTGGAGTCCAGGCCCGTGAAGGGGGTTGCTGTGTCATTCCAGGGCGGTTTCTCGAGCCGAGCCGCGCTGGAATGGCACTCCACTCCATGCCGAAGACTCCCGGTACACCCGGCCGCCGCAATGGCCGTCATCCGACCGGAGACTTATCCATGAGCATGTTCAACAAGATCACCAAGACCTTCCAGTGGGGCCAGCACACCGTCGTGATGGAGACGGGCGAGATCGCGCGCCAGGCCACCGGCGCCGTCGTCGTCAACATCGAGGACACCGTCGTGCTCGCCACCGTCGTGGCGGCCAAGAACGCCAAGCCGGGCCAGGACTTCTTCCCGCTGACGGTCGACTACATCGAGAAGACCTACGCCGCCGGCAAGATCCCGGGCAGCTTCTTCAAGCGCGAAGGCCGCCCGAGCGAGCTCGAGACGCTGACCTCGCGCCTGATCGACCGCCCGATCCGCCCGCTGTTCCCCGAAGGCTTCTACAACGAGGTGCAGGTCGTCATCCACGTGATGTCGCTGAACCCCGAGGTCGACGCCGACATCGCCGCGATGATCGCGTCGAGCGCGGCGCTGGCGATCTCCGGCATCCCGTTCAACGGCCCGATCGGCGCGGCGCGCGTGGGCTACGTCAACGGCGAGTACGTGCTGAACCCGGGCAAGACCGAGCGCGCGAACTCGCGCCTGGACCTGGTCGTCGCCGGCACCGAGGCCGCCGTGCTGATGGTCGAGTCGGAAGCCGACCAGCTGCCCGAGGACGTGATGCTCGGCGGCGTGGTGTTCGGCCACGAGCAGGGCAAGGTCGCCATTGCCGCGATCAACGAGCTGGTGCGCGAGGCCGGCAAGCCCGTGTGGGACTGGCAGCCCCCGGCCAAGGACGAGGACTTCATCGCCAAGGTCAAGGGCCTGGCCGAGGAGAAGCTGCGCGCGGCCTACCAGATCCGCTCCAAGCAGTCGCGCACCCAGGCCTGCCGCGCCGCCTATGCCGACGTGAAGGCAGCGCTGGCCGCCGAGGGCGCGGCCTTCGACGAGGTCAAGGTCGAGAGCCTGCTGTTCGACATCGAGGCCGCGATCGTGCGCAGCCAGATCATCGCCGGCGAGCCGCGCATCGACGGCCGCGACACCCGCACGGTGCGCCCGATCGAGATCCGCACCGGCGCGCTGCCGCGCACGCACGGCTCGGCGCTGTTCACCCGCGGCGAGACGCAGGCGGTGGTGGTCGCGACGCTCGGCACCGAGCGCGACGCGCAGATCATCGACGCGCTGTCGGGCGAGTACACCGACCGCTTCATGATGCACTACAACATGCCCCCGTTCGCGACCGGCGAGACCGGCCGCGTCGGCAGCCCCAAGCGCCGCGAGATCGGCCACGGGCGCCTGGCCAAGCGGGCGCTGGTGCCGGTGCTGCCGCCGAAGGACGAGTTCGCCTACGCGATCCGCGTCGTCTCCGAGATCACCGAGTCCAACGGCTCCTCGTCGATGGCCTCGGTCTGCGGCGGCTGCCTGGCGCTGATGGACGCGGGCGTGCCGCTGAAGGCGCACGTCGCCGGCATCGCGATGGGCCTGATCAAGGAAGGCAACCGCTTCGCGGTGCTGACCGACATCCTGGGTGACGAGGACCACCTCGGCGACATGGACTTCAAGGTCGCCGGCACCGCCTCGGGCATCACCGCGCTGCAGATGGACATCAAGATCCAGGGCATCACGAAGGAGATCATGCAGGTGGCGCTGGCGCAGGCCAAGGAAGCCCGCCTGCACATCCTCGGCAAGATGACCGAGGCCGTGAGCGGCGCCAAGACCGAGGTGTCGGAGTTCGCGCCGCGCCTCTACACGATGAAGATCAACCCGGAGAAGATCCGCGACGTGATCGGCAAGGGCGGCGCGACGATCCGTGCGCTGACCGAGGAGACCGGCACGCAGATCGACATCGCCGAGGACGGCACGATCACCATCGCCTCCACCGACGGCGACAAGGCCGCGATCGCCAAGAAGCGCATTGAGGAGATCACCGCCGAGGTCGAGGTCGGCAAGATCTACGAGGGCCCGGTCACCAAGATCCTGGACTTCGGCGCGCTGATCAACCTGCTGCCGGGCAAGGACGGCCTGCTGCACATCAGCCAGATCGCCCACGAGCGCGTCAACAAGGTCACCGACTACCTGCAGGAAGGCCAGATCGTGCGCGTGAAGGTGCTCGAGACCGACGAGAAGGGCCGTGTCAAGCTGTCGCTGAAGGCGCTGATCGAGCGCGGCGCCGCCGAGCAGCAGCCGGCACAGCAGCCGCAGCTGTAAGCCGCGCACGGCGCCCGCGACTCCGGCCCGCCGTGCGCGGCGGGCCGCGGCACGGGCGCCGCACTCCCTTTCCTTCCTTCCCCTGACGCCCACGCGATGAAAGCCATCGAGATCACCGAATACGGCGCGCCCGAGGTGTTGCGCCTGTGCGAGCGCCCGGATCCGGTCGCCGGCAGCGGCGAGGTGCTGCTGCGCGTGCGCGCCAGCGGCATCAACCGGCCCGACGTGCTGCAGCGCAAGGGGCACTACCCGGTGCCGCCGGGCGCCTCCGACCTGCCGGGGCTGGAGGTCGCGGGCGAGGTGGTCGGCGGCGACGCCGACGCGATGGCGCGCGCGGGGCTCGAGCTCGGCGACCGCGTCTGCGCGCTGGTGCAGGGCGGCGGCTACGCCGAGCTGTGCGTCGCGCCGGTCGAGCAGTGCCTGAGGGTCCCGGAGGGCTGGAGCGACGTCGAGGCCGCCGGCCTGCCGGAGACCTTCTTCACCGTCTGGTCCAACGTGTTCGAGCGCGGCCGGCTCGCCGCCGGCGAGACGCTGCTCGTGCAGGGCGGCACCAGCGGCATCGGCGTCACCGCGATCCAACTCGGCAAGGCCTTCGGCGCCACCGTGATCGCCACTGCCGGCAGCGACGAGAAGTGCGCCGCGTGCGTGGAACTCGGCGCCGACCACGCGATCAACTACCGCACACAGGACTTCGCCGAGGAGGCGAAGCGCCTCACCGGCGGCCGGGGCGTGGACGTGATCCTCGACATGGTCGCCGGCAGCTACGTGCCGCGCGAGCTCGGCTGCCTCGCCGACGACGGGCGGCTCGTGATCATCGCGCTGCAGGGCGGCACGCGCGCCGAGGTCGATTTCGCCAGCCTGATGCGCCGGCGCCTGACGCTCACCGGCTCGACGCTGCGCCCGCGCCCGGTCGCCTTCAAGGCCGGCATCGCGCAGGCGCTGCGCGCGAAGGTCTGGCCGCTGCTCGCCGAGCGCCGCATCAAGCCGGTGGTGCATCGCGTCTTCAGCCCCGCGGAGGTGGCCGAGGCGCATGCGCTGATGGAATCCAACCGGCATATCGGCAAGCTGATCCTCGCCTGGTAAGGCCCTCGTAGAATTCTGGTTTTTTCGCCTCCAAGGAGAACCCGCATGCGTCGCAAACTCATCGTCGGCAACTGGAAGATGCACGGCAGCCTGGCGTCGAACGCCGAGCTGCTGGCCGGGATCCGTGCCGCCGAGCCCTTCAACTGCGATGCCGGCGTCTGCGTGCCTTATCCCTATCTGGCCGCCTGCGTGCTCGCGCTGCAGGGCAGCTCGGTCGCGCTCGGCGCGCAGGACTGCTCGGCGCACGAGCAGGGCGCCTACACCGGCGAGGTGTCGGCGGCGATGCTCGCCGACGTCGGCTGCCGCTACGTGATCGTCGGCCATTCGGAGCGCCGCGCGATGCACGGCGAGGGCGACCAGCTCGTCGCCGACAAGGCCAAGATCGCGCTCGCCAAGGGCCTGGTGCCGATCGTCTGCGTCGGCGAGACGCTCGCCGAGCGCGAGGCGGACCAGACCGAGGCGGTGGTCAAGCGCCAGCTCTCGGCGGTGATTCACACGCTCGGGCCCTGCATTTCGCGCGTCGTGGTCGCCTACGAGCCGGTGTGGGCGATCGGCACCGGCAAGACCGCCTCGCCGGAGCAGGCGCAGGCGGTGCACGCGGTGCTGCGCACGCAACTGCGCGCCGCGACCGAGGGTGCCGACCAGATGAAGATCCTCTACGGCGGCAGCGTCAAGCCGGACAACGCGGCCACCCTGTTCGCGCAACCGGACATCGACGGCGGCCTGATCGGCGGGGCCTCCTTGAAAGCCGCCGATTTCGTCGCCATCTGTCGTGCAGCGAGTTGAGCTGCACGCGCCTTTTCCAACGGAGATTTGAATGCAGTTCTTGACGACCGTGATCCTCGCGGTGCAGTTGCTCTCGGCGCTCGCGATGATCGGCCTGGTGCTGGTGCAGCACGGCAAGGGCGCCGACATGGGCGCCTCCTTCGGCAGCGGAGCCTCGGGCAGCCTGTTCGGCGCCACCGGCAGCGCGAACTTCCTGTCGCGCTCGACGGCGGTGTGCGCCGCGGTGTTCTTCGTCTGCACGCTGGCGCTGGCCTACACCAGCAACGTGCGTCCGACGGGCTCCGGCAGCGTGCTCGAGCGCGCCGCCCCGGCTCCCGGCGCCACGCAGATCCCGTCCGAGAGCGCGGCTGCGGCCTCCGCTGCGACGGTGCCGGCCCCCGCCGCCTCGGCCGCGACCCAGATCCCGGCCAACTGAACACCCCTTCACAAAAAGAGGGGTTGAGAAAATTTCTGTAGCAGCATAGAATACAAGTCTGTCTTGCAAGCGATCCTCATGCCTAGCGAGACAGACAAGCCGAGACGTAATTTTCGTGTACGGCCGACGTGGTGAAATTGGTAGACACGCTATCTTGAGGGGGTAGTGGCGAAAGCTGTGCGAGTTCGAGTCTCGCCGTCGGCACCAGATTTAGACGCGGAAGGGCTCCCAGACGGGGCTCCTCCAGACGCCCTGAAGTGAGCTGAGGGGAAAAAATCTGCACGGATAAATAGGGCGTGCTGAGGCAGCGGTCGGTCCGCTGAGGTCAGCGCGTTTTTTTTTGCCGTGACGGATTTGTGGCCGATTCGAGCCCCCCTCGCAGACTAGGTCAACCAGCGAGCCACACGTCCAATGAGCCTCGACCAGTACCTCCCCGTAATTCTGTTCATCCTGGTCGGCATCGGCGTCGGTGTTGCCCCCCAGGTGCTCGGTTTCCTGCTCGGCCCGCGTCGGCCCGACGCGGCGAAAAACTCCCCCTACGAATGCGGCTTCGAAGCTTTTGAAGACGCGCGCATGAAGTTCGATGTCCGCTACTACCTGGTGGCCATCCTCTTCATCCTGTTCGACCTCGAGATCGCCTTTCTCTTCCCGTGGGCGGTCGCTCTGCGTGAAATCGGTCCCGTCGGTTTCTGGGCCATGATGATTTTCCTGGGCATCCTCGTCGTGGGCTTTGTCTACGAGTGGAAAAAGGGCGCCCTGGACTGGGAATGATACTGAGGATGACGAGGTAAAGCTGTATGGGTATCGAAGGCGTTCTCAAGGAAGGTTTCGTCACCACCACGGCGGACAAGCTGATCAACTGGTCGAAGACCGGATCGCTGTGGCCGATGACCTTCGGTCTGGCCTGCTGCGCGGTGGAGATGATGCACGCGGGTGCCGCGCGCTACGACATTGACCGCTTCGGCATGCTGTTCCGGCCGAGCCCGCGCCAGTCCGATTTGATGATCGTGGCCGGCACGCTGTGCAACAAGATGGCGCCGGCGCTGCGCAAGGTCTACGACCAGATGCCCGAGCCGCGCTGGGTGCTGTCGATGGGTTCGTGCGCCAACGGCGGCGGCTATTACCACTACAGCTATTCGGTGGTGCGTGGCTGCGACCGCATCGTGCCGGTGGACGTGTATGTCCCGGGCTGCCCGCCGACGGCCGAAGCGCTGCTCTACGGCATCCTGCAACTGCAGGCCAAGATCCGCCGCGAAAACACGATCGCCCGCTGAAGGTCGCACCCCATGAGCAAACTCGACACGCTGCAAAAGCAGCTTGAAACCGTGCTGGGCAATCGCGCAGCGGGACTGGTGCGCAAGCTCGACGAGGTGACGCTGACCGTTTCGGCTGCCGATTACCTGCAGGTCGCGAAACTGCTGCACGACGACCCGTCGCTCGCCTTCGAGCAGATGATCGACCTGTGCGGCGTCGATTATTCCGCCTATCGCGACGGCGAATACGAGGGGCAGCGTTTCTGCGTCGTCACGCACCTGCTGTCGATCAAGCACAACTGGCGCCTGCGGCTGAAGGTGTTCTGCCCGGACGACGATTTCCCGATGGTGTCCTCGATCACCGGCATCTGGACGGTGGCGAACTGGTTCGAGCGCGAGGCCTTCGACCTGTACGGGATCATCTTCGACGGCCATGACGACCTGCGCCGCCTGCTGACCGACTACGGCTTCATCGGCCACCCGTTCCGCAAGGACTTCCCGGTCACCGGCCACGTCGAGATGCGCTACGACCCGGAGCAGAAGCGCGTGGTCTACCAGCCGGTGACGATCGAGCCGCGCGAGCTGACGCCGCGCGTGATCCGCGAAGAGAACTACGGCGGGCTGCACTGACGCAGCCGAGCAAGAGACTGTCATGGCAGACATCAAGAACTACACGCTGAACTTCGGCCCGCAGCACCCGGCAGCGCACGGCGTGCTGCGCCTGGTGCTCGAGCTCGACGGCGAGGTGATCCAGCGCGCCGACCCGCACATCGGGCTGCTGCACCGTGCGACCGAGAAGCTGGCCGAGACCAAGACCTACATCCAGTCGTTGCCCTACATGGACCGTCTCGACTACGTGTCCATGATGTGCAACGAGCACGCCTACTGCCTCGCCATCGAGAAGATGATGGGCATCGAGGTGCCGATCCGCGCGCAGTACATCCGCGTGATGTATTCCGAGCTGACCCGGCTGCTGAACCACCTGATGTGGCTGGGTGCACACGGGCTGGACTGTGGCGCGATGAACGTCCTCATCTACTGCTTCCGTGAGCGCGAGGACATCTTCGACATGTACGAGGCGGTGTCGGGTGCGCGCATGCACGCGGCCTACTTCCGCCCGGGCGGCGTCTACCGCGACCTGCCGGACTCGATGCCGCAGTACAAGCCGTCGAAGGTGCGCAACGCCCGTGCGATCGCGCAGCTCAACGAGAACCGCCAGGGTTCGCTGCTGGACTTCATCGACGACTTCAGCCAGCGCTTCCCCAAGCTGGTGGACGAGTACGAGACGCTGCTGACCGAGAACCGCATCTGGAAGCAGCGCACGGTGGGCATCGGCGTGGTGTCGCCCGAGCGCGCGAAGAACGCCGGCTTCACCGGCCCGATGCTGCGTGGCTCGGGCATCGCGTGGGACCTGCGCAAGATGCAGCCCTACGACGTCTACGACCGCATGGAGTTCGACGTGCCCGTCGGCACCAACGGCGACTGCTACGACCGCTACCTGGTGCGCGTGGAAGAGATGCGCCAGGCCAACCGCATCATTCGCCAGTGCGTGGACTGGCTGCGCAAGAACCCCGGCCCCGTCATCACCGACAACCACAAGGTGGCGCCGCCGCCGCGCGTCGAGATGAAGTCGAGCATGGAGCAGCTGATCCACCACTTCAAGCTCTTCACCGAGGGCTTCCCGGTGCCGGAGGGCGAGGCCTACGCCGCCGTCGAGCACCCGAAGGGCGAGTTCGGCATCTACATCGTCAGCGACGGCGCCAACAAGCCCTACCGCCTGAAGATCCGGCCGCCCGGCTTCGCGCACCTGTCCGCGATGGACGAGATGGCGCGCGGCCACATGCTTGCGGACGCCGTCGCCGTCATCGGCACCATGGACATCGTGTTCGGGGAGATTGATCGATGATCTCGCAAGCCACCAAAGCCCGTTTCGATCGCGAGGTCGCGAAGTACCCGGCCGACCAGAAGCAGTCCGCCGTGATGGCCTGCCTGTCGATCGTGCAGCAGGAGCAGGGCTGGGTCTCGGCCGAGTGGGAGAAGGCCGTGGCCGACTACCTCGGCATGCCGGCGATCGCCGTGCACGAGGTCGTGACCTTCTACAACATGTACAACCAGCGGCCGGCCGGCAAGTTCAAGCTGAACGTCTGCACCAACCTGCCCTGCCAGCTGCGCAACGGCCGCAAGGCGGCCGAGTACGTCGCGACCAGGCTTGGCGTCGAGCTCGGCGGCACGACGCCCGACGGCGCGATCACCGTGCAGGAGAGCGAGTGCCTCGGCGCCTGCGCCGACGCGCCGGTGCTGCTGGTCAACGACCGCCAGATGTGCAGCTTCATGAGCGAGGAGCGCCTCGACGCGCTGCTCGACACGCTCAAGGCTGCCGCCAAGTAAGGAAGGCGAAGAAGATGTTGGACCTTTCGAAGTTCCAGGCCACCGGCCTGGAAACCTGCTTCCACGGCCGCCACATCAACCCGCAGATCTACGCGGGTCTGGACGGCCGCAACTGGCGCCTGAAGGACTACGTCGAGCGCGGCGGCTACCAGGCGCTGCGCCGCATCCTCGGCCAGGACGGCGGCGAGGGCATGACGCCCGACCAGGTCATCGCGGAAGTGAAGGCCTCGGGCCTGCGCGGCCGCGGCGGCGCGGGCTTCCCCACCGGCCTGAAGTGGAGCTTCATGCCGCGCCAGTTCCCGGGCCAGAAGTACCTTGTCTGCAACTCCGACGAGGGCGAGCCGGGCACGTGCAAGGACCGCGACATCCTGCGCTACAACCCGCACATCGTGATCGAGGGCATGGCCATCGCCGCCTACGCGATGGGCATCAGCGCCGGCTACAACTACATCCACGGCGAGATCTTCGAGGTGTACGAGCGCTTCGAGGAGGCGCTGGAGGAGGCGCGCGCCGCGGGCTTCCTCGGCGACAGGATCATGAGCTCGAACTTCAGCTTCCAGCTGCATGCGGCCCACGGCTGGGGCGCCTACATCTGCGGCGAGGAGACCGCGCTGCTCGAGTCGCTCGAGGGCAAGAAGGGCCAGCCGCGCTTCAAGCCGCCGTTCCCGGCGAGCTACGGCCTCTACGGCAAGCCGACGACGATCAACAACACCGAGACCTTCGCGGCGGTGCCCTGGATCATCCGCAACGGCGGCCAGGCCTATCTGGAGTGCGGCAAGCCGAACAACGGCGGCACGAAGATCTACTCGGTGTCCGGCGACGTGGAGCGTCCGGGCAACTACGAGATCCCGATGGGCACGCCGTTCTCGAAGCTGCTCGAGCTCGCCGGCGGCGTGCGCGCGGGCCGCAAGCTCAAGGGCGTGATCCCGGGCGGCTCGTCCGCGCCGGTGCTGCCGGGCCACATCATGATGGACTGCACGATGGACTATGACTCCATCGCCAAGGCCGGCTCGATGCTGGGCTCGGGCGCCGTCATCGTGATGGACGACACGCGCTGCGCGGTCAAGTCGCTGCTGCGCCTCTCGTACTTCTACATGCACGAGTCCTGCGGGCAGTGCACGCCGTGCCGCGAGGGCACCGGCTGGATGTGGCGCATGCTCGACCGCATCGAGCACGGCAAGGGCCGTCCCGAGGACATGGACCTGCTGAACTCGGTGGCCGACAACATCCAGGGGCGCACGATCTGCGCGCTGGGTGACGCGGCGGCGATGCCGGTGCGCGCCTTCATCAAGCACTACCGCGATGAGTTCGCTCATCACATCGAACACAAGACCTGTCTGGTCCCCGCCTACGTCTGAGGACCCGAAGCACCATGGTTGAAATCGAACTCGACGGGAAGAAGGTGGAAGTGCCCGAGGGCAGCATGGTCATGCATGCTGCCGAGAAGGCCGGCACCTACGTCCCGCATTTCTGCTATCACAAGAAGCTGTCGATCGCGGCGAACTGCCGCATGTGCCTCGTCGAGGTCGAGAAGGCACCGAAGCCGCTGCCCGCCTGTGCCACCCCGGTGACGCAGGGCATGATCGTGCGCACGAAGAGCGACAAGGCGGTCAAGGCGCAGCAGGGCGTGATGGAATTCCTGCTGATCAACCACCCGCTCGACTGCCCGATCTGCGACCAGGGCGGCGAGTGCCAGCTGCAGGACCTCGCCGTCGGCTACGGCGCCTCGAACTCGCGCTACGCCGAGGAAAAGCGCGTCGTGTTCCACAAGGACGTCGGCCCGCTGCTGTCGCTCGAGGAGATGACGCGCTGCATCCACTGCACGCGCTGCGTCCGCTTCGGCCAGGAGATCGCCGGGCAGATGGAGCTCGGCATGGTCAACCGCGGCGAGCACTCCGAGATCATGAGCTTCGTCGGCGACACGGTCGACTCCGAGCTGTCGGGCAACATGATCGACCTGTGCCCGGTCGGCGCGATCACGAGCAAGCCCTACCGCTACTCGGCGCGTCCGTGGGAGCTGTCGCGCCGCAAGTCGGTCAGTCCGCACGACTCGACCGGCTCGAACCTGATCGTGCAGGTGCGCGCCGGCCGCGTGATGCGCGTGCTGCCGCTCGAGAACGAGGCGGTCAACGAGTGCTGGATCGCCGACCGCGACCGTTTCTCGTACGAGGCGCTGAACGCCAACGAGCGCCTGACGCAGCCGATGCTCAAGCAGGGCGGCCAGTGGCGCGAGGTGGACTGGACCACGGCGCTCGAGTACGTCGCCAACGGCCTCAAGCAGATCAGGGAGCAGCACGGCGCGCACAGCATCGGCGCGCTCGGCACCGCGCACAGCACGGTGGAGGAGCTGCACCTGCTGGCCAAGCTCGTGCGCGGCCTCGGCAGCGAGAACATCGACTTCCGCACCCGCCATGCCGACTTCGCGGCAGGGCAGGGCGCACGCTGGCTCGGCACCTCGATCGCGTCGCTGTCGACGCTGCAGCGCGCGCTGGTGGTCGGCTCCTTCCTGCGCAAGGACCACCCGCTGTTCGCGCAGCGCCTGCGCCAGGCCGCCAAGCGCGGCTGCCAGGTGCATAGCCTGCATGCGCTGGCCGACGACTGGCTGATGCCGATGGCCTCGACCACGATCGCCGAGCCGAGCGCCTGGCTGCGGGCGCTGGCCAACGTGGCCGCTGCGGTCGCTGCCGAGCGTGGCGCCGCGTCGCCGTTCGGTGGCGAGGCGACCGAGCCGGCCGTGGTCGTCGCGCGCTCGCTGCTGTCGGGCGAGCACAAGGCGGTGCTGCTCGGCAACGCCGCCGCGCAGCACCCGCAGGCCGATGCGCTGCTGGCCGTCGCGAACTGGATCGCCGAGCAGACCGGCGCGACCGTCGGCTACCTGAGCGAGGCCGCCAACACCGTCGGCGCGCAGCTCGTGAAGGCGATGCCCGGACAGGGCGGCCTCAACGCCGGCCAGATGCTGACCGAGTCGCTCAAGGCCTACCTGCTGCTGAACGTCGAGCCCGAGCTCGATGCCGCCAATGCGGCACAGGCGCTGAAGGTGATGCACGGCGCCGAGATGGTCGTCGCGATGACGGCGTTCAAGACCGCCGCGCTCGACTACGCCGACGTGCTGCTGCCGATCGCGCCCTTCGCCGAGACCTCGGGCACCTTCGTCAACGCCGAGGGCCGCGTGCAGAGCTTCTTCGGCGTGGCCAAGCCGCAGGGCGAGACCCGTCCGGCGTGGAAGGTGCTGCGCGTGCTCGGCAACGTGCTGGGCCTGCAGGGCTTCGCGCAGGAGACCTCCGAGGAAGTGCGTGCCGAGGCGCTGGGCGACGTCGAGCAGCTGCGCTCGCGCCTCGACAACCGCGCGGTCGCGTCGCAGGTGAAGGCTTCGGCACCGGCCGCGGCGGGCGGCCTCGAGCGCATCGCGCACGTGCCGATCTACAGCTCCGACGCGCTGGTGCGCCGTGCCCCGTCGCTGCAGATGACGGCCGACGCGCGTCCGCCGGTGGCCTGGCTGCCGGCAGCGCTGTGGTCGCAGCTCGGTCTGGCGCCGGGCGCCAGGGTGCGCGTGAGCCAGGGCGGCGCGGCAGTGGAGCTGCTGGCAGTGCCCGACGCGTCGCTGCCGGCGCAGTGCGTGCGCGTGGCCGCCGGCCACCCGGCGACCGCCGCGCTCGGCGCGATGTTCGGTCCGATCCGCGTCGAGCGGGCGCAATGAGGGCGTGAGGCGAGAGGGAGACCGCAATGCTTGAAACCATCACTGGCTACGGCCAGACCACCCTCGGCGGCCTGTGGCCGCTGGTGTGGTCGCTCGTGAAGATCGTCGCGGTGGTGCTGCCGCTGATGATCTGTGTCGCCTACCTGACGCTGTGGGAGCGCAAGGCCATCGGCTGGACGCAGATCCGCCCCGGTCCGAACCGGGTCGGTCCCTTCGGCCTGCTGCAGCCGATCGCCGACGCGGTCAAGCTGATCTTCAAGGAGATCATCGCCCCGACCGCGGCGAACAAGGGCCTGTTCTTCCTGGCGCCGATCATGACCATCATGCCGGCGCTGGCTGCGTGGGCGGTGGTGCCGTTCGGCCCGGACGTGGCGCTGGCCAACATCAACGCCGGCCTGCTGTTCCTGATGGCCATCACCTCGCTCGAGGTCTACGGCGTGATCATCGCCGGCTGGGCCTCGAACTCGAAGTACGCCTTCCTGGGCGCGCTGCGCGCGTCCGCGCAGATGGTGTCCTACGAGATCGCGATGGGCTTCTGCTTCGTCGTGGTGCTGATGGTCGCCGGCAGCCTGAACATGACCGAGATCGTCATGAGCCAGTCGCGTGGGCAGATGGCCGAGATGGGCCTGACCTTCCTGTCGTGGAACTGGCTGCCGCTGCTGCCGATCTGCGTGGTGTACTTCATCTCCGGCATCGCCGAGACGAACCGCCATCCCTTCGACGTCGTCGAGGGCGAGTCTGAGATCGTCGCCGGTCACATGATCGAGTACTCCGGCATGGCCTTCGCGATGTTCTTCCTGGCCGAGTACGCGAACATGATCCTGATCGCCGCACTCGCCGCGCTGATGTTCTTCGGTGGCTGGCTGCCCCCGATCGACAGCGCACTGTTCAACTGGATCCCGGGCTGGATCTGGCTGGGGATCAAGACCTTCGTGCTCGTCACGATGTTCCTGTGGATCCGCGCGACCTTCCCGCGCTTCCGCTACGACCAGATCATGCGCCTGGGCTGGAAGATCTTCATTCCGGTGACGCTGGTGTGGCTCGTGGTGATCGGACTGTGGATGCAGTCGCCCTGGAACATCTGGCCCTGAGCCGCGGAAGTCGACGAGGTAAAAAACCATGTCTGCTGTAGCTTCCATCAAGCATTTCGTCAACAGCTTCATGTTGACGGAGCTCTTCAAGGGGCTGGCCCTCACGGGCCGGCACTTTCTGTCGCGCAACATCACGGTGCAGTTCCCCGAGGAGAAGACGCCGCTGTCGCCGCGCTTCCGCGGCCTGCACGCGCTGCGCCGCTACGAGAACGGCGAGGAGCGCTGCATCGCCTGCAAGCTGTGCGAGGCGGTGTGCCCCGCGATGGCGATCACGATCGAGTCCGACATCCGCGCCGACGGCTCGCGCCGCACGACGCGCTACGACATCGACCTGACCAAGTGCATCTTCTGCGGCTTCTGCGAGGAGAGCTGCCCGGTCGACTCGATCGTCGAGACCAACATCCTCGAGTACCACGGCGAGAAGCGCGGCGACCTGTACTTCACGAAGGACATGCTGCTCGCGGTGGGCGACCGCTACGAGAAGGAGATCGCGGCCGCTAAGGAGGCTGACGCGCGCTACCGCTGAAACCCGGCGGAGCCCACGAGATGCCGGCGTGGAGGCCGGCCAGCCCGAAAACAGAGAACGACATGGATACCACGACCGCGCTCTTTTACGTCTTCTCCGCGGTCCTGCTCTTCGCAGGATTCCGCGTGATCACCGCCCGCAGCACCGTGCATGCGGCCCTCTACCTGGTGCTTGCCTTCTTCAACGCGTCCTGCGTGTGGATGCTGCTGCGCGCCGAGTTCCTTGCCATCGCGCTGGTGCTCGTCTACGTCGGCGCGGTCATGGTGCTGTTCCTCTTCGTCGTGATGATGCTCGACTTCAACAACGAGCAGGTGCGCGACGGCTTCTGGAAGCACTTCCCGCTCGCCGCGGTGATCGGCGTGGTGATCGCGCTGGAGATGGCGGTGGTGCTGCTTGGCGGCTTCCGCCTCAGCGAGGTGCAGCCGATGGCGCCCGAGCTCGCGCAGCTCGGCAACACCAAGGCGCTCGGCGTGGTGCTCTACACCCAGTACCTGTATCCGCTCGAGATCGCCGCGGTGATCCTGCTCGTCGCGATCATCGCCGCGATCGCGCTGACGATGCGCCGCCGCAAGGACTCGCGCTGGACCGACCCGGCCGAGCAGGTGCGCGTGACCAAGGCGCAGCGCCTGCGCATCGTGAACGTGCCGGTGGCGCGCGAGGCCGCCGCCTCGACCGAACAACAAGCTGCGCCGAATGGAGGCCAGGCATGACGCTCACGCTCGGACATTACCTTTCGCTGGGCGCGATCCTGTTCGCGATGTCGGTGATCGGCATCTTCATGAACCGCAAGAACCTGATCGTGCTGCTGATGGCGATCGAGCTGATGCTGCTGGCGGTCAACCTGAACTTCGTCGCCTTCTCGCACTACCTGGGCGACATGGCCGGCCAGGTGTTCGTGTTCTTCATCCTGACGGTGGCGGCGGCCGAATCGGCCATCGGCCTGGCGATCCTGGTGGTGCTGTTCCGCAATCGCGAGACGATCAACGTCAGCGAGCTGGACACCCTCAAGGGCTAAAGCGCGGAGCGGAAAAGTCACAACATGAACGAGCTCTCTTCGACCCTGCTCCTGGCGGTGCCGCTGGCACCGCTGCTCGGAGCCATCCTCGCCGGCCTGTTCGGCAGCTTCATCGGCCGCCGCGGCGCCCACGTCTTCACGATCCTCGGCGTCGCGATCGCCTTCGTCATCTCCGCCCTCGTGCTCAAGCAGGTGGCGGTGGACGGCGCGCGCTTCAACGCCACCATCTACGAATGGATGGTGCTCGGCGGCCTGAAGATGGAAGTCGGCTTCCTCGTCGACGGCCTGACCGCGATGATGATGGTGGTCGTCACCTTCGTGTCGCTGATGGTGCATATCTACACCATCGGCTACATGGAGGAGGACCCCGGCTACCAGCGCTTCTTCTCCTACATCTCGCTGTTCACGTTCTCGATGCTCATGCTGGTCATGAGCAACAACCTGCTGCAGCTCTTCTTCGGCTGGGAGGCGGTGGGCCTGGTGTCCTACCTGCTGATCGGCTTCTGGTTCAACAAGCCGAGCGCGATCTTCGCCAACATGAAGGCCTTCCTGGTCAACCGGGTCGGCGACTTCGGCTTCATCCTCGGCATCGGCCTGATCGTCGCCTACACCGGCACGCTCAACTACACCGAGATCTTCGCGCGCGCTCCCGAGCTCGGCACGCTGATCTTCCCCGGCACCGAGTGGCTGCTGATCACGGTGATCTGCATCTGCCTGTTCATCGGCGCGATGGGCAAGTCGGCGCAGTTCCCGCTGCACGTCTGGCTGCCGGACTCGATGGAAGGCCCGACGCCGATCTCCGCGCTGATCCACGCGGCCACCATGGTGACCGCGGGCATCTTCATGGTGTCGCGCATGTCCCCGCTGTTCGAGCTGTCGGACGCCGCGCTGAACTTCATCCTGATCATCGGCGCGATCACGGCCCTCTTCATGGGCTTCCTCGGCATCATCCAGAACGACATCAAGCGCGTGGTCGCGTACTCGACGCTGTCGCAGCTCGGCTACATGACGGTGGCGCTCGGCGCCTCGGCCTACTCGGTCGCGGTGTTCCACCTGATGACGCACGCCTTCTTCAAGGCGCTGCTGTTCCTCGGCGCGGGCTCGGTGATCATCGGCATGCACCACGACCAGGACATCCGCAACATGGGCGGCCTGCGCAAGTACATGCCCATCACCTGGATCACCTCGCTGCTCGGGTCGCTCGCGCTGATCGGAACGCCCCTGTTCTCGGGCTTCTACTCGAAGGACAGCATCATCATCGCGGTGCAGTCGAGCAACCTGCCGGCCGCCGGCTTCGCGACCTTCGCGGTGATCGCAGGCGTGTTCGTCACGGCCTTCTACTCGTTCCGCATGTACTTCCTCGTCTTCCACGGCAAGGAGCACTTCGGGCAGCACCACCACGGTGACCACCACAGCGACGAGGAGCCCGACCACGACCACCACCACGGCCTGGCCCCCGGCCAGAAGCCGCACGAGTCGCCGTGGGTGGTGTGGGTGCCGCTGGCGCTGCTGGCCATCCCCTCGGTCGTGATCGGCTACCTGACGATCCAGCCGATGCTGTTCGGCGACTTCCTGAAGGATGCGATCTTCGTGAACACCGAGGCGCACCCGGCGATGGCCCACCTCGCCGAGGAGTTCCACGGCGCCATGGGCATGGCGCTGCACGGCCTGCAGACCGCGCCGTTCTGGCTCGCGCTCGCCGGCGTCGTGCTCGCCTACGTGTTCTACATGGTCAAGCCCGAGATTCCCGCAGCCATCAAGGCGCGCTCGGGCCCGATCCTGCGCATCATGGAAAACAAGTACTACATGGACTGGATCAACGAGAACCTCTTCGCGAGGGGCGCCCGCGTCTTCGGCGTGGGGCTGTGGAAGGGCGGCGACATGGCGCTGATCGACGGTGTCGCGGTCAACGGCTCCGCCAAGCTGGTCGGCTGGTTCGCGGGCGTCGTGCGCCGCCTCCAGTCGGGCTACATCTACCACTACGCACTGGTCATGATCATCGGCGTCTTCGCGCTGATGACCTGGTTCGTGCTGTTCAACCGCTGATCGGGAGGCGCACATGGGTCTCCTGAGTCTCGCCATCTGGCTGCCGGTCGCCTTCGGCGTCCTGCTGCTCGGCCTCGGCCGCGACAGCCAGGCCGGCATGGTGCGCTGGATCGCGCTCGTCGGCGCGATCCTGAGCTTCGCCGTCACGATCCCGCTCTACACCGGCTTCGACGCCGGCACCTCGGCGATGCAGTTCGTCGAGAGCCTGATGTGGATCGAGCGCTTCAACGTGCGCTACCACCTCGGCGTCGACGGCATCTCCGTCTGGTTCGTGCTGCTGACCGCGTTCATCACGATCATCGTCGTGATCGCGGGCTGGGAAGTCATCACCGAGCGCACCAACCAGTACATGGGCGCCTTCCTGATCCTCTCCGGCCTGATGGTCGGCGTGTTCAGCGCGCTCGACGGCCTGCTGTTCTACGTGTTCTTCGAGGCCACGCTGATCCCGATGTACATCATCATCGGCGTCTGGGGCGGTCCGCGCCGCGTGTATGCGGCCTTCAAGTTCTTCCTGTACACGCTGCTCGGCTCGCTGCTGATGCTGGTGGCGCTGATCTACCTGTACTACAAGTCCAACTACAGCTTCGACATCCTGACCTGGCACCGCCTGCCGCTGCCGCTGGATGCGCAGATGCTGCTGTTCGGCGCCTTCTTCATGGCCTTCGCCGTGAAGGTGCCGATGTGGCCGGTGCACACCTGGCTGCCCGACGCGCACGTCGAGGCGCCCACCGGCGGCTCGGTGGTGCTGGCGGCGATCATGCTGAAGCTCGGCGCCTACGGCTTCCTGCGCTTCTCGATGCCGATCGCGCCCGACGCGACCCGCGAGCTCGACTGGCTCGTGATCGGCCTGTCGCTGGTGGCGGTGGTCTACATCGGCCTCGTCGCGCTGGTGCAGCAGGACATGAAGAAGCTGGTGGCCTACTCGTCGGTCGCCCACATGGGCTTCGTGACGCTCGGCTTCTTCCTGTTCAACGAGCTCGGCGTCTCGGGCGCGATCGTGCAGATGATCTCGCACGGCTTCGTCTCGGGCGCGATGTTCCTGTGCATCGGGGTGCTCTACGACCGCATGCACTCGCGCCAGATCGGTGACTACGGCGGCGTCGTCAACACGATGCCCAAGTTCGCTGCCTTCGCGCTGCTGTTCTCGATGGCCAATGCCGGCCTGCCCGGCACCGCCGGCTTCGTCGGCGAGTGGATGGTCATCCTCGGCACCGTGCAGGTGAACTTCTGGCTCGGCGCGATCGCCGCGACCGCCCTGGTCTTCGGCGCCTCCTACACGCTGTGGATGTACAAGCGCGTCTACTTCGGCCCGGTGACCAACGACAACGTGCGCACGCTCACCGACATCAACGCCCGCGAGTTCCTGATGCTCGCGGTGCTGGCGGTGGCCGTGCTGTGGATGGGCGTCTATCCGAAACCCTTCACCGACGTGATGCACCACTCGGTGACCGACCTGCTCCGGCACGTCGCCGTCTCGAAACTGCAGTGAGGGCGCGACCGCTATGAACGACATGAACTGGATCGCGATCCAACCCCAGATCCTGCTGCTGGTGGCCGCCTGCGCCATCGCCATCATCGATCTCTTCTCGAAGGACCCGCGCCGCACGCTCACCTACGTGCTGACGATGCTGTCGCTCGCCGCGGTCGCGGCCTGGCAGTTCAGCCACTTCAGCTCCGGGCTGTCCGAGTTCGCGCTGCAGGGCATGGTGGTCGCCGACCCGATGGGCAGCCTGCTGGGCTTCTTCGCCACCGTCGCGGTGATGGTCACGCTGGTCTACGCGCGGCCCTATGCCGGCGAGCGCGAGATGCTCAAGGGCGAGCTGTTCACGCTGTCGATGCTGGCGCTGCTCGGCCTGCACATCATGATCGGCGGGAACAACTTCCTGATGATCTACCTGGGCCTCGAGCTCCAGGCGCTGGCGCTCTACGCGCTGGTGGCGCTGCGCCGCGACCACGCGCAGTCCACCGAGGCGGCGATGAAGTACTTCGTGCTGGGCGCGCTGGCCAGCGGCTTCCTGCTCTACGGCATGTCGATGATCTACGGCGCCACCGGCTCGCTCGAGCTCGGCGAGGTGTTCGCGGCGATCGGCACCGGCCAGATCAACCGGCAGGTGCTGGTGTTCGGCCTGGTGTTCGTGGTCGCGGGCCTGGCGTTCAAGCTCGGCGCGGTGCCCTTCCACATGTGGGTGCCCGACGTCTACCAGGGCGCCCCGACCGCCGTCACGCTGCTGATCGCAGGTGCCCCGGAGCTCGCCGCGTTCGCGATCGTCGTGCGCCTGCTCGTCGAGGGCATGCTCGGCCTCGCGGTCGACTGGCAGCAGATGCTGATCGTGCTGTCGGTGTCCTCGCTCGTGCTCGGCAACCTCGCCGCGATCGCCCAGACCAACCTCAAGCGCATGCTGGCCTACTCGACCATCGCGCAGATGGGCTTCATGCTGCTCGGCATGACCGCGGGCGTGGTCAACGGCAACACGCTGTCGGCCGCCAACGCCTACAGCTCGGCGATGTACTACATCGTCACCTACGTGCTGACGACGCTGGGCACCTTCGGCATCATCATGCTGCTGGCCCGCGCCGGCCACGAGGCCGAGGAGCTCGACGACCTCAAGGGCCTCGCGCGCCGCAGCCCCTGGTACGCCGCGGTGATGGCGATCTTCATGTTCTCGCTCGCCGGCCTGCCGCCGACGGTCGGCTTCTTCGCCAAGCTGAGCGTGCTGCAGGCGCTGCTGACGACCAACGTCGGCGGCTACACCTGGCTGGCGATCATCGCCGTGATGCTGTCGCTGATCGGCGCCTTCTACTACCTGCGCGTGGTGAAGGTGATGTACTTCGACGAGCCGACGGACACCGCGCCGATCCGCATGAACGGCGACGTGCGCGCCGTGCTGTCGGTCAACGGCCTCGCGGTGCTCGGCCTCGGCCTGCTGCCCGGCGGCCTGATGGCCTGGTGCGTGCAGGCGGTGCTGAAGTCGCTCGCGGTCTGATCGCGCCATGAGCCAGACGGCAGCCGTTTGGCTGGTGCTGCTGGTGGCCGCCGTCGCGGCCAACCTGCCTTTCGTCACCGAGCGGCTGCTGCTGGTCGGGCCCCGGCGCGAGCCCAAGGGCCTCGGCTGGCGCCTGCTCGAACTGCTGCTATTGTGCGCACTGGTGCTGCTGCTGGGCTTCGGCCTGGAGCGGCGCATCGGCCAGAACCACCCGCAGGGCTGGGAGTTCTACGCCGTGATGCTCTGCCTGTTCTTCACGCTGGCGTTCCCCGGGTTCGTCTGGCGCTACCTGCGGCGCCGGCGCGGCTAGCACATTGCCGCCTCCGCCCGGGGGCGTCCCTTACGGGAACGCAATGTCCTCCTCTCCCTCGCTCGACGAAACCTGCCTGGACTCCCAGGAGGTCTACCGCGGCCACTTCCTCGAGGTGCGCCGCGACACCGTGCGGCTGCCCGACGGCCAGACCGCGCACCGCGAGTACATCCGGCATCCCGGCGCGGTGATGATCGTGCCGCTGCTCGACGACGGGCGGCTGGTGCTCGAGCGCCAGTACCGCTATCCGATGGGCCGGGTGATGATCGAGTTTCCCGCGGGCAAGATCGACGCCGGCGAGCCGGGCTGGCAGTGCGCGGTGCGCGAACTGGCCGAGGAGACCGGCTACCGTGCGCGCGAGTGGGCGCAGGCCGGGGTGCTGCACAACGCGATCGCCTATTCCGACGAGGGCATCGAGATCTGGTTCGCACGCGGGCTGACGCTCGGCGAGCGCGCGCTCGACAACGGCGAGTTCGTCGAGGTCTTCGCCGCGACGCCCGAGGAGCTCGATGCCTGGGTGCGCGACGGCCGCGTCACCGACGTGAAGACCATGGTCGCGCTGATGTGGCTGCAGAACTGGCGCGCCGGGCGCTGGCCGCTGCAGTGGCGCGCGGACCCGGCCGATGCGGGGGCGAAAGGGGGGTGAAGCGATGAAGGTGCTCGACCTGCAGTGCCGCCAGGGGCACGGCTTCGAGGGCTGGTTCGGTTCGGAAGACGACTTCCAGACGCAGCTGCAGCGCGGGCTGCTCGAATGCCCGCTGTGCGGCGAGCGCGAGGTGGTGCGCCGCCCGAGCGCGCCGCGGCTGAACCTGTCGGGCGCGCGCGAGCCGCAGCCGCCGGCCGATCCGGCCGCAGCGGCGCCGGCCGACGCGCTGGCCGCGGCCTGGATGAAGGCGGTGCGCGAGGTGATGCGCAACACCGAGGACGTGGGCCAGCGCTTCGCCGAGGAGGCGCGGCGCATCCACCATGGCGAGGCCGAAGCGCGCGGCATCCGCGGCCAGACCACGCGCGACGAGGCCAAGGCGCTCGCCGACGAGGGCATCGAGGTGTTCTCGCTGCCGGTGCCGCCGGCGCTGAAGGAACCGTTGCAGTAGCGCGGGCGCCGGCGCGCGGCGTCTCCGCCAGGGCCGCTCGTGCTGCGCAGCGCGCGCAGGGCGAGCGGAGGGTGTCGAATCCGGACGACGGCCGGCGCGCGGCCGCGGAGGTGAGCGATGCGACTTCTCGGTCCGATCCTGCTCGCGATGGCCGCCGCGGCGCTCCCGGCCTGCGCGCCGGAGCCGGTGCGCGGCCGGCTCGTCGAGTACCGCAGTGGCGAGCCGGTCCCGGAGGCCACCGTCACGATCACCCAGCGCGGCTGGGGCTGGAGCGAGGGGCAGCTGGTCTGGGACCGCAGCTATCGCGCCAGAACCCGCACTGGAGCGGAGGGTCGCTTCGAGCTGCCGCTGCCGGCGCCTGGCCTGGCGGGCTCGGGCGCAACGCTCGAGGTCGAGCGCGAGGGCTTCCAGCGCCTGACCGAGGTGCCGGCGCATGCCGGCGCGGAGCTGCTGCTGCAGACGCTGCCGGTGCCGGCGGCGAGCGTGCCGGGCGGCCACGCGATGCTCGGCACGCTCGCCGACGGCCGGATGTTCGGCTGGAGCTTCGTCGAGAACCGGCCGGTCGCCGACCCGGCGCAGGCCGACCTGTTCCCGCTGCGGATCGGACGGGACGCGCCGCAGCTGGAGCTGTCCGCACCCGCGGGAGGCGGCCTGCAGTTCCTGTCGCAGGCGGCGCAGCGCATCGCCAGTCCCTCGTACGGCCATCTGCTGCGCTATGCCGAGCAGGCCCCGGCCGACGGCTACGCGGCGCGCCTGCGGCTCGATGCCGGAACGCCCGGCACGATCTTCGTGCGCACGCGTGACGCGCGCCATGCCAAGCTGGCCTTCGATCCGTCCGGGTTCGCGAGCGTCGCGGGGCGGGTGGACGGGCTCGATGCGCCGGTGGCGCACGCGCTGCTGCTGCCCTTCGCCTACAACCCGCGGCCCGGACGGGCGCTGCCCTTCGACCCGGCGGCCCACCCGCCGGCGCCGGATCCCGCGCATGCCGCGGCCGCGGCGGAGCTGCCGCCCGAGGGGCGGCAGGCGCCCGTCGCGCGCAGCTTCGAGCTGACGGTGCGCGATGCCGGCGGCGATCTGGTCGAGCGCGTCGCGCTGCGGCTCGAGCCCGGCGTGCCGCGCGACCTCGCCTGCCCGCAGGGGCGCTTCCAGTACCGTGGCGTCGTGCTCGTCTACGGCGACGACGGGCTCGCGCGCGTGCGCCTGAGCGTGCACGGGCCGGGCTTCGCCTTCCATGGCGGCGAGCGGCTGGTGAGCCGGCGCAAGCCGGCGCTGATGCGCTTCCAGGAGTACCGCGGCGCGCCCCAGGGGGCGCTCGAGTACGAGCTGCAGGTGGCCCCGGTCGACGAGGCGACGGCCGCGGCGGGCTGCTGAAGCGGGACGATCGCGCGCGGCGACCGGTTCAGGTTCAGACCATGCGGCCCGGGTTCATCAGCCCGGCCGGATCGAGCGCCTGCTTGATCGAGCGCATCAGCCCGAGCGCCACCGGCGACTTGCGCTGCGCGAGCTCCTCGCGCTTGAGCTGGCCGATGCCGTGCTCGGCCGAGATCGAGCCGGCATAGCGCTGCACCGCGTCGTAGACCACCTCGTTGATCGGCGCCTCCTGCGTGGCGAGGAAGTCGGCCGCCGCCTGGCCCTCGGGCGCCTGCACGTTGTAGTGCAGGTTGCCGTCGCCGAGGTGGCCGAAGTCGATCAGCCGCACGCCGGGGAAGCGCCGCTGCAGCTCGGCGTCGGTCTCGGCCACGAAGGCGGGGATGCGCGAGACCGGCAGCGCGATGTCGTGCTTGATGTTGAGGCCTTCCTCGGCCTGCGCGAGCGGGATCGACTCGCGCAGGTGCCACAGCGCGCGCGACTGCTCGATGCTCTCGGCCACCGCCGCGTCGGCGATCGTGCCGGCCTCCAGCGCCGCCTCGAGCAGCGATTCGAAGCCGGCGCGCGCATGCTCGGCCGACTCGGTGTCCGACAGCTCGAGCAGCGCCATCCACGGCGAGGGCGCGAGCGGCTGCGGCAGCTGCGGGAAGTGCCGGCGCACCAGCGCGAGCGAGGCCTCGTTCATCACCTCGAAGCCGGTGAGGCCCGCCCCGAGCCGGGCCTGCGCCATCTGCAGCAGCGCCACCGCCGCCTCGAGCGAGTCGAGCGCCGCCAGCGCCGTCATCGAGGCCGCCGGCAGCGGGTGGAGCTTCAGCGTCGCCGCGGTGATGATGCCGAGCGTGCCCTCGCTGCCGATGAACAGGTCGCGCAGGTCGTAGCCGGTGTTGTCCTTGCGCAGCCCGCTCAGGCCCTCCCAGACCTCGCCCGCGGCGGTGACCACCTCGAGGCCGAGGCACAGCTCGCGCGCGTTGCCGTAGCGCAGCACCTGCGTGCCCCCGGCGTTGGTGGCGAGGTTGCCGCCGATCGTGCAGCTGCCCTCGGCGGCGAGGCTGAGCGGGAACAGCAGCCCGGCCGCCTTGGCCTGCTGCTGCAGCGCCTGCAGCACGCAGCCGGCCTCGACCGTCATCGTCAGGTTCGCGGCGTCGATCTCGCGCACGCGGTTCATGCGCTGCAGGCTCAGCAGCACCTGGCGGCCCGACGTGTCCGGGGTCGCACCGCCCACCAGTCCGGTGTTGCCGCCCTGCGGCACGAGGCTCGCGCCGTGACGCGCGCACGCGCGCACTACCGCGGCCACCTCCTGCGAGTTCGCGGGGCGCACCACCGCGAGCGCGCGGCCGCGGAAGCGCTTGCGCCAGTCGAGCTCGTAGGCGGAGAGGTCGCCCTCGGTCAGCACCTGCGCGTCGCCGACGGCGGCACGCAACTCGTTCAGCAGCTCGGGATTCATTGCACGGTCTCCGTTCGGGGGGCGGCGGCGTTGCGCAGGCGCCAGCGCACGTGCAGCCCGCAGGCGGCGAACAGCACCAGGCACAGCAGCACCTCGATCGCCGCGAACACGGCGCCGGGGGCCGGCTCGCTCGTGGCGCGAACCATGCCCTCGGTGAAGTAGAGCCAGACCAGCAGGCTGACCCAGCGGTAGGTGTACATGCGCTGCTTGATCAGCCCGGCGAGCGGCAGCGCCAGCGGCAGCACCTTCAATGCCAGCCAGGAGCCGCCGGGCCGCAGCGGCGCCAGCCACAGCTCCCAGGCCAGCCCCAGCACGATCAGCCCGAGAACGCTGCCCACGGCGAGCACACGGGTCCACTGCACGGCGGTCCATCGATTCATCGATGGCATCATACCGGCCATGATCCCGACCCTCGGCCCGTCCCCGGCTCGGCGCGGCCGGCTCGCGCTGCTGCTGCACACGCTGCGGTCCTGGCCCTGGCGCGAGACGCTGCGCACGCTGCAGCAGCGCGTGCGCGAGGACCGGCTCGGGCTGAGCGCGAGCAGCCTGACCTTCACGACGCTGATCGCGCTGGTGCCGCTGTTCACCGTGACGCTGGCGGTGTTCACCGCCTTCCCGATCTTCTCCAGCTTCCAGCTCGCGCTCGAGCGCTACTTCGTGCAGAGCCTGGTGCCGGACGCGATCGCGCAGCCGGTGCTGCGCTACCTGACGCAGTTCGCCGCGAAGGCCAACCGGCTCGGGGTGGTCGGCCTCGTCGCGCTGCTCGCGTCGGCGCTGGCGCTGATGCTGACGATCGACCGCACGCTCAACGCGATCTGGCGCGTGCGCAAGCCGCGGCCGCTGGCGCAGCGGTTGCTGGTGTACTGGGCGGCGCTCACGCTCGGGCCGCTGCTGCTCGGCATGAGTCTGACCCTCACGTCGCGCGTGCTCGGCCCGCAGGGCGTGGCCGCCTACCTGCCCGGCAGCCTCGCGATGCTGCTCAACGCGCTGGAGTTCCTGCTCCTCGCGCTGGCCTTCGCCGCGCTGTTTCGCTGCGTGCCCAACACCGACGTGCGCTGGACGCACGCGCTGGCCGGCGGCGTGTTCGTCTCGGTCGGCCTGGAGGCCGCCAAGCGGTTGCTCGCCTGGTACCTGGGCCAGGTGCCGACCTACTCGGCGATCTACGGCGCCTTCGCGACGGTGCCGATCTTCCTGATCTGGATCCATGCCAGCTGGCTGATCGTGTTGCTCGGCGCGGTGCTGGCGGCCCATGCACCGAGCCTGCAGATGGGCGTGGTGCGCGGGCCTGCCGTCGCGGGGCAGCGCTTCCACATCGCGCTGGCGCTGCTGCGCGAGCTGCACGCGGCGCAGCAGGGCGAGGCGCGCGGCCTCGACGCGCTCGAGCTCGCGGCGCGGCTGCGCACCGACCCGCTGCTGATCGAGCCGGTGCTCGAGGCGCTGGAGGCGATGGACTGGGTGGGGCGGCTCGACGAGGCGGGCGGCGCGCGCCATGTGCTGCTGGTGGACCTGCAGCGGCAGGCGGCCGCGCCGCTGGTGGCCCGGCTGCTGATCGCTCCCGAGCCGCCGGTGCCGGCGCTGTGGCGGCCGGGCGAGCTGCAGTGCCTGAGCGCCGCGGACCTGCTCGGGGAGACCGTCGCCGTCCCGCCGCTGTCCCGGGCGGCCTGAACCGGGGCGCGATCGGGGACGGGTGGGTCCGGCTCAGAGCGAGGCTTCGATCGCCGGCAGCGCGCGCCTCGCCCGGGTCAGCGCCAGGTCGAGGTTGGCGGAGCGGCGGCAGACGAAGGCCAGCACATATTCCGGGTGAGCGCGGCTGCGCAGCAGCAGGTGCATCAGGCGCTCGCTGTGCAGGATGATTTCCTGGAAGTGGCGCCGGCCGCCCGAGGCGTCGCCGCGAGCGCGGCGGAACAGCGCCTCGATCGCCGTGACGTTCGGCCCGTTGAACAGCTCGGCGGTGGCCGGGCCGAGCAGCTCGATCACCGGCCGCGGATGCGACTCCAGCGTCTCGATCGCCGTCAGCACGCCGGCGGCGACGTCGATGCAGGCAGCGGCCAGGCACTCGGGGATGCCCCCGGCAGAGTCGCGCAGCGCGTCGCTCAGATTCATCGCGATCCTCCTCTTCCTTCTCGGTCCTGCGGCAACGCGGCCCCGAAGGCGGACAGGAAGCGCTCCTGCACGGCCTTGCCCGCGAAGCCGGGATCGGCGCCGCGCAGGCGTGCCAGCGCGGCCTCGGCCGGAATGCGCTCCGAGTGCATCAGCCAAGCGGCCAGCACCGTCCCGGTGCGATCCGCGCCGTCGCCGCAATGCACCGCGAGCACCTCGCCCTGGTCCAGCAGGGCCTGCATGCGGATCAGCAGCATCCGCATCTGCGCGGTGCTCGGCGCCTCGCCCTCGCGCACCGCCAGGTGCAGGTTCGCCAGCCCGTGCCGCGCGAGCACCCGCAGCGGGATGTCCTTCTCGCAGAGCGTGACGAGGCGGTTCACGCCGGCGCGCGCGAGCGCGGCGAGCGCGGTGTCGATCTGCGGATCGGTGCTCGCCAGCGCCGTGCCGGCCAGCCGCCCGGACAGCAGCCAGGCGAGTCGGCCGGGCGCGGGCGCAGCGGCGCAGCGCGCGGGGCTCGCGGGAGCGAAGGCGCCCGCCCGCGAGGGCGGCGCGGCGTCATCCGCGGTCTCTCCGCCGGGCGCTTGCCCGCAGGACTCGCCAATGCCGATGCGGCCGCCGGCAAGCACCAGTTCCTGCGTGCCGAGGCGCTCGGCATGCCGCCCGTTCTCCAGCACCGCCAGCACGCTGCTGCGCTGCGCGGCGGCGCGGATCAGCGCGAGGACGAAGTCCGCGTCGCCGCCGGACAGGCCAGCGGTCGGCTCGTCCAGCAGCAGCAGCGGCGCGCCGCGCAGCACGCTGATCAGGATCGGCAGCGCCCGCAGCAGCCTCGGCGGCAGCTCGATGCCGCGGCGGCCCAGCCAGGGTTCGAGCTCCGCGGCGCCGAGGGCGCGCAGTTCCGCCTCGACGAGTTCCCGGCCCGGCCGGCCCGGGCGTTGAGGGCGGACGCGTAGCGCCTGCTTCAGTGCGACAAGCACCGGCATCTGCAGCAGGCGCGCGTCCAGCCGTGCGAGCCAGGGATCGGGCCTGCGGCCGAGCGGCTCGCCGAGGTAGCTCGCCTCGCCCCAGCAGCGGAAGCGGGCGTTGAGCCGGCTGTGGCCGGCCAGGGTGTGCAGCAGCGTCGACTTGCCGGAGCCGGACGCGCCGCCCAGGATCGTGATGCTCCCCGAGGCGAGGTCGCAGTCCAGCGACGAGAACACCGTCCGGGAGCCGAAGGCCACGCCGAAGCCGCGGCAGCGGAGCACCGTCGCCGCGGCCTCGCGCCGGGAAGGACGGCGCGGCGCGGGAAGGTGTCCGACAGAACCTGCTTGCATGGGCGCTCCTGAATCTTTTTCTTCGTCCCGGGAATGCGGCAGCCTCGCTCCCCGAACGAGGGGGCGCGTCTGGCGTGCTGGCAAGGGGGAGCGGGGCGTGGGGGGACGGCTTCGCCCGCGAAGGCGCCAATCTACTCCAATTCCCGCCCAGGGTTCTCCCGAAGTGATGCCGGGACCCCACTCGGGAACGCGAAGGCGGGGAAATCCGCGGAAACATTGATCCACATCAGAAAAGCGGATGTCCCGGGCGCCGGCGGCGCGCCCGGAGTTCGAGGTGGGTCAAAGCGCGGCGCGCAGGGCGTCCAGT
Organism: Caldimonas tepidiphila; assembly: GCF_003569765.1. Classification (GTDB taxonomy): domain Bacteria; phylum Pseudomonadota; class Gammaproteobacteria; order Burkholderiales; family Burkholderiaceae_C; genus Caldimonas; species Caldimonas tepidiphila. The sequence goes on along the minus strand of NZ_QXMG01000022.1, from coordinate 39,751 downwards.
AGGACGTCGGGCGCCTCGCCCATCAGGTCGTGACCCGCCGGCAGCAGCCGCACGGGCGCCTTCAGCGCGCCGGCGAGCTGCTGCGCCGCGCGCGGCGGCGTCATCACGTCGCGCTCGCCGAGGATCAGTTCGGCCGGGCAGCGCAGCGCCGCCGCCGCGGCCTCGGCGCCGGCATAGCGGTCGCAGACGCCGAAGTCGTTGTGGAACAGGTTGCCGCCCTCGCGCTCGGCGTGCAGCGACTGCAGGCGGCGCATCAGCGCGAGGCTGCCGCCGTGCAGCCAGGCGCCCGGGCCCGGCGCCGAGGGCTTGGGCGCGAGCGTCGAATGCGAGAAGGCGGTGACCTGGCGCATCGCCTGCTCCGGGGCCTGCAGCGCGGTGTCGAGCAGCGCGGGCGAGACCTTCATTGGCCAGGCGGTGCCGACCATCACCAGCTTGCGCGCGCGCTCGCCGAGCCGCGCGGCGGCCTCGAGCGCGATCAGCGATCCCATGCTGTGGCCGGCGAGCGCGGCCGATTCGACGCCGGCCGCGTCGAGGAAATCCACCACCCAGGCGGCGAGCGCCTCGACGCTGCCGAGGGCCGGCCCGAGGCTGCGCCCGTGCCCGGGCAGGTCGAGCGCGAGCACCGCGCGGCCGTGGTGCGCGAGGTAGCGGCTCTGCAGCGCCCAGACGCTGTGGTCGTTGATCGCGCCGTGGATCAGCACGACGCAGGGCAGGGCGGGGTCGAAGGGCAGGCCGCCGGTGTAGGCGTAGGCGGCGTGGCCGTGCAGTTCGAGCTTCATTTCGCGGCTCCCAGCTTCTCGGCCGCCTTCAGCGCGCGGTCCAGGTCCTCGATCAGGTCGTCAGCGTCCTCCAGCCCGATCGACAGCCGGATCGTGCCCTCGCCGATGCCGGCCTGCGCGAGTGCCGCGGCGTCCATGCGCGAGTGCGTGGTGGACGCGGGGTGGATCACCAGCGAGCGGCAGTCGCCGACGTTGGCGAGGTGCGAGAACAGCTTCAGCGACTCGATGAAGCGCCGGCCCTGCTCGCGGCTGCCGCGGATCTCGAAGCTGAACACGGCGCCGGCGCCGCGCGGCATCAGCCGCTGCGCGAGCTCGTGGTCGCGGTGCGTCCCGAGGCCGGGGTGGCCGACCTGCGCCACCATCGGGTGCGCAGCGAGGTGGCGCGCGACCTTCAGCGCGTTGCCGACATGGCGCTCCATGCGCAGCGGCAGCGTCTCGATGCCCTGCAGCAGCAGCCAGGCGCTGTGCGGGCTGAGGCAGGCGCCGAAGTCGCGCAGGCCCTCGCGCCGCGCACGCAGCAGGAAGGCCCCCACCGTGCTCTCCTCGGTGAACACCATGTCGCGAAAGCCCGCGTAGGGCTCGCACAGCTCGGCGAAGCGGCCGTCGCGCGCGTGCGCCGCCTCCCAGTCGAAGCGGCCGCCGTCCACCAGCAGCCCGCCGATCACGGTGCCGTGGCCGCCGAGGAACTTGGTCGCCGAGTGCAACACGAGGTCGGCGCCGTGCTCGAAGGGGCGCAGCAGCCAGGGCGTCGCGAGCGTCGCGTCGACCAACAGCGGCACGCCGGCCTCGTGCGCGAGCGCGCCCACCGCCGGGATGTCGAGCACGTCCATGCCGGGGTTGCCCAGCGCCTCGCCGAAGAAGAGCCGGGTGTTCGGCCGCACCGCGGCGCGCCAGGCCGCGAGGTCGCCGGGCGCGACGAAACTGGTCTCGATGCCGAAGCGCGGCAGCGTGTAGTGCAGCAGGTTGTGCGAGCCGCCGTAGAGCGCGCTGCTGGCGACGATGTGCGAGCCCGCGCCCATCAGCGTCGCGATCGCGAGGTGCAGCGCCGCTTGGCCGCTCGCGGTGGCGATCGCGCCGATGCCGCCCTCGAGCGCCGCGATGCGCTCCTCGAGCACCGCGGTGGTCGGGTTCGAGATGCGCGAGTAGACGTGGCCGGCGCGCTCCATGTTGAACAGCGCCGCCGCGTGGTCGCTGTCGCGGAACACGAAGGAGGTGCTGAGGTGGATCGGCAGCGCGCGCGCGCCGGTGCCCGGAGCCGGGGCGGCGCCGGCGTGCAGCGCGAGGGTGTCGAAGCCGGGGTCGGTCGGTCCGGGCATGTGCGAATCTCCAGTGTTTCTCCCACGCACGTTGTGGGCTATATTGACAGTCAACTTTTACCGATTCGAGCGAGTTCGTGCTGCTCGTTTTCCCTCTGGAGACAAAGCCAAATGAAAGTCAGCGACATCCTGCGAGTCAAGGGCAACGCGCTGTTCACCGTGTCGCCCGGGCAGCCGCTCGCCGATGCGCTCAAGGCCATGGCCGAGCACGACATCGGCTCGCTGGTCGTGATGTCGCACGGCGACCTCGTCGGCATGCTCACCTTCCGCGAGGTGATCAAGGCGGTCGTGCGCAACAACGGCCAGGTCGGCTCGATGGTGGTGCAGACGGTGATGGACGACCATCCGCTGACCTGCACGCCCGACACCGAGATCGACGAGGTGCGCCGCATGATGCTCGGCCGCCACGCCCGCTACATGCCGGTGCTGAGCCAGCGCACGCTGATGGGCGTGATCTCGTTCTACGACGTCGCCAAGGCGGTGGTGGACGGCCAGGACTTCGAGAACCGCATGCTCAAGGCCTACATCCGCGACTGGCCGGTCCAGGAAGGCTCCGCCGAGGCCGAGCCGAAGCTGTGAGCCGCCACGCCCCCGCGCGCGAGCCCGCCCGCCGGCCCCGCGGCTAGAATCGAGCCTTACACCGAAGCCTTCGCGGCTTCGTCGAAGCCGCCCCGGCCTCCCGCGGCGGCTTTTTCCATTCAGCGAGAAAAACCATGTCCGGCAGCTCCTTCGGCACCCTGTTTCGCGTCATGAACTTCGGCGAGTCGCACGGCCCGGCCATCGGCTGCGTGATCGACGGCTGCCCGCCGGGGATGAGCCTGTCCGAGGCCGACATCCAGCCCGAGCTCGACCGCCGCCGCCCCGGCACCTCGCGCCACGTCACGCAGCGCAACGAGCCCGACGCGGTCGAGATCCTCTCGGGCGTCTACGAGGGCAAGACCACCGGCACGCCGATCGCGCTCGTGATCCGCAACACCGACCAGCGCAGCAAGGACTACGGCAACATCGCGCAGACCTTCCGCCCCGGCCACGCGGACTACACCTACTGGCACAAGTACGGCATCCGCGACCCGCGCGGCGGCGGGCGCTCGTCGGCGCGCATGACCGCGCCGATGGTCGGCGCCGGTGCCGTGGCGAAGAAGTGGCTGCGCGAGCAGTTCGGCGTCGAGATCCGCGGCTGCATGACCGCGATCGGCGAGATCGAGATCCCCGTCGAGGACTGGAGCCAGGTCGGACAGAACCCCTTCTTCGCCGCCACCGCGGCAAAGACCGCGGAGCTCGAGGCCTACATGGACGCGCTGCGCAAGGCGGGCGACTCGGTCGGCGCGCGGCTCTACGTTGAGGCCAAGGGCGTGCCGGTCGGCTGGGGCGCGCCACTGTTCGACAAGCTCGACGCCGACATCGCCTTTGCCATGATGGGCATCAACGCGGTCAAGGGCGTCGAGATCGGCGCGGGCTTCGACAGCGTGCGCCAGAAGGGCAGCGAGCACGGCGACGAGCTCACGCCCGAGGGTTTCAGAAGCAACCACGCCGGCGGCGTGCTCGGCGGCATCTCGACCGGGCAGGACATCATCGTCTCGCTCGCGATCAAGCCGACGAGCTCGATCCGCACGCCGCGCCAGTCGATCGACCTCGCGGGCGAGCCGGCCACCGTCGAGACCTTCGGCCGCCACGATCCTTGCGTCGGCATCCGCGCCACCCCGATCGCCGAGGCGATGCTCGCGCTCGTGCTGATCGAGCACGCGCTGCGCCAGCGCGCGCAGTGCGGCGACGTGCAGGTGGCGACGCCGGCGATCGCCGCGCGCACGAGCGGCGCCTGAGCCGCGTGTCCGACGCGGTGCTGCAGCGGCGCGCGCTGCTGGCGAGCGCCGCGCTGTCGGCCGCCTGCTTCGCGGTGATCGGGGTCTTCAACCCCTACGCGCCGCTGTGGTTCAAGTCGCTCGGGCTCGGCGCCTTCGAGCTCGGCCTGATGGCCTCGCTGCCCTCGTGGACGCGGGTGGCCGCGCCCTACGTCTGGGGCGTGCTCGCCGACCGCAGCGGCGAGCGCGTCGCGCTGATCCGGCTCGCCGCGGTGCTGACCGCCTGCACCGCCACCGCCTACCTGCTGCCGCTGTCCACGCCCGCGCTCGCGGCGGTGACGCTGGCGCTGTTCTCCTTCAACGCGGCCATCGTGCCGCTGACCGAGACCGTGGTCGCGCAGGCGAGCAGCACCGCCGGCGGCATGGACGCCGGACGCTACGGCCGGGTGCGCGTCTGGGGCTCGGTCGGCTTCCTCGTCTCGGTGCTGCTGTTCGGCATGGTGCTGGAGGCGCAGGGCATGGCGCTGTTCCCGGTGCTGCTGCTCGCGCTGCTCGCGACGCAGGCGGCGATCGCCTTCGCGCTGCCTCGCCAGCCGGAGACGCACGCCACCGACGAGCCGGCGCCGCAGCTCGCCCCGGTGCTGCTCGAGCCGCGCGTGCGCTGGTTCTTCGCCGGCGCCTTCTTCATGGTGCTGGCGCACATCGCGCTCTACGTCTTCTTCTCGCTCTACCTCGACGCGCTCGGCCACTCCAAGCGCGTGATCGGCGTGCTGTGGGGCGTGTCGGTCGCGATCGAGATCGTCTGGTTCTGGTTCCAGGGGCGCTGGCTGTCGCCGCAGCGCGTGCACGGCTGGCTGGTCGCCGCGGGGCTGGTCGCCGCGCTGCGCTTCGGCGCCACCGCCGCCCTCGGCACGGAGTTCTGGGTGCTGCTGCTCGCGCAGGCGGCGCACGCGATCACCTTCGCGGCGCAGCACACCGCCTGCGTCGCGCTCGTGAGCCGCTACTTCCCCGGCCGGCTTAGGAGCCGCGGGCAGGCGCTGTACTCGATGGGCGCCTATGGGCTGTCGGGGGTGGTCGGCGGCGTGCTCGGCGCGGCGCTGGCGAGCGAGCTCGGCTACGCCGCGGTGTTCTGGGCCGCGGCGGTCAGCGGCCTGCTGTCCGCGGCCTGCCACTGGCGTGCCGGGCGCTGCGACCCCGGGCACTGAAGGCCGCCAGCGCGCGGCCCGAGACGCGCGGCGGTTCAGGCCGGCGCCGCCTCCGCGTACCGCCGCGGCACGCGCTTGACGTTGCACAGCAGCTCGTAGGCGATCGTCCCGGCGCGGCGCGCCACCTCGTTGACGTCCACCTGCGGCCCCCACAGCTCGACGCGGCTGCCGATCCCGGCATCGGGCAGCCCTGTCAGGTCGACCGTCATCATGTCCATCGACACCCGGCCGAGCGTGCGGGTGAGCCGGCCGTCCACCGCCACCGGGGTGCCGGTCGCGGCGGCGCGCGGGTAGCCGTCGGCGTAGCCGATCGCCACCAGCCCGACGCGCGTCGGCGCGGAGGCGACGAAGAGCCCGCCGTAGCCCAGCGCCTCGCCGGGCGCGAGCCAGCGCTCGGCGAAGACGCGGCTCTGCAGCGTCATCACCGGGCGCAGGCCGTGGCCGCCGCCGGGGATCGGGTCCGCGCCGTAGAGCGCGATGCCGGCCCGCGCCCAGTCGCGCCGCGCCTGCGGCCACGCGAGCAGGCCGGCGGAGTTGCAGAGGCTGCGCTCGCCGGCAAGGCCCGCGGTGGCCTCCTCGAACACCTGCAGCTGCCGCGGCGTCGCGTCGCAGTCCGGCTCGTCGGCCCGCGCGAAATGGCTCATCAGCGTCAGCGAGGCGACGGCGCCGCAGGCCCGCAGCCGGGCATGCGCCGCGCGGACCTGCTCCGGCGCGAAGCCGGCGCGGTGCATGCCGCTGTCCATCTTGAGCCAGACCGCGAGCGAGGCCGGCGGCAGCGCGGCCGACTCGATCAGGCGCAGCTGCGCCTCGTGGTGCACGACGATCCACAGGCCCTGCGCGGCGGCGGCGTCGAGCTCGGCCGCGTCGAAGACGCCCTCGAGCAGCAGCAGCGGCGCGCGCACGCCGGCCGCGCGCAGCGCCAGCGCCTCGTCGAGGAAGGCCACCGCGAAGCCGTCGCAGCGCTCCTGCAGCGCGCGGGCGCAGGCCGCGGCGCCGTGGCCGTAGGCGTCGGCCTTCAGGACCGCGAGCAGCCGGCCGCCGTGGCGCTCGCGCAGCAGCGCGGCGTTGTGCCGCAGCGCGTCCAGGTCGATCCGGGCCTCGGACGGACGGGTCATGCCGCGGCCCCGTGGGCCGCCGGGGTGCGCCCGCGCGGCGCGCGCGCTGCAGCGCCCAGGTAGCGCTCGACCGACAGGCCGTCGGTGCGGATCTCGGGGCGCCGGCCCGTCACCAGGTCGGCCAGCAGCCGGCCCGAGCCGCAGGCCATGGTCCAGCCCAGCGTGCCGTGGCCGGTGTTCAGGAACAGGTTGTCCCAGGGCGTGGCGCCGACGATCGGCGTGCCGTCGGGCGTCATCGGCCGCAGGCCCGTCCAGAATTCGGCGCGCGGCAGGTCGCCGCCGGGGAAGAGGTCGCCGACCACCATCTCGAGCGTCTCGCGCCGGCGCGGGTTCAGCCGCAGGTCGAACCCGCCGAGCTCGGCCATGCCGCCGACGCGGATGCGCTCATCGAAGCGCGTGATCGCGATCTTGTAGGTCTCGTCAAGCACCGTGGACTGCGGCGCGAGGCCCGCGTCGAGCAGCGGCACCGTCAGCGAGTAGCCCTTGAGCGGGTAGACCGGCAGGTCCAGCCCGAGCGGCGCGAGCAGCTCGCGCGAGTAGCTGCCGAGTGCGAGCACGTAGCGGTCCGCGCGCAGCAGCTCGCCGCCCTCCAGCCTCACGCCGGCGATGCGCCCGCCCTGCAGCTCGAGCCGCTGCACCGCGGTGCCGAAGCGCAGCTCCACGCCCAGCCCGGGCAGCCGGGAGGCGAGCCCGGTGGTGAACAGGTGGCAGTCGCCGGTTTCGTCGTTGGGCAGCCGCAGGCCGCCGACGAGACGCTCGCGCGCATGCGCCAGGCCTGGCTCGACGCGGGCGAGCCCGTCGCGGTCGAGCAGCTCGTAGGGCACGCCGCACTCCTCGAGCACCGCGGTGTCGCGCGCGACCGCGTCGAGCTGCGCCTGGGTGCGGAAGACCTGCAGCGTGCCGCCGCTGCGCTGCTCGTACTGCAGCCCGGTCTCGGCGCGCAGCTCGCGCAGGCAGTCGCGGCTGTACTCGGCCACGCGCATCATGCGCTCCTTGTTGAGCGCGTAGCGGGCCGTGGTGCAGTTGCGCAGCATCGCCGCCATCCAGCGCAGCTGGAACAGGCTGCCGTCGGGCCGGATCGACAGCGGCGCGTGGCGCTGGAACAGCCATTTCATCGCCTTGAGCGGGATGCCGGGCGCGGCCCAGGGCGTCGAGTAGCCGGGCGAGACTTGGCCCGCGTTGGCGAAGCTCGTCTCCAGCGCGACGCCCGGCTGGCGCTCGACGAGCGTGACCTGCGCGCCGGCGCGGGCGAGGTAGTAGGCGGTGCTGACGCCGATCACGCCGCCGCCGAGGACAATGACTTTCATTGCATGTCTCCAGATATTCGGGAATGAACGAGAGTCTATGGAGTGATCGGCGGTAAAAACCACTGATTTCTGGCCGGTGCGCAGTGGGATTTTTTGCGCGTGGCGCGGGCGCGCCGGCCTGCGCCGTCGAAATCGCGGCCCGGCGTCGCGGCCTGGTGGCGCGACGCCGGGAAGCCCCCGGTCTACCGGCCGGGGACGGGGCCGGGGCGATGCGCCCGGACCGGCTCAGCGGCCGGGCGCGCGGGCCGGCGCCACCTGCGGCAGCGCGCCGTTCTCGCGCTCGAAGTACTCGCGCGTCGCCTGCACGATCACCGGGCTGAGCAGCAGCAGCGAGATCAGGTTGGGGATCGCCATCAGCGCGTTGAGCGTGTCGGCCACCAGCCACGCGAAGTCCAGGCTCAGCACCGCCCCCGGGAACACCGCCAGGGTCCAGACGATGCGGAAGGGCGTCCGGCTGGCGCTGCCGGCGAGGAACTCCCAGCACTTCTCGCCGTAGTAGGCCCAGCCGAGGATGGTCGTGAAGGCGAACAGCGCCAGGCACACCGCCAGCAGGTACTTGCCCACGCCCGGCATCGCCGCCTCGAAGGCCGAGGCGCTGAGCACCGCGCCGCTCGCGCCCGAGTCCCACACACCGCTGACGACGATCGCCAGCCCGGTCATCGTGCAGACGATGATCGTGTCGATGAAGGTGCCCATCATGCCGATCAGGCCCGACTGCACCGGGGCGCGCGTGGCGCCCGCGGCCTGCGCGATGCCGGCGGTCCCGAGGCCGGCCTCGTTGGAGAAGATGCCGCGCGCCACGCCCTTCTGCAGCGCCAGCAGCACCGAGGCGCCGAGGAAGCCGCCGGTGGCCGCCGCCGGGTTGAAGGCGTGGTGCAGGATCAGCGCGAGCGCGGCCGGGATGCGCTCGGCGAAGACCACCAGCACCACGGCCACGCAGGCCATGTAGCCGATGCACATCGCCGGCACCAGGTATTCGGCCACCGCGCCGATGCGCCGGATGCCGCCGAGGATCACCGCGCCGGTGAGCACCAGCAGCACCGCGCCGGTGACCCAGGTCTCGACGCCGAAGGCGTTGTGCACGGCGCCGGCGATGCCGTTGGCCTGCACCATGTTGCCGATGCCGAAGCCGGCGAGCCCGCCGAAGACGGCGAAGGCGGTGCCGAGCCAGTGCCAGCGCCGGCCCAGCCCGTTCCTGATCGCGTACATCGGGCCGCCGACGTGCTCGCCGCGGTCGTCGCGCTCGCGGTACTTCACCGCGAGCACGACCTCGCCGTACTTGGTCGCCATGCCGACCAGCGCCGTCACCCACATCCAGAACAGCGCGCCGGGCCCGCCCACCGCGATCGCGGTGGCGACGCCGGCGATGTTGCCGGTGCCCACCGTGGCCGACAGCGCCGTCATCAGCGCCGCGAAGGGCGAGATCTCGCCTTCGGCGCGCTCGGCGCGACGGCGGCTGCCCCAGATCAGCCGGAAGCCGTAGGCGATGCGGCGCAGCGGCATGAAGCCCAGCCGCAGCTGGAGGTAGAGGCCGGTGCCGAGGATCAGCACGATCATGGGGGTGCCCCAGACGAGGCCGTTGAACGCGCCGAGGAAGTCCTGCAAGGACTGCATGCTTGTCTCCTGTCGCTCTCGAGGAAAGGGCCGGCCTGCGGGTTTCACGCTCTTGTGGGGCCTGCCCGGTGAGGACGGCGAGTTTAGGAACCGGGTCGCAGCAAAAATCACTGAAGTTCCTTGGATACTCCCGCTTACTTGCGGAAAATCCCGGCTCCATCCCGACCGGCACAGTGAAATGCACGACCTCGACCGCATCGACCGCAAGATCCTGGACGTCCTGCAGCGCCAGGGGCGCATCTCGATGACCGAGCTGGCCGAGCGCATCGGCCTGTCGACCTCGCCCTGCACCGAGCGCGTGCGGCGCCTGGAGCGCGCCGGCGTCATCACCGGCTACCACGCGCGCATCGATCCGGCCACGCTCGGCCGCACGCTGCTGGTGTTCGTGGAGATCACGCTGTCGGCCAAGTCGGCCGACGTGTTCGCGAAGGTGCGCGACGAGCTGCGCAACATGCCGGCGGTGCTGGAGTGCCACCTCGTGTCGGGCAGCTTCGACTACCTCGTGAAGGCGCGGCTGCACCGCATGAGCGAGTACCGCGACCTGCTCGGCGACATCCTCAAGAAGATCCCGGTGCCGGCCCAGTCGCACAGCTACGTGGTGATGGAGGAGGTCAAGGAGGAGCTCTTCCTGCCGGTGGTCTGAGGCCCGCGGGCCCGCCGCACGGACCGGGGCGGCATCCCGGCGTGCCGACAGCGGCGGCGGGCACCCCGCTTGCACCTCGCACGCATCAGGAGGACTCCCGCCATGAGTGCCCGTACCGATGCGATCGAGGCCGTCCGCCGCGCCGCCCGCCCGTTGAGATCCGCCGCCGACCTCGGCTTCGTCGTCGAGGCGATCGGCGACGCCGAGACCATCCTGCTCGGCGAGGCCTCGCACGGCACGCGCGAGTTCTACCGGCTGCGCGCGCTGATCACGCAGCGCCTGATCGAGTCCGGCCGCTGCGACGCCATCGCGGTCGAGGCCGACTGGCCCGACGCGCTGCAGGTCAGCCGCCATGTGCAGCGCGGCCGGGGCGGTCCCGAGGCGCTGCAGTGCTTCGAGCGCTTCCCGCGCTGGATGTGGCGCAACCGCGAGGTCGAGCGCCTCGTGCAGTGGCTCGCCGCGCACAATGCCTCGCGCGGCGGCGAGGGGCGCGCGCCGGTCGGATTCTTCGGCATCGACCTCTACAGCCTGCGCGGCTCGATGGACGCGGTGCTGCGCTTCCTCGCGCAGGCCGACCCCGAGGGCGCCAAGCGCGCGCGCGAGCGCTACGCCTGCTTCGACCACCTCGCCGAGGACGCGCAGCGCTACGGCTACGCGGCCACCTTCGGCCTGCGGCCGAGCTGCGAGGAGCAGGCGGTGCAGCAGCTCACCGAGCTGCTCGGCCGCGCCGCCGAGCACTTCCGCCACGACGGCTCGGCCGACGACGACGAGCTGTTCTACGCGCAGCAGAACGCGCGCGTGGTGCGCAACGCCGAGGCCTACTACCGCGCGATGTTCCAGGGCCGCGTGTCGTCGTGGAACCTGCGCGACACGCACATGGCCGACACGCTGCTCGCGCTGCGCGAGCACCTGGGCGCGCGGCTCGGGCGCGCGCCGCGCATCGTCGTGTGGGCGCACAACTCGCACCTCGGCGACGCGCGCGCCACCGAGATGGGCGAGGGCGGCGAGATCAACGTCGGGCAGCTGGTGCGCGAGCGCCGCGCCGAGCTCGGCCGCTCCTACCTGCTCGGCTTCACGACGCACACCGGCAGCGTGACCGCCGCGCACGACTGGGACGAGCCGCCGCAGCACATGAAGGTGCGGCCCTCGCACCTCGACAGCCACGAGCGGCTGCTGCACGACGCCCTCGCGGCCGACTTCTGGCTGCCGCTCGACGGCCAGTCCGAGGTGCGCGACGCGCTGCACATGCAGCTGCTCGAGCGCGCGATCGGCGTGATCTACCGGCCGGACTCCGAGCGCGTCAGCCACTATTTCCACGCCGACCTGCCGCGCCAGTTCGACGCGCTGATCCACGTCGACGAGACGCACGCCGTCGCGCCGCTGGACCCGCCGTGCGACTGGCCGCACGAGGACGAGAAGGTGCCGGAGACCTACCCGTCGGGGCTGTGAGCGGCGGGGGTCGGCGCTACAGCACCAGCCGCAGCCCCTCGACCAGCAGGCCCGGCGTCGTGACCGAGGCGAGCAGGCGCTGGCCGTAGGTGTGCGGGTCGGGCTGCAGTCCGGGCTCGGCGCCGAGCTCGACCAGCCCCGGGCCGAACAGCCGCAGCAGCGAGTCGTCGAAGCGCATCACCGGCAGCGGCGCGACGAGCCGCCCGTCCTCGACCCGGAAGCAGGCGAAGCGCGTCATGCCGGTGACGCGGCCGTTCGGGCGGTCGCTGTAGTTCAGGTACCAGAGGTTGCTGATCCACAGGCCGGTGCCGAGCGCCTCGAGCGTGCGCGAGGCGGGCAGCGTCCCCGGCGCGAGCACCAGCGCCTGCGGCGTCTCCTCGTCGCAGGCGCCGTTGGCGGCCACGCCGTACTCGCGCGCCGAGCGCGGCGACGCGAGCGTGTCCGCGGCGCGGCCCGCCTCGACGAGGCGCACCTCGGCCGGCCGGGCGAAGCCGTCCTCGGTGAAGGCCGGCGTGCCGCCGCGCGCGGTGGCCTCGGTCAGCGAGACGCGCGGGTCGAGCGCCAGCTCGCCGCGCTCGAGCCGCGTCAGCGGCGAGACCCCGGTGCGCCGGTCCTTCAGCCCGAAGCCGCCCCAGCTCATCGCGCCGAGCAGCTCGCCGACGGCCGCCGGCTCGAGCCAGGCGCGGTAGGGGCCCGGCGCGAGCGGCCGCGCCGGCTGCGCCAGCAGCGGCAGCCGCACCGCGCCCTCGGCGACACGGCGCGCGAACTCGCCCTCGTCCCAGGCCGCGCCGGCGTAGGAGGACTTGACCGCCTTGTCACGCAGCGCCGCGTCGTGTGCGCCGCCCGGGTGGTAGAGGCACCAGTCGAAGTGGAAGCTCTCGACGCGGTGCCAGTTGCGCTGGCCGCGGCTGTCGGCGAAGGCGCGCACCACCGGCCCGCCGGCATGGAAGCCGACGAAGTCGTGCGCGGCGGCGGCGCGCTCCACCGCGTCGATCACCTGTGCGGCCGCGGGCAGTGCGCCGCGCGCCTCGTGCCGCGAGTCCTGCACCGTGTCGGGCAGCAGCAGCCAGGGGTCCTCGCGCACCTGCGGCAGCTCGGCGAGCAGCGCGTCGCGCTCGGCCAGCAGCCGCGCGCGGTCGGCCGCGGCGTCGCCGCCGAGCGTCAGGTTCGCGCGCAGCCGGCGCCGTCCCGCCACCAGCGACAGCGTCGCGATGCCCTGGCTCACCTGCGTCGCCTGCCGCACGCGCGCGCGGTTGAAGCGCAGGAAGGACGAGTCCTCGGCCGCGAGATGCAGCGTCACGCGCTCGCAGCCCGCCAGCGGCCGGCAGACCGCGTCGGCGAGCTCGCGGAAGTGGGTCTCCTCGGTCAGCGCGCTCATTCAGGCCTCCCCGCCGAACACGGCAACGTTGCGGAACAGGCAGGCCGGCGAGGCATGGCCGACGCGGATCACCTGCGAGGGCTCGCCCTTGCCGCAGAAGGGCGTGCCCATCACCTCGAGGGTGCTGGCGTCGCCGACCATCGCCAGCGAGCGCCAGAAGGTGGCGCTGATGCCGCGGTAGCCGGGCGTGCGCACCACCTCGGCGAGCCGGCCGTGGCGGATCACCTGCCCGTGCTCGCAGCCGAACTGGAACTTGTTGCGCGAGTCGTCGATGCTCCAGGAGCAGTTGGTGCGCATCAGCACGCCATGCTCGACCGCGGCGATCATCTCCTCGAGCGTGCTGTCGCCCGGCTCGACGTTGAGGTTGCCCATGCGGTCGATCGGCGCGCGGTTCCAGCCCGCGGCGCGCGCGGTCGCGACGCCCTGCAGGTCCGGGCGCTGTTCGCGGGCGCGCGCCAGCGACACCGCGCCGCCGAGCGGGCGCATCAGCACGCCGCGCTCGATCAGCATCTCGCGCGTGGCGGGCATGCCGTCGTCGTCGAAGGCGAAGCTCGCGAACTCCTCGGCGCGCGTCGGGTCGTGGCTGACGTTGAGCAGCTCGCTGCCCCAGCGGTAGTGGCCGAACATGTCGAGCGTGACGAAGCTCGTGCCGGCGAAGTTGCGCTCGTCGCCGAGGATGCGGTCGAGCTCGAGCGGGTGGCCGATGCTCTCGTGGATCTGCAGCATCATCTGGTCCGGCATCAAGAGCAGGTCCATCTCGCCGCTGGGGCAGGGCGGTGCGGCGACGAGCTCGAGCGCCTCGCGCGCGACGCGCGGCCCGTCCTCGCGGAAGCGCGCGCGCTCCAGCACCTCGAGCCCGCCCTGCTGGCAGAAGCCGTTGTACTGGCCGGCGGCGGAGCGCACCTGCGTGACGCCGCGCGCGTGCGCGGTGGCCTGCAGGTTGGGGATGATGAAGCTGAAGCGCTGCTCGATGCGGCTGCCGGCGCTGTCGACGAAGAGCTGCTCGGCCTGCACGCTCCACAGGCTGGCGCTGCGGTCGATGATGCGCGCGTCGACCGCCATCGACGCGCAGGCCTGCTGCAGCAGCTCGAGCCGCTCGGCCAGCGTGCTCGCGTCCAGCGGCCGCTGCACCGGGCTCGCGTGGCGGCCCTGCGCGGCGGGGCGCGGCAGCGCGCTGTAGTCGGTCACGCAGCGCCCGGCGCTCGCCTCCGCGAGCCGCCGCGCCTCGTCGAAGGCGGCGGCGAGGCCCGCCTCGTCGAGCCGGGGCGTGGCGGCATAGCCGATGCCGCCGCGGTGCACCACGGTGACCATCGCGCCGGCGTCGCGGCTCCTCAGCGGCGCCTCGGCGATGTCCTGGCGCACCTGCAGCTGCTCGGATTTCTCGTGCAGGCCGCGCACGGCCCAGTGGTCGACGGCCGGCGCGACCCGGCGCGCATGGGTTTCAAGCTGATCGAGCATGGCGGCGTGAAGGGGGCGGTCCGGTGCGCCTGCGGCGCCGGCCACTCGGAAGGAGGAGGGCGGACCAGTTTAGCGAGCGCCTCGCGGCCCCCGGCGCACCGGGGGCTTGGCGCGGGCGGCCGTTCAGCCGCCGCTGCCGAGCAGCCAGTCGAGCTCGGCCTCGCTGAAGCCCGCGGCGCGGCGGGCCGCGCTGTTGAACGGCGGCTTGAGCCGCGGCGCCTGGTGGCGCTCGACCAGCACGCGGTAGTGCGCCACCGGCTCGAACCCCTCGCGCTCGCACAGCCAGCGGTACCAGCGGTTGCCGATCGCCACATGTCCAATCTCGTCGCGCAGGATCACATCGAGGATCTCGACGGCGCGAGGGTCGCCCGCCTTCGCGAGCTTGGCCTGGATCAGCGGCGTCGCGTCGAGCCCGCGCGCCTCCAGCGTCCTCGGCACCAGCGCCATGCGCGCGACGATGTCGCCCTTGGTGCGCTCGGTCATCAGCCACAGCCCGTCGTGGGCGGGGAAGTCGCCGTAGTCGGCGCCGAGCGTGCGCAGGTGCTCGCACAGCAGCGTGAAGTGCAGCGCCTCCTCGGCGGCGACCTGCAGCCAGTCGCGGTAGAACTCGTCGGGCATGCCGGCGAAGCGCCAGGCGGCGTCGAGCGCGAGGTTGATGGCGTTGAACTCGATGTGCGCGATCGCGTGCAGCAGCGCGGCGCGGCCCTCGCGCGTGAACGGCGAGCGCCGCGGCACGTCCGAGGGCGGCACGAGCGGCGGCCGCGCCGGGCGTCCCGGCAGCACGGCGGGCTCGTCGATTGCCGCATCGGCGTCAAAGCCGCTGCCCGGCCGCAGGGCCTCGAAGAGCGCGCGCGCCGCCCCCGCCTTCTCCATGGGGTCGGCAAGGAGCAGGATCTCGAGGGCGCGGTGACGGGGCTTCATCCGTAAAATTATCCCCTTTCGCCCAAGAATCCCCGGAGACACGCGATGGCCCTCTACCAGCTCGGCGAGCACGCGCCGCAGATCCACGAGACCGCCTGGGTGGCCGAGACCGCCACCGTGATCGGGCGCGTGGAGCTGGCCGAGGACGCGAGCGTGTGGTTCGGCACCGTCGTGCGCGGCGACACCGACCGCATCCGCATCGGCCGCGGCAGCAACATCCAGGACAACTCGGTGCTGCACACCGACGCCGGCATCGAGCTCGTGATCGGCGAGGATGTCACGGTGGGTCACCAGGTGATGCTGCACGGCTGCACGATCGGCGACGGCACGCTCGTCGGCATCGGCGCCGTCGTGCTCAACGGCGCGAGGATCGGGCGCAACTGCATCGTCGGCGCCGGCGCGCTCGTCACCGAGGGCAAGGAATTCCCGGACGGCTCGATGATCCTCGGCTCGCCCGCCAAGGCGGTGAAGCAGCTCACGCCCGAGCAGATCGAGGCCTTCGGGAAGGGCGCGCGCCACTACGTCGAGAACGCGCGCCGCTACCGGTCCGACTTGAAGAAGATCGGCTGAACCCCATTTCATGGCGTTGGCCTCCCGGGCCGGCGTCCCAAGGATCTTTCCCCGTGAACATCACCCCCCCGAGCGAACTCCACAAATTCCTGTTCGAGGGCCTGCCGGTGCGCGGCATGCTCGTGCGCCTGACCGATGCGTGGCAGGACATGCTGCGCCGCCGCGAGCAGGCCGGCAGCTACCCGGCGCCGGTGCGCTCGCTGCTCGGCCAGATGGCCGCGGCGGGCGTGCTGATGCAGTCGAACATCAAGTTCAACGGCGCGCTGGTGCTGCAGGTCTTCGGCGACGGCCCGGTCAAGCTCGCGGTCGCCGAGGTGCAGCCGGACCTGGCCGTGCGCGCCACCGCCAAGGTGGTGGGCGAGGTGGCCGAGGACGCGCAGCTCGAGGCGATGCTGAACGTGCACGGCCAGGGCCGCTGCGCGATCACGCTCGACCCCAAGGACAAGCTGCCGGGCCAGCAGCCCTACCAGGGCGTCGTGCCGCTGCACGGCGACCAGCGCGAGCCGCTGCAGCAGCTGTCGCAGGTGCTCGAGCACTACATGCTGCAGTCCGAGCAGCTCGACACGCGGCTGATCCTCGCCGCCAACGACGAGGTCGCCGCGGGCCTGCTGATCCAGCGCCTGCCGGTCGAGGGCGAGGGCAACATCGGCGGCGCGCGCAACGAGGACGACATCGGCCTGTCCGAGGGCTTCAACCGCGTCGCGATGCTGGCCGCGACGCTGACCCCGGAGGAGCTGCTGACGCTCGACGCCGAGACGGTGCTGCACCGCCTGTTCTGGGAGGAGCAGGTGCTGCGCTTCGAGCCGCTGCGCGGCGAGGACGGCCCGCGCTTCGCCTGCACCTGCTCGCGCGAGCGCGTCGGCCAGATGCTGCGCGGGCTCGGCCGCGAGGAGGTCGACGACATCATCGCCGAGCAGGGCCGCGTCGAGATCTCCTGCGACTTCTGCGGCGCGCACTACCACTTCGACACGGTCGACGTGGGCGAGCTGTTCACGCCCGGCCAGAACCACCCGCCGAGCTCGAGCGCGGTGCAGTGAGGCCTGGCCGCGGCAGCGGCCGGCGCCCTCAGCCCTCCCCGCCGGCCGTGCGGTTCAGCAGCCCGCCGAACAGGCCGTGGGCGCAGTCCTCGGCGGCCGGGTCGGCCTGCTCGCAGTCGCGGCACTTGAGGCGCCAGCGCACCGGGCCCTGCGGCTCGCCGCCGGAGCCTCCATCGCCGCGGTGCAGCCGGCCGAGCAGGCCCTCGAGCGCGCGCATCGCGTGCCGCACGCGCGCCTCGCCACGGCCGTAGACGACGCTGAAGGGCAGCCCGCCCTGCTGCAGCAGCGCGCGGATGCGCGCGTCCACCGGCGCGCGCACCTGCGGGCCGTCGCGCTGCAGGCCGTCGGCCTGCCAGGGCAGGTCCAGGCCGGTCAGCAGCGTCAGCGCGCAGCCGGCATGGGCCTGCAGCGCGCCCGGGATCAGCGAGGCGTCGCCGAACAGGTGGTCGCTGTAGACCGCCGTCATCAGCGCGGTGGTGTCGGCGATCACCAGTTCGTGACGCGAGGCCGCCTCGGCGATGCGCCGCGTCTGCTCGGCGGCGATCGCGGTCTGCTCGTCGGGCCGCGGCGTGCGGCCGGCCGCGTCGCAGAACTCGCGCAGGTACTCCGGCACCACGCCCACGTCGCGGCCCGCGGCGCGCAAGTCGGTGGCGAGCGCGAGCGCGAGCGTGGTCTTGCCGGTGCTCTCGGCGCCGAGCAGCGCGACGACCGGGGCGGCGGCCATCAGGCGGTGCCCCGTGCCAGCCGGGCCCAGGCGCGCCAGCCGGCGAAGGACATCACGACGAAGAGCGCGTAGAGCAGCACCGTCAGCCACAGCCCCTTCCAGGCGAACAGCCCGACGCTGACGAGGTTCACGACGACCCACACCGGCCAGTTCTCGAGGTACTTGCGCGCGAGCAGGAACTGCCCGAGCACGCTCGCCGCGGTCGGGAACGCGTCCCACCAGGGCACGTCGCTGTCGCTCATGCGGTCGAGGAAGAGGCCGAGCAGCGGCCACGCGAGCAGCGCCGCGGCCAGCGCCGCGAGTCGGCCGCGCGCCGGCAGCGCGCGCACGCGCAGCGGCCGGCCGTCGTGCTGCGTGCCGCGCAGCCACTGCCACCAGCCCCACACGGCCACCGCGGCGAAGAAGAGCTGCAGGCCCGCCTCGCCGTAGAGCCGGTAGCGCCAGAACAGCAGGAAGTAGAGCAGCGAGCTGCCGATCGCGAGCGGCCAGGCCAGCGCGTTGACGCGCATGTTGCACACCACCATCGCCACCGCCATCGCGAAGGCGGCGATCTCCAGCCAGGTGACGGGGGCGTCCCAGGCGGTGAAGGCGGGGGCGAACATTGCCTCCAGCAGCGGGTAAAGCTCGTTCATCGGCATCGGAAAACGAAGACGGAGCCCGAAGGCTCCGTCGCGGGGGAGGGCGCGGCCCTCAGGGCGAAGGCGCAGCCGGGGGCGGCATCACGTGCACGTAGATCTCGTTGGGCCGCACCATGCCGAGCTCGTAGCGGGCCCGCTCCTCGACCATCTCCAGGCCGTCCTTCAGGTCGCGCACCTCGGCAGCCAGGCGCGCGTTGCGCTCGCGCGCGCGCGCATTGCGCGCCTCCTGCGTCTCGAGCCGCTCGCGCAGCTCGGTCACGCGATTCACTCCGAAGCGGCCGAACCAGAGCTCGCCGTGCACCCACAGCAGCATCGCAAGCAGCGCGATCGTCAACAGCCGCATGAGGAGCCCGGTTCAGCAGCGCGCCTGCGCTTCAGCGCAGGTTGTAGAAGGCCGCGCGGCCCGGGTAGCTGGCGATGTCGCCCAGGTCTTCCTCGATGCGCAGCAGCTGGTTGTACTTGGCGATGCGGTCGCTGCGGCTCATCGAGCCGGTCTTGATCTGGCCGGCGTTGGTGCCCACGGCGATGTCGGCGATCGTCGAGTCCTCGGTCTCGCCCGAGCGGTGGCTGATGACGGCGGTGTAGCCCGCGCGCTTGGCCATCTCGATCGCGGCGAAGGTCTCGGTGAGCGTGCCGATCTGGTTGATCTTGATGAGGATCGAGTTGGCGATGCCCTTGTCGATGCCCTCGCGCAGGATCTTGGTATTGGTGACGAACAGGTCGTCGCCCACCAGCTGCACCTTCTTGCCCAGGGCTTGCGTCAGGTGGGCCCAGCCGGCCCAGTCGCCCTCGTGCATGCCGTCCTCGATCGAGATGATCGGGTACTTGTCGCACCAGGTGGCGAGCATGTCGGTCCAGGCCTCGGCGCTGAGCTGCAGGCCCTCGCCCTCGAGGTGGTACTTGCCGTCCTTGTAGAACTCGCTGGCGGCGCAGTCCAGGCCCAGCGCGATCTGCTCGCCGGCGGTGTAGCCGGCGCGATCGATCGCTTCCAGGATCAGCTGGATCGCGGCCTCGTGGCTCGCGACGGACGGGGCGAAGCCGCCCTCGTCGCCCACGGCGGTGCTCATGCCCTTGTCGTGGATGATCTTCTTGAGCGCGTGGAAGACCTCGGCACCGTAGCGGATCGCCTCGCGGAAGGAGGGCGCGCCGATCGGCAGGATCATGAACTCCTGCAGGTCGAGGTTGTTGTTGGCGTGCGCGCCGCCGTTGATGACGTTCATCATCGGCACCGGCAGCTGCATGCCGCCCATGCCGCCGAAGTAGCGGTACAGCGGCAGGCCGGATTCCTCGGCGGCGGCGCGGGCCACGGCCATCGAGACCGCCAGCGTGGCGTTCGCGCCCAGGCGCGACTTGTTCTCGGTGCCGTCGAGGTCCAGCAGCGTGCGGTCGAGGAAGGCCTGCTCGGACGCGTCCAGGCCCAGCACGGCCTCGGAGATCTCAGTGTTGATGTGCTCGACCGCCTTCAGGACGCCCTTGCCCAGGTAGCGGCCCTTGTCGCCGTCGCGCAGCTCGATCGCCTCGCGCGAGCCGGTGGACGCGCCCGACGGGACCGCGGCGCGGCCCATCGTGCCGGATTCCAGCAGCACGTCGCACTCGACGGTCGGGTTGCCCCGGCTGTCGATGATCTCGCGGCCGACGATGTCAACGATGGCACTCATGCAGTCTTCCTCTTTTTGCTAGTCAAGGGATTCGGGGAGGGCAGGGCGGCCGCCGCTCGCGGCGCGCGCTGCGCGGCGGCGGGCAGCTTACACGCCTTCGACCAGGATCATGCGCATGATCGCGGCCCCTTCGCGGGCACTGCGCGCGCGGCCGTACTCGGGCGAGTCGTAGAAGGCGCGAGCCCGCTCGACCGAGGGGAACTTCAGCACCACGATGCGGCCGGGCTGCCAGCCGCCCTCGAGCGTCTCGACGCGGCCGCCGCGCACCAGCACCTCGGCGCCGTGCGCCTGCATCGCCTGCGTCGACCACTTGCGGTATTCGGCGTACTGCGTCTCGTCGGTGATCGTGACGTCGGCGATAATCAGGGCGCTCATGCGGGCCTTCCGGGGGTCAGCTGAAGTTGTTCTCGAGCAGCGGCTGGCGCTTGACCAGGCGGTCGAGCTCGACGAGCGTCGACAGCAGCTCCTTCATGCGCGCCAGCGGCACCGCGTTCGGGCCGTCGCTCAGCGCGTTGGCCGGATCGGGATGCGTCTCCATGAAGAGGCCCGCGACGCCGACCGCCACCGCCGCGCGCGACAGCACCGGCACGAACTCGCGCTGCCCGCCCGAGCTCGTGCCCTGGCCGCCGGGCAGCTGCACCGAGTGCGTCGCGTCGAAGACGACCGGCGCGCCGGTGTCGCGCATGATCGCGAGGCTGCGCATGTCGGAGACGAGGTTGTTGTAGCCGAAGCTCGCACCCCGCTCGCAGGCCATGAAGACGTCGTCGGGCAGGCCCTTGTCGCGCGCGGCGGCGCGGGCCTTGTCGATCACGTTCTTCATGTCGGCGGGCGCGAGGAACTGGCCCTTCTTGATGTTGACCGGCTTGCCCGACTGCGCGACGGCGCGGATGAAGTCGGTCTGGCGGCACAGGAAGGCGGGCGTCTGCAGCACGTCCACTACGGCCGCGACCTCGGCC
Organism: Caldimonas tepidiphila; assembly: GCF_003569765.1. GTDB lineage: Bacteria > Pseudomonadota > Gammaproteobacteria > Burkholderiales > Burkholderiaceae_C > Caldimonas > Caldimonas tepidiphila. Next base: position 19,184 of record NZ_QXMG01000022.1, on the reverse strand, counting down.
ACCTCCTCCTCGGTGTGCACGTCGGTGAGCACCGGCACGCCGATCTCGCGCTTCACCTTGGCCAGGATCTCCAGGCCCTTCTCGCGGCCCGGGCCGCGGAAGGAGGTGCCGGAGGAGCGGTTGGCCTTGTCGTAGCTCGACTTGAAGATGAAGGGGATGCCCAGCGCGGAGGTGATCTCCTTGAGCTGGCCCGCCACGTCCATCTGCAGCTGCTCCGACTCGACCACGCAGGGGCCGGAGATCAGGAAGAAGGGCTGGTCCAGCCCCACGTCGAATCCGCACAGTTTCATCGGTACTCCCGGTCCGCGGGCTTCAGGCCGCGGCCTGTTCGCTGCTGTTGCCGCGCTCGGCCTTGTGGGCGAGGGCGGCCTTGATGTAGGAGGTGAACAGCGGGTGGCCGTCCCAGGGCGTGGACTTGAATTCCGGGTGGAACTGCACGCCCATGAACCACGGGTGCACCTCGCGCGGCAGCTCGACCACCTCGGTGAGGCGCTCGCGCTGCGTGATGGCCGAGATCACGAGGCCGGCGGCCTGCAGCTGGTCGAGGTACTTCTCGTTGGCCTCGTAGCGGTGGCGGTGGCGCTCGGTGACGACCGGGCCGTAGATCTCGTGGGCGAGCGTGCCGGGCTTGACGTCCGAGCTCTGCGCGCCCAGGCGCATCGTGCCGCCGAGGTCGGAGTTCGCGTCGCGGCGCTGGATCGTGCCGTTCGCGTCCTGCCACTCGTCGATCAGCGCGATCACAGGGTAGGGCGTGTCGGGGTCGAACTCGGTGCTGTTGGCGCCGTGCAGGCCGACCTTGTGGCGCGCGTACTCGATCGTCGCGACCTGCATGCCGAGGCAGATGCCGAGGTAGGGCAGCTTGTGCTCGCGGGCGTACTGGGCGGCGAGGATCTTGCCTTCCACCCCGCGCTTGCCGAAGCCGCCGGGCACCAGGATCGCGTCGTACTGGCCGAGCTGCGCGACGTTGTCGGCGTTGAGCGTCTCGGCGTCGACGTAGTCGATCTTCACGCGGGCATGGTTGTGGATGCCGGCGTGGCGCAGCGCCTCGTTGAGCGACTTGTAGGAGTCCGACAGGTCGGTGTACTTGCCGCACATCGCGATCGTGACCTGGTGCTTGGGCTGCTCGACCTCGCGCACGAGGCCGTCCCAGCGCGCCAGGTTGGCCGGCGGCGTGCTCAGGCGCAGCTTGTCGCAGATCAGGCCGTCGAGGCCCTGCTCGTGCAGCATGCGCGGCACCTTGTAGATGCTGTCGACGTCCCACATCGAGATCACGCCCCACTCGGGCACGTTCGTGAACAGCGAGATCTTCTCGCGCTCGTCCTCGGGGATGCGGCGGTCGGCACGGCACAAGAGCGCGTCGGGCTGGATGCCGATCTCGCGCATCTTCTGCACCGTGTGCTGCGTCGGCTTGGTCTTCAGTTCGCCGGCGGCCGCGATCCACGGCACGTAGGTCAGGTGCACGAAGGCGCTGTTGTTGGGGCCGAGCTTGAGGCTCATCTGGCGCACGGCCTCCAGGAAGGGCAGCGACTCGATGTCGCCCACCGTGCCGCCGATCTCGACGATCGCCACGTCCACCGCGTCGGCGCTGCCCATGCCGGCGCCGCGCTTGACGTATTCCTGGATCTCGTTGGTGACGTGCGGGATCACCTGCACCGTCTTGCCGAGATACTCGCCGCGGCGCTCCTTCCTCAGCACCGACTCGTAGATCTGGCCGGTGGTGAAGTTGTTGGAGCGGCGCATGCGCGTCGTGATGAAGCGCTCGTAGTGGCCGAGGTCGAGGTCGGTCTCGGCGCCGTCGTCGGTGACGAAGACCTCGCCGTGCTGGAAGGGCGACATCGTGCCCGGATCGACGTTCAGGTACGGATCGAGCTTGATGAGGGTGACCCGGAGACCGCGCGATTCGAGGATGGCGGCCAGCGAGGCCGATGCAATGCCCTTGCCGAGCGAGGACACCACACCGCCGGTGACAAAGACAAACTTGGTCATTGCATTCAGCCCCCGGGGGGACGGGGGCTGTGGTGGTAAACGGGCATTATACCGGCCCCACCCTGCGCGACCGGCGCCGCAGGGTCGGGCGGCGCGGGGTTCAGGCCGCCGCCGCGGCCGCCCCGCGGGGCGCCTGTTCGAAGGCTTGCAGCCAGCCGAGCACGGCCTGCGCCGTTTCCTGCGGGCGCTCGAAGGGAAAGAGGTGGCCGCCCTCGATCCAGCTGACGCGGCCGCGCGTGATCTCCCCGGTCGCGCGCATGCCGACCTGCCGCACCTCGACCGAGCTCGTGCCGCCGACGAAGGCCACCGGGCAGGCGGGGGGATGGCGGCGCAGCAGCCGCGTCCAGTGGTGCGGCAGCGTGTTGTAGATGTCGGTCTCGACCTCGCGGCGGAAGCTCAGGCACTGACGGCCGCCCGCGGGCTCGAAGCCGCAGGCCACGTAGTCCTCCAGCACGCCCGGCGCCCAGCGCGCGAAGGCGGGCTTGGCGCGGTAGTGCGCGAGCGCCTCCTCGGGCGACGCGAAATGCTCGCGCCGCCGCTGCGACACCCGGCCGGGCGAGACGTGGCGGATCCAGCCGGTGGCCTTGAACAGGCCGACGCTGTGCGCCTTCCAGCCGTAGAGCACCGGCGAGTCCAGCAGCACGACGCCGCGCGCGAGCTCCGGCCGGCGCAGCGCCGCGAGCAGGCTGACGAAGCCGCCGAGCGAGTGGCCGACGAAGTGCACGGGCTCGCCGGCGGTCTCGTGCTCGACGAAGTGCAGCAGCTGCTCGCGCAGGTTCGGCCAGTTGCTCGTGACCGGGTAGCGCGGGTCGTGGCCGAGCTTGTCGAGCGCGAGCACGCGGTGGCCGGCGGCGCGCCAGGCCTCGAAGACCTGCCGGTAGCAGCCGGCCGGGAAGCCGTTGGCGTGCGAGAAGACGATCGTCGCCACGGCGGCTCAGGCCTCGGGCGCATGGATCGCGCGCATCGGGTGCATCGCCTGCGGCTGGCCGCCGCCCGACACGCCCCGCAGCGGGAGCATGCCGCTCGCGCCTTCCTGACCCCAGGACGGGTCGGGGATCGATTCGAACACCTGGCGCAGGCGCTGGCCCCAGCTGCTGCGGATCATCTGGAAGTAGGCGTTGCTCTCGTCGATGTGCACGACGTCCCGCGCGGCGAAGGTGTCGGCCTTGTAGACCAGCAGGTCCAGCGGCAGCCCGACCGAGAGGTTGGACTTCAGTGTCGAGTCCATCGACACCAGCGCGCACTTGGCGGCCTCGGCCAGCGGCGTCTCGGGCGTGACGACGCGGTCGATGATCGGCTTGCCGTACTTCGACTCGCCGATCTGGAAGTAGCACACGCCGTCGACCCCGGCCTCGACGAAGTTGCCGGCGGCATAGATGTTGAAGAGCCGCATCGGCTCGCCGCGGATCTGGCCGCCGAAGATCAGGCTGACGTTGAAGTCGATGCCGAACTGCTTGAGCGCCGCCGCGTCGCGCTCGTGCACCTTGCGCACCGCGGTGCCGACGATGCGCGCGGCGTCGAACATCGACGTCGCGTTCCACAGCGACACCGGGCCGTCGTCGCCGTCGATCGTCTGCGTGCGCAGCAGCTGCTTGACCGACTGCGTGATCGCGAGGTTGCCGGCCGAGAGCAGCACCATCATGCGCTCGCCCGGCTGCTCGAACACCGTCATCTTGCGGAAGGTGCTGATCTGGTCGAGCCCGGCGTTGGTGCGCGAGTCGGACAGGAAGACCAGTCCGTCGTTCAGTCGCATCGCGACGCAGTAGGTCATGAGCTTTTTCCCTGGAGTTCCTTGAGCCGGTAGAGGAAGTCGAGCGCCTCGCGCGGCGAGAGGGTATCGGGCTGGATGCTGGCGAGCAAGGCCTCGGCCGGCGACGGTGCGGCCGGCTCGGCGGTCTCCGTCGCGGCGGCCGGCGCGGGCTCGGCGAACAGGTCGATCTGCGTCTCGGCGGCGCGCGAGCGCGCCTCCAGCGCCTCGAGGCTGGCGCGGGCGTGGCGGATCAGCGCCGGCGGCATGCCGGCCAGGCGCGCGACCTGCACGCCGTAGCTGCGGCTCGCCGGGCCGGGCTGGATCTCGTGCAGGAAGACGATGTCGTCGCCCGACTCGGCCGCCGACACGTGCACGTTGAGCGCCTTGTCGTGCCTGAGCGGGAACTCGGTGAGCTCGAAGTAGTGCGTCGCGAACAGCGTGAAGCTGCGGTTGCGGTCGTGCAGGTGGCTGGCGATCGCACCCGCGAGCGCCAAGCCGTCGAAGGTCGAGGTGCCGCGACCGATCTCGTCCATCAGCACCAGCGACTGCTCGGTGGCGCTGTGGATGATGGCCGCCGCCTCCGTCATCTCGAGCATGAAGGTCGATTGCGCGTTGGCGAGGTCGTCGGCCGCGCCGATGCGGGTGTGGATCGCGTCGACGGGGCCGAGCCGGCAGCGCGCCGCCGGCACGTAGGAGCCCATCGCCGCGAGCAGCACGATCAGCGCCACCTGGCGCATGAAGGTGGACTTGCCGCCCATGTTCGGTCCGGTGATGACGAGCATGCGGCGGTTCGCGTCGAGCCGGCAGTCGTTGGGCATGAAGGGGCCGCTGCCGGTCTCGAGCAGCCGCGCCTCCACCACCGGGTGCCGCCCCTGCTCGATGTCGATGCAGGGCTCCTTGACGAACTGCGGCCGGGTCCAGTTCAGCGTCACCGCGCGCTCGGCCAGCGCCGCGAGCGCGTCTAGCGCGGCCAGCGACCTCGCCAGCCGCCCGAGCGCCGGCAGGTGCACCTGCAGCTCCTCCAGCAGCGCCTCGAAGAGCATCTTCTCGCGCGCGAGCGAGCGCTCCTGGGCGGAGAGCGCCTTGTCCTCGAAGGCCTTGAGCTCCGGCGTGATGTAGCGCTCGGCGTTCTTCAGCGTCTGGCGGCGCTGGTAGTCGAGCGGCACGCGGCTCAGGTAGCTGCCCGTCACCTCGATGTAGAAGCCGTGCACGCGGTTGAACTGCACGCGCAGGTTCGGGATGCCGCTGCGCGCGCGCTCGCGCGTCTCGAGGTCGATCAGGAAGGCGTCGCAGTTCTGGCTGATCGCGCGCAGCTCGTCGAGGTCCGCGTCGAAGCCCGGCGCGATCACGCCGCCGTCGCGCACCATCGCGGCGGGCTCCTCGGCGAGCGTGGCCTGCAGCCGCGCGGCGAGCTCGGGCGGCGGGTTGAAGGCCTCGGCGAGCTCGGCCAGCAGCGGCGCGGGCGTGGCGGGCAGCGCGTCGACGAGCGAGGGCAGCAGCGCCAGCGTCGCGCGCAGCCCGGCCAGCTCGCGCGGGCGCACCTGGCGCAGCGCCAGCCGCGCGGTGATGCGCTCGACGTCGCTGAGGTTCTTGAGCCGCTCGCGCAGCGGCTCGGGGCCGTGCGCGATCAGCGCCTCGATCGCCTCGTGGCGCTGCGTCGCGCTGCGTCGCTCGCGCAGCGGGTGCGTGAGCCAGCGGCGCAGCGCGCGGCTGCCCATGCCGGTGCGGCAGGAATCCAGCACCGACAGCAGCGTCGGGCTGTCCTCGCCGCGCAGCGTCTGCGTCAGCTCCAGGTTGCGGTGCGTCGCCGGCGGCAGCGCGAGCAGCTCGCTCGCGCGTTCCACCGACAGTGTGTTGACGTGCGCGAGCGACTGCCCCTGCGTGTGCTCCGCATAGGACAGCAGCGCCGCGGCCGCGGCGTGGGCGACCGGCAGGTCCTGTGCGTCGTAGCCGGCGAGGCTCGCCACGCGCAGCTGCTCGCAGAGCTTGCGCGCGCCCAAGGAACTGTCGAACTGCCAGGCCGGCCGGCGCGTGAGCGCGGCGCGCGTGAAGCGCAGCGCCTCGGGCAGCGCGGCTTCCGCGGGCATCAGCAGCTCGGCAGCGGTGAGCCGCGCCAGCCACGGCCCGAGCTCGCGCGCCGAGCACTCGGTCAGTCCGAGCGTGCCGCTCGACACGCCGAGCCACGCCAGCCCCCAGGTCGCGCCCTTGCTGCAGACCGCGAGCAGCAGCGTGTCGGCCTTGTCGGCGAGCAGCTCGCTGTCGGTGACGGTGCCGGGCGTGACGACTCGCACCACCTTGCGCTCGACCGGCCCCTTGGCGGTCGCGACGTCGCCGACCTGCTCGGCGATCGCCACCGCCTCGCCGAGCTTGATCAGCTTGGCGAGGTAGGCCTCGACCGAGTGCACCGGCACGCCGGCCATCACCACCGGCTGCCCGGCGCTCTGCCCGCGCGTCGTGATCGTGATGTCGAGCAGCCGGTTGGCCTTGACGGCGTCGTCGTAGAACAGCTCGTAGAAGTCGCCCATCCGGTAGAACACCAGCGTGTCCGGATGCTCGGCCTTGATGCGCAGGTACTGCGCCATCATCGGCGTGTGGGCCGAGAAGTCGGCTTTCGTCGTTTCTTGATTCTTCACCGCGATTGCTTCCGGATCCGCGCCCCTCCTCGGGACGCTTCGGTCTTCTGCGGCCGCGCGGGCGCACCGGGCGGCGCGCGGCCGCCCCGGGGGCCGTGGCCGGCCTCCCGTTCATCGTCGGTTCGGAAAGGCCGCAACCGACCGCCGCGAGCGGTCCGGTGCGGTGACCCGGGAAGTGTGCTGCCCATCGACGCGCGCCGCACTGCGGCCGCAGCCAAACGCGCACCTTACCATCCCGCCGCCTTCCGGGCGGTGGCTTCGCACTCCCCGCGGCAAGACGGCGGCCCCGATCGTGAAGGGTGCCGCCCTGCGCAGGGGCCGGGCGGAAACCGGGGCCGGCTGCGGCGCGGCGCTATCGCGGCGCCGAGTCGTCCTGCGCCACCGTCTGCCTGCCGCGGCGGCGGGCCGCGGCGGGGGGCTCGGAAACGGTGCCGGCCGCGTCCGCGGCAGGCGCCGCCAGGTGCGTCAAGGGCGCACCTGCGGCGCGGGGCCCGCCGGCACAAGCCGCCTGCTGCCGAGAGGTCGCTGCGGTCTCCGGCTTCAGGCAGCTCTGCTGCGCGTCCTTCATGCCGGGGAGAAGGGCTGCCAGCAACACCAAGGCCAACTCGCTCATCACCATGTACTGCTCCCTGCTGTGACGGGCACCGTGCCAGGGGAACGGCGCCGACGGCATCACAGTAGGGGGGCGATGGCAAGCCTCACCTCCGCGCTCGGGGGGGTGGGCGGGAGGATCCCTGCGCCATGGGGGGCGGGGAGCGCCCGCTACAGCCGCTCGCGCAGCCCCATCAGTTCGGCCAGCACCTCGTCGCGCTGCCGGCGCAGCGCGGCGAGCTCGAGTCGCGCCTGCTGCAGCTCGGTCTCCAGCGCCGCGAGGCGGGCGTCGTCGGGCGGCGGCGGCGCAAGGAAGATCGGCCGCTTGACCAGGCGGTCGGTCTGGTAGCCGTCCTGCTCGCAGGCCTGCAGCACTTCGCGCGCCTTGGCATCGGTGGGGAAGGCGACGAGCAGCTCGCCCGCCTCGAACAGGCCGAATCCGCAGGGCTGTGCCGGATCGGCGTCTTGCTTGTGCTCGGTCATGGTCTTTTCCTTGGCTCGGGGGCCGGGACTCGGGTCGCGGAGTGTCCGGGACGGTCGGCTCCCCCCGAACCGGGGGGCGGGCGCCGGCGTCCCGGCCTGGGCGGGCACGCCGATTGCCCCTGGAGAGGCAATTCGCAAACATGCGCCGCGCCGCGGCAGGGATGCCATCTTGACCAACACCGACGAAGCCCTGGACGCTCTCCACGATCTGCGAGGCACCCTGCTCGCGCTGGAGTGTGTCACGCGTGCATTCAAGCACGTCCAAGCCCATGGCCATTCGGAGCCGCTGGCCACCGTGATCCAGCAGCAGGCCGAGGTCGCGCGCGTCGGCCTGCTGTACGAGCCGCTGCCCGAGCGGGTGCTCGCCGCCTTCGAGCGCGAGGTCGGTAAATTCGTCAGCACCCACAGCCGGGGCAAGACGCAGCAGAACTAGGCACGGATTCCCGGGCCTGCGAGCGCGGCGCCCGGCGGCTCGCGGCCCTCGACGACGCCCCGCACCGCGGGGCGTTCGCTTCCCGGCAGGGCGCCGTTCAGAAGGGCGCGTCCTTGCTCTTGCGACGAGCCGGCGGGCGCTGCTTCGCCTCCTCTTGCTCCTGCGCCTGGCGCTCGGCCGCCACCTGTTCCTTGCGGATGCGCACCGGCACCTTCTTGACCGGGGCGGCAGGCGCGGCTGGCGCAGCGCCATCGGTCAGCGCGGCTACCGCCGCGTCGCTGTCGATGCCTGCCGCGGGCGCGCCTGCGGCCGCCGTCGTGGCGGTGGCGGGCTCCTCGTCCTCCTTGATCACGCGGGTGTAGGGCGACAGGATCTGCACCAGCTGGCCGTAGATGCGCGGGTTGCCCGCGACCACCTCGCGCTGGTAGAGGTAGTCGGACTCGCCGGTGAAGTTGCCGATCAGCCCGCCCGCCTCGGTGATGATCAGCGAGCCCGCGGCGATGTCCCAGGGCTGCAGCCCGGTCTCGAAGAAGCCGTCGTACCAGCCGGCGGCGACGTAGCACAGGTCGAGCGCCGCGGCGCCCGGGCGGCGCAGCCCGGCGCAGGCCTGGCTGACCTCCTCGAACATCTTCAGATAGCGCTTGAAGTTGTCGCCCTTGCGGAAGGGAAAGCCGGTGCCGATCAGGCACTCGAGCATGCGGGTGCGCTTGGAGACGCGGATGCGCTTGTCGTTGAGGTAGGCGCCGCGGCCCTTGGTGGCGTAGAAGAGGTCGTTGCGCGCCGGGTCGTAGACCACCGCCTGCTCGATCTTGCCGCGGAAGGCCAGCGCGATCGAGACCGCGTAGACCGGGAAGCCGTGGATGAAGTTGGTGGTGCCGTCCAGCGGATCGATGATCCAGACGTAGTCGCTGTGACGCGCGCCGCGCTCGCGGCCCGACTCCTCGGCGAGGATGCCGTGGCCCGGGTAGGCGGTGAGCAGCGTGTCGATGATCGCCTGTTCGGCAGCCTGGTCCACCTCGGTGACGAAGTCGTTGTGCGACTTGGTCGTCACGGTCAGCACGTCGAGGTCGAGCGATGCCCGGTTGATGATGGCGCCGGCAGCGCGGGCGGCCTTGATGGCCGTGTTGAGCATCGGGTGGAGCGCTTGCGACATGGGCAACGGTTCCTGTTCGGAAATGGGGGGAGGTGGCTGGCGGGAGGAAAGAGCGCGGGCGCGGCACAAACACGTCGCCCAAGGATAATCTGCGATTTTACCCGGCCGCGGGCTGCGGCCGAACCGGCATGACGGATCCGACGCGCTTCATCCTCCTCAACACCAGCCATCCCGGCAATGTCGGTGCCACCGCGCGTGCGATGAAGGTGATGGGCTTCTCGGACCTCGTGCTGGTGCGGCCGCGCTTCGCCGACGTGCTGGTGCACGAGGACACGGTCGCGATGGCCAGCGGCGCGGCCGACATCCTGGTGCGCGCGCGCATCGTCGACACGCTCGACGCGGCGCTCGAAGGCGTCACCTGGGCCTGCGCCACCGCGATGACGCCGCGCGACTTCGGCCCGCCCACCCACGCGCCGCGCGAACTCTTTTCAACGCTCGCGCACGGCCCGCACCGCGTGGGCTTCGTGTTCGGCTCCGAGCGCCACGGCATGAGCAACGAGGATGTCTACCGCTGCCACGCGGTGCTGAGCATCCCGACCGAGCCGTCCTACGGCTCGCTCAACCTCGCGCAGGCGGTGCAGCTCGTCGCCTACGACTGGCGCCAGGCGCTCGGCGGCTTCGGCATCGAGCCGCGCACGCCCGACGCGCGGCTCGCCGACGCGCAGGCGGTGCAGGGCCTGCTCGCGCACTGGGAGCGCTCGCTGGTCGAGATCGGCTTCCTCGACCCCGCCGCGCCGAAGAAGCTGATGCCGCGGCTGAACCAGCTCTTCAACCGCGCCGCGCTGACGCAGGAGGAGGTGCACATCCTGCGCGGCATCGCCAAGGCGATGGCCGAGCGACGCTGAGGCGCGCGCCCCGCGACTTGCGACGACGACGCGGTTTCGGCCGGATTGCTAGACTGACCGATCTGCCAACCGGTTTTTCCCTATGTTCGAGCACCTGCGTGAAGACATCGCCTGCATCCTCGAGCGCGACCCCGCCGCGCGATCGAAGTGGGAGGTGCTCACCTGTTATCCGGGGCTGCATGCGCTGGTGCTGCACCGCCGCGCGCACGGCTGCTGGAAGCGCGGCTGGCGCTGGCTCGGGCGCTTCATCTCGCACCTCAACCGCTTCCTGACCGGCATCGAGATCCATCCCGGCGCGACGATCGGGCGCCGCGTCTTCATCGACCACGGCATGGGCGTCGTGATCGGCGAGACTGCCGAGGTCGGCGACGGCTGCACGATCTACCAGGGCGTGACGCTCGGCGGCACCTCGCTCGCGCGCGGCGCCAAGCGCCACCCGACGCTCGGCCCGGGCGTGATCGTCGGCGCCAACGCGCAGGTGCTCGGCGCCTTCACGGTGGGCGAGGGCGCGCGCATCGGCTCCAACGCGGTGGTGGTCAAGGAGGTGCCGCCCGGGGCCACCGCGGTCGGCAACCCGGCGCGCATCCTGCAGAAGGACACCGACACGCGCCGCGAGGAGGCCGCGCAGCGCATGGGCTTCTCGGCCTACGGCCTGACGCAGGGGGACGATCCGGTCTCCCAGGCGATGAAGGGCCTGATCGACCAGACCGCCGGCCAGGAGCACCAGATCGCGCTGCTGTGGCAGGCGATCGAGAAGCTCTCGGCGCTGCCCTGCGGCGGGCCGCGTGCCGGCCTGCCCAGCGACGCGCACACCACCGAGCAGTTCGACGCGGAGCGGCTGAACCAGCTGGTGAAATGACGGCCGCCCCCCCGGGCCTGTTCCCGGGCTGAGCGCCGCGCCGCTTCCGGCGCGTCGTGTGCCGGCGCTGCATCCCTGCCGGGGGCGGGTGGCTTTCAGGATGCGCCGGCTTTGTCAATACGCTATTGCACCAGCAACTCCGCGGAAGCGGTGGGTAGGATTTGCAAGATGACAATTGCTGCAAACCCTGACAACGTCGCGGCGTCGGAAAACCGCCCGTCGCTCCCGTCCCGCCTGCCCTTGCTGGCCCTGTGCTGCCTGCTCGCCGGGCTGACCTGGGCCTTCGCCCCGGAGGAGCCGAAACTGCGCACGGGCCTGACCCTGTTCGTCCTGATCGCGAGCCTGTGGCTCACCGAGGCGTTGGACCTGACCGTCACCGCGCTGCTGCTCCCGCTGGCCTGCGTGCTCGCCGGCGTGTTCAACACGCGCGAGGCGCTGGCCTCCTTCGCCAATCCGATCATCTTCCTGTTCCTCGGCGGCTTCGCGCTCGCCAGCGCATTGGTCAAGCACGGCCTGGACCGGATGCTGGCCGCCGGCGTGCTGCGCCTGGCAGGCGGGCGGCTCCTGGCCGCCGCGTTGCTGCTGTTCGCGATCACCGCGCTGCTGTCGATGTGGATCAGCAACACCGCCGCCGCGGCGATGATGCTGCCGCTCGCGCTGGGCCTGCTCAACAGCAGCAGCGAGAAGCCCGATGCCCGCACCTATGTCTTCCTGCTGCTGGGCCTGGCCTACGCCTCGAGCATCGGTGGTATCGGCACGCTCGTCGGCAGCCCGCCCAACGCGATCGCCGCGGCCCAGGCCGGCATCAGCTTCGCCGAGTGGCTGAGCTTCGGCCTGCCGATCGTGGCGCTGCTGCTGCCGCTGATGGTCGCGTCCCTGTGGCTGGTGCTGCGCCCGCAGCTGGCCGGGCGCATCAAGACGCAGCCGGTGGCCATCGGGTGGACCGCCGGACGCGTGACGGCGCTCGTGATCTTCGCGCTCACGGTGGCGGGCTGGGTCGGCGGCACGTCGCTGTCGGCCGCGCTCGGCATCAAGGGCGACTTCGATTCGGTGGTGGCGCTCGCGGCGATCCTCGCGCTGTGCGTGACCCGCACGGTGACTTGGCGCGACATCGAGGGAGGCACGCACTGGGGCGTGCTGCTGCTGTTCGGTGGCGGGCTGGCGCTGAGCCAGATGATGGGCTCGACCGGCGCGAGCAAGTTCCTCGCGCAGGAGCTCGTCGGCTGGGTGCAGGGCGCGCCGGTGCTGGTGCTGATGCTGGCGGTCGTCGCCTTCGTCGTGATGCTGACCGAGCTCGTCAGCAACACCGCGAGCGCGGCGCTGCTGGTGCCGATCTTCATGAGCGTGAGCGCCGAGCTGGGCCTGCCGCCGGCGCTGCTCGCCACGGCGATCGCGGTGAGCGCGTCCTGCGCCTTCATGCTGCCGGTGGCAACGCCCCCCAACGCGATCGCCTATGGCACCGGCCATGTGCCGCAGGCGCTGATGATGCGCTGCGGGCTGGTGCTGAACATGGTCTGCCTGGGCGTCGTCACCGCGGTGGTGTACTTCGCGAGGTGAGTCCCCTGCCGCCGCCTCGCCTTGCGCGCAGGCGGCAGGGTGGGGCGGCACCTTGCCGCCCGCCCGGGATCCCCCGGTGCCGGCTCAGGCCGGACGCGCCGGCCGCTGCGCCGACTTCGGGCGGAACGCCGCGCACACGGCCGGGTCGGTCTCGATGTAGGGGCCGCCGATCAGGTCGATGCAGTAGGGCACCGCGGCGAAGATGCCGTGCACCACGGGCTTGCCGTCCGCATCCTTCAGGCCCTCGAGCGTCTCGGCGATCGACTTCGGCTGCCCCGGCAGGTTGATGATCAGCGCCTTGCCGCGGATCACCGCCTCCTGGCGCGACAGGATCGCCGTCGGCACGAAGCGCAGGCTGATCTGGCGCATCTGCTCGCCGAAGCCCGGCATCACCTTGTCGGCGACCGCGAGCGTCGCCTCGGGCGTCACGTCGCGCGGCGCGGGGCCGGTGCCGCCGGTGGTCAGCACGAGGTCGCATTGCGCCTCGTCCACCAGCGCGCGCAGCGCGGCGCTGATCTGCTCCTGCTCGTCCGGGATCAGCCGCGTGACCCACTCCACGGGATTGCGCACCGCGCGCACGAGCCAGTCCTGCAGCGCCGGGATGCCCTTGTCCTCGTAGACGCCGCTCGACGCCCGGTCGCTGACCGAGACCACGCCGATGCGCACGCGGTCGAATTCGCTGTCACTGGGGCTCACGTCCGCCCTCCAGGATGTGTTGCTTGACGAACTGGAACAGTTCGCGGAAGGCGCGGCCGCTGCGCTGCTCGGGGGCGGCCGCGGCGTCCTTGCGCGCGGCGCGGATCAGGCTGCGCAGCTGCTGCACGTCGCTGCCCGGGAACTCGCCCATCCAGCGCGTCAGCGCCTCGTCGTCGTGGATCAGCTCGCTGCGCCAGGCCTCGGCCTTGTGCAGCGACAGCGCGTCCTTCGCCTGGCCGAGCTGGAAGGCGGCCACCGCCTCGCGGATCGGCTCGGGATCGACCTTGCGCATCAGCTTGCCGATGTACTGCATCTGGCGGCGCTTGCCTTCGAAGGAGCGCGTGCGGTGCAGCTCTTTCAGCGCGTCGCGCAGCGACTCGGGCAGCTCGAGCGCCTCGACGCGGTTGGCGGGCAGCGCGACGAGCGCCTCGCCGAGGTCCTGCAACTCGTGCATCGCCTTCTTGCGCTGGGTCTTGCTGGGGCGGCCGGTGCCGTCGTCGTCGGCATCCGGAAGGGGGTCTGGAAGGTGGTCCTGCATGTACAGCAGCCGATGAAGTGGGTCGGTATGATAAGGCGGCGCCCGTTTCCCCTCCCGCCGCGACCCGGGTGTCGCGGGCAGCTGAGGGCGCCTTCGTCGCGAGCGCACGCCCTGCGTGCACCTCGTTTCCGCATTCCCATCCTGCACACCTCATGCCCAAGACCGAGTCGTCCACCCGTCCCGCCGGCTTTGCCTACACCCCGCAGCAATTCCGTGATCTGGTGGAGGATGCGCTGGACCATGCCCGCCAACTCGGCGCCACCGACGCCGGCGTCGAGGTCTCCGAGGGCGCGGGCCTGTCGGTCTCGGTGCGCAAGGGCGAGATCGAGAACGTCGAGCGCAACCGCGACAAGTCGATCGGCGTGACGGTCTACGTCGGCCAGCGCCGCGGCAACGCGAGCAGCTCGGACTTCTCGCGCGAGGCGCTGCGCCAGACGGTGCAGGCCGCCTTCGACATCGCGCGCTTCACCGCCGAGGACCCGGCCGCGGGCCTGCCCGAGGAGGCCGACCTCGCGCTCGGCGAGGCCGCCGAGCGCGACCTGGACCTGTTCCACCCCTGGGACATCGACGCGGCGGGTGCCGCGGAGCTCGCGCGCCGCTGCGAGGCCGCCGCGCTCGAGACCGACCGGCGCATCACCAACTCCGAGGGTGCCGGCGTCTCGGCGCAGCAGTCGCACTTCTTCGCCGCCAACAGCCGGGGCTTCCGCGGCGGCTACGCGAGCTCGCGCCACTCGATCTCGGTCGCGCCGATCGCCGGGCGCGGCGACGGGATGCAGCGCGACGCCTGGTACAGCTCGATGCGCGATGCCGCCGACCTCGCCTCGCCCGAGGCGGTGGGCCGCTACGCCGCCGAGCGCGCGCTGTCGCGGCTGAAGTCGCGCAAGATCCCGACCTGCGAATGCCCGGTGCTGTTCGAGTCGACGCTCGCCTCGGGGCTGCTCGGCGGCTTCGTGCAAGCGGTCAGCGGCGGCTCGCTCTACCGCAAGTCCAGCTTCCTGCTCGACAGCCTCGGCACCCAGGTCTTCCCCGAGCACATCGGGATCGTCGAGGACCCGCATGTCCTCAAGGGCAAGGGCAGCGCGCCCTTCGACGACGAGGGCGTCGTGACGCGGCCGCGCGCCGTCGTGAAGGACGGCGTGGTGCAGGGCTACTTCCTCTCGAGCTACTCGGCGCGCAAGCTCGGCATGCGCACCACCGGCAACGCCGGCGGCTCGCAGAACCTGACGCTGAGCAGCAGTCTCACCGCGCCGGGCGACGACCTCGACGCGATGCTGAGGAAGCTCGACCGCGGCCTGTTCGTGATCGAGCTGATGGGGCAGGGCGTCAACTACGTGACCGGCGACTACTCGCGCGGCGCCGCGGGCTTCTGGGTCGAGAACGGACGCATCGCCTACCCGGTCCACGAGATCACGATCGCCGGCAACCTGCGCGACATGCTGCGCAGCATCGTCGCCGTCGGCGCGGACGCCTACACGATGGGCTCGAAGACGATCGGCTCGGTGCTGATCGAGCGCATGAAGGTCGCCGGCAGCTGAGCCGGACGGTTCCTGCCGGGGCCGGCGGCCTTGCGATCGGCAGGAATGGTCCGCGCTGACTAGAATCGTCAACCTTTGCCCACCCAGGAAGCCGCGAGGGGCCCCATCCCGTCTACCGGAACGGCGCCGGCTTCCAGCACCCACCCTGAGGAAGAGAAAGCATGGAACGTCGTTCCTTCATTCAAGGCGCCGGCATTGCAGGCGTGCTGGCCGCGGGCAGCGCCCCGGCGATCGTTCACGCACAGGCCAACCTGCGCTGGCGCATGGCCTCGAGCTTCCCGAAGTCGCTCGATGCGCTCTTCGGCACCGGCGAGGTGTTCGCGCGCAAGGTCGGCGAGCTGACCGGCGGCAAGTTCCAGATCACGGTGCACCCCGGCGGCGAGCTGATGCCCCCGCTGGGCGTGCTCGACGGCGTGCAGAACGCCACCGTCGAGATGGGCCACACCGTGCCCTACTACTACTTCGGCAAGGACGACACCTTCGCGCTCGGCTCGGGCATCCCCTTCGGGCTGAACTCGCGCCAGCAGACCGCGTGGATGTACGACGGCAACGGCCTGAAGCTGATGCGCGAGTTCTACGCCGACTACAACGTCGTCAACTTCCCCGGCGGCAACACCGGCGCGCAGATGGCCGGCTGGTTCCGCAAGGAGATCAAGACGGTCGCCGACCTCAAGGGCCTGAAGTTCCGCATCGGCGGCTTCGCGGGCAAGGTGGTCGAGCGCCTCGGCGTCGTGCCGCAGAACATCCCCGGCGGCGAGCTCTACCAGGCGCTGGAGAAGGGCACGATCGATGCGGCCGAGTGGACCTCGCCCTACGACGACCTCAAGCTCGGCTTCAACAAGGTCGCGCCCTTCTACTACTACCCCGGCTGGTGGGAGGGCGGCCCGCAGGTCGACTTCTTCATCAACAGCAAGGCCTTCGCCGCGCTGCCGTCCGAGTACAAGGCGGCGGTGGAGATGGCGGCCTCGCACGCGCACGTGCACATGCAGGCGCTCTACGACGCGCGCAACCCCGGCGCGCTCAAGCAGCTCGTCGCGCAGAAGGTGAAGCTCATGCCCTTCCCGAAGCCGGTGATGGACCAGGCCTTCAAGGAGGCGATGGCGCTCTACGCCGAGATCGGGAACAAGAACCCGGCCTGGAAGAAGATCTACGCCGACTACGACAACTTCCGCCGCGACCAGAACCTGTGGTTCCGCTTCACCGAGGCGCAGTTCGACCGCTACATGCAGTCGGCCAAGCTCTGATCGGATCGACCGCTTCCGAGCGCGAGAGGCCCCGCTTTTGCGGGGCCTTTTTCATTGCGGAGCGAGCAGAAATGCTCGAGTCTGTGAGGTGTACCCTCCGGACTTTCCCGGCATGGGAAACCCCTAGGGGCGTCACTCAAGGCCCTTCCTAGAATCGCGAGTCCCAAAAGGGATTTGGGTTGCACACTCCAAAAAGTGTGTCGGGCAAATAAATCTGAGGAATTGGTTTCATGGAGCGTCGTTCCTTCATTCGCTCGGCCGGCCTGACCGGCGTGCTGGCTGCCGGCGTGGCCCCGGCCATCGTGCATGCCCAGGCGAATATCCGCTGGCGCATCGCCTCGAGCTTCCCGAAGTCGCTCGACACCATCTACGGCGGTGCCGAGGTCTTCGCCAGGAAGGTCGGCGACATGACCGGCGGCAAGTTCCAGATCACGGTGCATCCGGGCGGCGAGCTGATGCCCCCGTTCGGTGTGGTCGACGGCGTGCAGAACGGCACCGTGGAGGCCGCGCACACCGTGCCCTTCTACTTCTTCGGCAAGGACCCGACCTTCGCGCTCGGCGCGGCGATCCCCTTCGGCATGAACTCGCGCCAGATGACGGCGTGGATGATGGAGGGCAACGGCCTGAAGCTGATGCGCGAGTTCTACGCGCAGTACAACATCGTCAACTTCCCCTGTGGCAACAGCGGCGCGCAGATGGCGGGCTGGTACCGCAAGGAGATCAAGTCGCTTGCCGACATGAAGGGCCTGAAGTTCCGCGTCGGCGGCTTCGCCGGCAAGGTGATCGAGCGCATCGGCGGCGTGCCGCAGAACCTGCCGGCCGGCGAGATCTACCAGGCGCTGGAGAAGGGCACGATCGACGCGGCCGAGTGGATCGGCCCCTACGACGACCTCAAGCTCGGCTTCAACAAGGTCGCGCCCTTCTACTACTACCCGGCCTGGTGGGAGGGCGGCCCGCAGATCGACCTCTACATCAACAACAAGGCCTACGAGGCGCTGTCGCCCGAGTACAAGGCGATCGTCGAGGCGGCGGCGGCCTACGCGCACGTGGACATGCAGGCCAAGTACGACGGCCGCAACCCGGCGGCGCTCAAGCAACTCGTGGCGCAGAAGGTGCAGCTCAAGCCGCTGCCGAAGGACGTGATGGACGGCGCCTTCAAGGCCGCGATGGAGATCTACAGCGAGCTGTCCGCGTCGAACCCGAACTGGAAGAAGGTCTACACCGACTTCGCCAACTTCCGCCGCGAGCAGAACCTGTGGTTCCGCTTCACCGAGGCGCAGTTCGACCGCTACATGCAGTCGGCCAAGCTCTGAGCCGAATCCCTCGGTTCTTCGCCTCACGGGCCCCGCTTCGGCGGGGCCTTTTCTTTTGAGGCAGGACAAACCCGCGCGAAGGGAAAACCCTTCCGGAATGAGCGGCCGCATTTCCTAGAATCCGCACACCCCCCGAATGGGGGGTGAGTCCCTTCGGGCAGGCAAGACCCTCGTGAACCTGTGAGGAGATCCTTTTTCATGGAACGTCGTTCATTCATTCGCAATGCCGGCCTGACCGGCGTGCTGGCCGCTGGCGTCGCACCGGCCATCGTGCACGCCCAAGCGAATATCCGCTGGCGCATGGCCTCGAGTTTCCCGAAGTCGCTCGACACGATCTTCGGCGCGGCCGACGTGTTCGCGAAGAAGGTCGGCGAGATGACCGGCGGCAAGTTCCAGATCTCGGTGCACCCGGGCGGCGAGCTGATGCCGCCGTTCGGCGTGGTCGACGGCGTGCAGAACGGCACCGTCGAGATGGCGCACACCGCGCCCTACTACTTCTTCGGCAAGGACCCGACCTTCGCGCTCGGCACCGCGATCCCCTTCGGCCTGAACTCGCGCCAGATGACGGCGTGGATGATGGAGGGCAACGGCCTGAAGCTGATGCGCGAGTTCTACGCGCAGTACAGCATCGTCAACTTCCCCGGCGGCAACACCGGCGCGCAGATGGGCGGCTGGTACCGCAAGGAGATCAAGTCGCTCGCCGACGTGAAGGGCCTGAAGTTCCGGGTCGGCGGCTTCGCCGGCGAGGTGATCCGGCGCATGGGCGGCGTGCCGCAGAACATCCCCGGCGGCGAGATCTACCAGGCGCTGGAGAAGGGCACGATCGACGCGGCCGAGTGGATCGGCCCCTACGACGACCTCAAGCTCGGCTTCAACAAGGTCGCGCCGGTCTACCACTACCCCGGCTGGTGGGAGGGCGGCCCGCAGCTCGACTTCTTCATCAACAGCAAGGCCTACGAGGGCCTGTCGGCGGAGTACAAGGCGATCGTCGAGACGGCGGCGGCCTATGCGCACGTGGACATGCAGGCCAAGTACGACGGCCGCAACCCGGCCGCGCTCAAGCAGCTCGTGGCGCAGAAGGTGCAGCTCAAGCCGCTGCCGAAGGACGTGATGGACGCGGCCTTCAAGACCTCGATGGCGCTGTACGACGAGCTGTCCGCGTCGAACCCGAACTGGAAGAAGGTCTACAGCGACTACGCCAACTTCCGCCGCGACCAGAACATGTGGTTCCGCTTCACCGAGGCGCAGTTCGACCGCTACATGCAGTCGGCCAACCTGCAGGGCGCGAAGGTCTGAGCGGCCCGATCGGGCTTCCCGGCGCGCAGGGCCTCGC
This sequence comes from Caldimonas tepidiphila, assembly GCF_003569765.1. Lineage (GTDB taxonomy): Bacteria > Pseudomonadota > Gammaproteobacteria > Burkholderiales > Burkholderiaceae_C > Caldimonas > Caldimonas tepidiphila. The sequence continues at coordinate 235 of NZ_QXMG01000022.1, read as the reverse complement.
TTCGGCGAGGCCCTTTTTCTTTGGCGGAGAGAAGGGGGGCGGCATGGCTCCGCTGTGCCGCCCCGTGTTGACCCTGCCCCCGACATCGGGACTGTGGAACCACTTACGGCCGATGCGCGACCCACTTCTAGAATCCGGCGCACCTCGCCTCAGAAGCGATTCGAGCTTTAACTTTCCTCAGGAGACCGATCCATGGAACGTCGTTCCTTCGTCCAGGGCGCCGGCATTGCCGCGG
>NZ_QXMG01000021.1 GCF_003569765.1 Caldimonas tepidiphila | reverse complement strand
AGCGTAGTGGTCGACAGTCTCACAGGATGAGCCAAGCTGAGCTTCGTGACGAATCAGGCGCCAGCGAGCAAAAGACGTCCTCCAGACGCGCCAGAAGGCCCGCAGTAGCGTCATTTCGCATAGGTGAAAGGGTAGACAACATCGCGCCAAAAGAATCGCCCAGAGGCCCTCGGACTCCGCTGCATGCCACAAAATGGGGTGAAAGTGAGTTATAACCACTTGACAAAGCGGGGTACTCGTGGTATACTGCAAAGTGTCTGAGAACTCGCTTTCTCAGCCTCACTTCTGATCCTCCCTGCATTCAGCAGGATTCGGGTCAACACACAGCACAAACACATAGACGGCTGCTCATCCTGGCGGATGCCATGGCGTGCGGTACGTCGAACGCCTTCCGAGAGAGTAGGAATCCAAGCCCAATTCGGGGTCAAACTCATGCGGTTTTTGCATGTTTTTGGACGGAATCTGACAAGCGCGCGGAAGTATTGCAATGCGTCGGGCAAGCGCGGTTTGGCCCGGTTTACTTGACTCAAGGCATGGGCCGGCGATCCCGGCGACTGCAAGACCTTGGGTTTTTTGCGGCCAACAGACAGAAGAACTCAGCCAGTGGGGCCGGTCTTAAAAATGTGCGGATGCACGGATCGCGTACTTTTCCCTCGGTGGACGCCATGCTTTCAGGCGCTTCAATCCACTACAGAATACATCTTCGACCTGAACAAAGCAGAAACACGCAACGCGTGCGAGTTTAGTGAACCCCATGTTAGACGTTGACCCCGTGCAGAGAGTGCATAAAGGGAGTGCTATGTCGCATGGGGTGTGCTGCTGCATGTGAAATGCATACATAAACAACGCATAAGCAGCATCGAAGATGCCTTATAAATCAATAACTTAGCACCGGATGATGGGTGACTACCCCCGGTGCAAATAGGAAGTGAAGGAGACAACAATGAATGAACAGAAGACACTGAATCAGGCTCAAGCAGACAAAGCGATCCGAAGGATCAAGACTCTCATTGAGGAAGGATGCCGCTATGCGGAAATCTGTGAGACGCTGAATCAGGAGGGGTACAAAACAATCAAGGGGTGCGAGTGGACGGTACAGAACTTGAAAGTGATGCTCTACCGACTCAGGCACAAGTGGCGGAGCTTCTACGCCCTCAGTCAGAAGCGGGCCGGATTCATCGTGAAGGAGGCAACAGCATGAGCAAGCCCAGCACCAAGCAGGCGAAGCCCGAGACAGTAGAAATCTGGACCCGGAACGAAGTGACGTTCTACACCGAGCTTCAGAAGTACGTCCTCGACGGTTATGAAGTGATCTTGGATGGATTCCAAGCACCGTTCAACATCGGGGGAGTAATATCTTGTCACCTGAAGCTGAAGACCGCCGAGTAAGCCTCCAAGTAAAGCAGGAACGCAAAATGAGAAAGGGGCGCTGCCCGAAAGCAGCACCCCTTTTGGGTGACCTCAACGCTTCTTGTTTTGGTCTTTTTTCTTGTCACTCGCCTTGAAACGGAAGACCGTCTTGCCCACTTGGCGAGCATAAAGACGCTTTCCGTTCTTCAGCGTGATGTAGGGCGTGTAAACGTACTCAGTGTCGCTCACAGCACATCCTTTCACAATGTGAAAAACACGCCTGTGTGCTGCGACCGCACATTCCGCACTTGCGAAAAATGCAGTCCCGGGCTATTGTTGCCACCTACTTCCGCCAAGAAGTGCAAGTGGGGGAAGGCAGCCGCAGGCTTCCGACCTTCCGCTTACCGAACCGCCCGAGGCCTCCTACAGCCTCAGGGCGGTTTTTCTTTTTCTGCCGCTGATGTTGCCCGTCTGACAGCAGGGCAGACCCGCATCAGCAAGAGCAGGATACCACGGCGGACACTATATATAGTGTCTCAAAGCTCATCAACCCCCTACGGGTAGTGTTTCGGGTCTTTTGGGGGCATCGTGATGCCTGCGACAAGGATGCCCCTACAGCAATCAGCAGAGACAGTCTACAAGTGGGTGGGGGTTTTCCCACCCCCATCCAAAGAATTCTTGTTAACTTTGTGCATAAAGCTGTGGATAAGTCTGTTGATGGCGATTGTAAGTCGTTGATCTTCTACTACTCTTTGTAAAAATCAAAAAAATCTGCATGGCACTGACTCTTGGTTGTGCAAAACCACACAAGACAGTTGGTTTTTCTCGGTGCGGTGGGAGAAGGCACTGTCCCTCAAGGCGGCAGTTGCCGTCCAGGTCAAAACTTGTAAGTTCTGAGCCACCCCGAGAAGTGGCCCTCAGTATGGCTCAAAAGATAGCTTTACATGCTTCTGATACTGGCTCATAATTAACACGGATCTTATGAGCCAAACAGGAACCTCCATGAGCAGCCGCATCGCCTACTTCCGAGTCTCAACCTCGGATCAGTCCATTGAGGCACAGCGCCATGCGCTCGGAGGCAGCTTCAACAAGGAATTTGCTGACGAAGGAATCAGTGGCTCGACGCCCGCAGCACAGCGCCCCGGCTTCGCTTCCCTGCTGAAGTACGTTCGGGAAGGCGACGAAGTTCATGTGTACGCCGTCGATAGGTTGGGCAGAGATGCACTCGATGTTCAGCAGACTGTTCGCGCACTGCTGGAACGTGGCGTGGCAGTGGAAGTCCGCGGCCTTGGTCGCATCGCCAAAGGCGTGGGCGAACTCATCCTCGCAGTGCTGGCGCAAGTCGCGGACATGGAGCGAGCCCGGATCGCAGAACGGTGCGAAGCAGGGCGCCAGAAGGCCCGCCAAGCCCTTGCAGAGACTGGCCTGACCCACAGGGGAAAGGAATCGCTTGGAAGGCCCGTAAAAGACGATCCTGCGAAGGTGAAGGCATGGCGGGATGCCAACAGCGCCAGCATCGCCAAGACTGCGGAACACTTCAGACTGTCTCCCGCCACCGTCAAGCGGTACTGCGCAATCTGAAGCCTTCAGCGAGGGCAGCAGTCCTTTGCCGCCTCGGACACTGTTCTTTTATTCTGTGACCTTTGTCCGTCCCGCCTTCACCCCGGAACGTATCGACTTGCTTTGCAAACGGCGCTGTTTTGACCCGTATGTCGGCTTGGTGGGCCGGCGTGCTCGCTGTACGTGCGCCGCTTCGGCCACCAGTTCTTGCAGACGCCTCAGGGCTTCGACCTTGTTCTGTTCTTGGCTACGCGCAGCCTGCGCCTTGATGACGATGACTCCATCCTTGCTCACTCGCTGATCAGGAAGCGTCAGCAGCCGTTCCTTCACCTCTTGTGGAAGTGATGACGCCCGGATGTCAAAGCGCAGATGGACGGCGCATGAGACTTTATTGACGTTCTGTCCGCCCGAGCCCTGGGCCCGGATCGCGGTGAACTCGACCTCCTCCTCGGAGGGCAGCGGCGGGCCGGGTGAATCGCTCATGGGGTTTGGACGCAGCCCGGGGTGAGGACGTTCCGCGCGCCGGCGGCTGCCGGGTTCACGGCTCCAGCGTCCGGCCGGCCAGCTCCTGCTGCGTCAGCCACAGGCGCAGGTCGAACTCGAGCTGGTGGTAGTCGGGCGCCATGTGCGTGCACAGCTGGTAGAAGGCCTTGTCGTGCGCCTTTTCCTTCAGGTGCGCGAGCTCGTGCACGACGATCATCCTCAGGAAGTCCGCCGGTGCCTCGCGGAACACGCTGGCGATGCGGATCTCGCGCTTGGCCTTGAGCCGCCCGCCCTGCACCCGCGACACCGCGGTGTGCGTGCCGAGCGCGTGGCGGATCACCTGCAGCCGGTTGTCGTAGGCCACCTTGGACAGCGGCTCGGCATTGCGCATGAAGCGCTGCTTGAGCTCGCAGCAGTAGTCGTAGAGCGCGCGGTCGGTGCGCACCTCGTGCGCCTCCGCGTACTTGCGCGCGAGCATCTCGCCGAGGCGCTCCTGCTCGATCAGCTCGCGCACGCGGCCGAGCAGCTCTTCGGGATAGCCGCCCAAGTACTTCAGTTGCAGCATCGGGGTCGCGCCGGGGGCCGGCGGGGTGGAGGGGCCGTGCAGTGTAGGCGGGCCGGCCGCGGCGTGTCGCCGGCGGGGGCGGGACTCCCGGGGGCCCGGCCCGGTCAGGTGCTACTGCACCCGGGTTCTTGCCTCGCTGCGCCGCAAGCGGTATCACTGCAAGGCTTGTCGATCCACAACCACCGAGGAGAGCCGCATGGCGAAGTCCCCCATCAACACCGACGCGCTGATCGAGATGTTCTCGCAGGCGAGCACGCAGCAGGGCGAGGCGCTGCGCAAGGCCGTCAGCGACGCGACGCTCAAGGCGCTGCAGGGGCGCGAGCTGACGCTGCAGAACATCCGCAGCGTGCTCAAGACCGTCACGCAGGCGGCCACCAGCGGCGTCGCGCAGCAGGCCGGCCCGCAGGTCGATGCCGAGGCGCTGCTGTCCAAGGCCTTCGCCGGCATGGATGCCGCGCTGCTGCAGGCGGTCGAGGCGAACCGCCGCGCGCTGCAGCAGTTCGTCGACCAGGGCGTCGGGCTGCAGCAGGGGCAGCTGCAGCATGCGCTCGATGACCTGCAGAAGCTCGAGGACGTGTTCATCTCCACCGTCAGCAAGACCGCGCAGAGCACCGGCACGCCGCTGCAGGGGCCGTGGCAGCAGGTGCTCGAGTCGATGCGCATGAAGGGCACCGACACCGGCACGCAGGCCCAGGCAACCGTCGCGCAGCTGATGCAGCAGACCCAGAACGCGATGCGCGACAGCCGCGCAATGGGCCTCAAGGCAGGGCAGGCACTGATGGAGAGCTACGCTGCGCTCGTCAGCGGCGTGCTGATCGGCATGTCCGAGGGCCTGCGCCAGGGCGGCGCGGCCGCCCCGGGCGAGTCCGCGCCGCCGTCCTCCAAGCCCTGAACCGGCGCCGCGCGCCGTTCGTCATCGTCGTCCCCCAAGGAGCAGGCCCATGAGCAACGACCATGTCTACAAGACCATCGAGCTGACCGGCTCGTCGCCCACCGGCATCGAGCACGCGGTGCAGACCGCGCTCGCCAAGGCGAGCCAGAGCGTGCGCAACATCCGCTGGTTTGAGGTGATCGAGACGCGCGGCCATGTCGAGGAAGGCCGCGTCGCGCACTGGCAGGTGACGATCAAGGCCGGCTTCACGCTGGAGTGAGCCCCCGCTCGGCCGCGCCGCCGCGCCACGGGCCGCCTTGAACTGGCGGCCGGGACCCCCCATCTCCCTGTCATCCAGGAAACGACGCTGCGCCCACGAGGCGCACGGGGGTCTACACGATGAACATCATCCAGGCACAGCGGATTCCGCCCCATCTCGAGATCGTGGTCGTGCTTGCGCGCCTGCTCGAGCGGCTCGAGCGCAGCCCGGCCGGCGTATCGCCGGCGCAGTACCGGGACGTGGCCGAGCGGCTGAGGCAGGCGCTCGAGGCCGCGCCCGCGGATGCCGCGCTGCAGGCGGTGCTCGACGCCTTCCCGGCGGCCGCCGAGCTGTACGAGAACCTGCACTACCGGCACGCCGGCCTGTGCCGCACGCCGCTGGAGCCGGCGCTCGCGGCCGAGCTGCTCGCCCGCGAGGTGATCGGCCGGGCGGCCCGGCGCTCCGGGAGGCCGCCGCACTGAGCGGCGGCGGTGTCGCCACGCCAGGGCCGGTTCAGCGTCCCGGCGTGTCGTCGATCCTCCCGGCATGGGGCACCTCGACGACGAGGTCCCCTTCGGGATGCGCCACGCAGGGCAGGATGAAGCCCTCGCGCTTTTCCTCCGCGCTCAGCCCCGGCCACTCGATGCGGTAGCTCACCCGGCCGCTCGCGAGCCGGCAGATGCAGGCGCGGCAGGTGCCGTTGCGGCAGGAGCTCGGCAGCCGGATGCCGGCGGCGAGCGCCGCCAGCAGCAGCGGCCGCGAGGCCGGCGCGTCGAAGCGCCAGCCGGCCGGCTCGACGCGCGCGGCGAAGACCGGGCCGTCGCCGCTCAATGCAGGTTCCCGCCCCCGGAGCGGGCCAGCTCGGCGAGCCGCTCGCGCAGCGTCTCGGCCTGCGTGTAGCCCTGCGCCACCAGGTGCAGCTCGCCGCCGTGCTCGGCCACCAGTGCTGGGAAGCCGCGCAGCCCCCAGGCCTGGCACTGCGCGAAGTCGGCGCGCGCCGCCTCGCGCATCTCGTCGGAATCGAAGGCCGCCTCGAACTCCTTGAGCGGGATGCCGAGCGGCTCGGCGAGGTCGACCAGCACGTCGCGCTGCGTCACGTCCTGCCCGCCGGCGTAGAAGGCCTGCTGCACCGACTTGAAGTAGCGCCACACCAGCTTCGGCCAGCGCGAGCGCACCGCGACGACGGCGCGGCTCGCCGGCTCGGTGTCGTAGACGAAGCCGGGCCGGTGCAGCGCGGTGTTCGGTGCCGGCGCGAAGGGCAGGCCGCTAGCCTCGTGCACGTGGCGCCAGTGCTCGAAGATCTCCCCGGCGGTGGCCGCCGCGAGCGGCTCGGTGGTGTAGGGGCGCAGGCCGCCCATCACGAGCGCGAGCTGCAGCGGGGCCGCGTCGCCGGGATCGGCGAGCAGCGCTTCCATGGGCTTGGTGAATCCGTAGCACCAGGAGCACATGGGGTCGGCGATGTAGATCAGGTTCATGGCCTCATGCTACCCGGCCGTCCCCGCCGCCGCGGTCGCGCGGCGGCTTCGCCCTGCGCACGACGCGACCGTGCGCCCCGGCGCAATGCGGCGGGGAGGAGGCTGCGCTGCACCTGGGGCAGGAAGGCAGCGGCGCCGGCCGCACCACTTTGGGGTCGGACACATCCTTGGTGCATCCAGCGCTTCCGTCGCGCCCGAAATCGGGGCGTGCGTCCGTATCTCCCGGAAATAGTGCGCACCATTTTAGGCATCGGTCTTGCATTCTTGGTGCGCTCGCGAGAGGGGTCGGTGCGCGATGCACCGGATGGGGTCGGGTGCACGCCGAGCGTCTTAGAAGGGACAACGATGGACGGCTTGAAGCAGGGCGCGGATGCGCTCTTCGTTTTGTTGGGCGGGATCATGGTGCTGGCGATGCATGCCGGCTTCGCCTTCCTGGAGCTGGGCACCGTGCGCCAGAAGAACCAGGTCAACGCGCTGGTGAAGATCCTGACCGACTTCTCCGTCTCCACCGTCGCCTACTTCTTCGTCGGCTACACGGTCGCCTACGGCATCGACTTCTTCAGCGGTGCGACGACGCTCGCGGCCGACAACGGCTACGGGCTGATGAAGTTCTTCTTCCTGCTGACCTTCGCCGCGGCGATCCCCGCGATCGTCTCGGGCGGCATCGCCGAGCGCGCGCGCTTCGTGCCGCAGCTGCTGGCCACCGCCGCGATCGTCGGCGTGATCTACCCGCTCTTCGAGGGCGTGGCCTGGAACCAGCGCTTCGGCGTGCAGGCCTGGCTCGCGGCGAGCTTCGGCGCCGAGTTCCACGACTTCGCCGGCAGCGTCGTCGTGCATGCGGTGGGCGGCTGGATCGGGCTCGCGGCGGTGCTGTGGCTCGGGCCGCGCCACAACCGCTACCGCAAGGACGGCGCGATCAGCGCGCACCCGCCCTCGAGCATCCCCTTCCTCGCGCTCGGCGCCTGGATCCTGGCGGTGGGCTGGTTCGGCTTCAACGTGATGAGCGCGCAGACGCTCGACAAGATCTCGGGCCTGGTCGCGGTGAACTCGCTGATGGCGATGGTCGGCGGCACGCTCGCGGCGCTGGTGTTCGGGCGCAACGACCCGGGCTTCGTGCACAACGGGCCGCTCGCGGGGCTGGTGGCGGTGTGCGCGGGCTCCGACCTGATGCACCCGGCGGGCGCGCTGGTGGTCGGCGCGGTGGCCGGCGGCCTGTTCGTGCTGCTGTTCACGCTGACGCAGAACCGCTGGCGCATCGACGACGTGCTCGGCGTGTGGCCGCTGCACGGGCTGTGCGGCGCCTGGGGCGGCATCGCCGCCGGCATCTTCGGCCACACCGCCTTCGGCGGCGCGGGCGGCGTGAGCTTCATGTCGCAGCTCGTCGGCACGCTGCTCGGCGTGGCCTGGGCCTTCGCGGGCGGCCTCGCGGTCTACGGCGCGCTGCGCGCGACGATGGGCCTGAGGCTGTCGCCCGAGGAGGAGTTCGACGGCGCCGACCTCAGCATCCACCGCATCAGCGCGACGCCGGAGCGCGAGGCGCACTGGTGAGCGGCAGGGGCGGGCAGCGGGCCCGCCCGCCGGTCCCGCCTGATCGGGATGTCCTCGAGGGCGCCTTGCGGTTTCGATTGCCTGAGTTCGTGCATGCGCTGTGGCGTGCCGCGCACGTTGCTTGCAAGGGGAAGCGGCTAGGATGTTCCCGGGTCGCAGGACTGCAGTGCCTGGACCTCTCCGATCCACGGACTCAAGGAGCGCACGCTTGGCCGCATCCACCCTTCTCGCCCTGATCGACGACATCGCTTCGGTGCTCGACGACGTCGCCGTGCTGACCAAGCTCGCCGCCAAGAAGACCAGCGGCGTGCTCGGCGACGATCTCGCGCTCAATGCGCAGCAGGTCACCGGCGTGAGCGCCGACCGCGAGCTGCCGGTGGTGTGGGCGGTGGCCAAGGGCTCGATGCTCAACAAGGTGATCCTCGTGCCGCTGGCGCTGCTCATCAGCGCCTTCGTGCCCTGGCTCGTGACGCCGCTGCTGATGATCGGCGGAGCCTTCCTCTGCTACGAGGGCTTCGAGAAGCTCGCGCACCGCTTCCTCCATCATTCCGAGGAGGACCGCGCGCACGAGCAGGAGCTGCGCCAGGCGCTCACCGATCCGAAGGTGGACCTCGTCGCACTGGAGAAGGACAAGATCAAGGGCGCCGTGCGCACCGACTTCATCCTGTCGGCCGAGATCATCGCTATCACGCTCGGCATCGTCGCCGACGCGCCCATCCTGACCCGCGTCGCGGTGCTGGTGGGCATCGCGGTGTTGATGACGGTGGGCGTCTACGGGCTGGTCGCCGGGATCGTCAAGCTCGATGACGCCGGCGTGCACCTGAGCGGCAAGACCGGGGAGGGCGGCTTCGCGCGCTTCCAGCGCGGCCTGGGCGGGGCGATCCTGAGCACCGCACCATGGCTGATGAAGGCGCTGTCGCTGGCCGGCACCGCGGCGATGTTCCTTGTCGGCGGCGGCATCCTGACGCACGGCATCCCCTTCCTGCACCACCTCGTCGAGCGCGTGGTGCACGGCGCCGCAGCGGCGGGCGGCGGGGTGCTGGAGCTGCTGGCCGGCCTGCTCGCGGACGGGCTGGCCGGGCTCGTCGCCGGCGCACTGGTGCTGGGGGTCGTCACGCTGGTGCAGCGCATGAGCGGCACCGCGAAGCACGCCTGAGCGCAGGCTGCGGCTGCAGCCCGCACCAGCCGGCGCGCTTCAGGGCTGCCGCGGCGCGGCCGGCGGGTTCAGCGCCGCGAGCTCGTCGAGCAGCGCCGGCCAGTTCTCGGTGCCGCGCTCCCTGCCGAGGCGCACGATCACCATCTCCTGCTGCGGCGCGACGAAGACGTACTGGCCGTGCTGGCCCCGCGCGTAGAAGTTCGGCCCGGGGCGCACGCCGAGCGGCGTGCCGGGCGCGGCCACCGGGTGGCGGCGCCACTGCCAGGCGTAGAAGGCCGCCAGCGGCGTGCCGGGCAGCTCCAGGTTCCAGCGCGAGGCCTCGCTGTCCGCCGCAGGGCGCTCGCGCGCCGCGGTGCTCTGCGCGACCCAGTCGGCGGGTACCACCTGCTGCCCGTTGAAGCGGCCGCCGTGGAGGAACACCAGCCCGAGGCGCGCGAAGTCGAGCGCGCGCGCGTTCAGGCAGCAGAAGGCCTTGGCCTGGCCTTGGGCGGCGCTGTCGAGGCTCCAGCTCGCGTCGAAGGCCGCGCCCATCGGCTGCCACAGCCGCTGCTCGGCGTAACGGGCGAGCGGCATCCCGGTGGCGCGTTCGATCGCCATGCCGAGCAGCTGCGTGTCGCCGCTGCTGTAGTGGTAGGCCTCGCCGGCCGGCCGCCCGATGCGCAGTCCGGCCACCTTCGGCGCGAGCTCCGGCGTCAAGTAGAAGCGCGCCGCGTCGGCCCAGGGCGTGCGGTAGCCTTCCTCGAAGGCGATGCCGCTGCGCATCTCCAGCAGGTGGCGCAGCGTCACGTCGGCGAAGCGCGCATCGTTGCGCAGCAGCTCGGGCAGGTAGCGCGTGATCGGATCGTCGACGCTGCCGATCCTGCCCTCGTGTAGCGCGATGCCGACGAGCGCCGAGACCACCGACTTCGCGACCGAGAACGAGGTGCCGAGGCTGTCGCGCTCGAAGCCGTGGAAGTAGCGCTCGTGCACCACCCGGCCGCGCTGCACGACGACGAAGGCCACCGTGCCGTTGCGCTCGAGCCGCGCGTCGAAGCTCTCGCCGGCGGCGCCCTGCGGCAGGCGCAGCGCCGCCTGCGGCTCGGCGGGCAGCGGCGAGGGCTGCGCGGCGCGCGCGATCGGGGCGTTGTCGAAGCGGCGGTGGTCGGCGATGGACGAGCGCTGCTGCGCGACCATCCACAGCGGCAGGTCGGCGCAGCCGCCGAGCAGCGTGGCGGCAAGGAGGACGGGAAGGGCGAGGCGGCGGGGACGCATGGTTCGTGGCGGAACGGAACGGGGACACTTATTGTTGCACCCGCCCGCTGGGAGGCCGGGAACGGGCGGTGCCCGTGGCATGCCAGGTCCGTGCCCGCCCGCTACAGTGCGGGTCAGCGCCCGCGCGACGAGCGGGCGGCGGAGCTTCCTGCATGCCGAGCCCTCGTTCACTGTCCCCTCGTCCGCTCACCTTCCGGCCGCTGCTGCCGCTCGCGGCGCTGCTGCCGCTGGCCGCGCTGGCGCAGGACCCCACCAGCACGCCTTTGCTTCCCGGGCCCGCACTCGTGCGCGCCGATCCGGGCCTGCCGAAGTGGGAGGCGGGCCTGGTCGTCGGCGGCGGCCGCGTCGCCGACTATCCCGGGGCCGACCGCTCCGAGACGCGCGGGCTGCTCGCGCCAGTGCTGATCTACCGCGGCGACGTGCTGCGCATCGAGGGCAACAGCATCCGCGGCCGCGTCGCACGCAGCAGCGACTGGGAGCTCGACCTGTCGGCGAGCGCCGCCTTCAACTCGCGCAGCAACCCGGCGCGGCGCGGCATGCCGGCGCTCGACTACATGTTCGGGCTCGGGCCGCAGCTGGTCTACAAGGGCCTGCGCGACCGGCCCGGCAGCCCGGCGCTGCACCTCAACGCGCGCGCGGTGATGTCCACCGACTTCAGCGGGGTCGCGCACCGCGGCGCGGTGGTCGATCCGGAACTGCGCTGGCGGCTCGACCCGGCGCTGGGCGTTCCGGCGCGCGTCACCTTCGGTATCCAGCCGACCTGGGCGAGCCGCTCGCTGCAGCACTATTTCTACGGCGTGAGCCCGGAGCAGGCGACCGCCTGGCGTCCCGCCTACGAGGCGCGCGCCGGCTACCTCGGCACCGAGTTCAAGCTCACGGTCAGCCGCAATCTCGGCCGCAGCGCGAGCTGGTTCGCGGGGCTGCGTGCGCTGTCGCTGCACGGCGCGGCCAACGACGCGAGTCCGCTGCTGCGCGACCGCAGCAACTTCAGCCTCGGCGCGGGCGTGAGCTGGACGCCGTGGCGCAGCGGGGACCGCGCCGCCGACTGAGAGGGACGGCGCCTGCGTCATCGGGAAACACACCATCTGCAAACCCCCTTGCAAAACGATGCATTGGGGATTTGAGGAAACTGGCGCCTCTTTCTCTACGATGCGCGGCGTGCCTGCGAGCACACCGAACCCGTGAAGTCTTGGGTCTGCCGGCCCCCCCATACGTGATTGCCGTGTTCCGGTCGTGACCGGCGCGCCATGGCTGAAACGGCCCCGTGCGTGAATTTTGCCGGGGCCCGCCTCTTCAGCAGGCTCCTGGCGGGCCGTAAAGCGTATTTACCCGGCCTCCCGGGCCGCTTCCGAATACGCGGAAACCTTTCCCATGTCTTTGCTGAAGAACGCCCTGAAGAACCGATTCGTCCTGTTCTCCCTCGCCGCCCTGCTGCTCGGTGCCATCGGCACCGGCACCTGGATGCTGAAGCAGCGCATCGCGGACGAGGCCGACAGCCGCAAGAGCCCGACCGCGCTGCTCTACGAGAGCGCCCCGGAGCAGTGGCTGAACAACCCGCGCGACATCTCCCAGTTCGAGTCGCTGCTCGAGCGCTCCCAGCTCGACAGCGTCGCCGTCAACGGCCGCAGCGTCCTCTACACCGACCGCCAGGGCGGCCGCTACAGCTCGCAGATCACCGGCTGCAAGAGCGACGAGCCCTGCGCCAGCCCGCTGCTGGCCAAGCTCGGCGAGGCGAGCGTGCAGCAGGGCTTCGCGCTCACCCATGTCGAGATCGACGCCCGCACCGACGCGCAGAAGGTCAGCGACGGGCTGGAGCTGGCGGGCCTGATCCTGCTGCGCGTCGGCTTCGTCGGCCTCGTGCTGTGGGTGGTGTGGTACTTCGTGTGCCAGTCGCGCTCGACCCGCATCAAGCTCGCCGAGAAGCCCGAGACCCGCTTCGACGACGTGATCGGCGCCGACGAGGCCAAGCAGGCGCTGCGCCGCGTCACCGCCTTCCTGAAGGACCCCGGCCGCTACGTCGACGTCGGCGCGGTGCCGCCGCGCGGCGTGCTGCTCGAAGGCCCCCCGGGCACCGGCAAGACGCTGCTGGCGCGCGCGCTCGCGGGCGAGTGCGGCGCCAACTTCATCGCGGTGGACGGCTCCTACTTCACGTCGGCGCTGTACGGCGCGGGCGTGAACAAGGTGCGCGAGCTGTTCGAGGAGGCGCGCAGGAACGCGCCCTGCGTGCTGTTCATCGACGAGGTCGACGGCCTCGGCCGCCGCCACAGCGGCCGCGAGACCTCGGGCGGCGAGGGCGAGCAGAACCGCATCATCAACCGCATCCTGGTCGAGATGGACGGCTTCTCGAAGCTCGAGAACGTCGTCGTGCTCGCCGCGACCAACCATGCCGACAACGTCGACGAGGCGCTGCGCCGCCCGGGCCGCTTCGACATGACGGTGCGCATGGCGCTGCCGACGGTGCACGAGCGCGAGCGCCTGTTCGCGCTCTACGTCGGCAAGGTGAAGGCCTCGAGCGGGCTCGATCTCAGCACGCTGGCGCGCACCGCGTCGGGCATGTCGCCGGCCGACATCGCCAACGTCGTCAACAAGGCTGCGTCGAGCGCAGCGGAAGCCGGCGTGCGCCAGGTCGACCAGGAGCACCTGTTCCAGGCGGTCGAGGCGCACCAGCTCGGCGGCGAGGTCTCCTCCGTCAAGAACATCCTGACCGCCGAGACGCGCGAGCGCATCGCGGTGCACGAGGCCGGCCACGCGCTGGTGGGCCACGTGCTGAACGCCGGCAGCGTCGAGCGCGTCAGCATCGAGCCGCGCGGCGGCGCGCTGGGCGTGACCTACATGACGCGCCACACCGAGGAGCCGCTGTACGGCGAGGCCGAGCTGCATTCGCGCCTGGCGATGATGCTGGCAGGCCGCGAGGCGGAACTGATGTGCTTCGGCAACACCTGTTCGGGGGCCTCGGACGACCTGAAGCGCGCTTCCGAACTCGCCACGTCGATGGTGGGGTCTTACGGCTTCAGCGAGACCTTCGGGCTGCTGAGCCTGGCCGGCGTGCCGAAGGAGCTGATCGGCCCGGACATCCAGCATGCGTTGCTGCAGGAAGCGCGGCGCATCCTGGAGGAGGCGCAGGCGAGCTGCCGGAAGGTTTTGCTGCAACGCCGCAAAAGCCTGGAAGCACTGCGCGACGCGCTGCTGGTCGATGAGACCGTCAGCGGCGAGCCGCTGATGGAACTGCTGGGCGACCCGGCGGGGACGCAGCTTCACGTGGCCTGAGGACGGGTACTGTGCCGCTGCCGCGAGGCCGCCCGTCGGGCGGCCTTTTTCATGGGGAACAGGGGCAGGAAACGAGGGGCGATGCTGCGGTGCAGCGAGGCGTGATGCTGCGGTGCAGCGGGAGGCCGGGAGCGCCACGCCCCACCGGAAGCGGGCGGCCGAGGGGCCGACGCCTGCCGACCCGTAAGGAAATGTCGGGCCGCGGCGCGGTCCTTCAGTTCGGCCCGCCACAGACAGCCACCTGCGGCGTCGCGAACTCGAGGCCGATGACCGCGCGGGCATAAAGATAGTTGTTGAGAGCCTTCTCGCTCAGGGTGTTCATGTCCACGTTCCCGGAGGCATCGCAGGGGAAGGAATAGCCCCGTCCTTCGTTGACGAGCGACTGGAAACGCAACTCGTAGCGTTGTTCCAAAGCCACCTGGGAAGCTTGCATGGTGTACTCCCTTTCGTTCGGTACGGCATGAAGGTTCTCGTTGACTCAAAGCCCGAGCCGGGGAGACGGGGCGCCGACCGGCGTTTCGTTCTCCAGCCCCCCGGCTCCCGCCGCCTGCATCCGTACCGGGAGGTCCCATGAGCGGTCGGCTTGAACCGAGTTACCCGGTATCAGGCAACTGGCATGCCAGGTTTTGCAGTCCGGGGGGTTCACTATTCCGAGGCTGCCTTACACGAACCCTGCAACGTATTGCTACAAGTCTGCCGGGGCTTCGATGCCCTCCGGCAGGCTGCACGAGCAGCGCCGCCCGCCCGCCAGCCCCCGGTTCGGCGCCCTCGGATGAGGCAGTGCAGCAAAGCACGCACACGCCGATGATCCGCGGTTTCCCGCGGCAGGCAGGGAGGTCTTCGCGGCGCGACTCCCGCAAAGCCCGGGGTGTTCGGGCCGAGGCGATGGATGCCGGAAATACCGTCAAGTGAAAAGCCGCATGCGCGTTTTTGCGCTGCAGCATGGCAAGGCAGGCGCAAGCCGCCGGGTGCCACCCGGCAGCCGCGCCCCGGCCTTCACTTCGCCCAGGAGTCCTTCAGCCCGGTGATCTTGTTGAACACCGGCGAGGCAGCCGAGTGGTCCTTGCGGTCGGCGACGAAGTAGCCGTGGCGCTCGAACTGGAAGCGCGTGTCGGGCGAGGCCTGCGCGAGCGAGGGTTCCACGTAGGCGGTGACGACCTTCTTGCTGTCCGGGTTGAGGACCGTCTTGAAGTCGCGCCCGCCCGCGTCGGGCTGCGCCTCGGTGAACAGGCGGTCGTAGAGCCGCACCTCCGCGGCGACGCCGTCCGTCGCACCCACCCAGGTGATCACGCCCTTGACCTTGACGCTGTCCGCGCCCGGCGTGCCGCTCTTGGTGTCGGGGATCAGCCTCGCGAGCACTGCGGTGACGTTCCCCGCCTCATCCTTGTCGCAGCCGGTGCACTCGACCACGTAGCCGTATTTCAATCGCGCCTTGTTGCCCGGGTAGAGCCGGTGGTAGCCCTTCGGGGGCTGCTCCATGAAGTCCTCGCGCTCGATCCAGACCTCGGCGCCGAGGCGGAACTCGCGCTTGCCGAGCTCGGGCCGTGCCGGGTGCGCCGGCGCGCTGCAGGACTCCAGATGCCCGGCGCTGCCGAACACCTCGGCCCAGTTCGTCAGCTTCAGCTTCACCGGGTCGAGCACCGCCATCGCGCGCGCGGCCTTGCCCTCGAGGTCGTCGCGCAGCGCGATGTCGAGCGTGGAGTAGTCGATCCAGCTGTCGGCCTTGGACACGCCGATGCGCTCGGCGAAGAGCTGCAGCGCCTCGGGCGTGTAGCCGCGGCGGCGCAGGCCGACGATGGTCGGCATGCGCGGGTCGTCCCAGCCGTCGACATGGCCCTCGTTGACGAGCTGCGCGAGCTTGCGCTTGCTGGTGACGACGTAGGTCAGGTTGAGCCGCGCGAACTCGTACTGCCGCGGCAGCGGATGCGCGATCAGCCCGCCCTCGGCCAGGCGCTCGAGCACCCAGTCGTAGAAGGGCCGCTGGTCCTCGAACTCGAGCGTGCACAGGCTGTGCGTGATGCGCTCGAGCGCGTCCTCGATCGGGTGCGCGAAGGTGTACATCGGGTAGATGCACCAGGCGTCGCCGGTGTTGTGGTGCGTCGCGTGCTTGATGCGGTAGATGGCCGGGTCCCGCATGTTGATGTTGGGGCTGGCCATGTCGATCTTCGCGCGCAGCACCATCGCGCCGTCGGGATGTTTCCCGTCGCGCATCTCGCGAAAGCGCGCGAGGTTCTCCTGCGGGCTGCGGGCGCGGAAGGGGCTGTCCTTGCCGGGCGTCGTGAAGTCGCCGCGGTTGGCGCGCATCTCCTCGGGCGTCTGCTCGTCGACGTAGGCGAGGCCCGCCTCGATCAGGTACTCGGCCGCGCGGTACATGAAGTCGAAGTAGTTGCTCGCGTAGTAGAGGTGGCTGAATCCGTTGGCCTCCCAGCCGAAGCCGAGCCACTGCACCGCGTCGAGGATCGAGTCGACGTACTCCTGCTCCTCCTTCTCGGGGTTGGTGTCGTCGAAGCGCATGTGGCAGACGCCGCCGTAGTCGCGCGCGAGGCCGAAGTTCAGGCAGATGCTCTTGGCGTGGCCGACGTGCAGGTAGCCGTTGGGCTCGGGCGGGAAGCGGGTGCGGATCCGCGCCGGGTCGAGCGGACCCGCGGCGTGGTGCGCCGCGTCGCCCGGCGTGCCGGCGAAGCGCCGTTGCGCGTAGGTTCCCGCCTCGAGGTCGCGCTCGATGATGCCGCGCAGGAAGTTGCTCGGCTTGTGTTCGTCTTTGCCCGGGGTGTTGGCTGGAGCCGTCATGGGAAGGTCGGTCTTGAAAGCGTGTGTTGCGGTCATTCTATCGAGGGGGGTGGGGCCGTCGCGGCCGCGGCCGCAGGGGCCCAGTCCCCTTGCGGGATAGGGGAAACGGGCGCAGAAGGCAACGTTTTGTTGCGCTTGAAACGAGTGCCGGTATATCTGGGAACGTGTCCCATGCGTTACTTCACGGCAGGCCCCGCTTCGTTGCGCGGGGCGAGCGGATTCGAAGGAGATCGAACATGAAACTGCTGTCCCTGCAAGTGCGCCTCTGCGGCGCCGTCCTGGCCGGCGTGATGGCGCTGACAGCCGCGCCGGCGCAGGCCCGCGACGTCTACTGGTCGGTCGGCGTGCAGGCCCCGGTCGTCGGCGCGACGATCTCGAACGCGCCCCCGGTGGTCTACGCCCCGGCGCCCGTCTACGTGCCGGCGCCGGTGGTGGTGGCCCCTGCGCCGCGCGTGGTCTATGCACCGCCGCCGGTGGTCTACACGCCGCCGCCGCGCGTGGTGTACGCGCCGGCGCCGACCTACATCGTGCAGGCGCCGCCGCACAAGCACTGGAAGCACAAGCACCATGGCCACGGCCATGGCGAGTGGCGCCACGGCGGCCACTACCACGGTGGCGCGGTCGGCCATGTGCGCCACGGCGGCGGCCGCTGGGACGACTGAAGCGGCTCGACGCAGGGCCCGGCCGCGGCGTGCTGCATCGGCTTGAAGCGCGGCGCGACCTGCCGCGGGCACGCGCCCGATGCAGGCGGGGCCGCGGGGCACGCGCCTTGCCGATGCGGGGCGTGGCAGCCAAGGAGCATCCATGAGCACGACACGCACCGAACGCGACGCGATGGGCGAGATCGAGGTGCCGGCCGATCGGCTGTGGGGCGCGCAGACGCAGCGCTCGCTGCAGTACTTCCGCATCGCCGGCGACCGCATGCCGCGCGAGCTGCTGATGGCGCTGGCCGAGGTCAAGCGCGCCTGCGCGGTGGTCAACGGCGCGCGCGGGCTGCTCACGCCCGAGAAGGCCGCCGCGATCGTGCAGGCCGCCGACGAGGTGCTTGCCGCGCGGCACGACGAGGAGTTCCCACTCGTCGTCTGGCAGACCGGCTCGGGCACGCAGACCAACATGAACATGAACGAGGTGCTCGCCAACCGCGCCTCGGAGCTGCTCGGCGGCGAGCGCGGCGCGAAGCGGCTCGTGCACCCGAACGACGACGTCAACCTGGGCCAGAGCTCGAACGACATCATCCCCACCGCGATGCATGTCGCCGCGGTGCTGGCGGTCGAGCGGCAGCTGCGGCCGGCGCTCGCCGGGCTGCGCGCGAGCCTGATCGACAAGGCGCATGCCTTCGCCGGCCTCGTGAAGATCGGCCGCACCCACCTGCAGGACGCGACGCCGATCACGCTCGGGCAGGAGTTCTCGGGCTACGTCGCGCAGCTCGACCACGCCGAGGCGGCGCTCGCCGCGGTGCTACCGCCGCTGCACTCGCTCGCGGTGGGCGGCACCGCGGTCGGCACCGGGCTCAACACCCCGCCGGACTTCGGCGACGAGGTCGCCGCCGAGCTTGCGCAGCGCACCGGCCAGCCCTTCGTCAGCGGCGCCAACAAGTTCGCGCTGCTTGCCGCGCACGACGAGCTGGTGTTCGCGCACGGCGCGCTCAAGACGCTCGCCGCGGCGCTGATGAAGATCGCCAACGACGTGCGCTGGCTCGCGTCCGGCCCGCGCGCCGGCCTCGGCGAGATCCGCATCCCCGAGAACGAGCCCGGCAGCTCGATCATGCCCGGCAAGGTCAACCCGACGCAGAGCGAGGCGATGACGATGCTGTGCTGCCAGGTGTTCGGCAACGACGTGGCGGTCAACATCGGCGGCGCCTCGGGCAACTTCGAGCTCAACGTCTTCAAGCCGCTGCTCGCGCACAACCTGCTGCACAGCGTGCGGCTGCTGGCCGACGGCATGCGCAGCTTCGACGAGCACTGCGTGCGCGGCATCGAGGCGAACACCGGGCGGATGGCCGAGGGCGTGCAGCGCTCGCTGATGCTGGTGACGGCGCTTGCGCCGCACATCGGTTACGACGCGGCCGCAGGCATCGCGAAGAAGGCGCACCGCGACGGCAGCACGCTCAAGGAGGCAGCGCTCGCGCTCGGCCTCGTCAGCGCCGAGGACTTCGACCGCTGGGTGCGCGCCGAGGACATGGTGGGTGGCGACGCGGGCGGGGCCTGAGGGCTCGGTCCGGCCCTCCCGTTCCGCGATGCGCTGGCGAGCGGCGCGAGCCGCACGTCGGCGATCGCGGTCGGGCGGAGGCCGCCCCGCAGCACGGATGCGCGGGATCGCGAGCGGAAGCCGCGCCCATGACGCGGACGCCCGGCCCCTTCCTCCTGGAGCCGCGAGTACGGACGTGAGCGCGAACAGGCCAGGCCTGTTCGCGCTCCCCAGGGGAGGCGCGCGCTCAGAGCGAGGTCTGCACGGTGCGCCTCAGCCGGTGCACCTCGTAGCCCTGCCCGGCAGCGAGCGACGCGAGCCGGTGGAAGGTCGTGTCGTCCATGCGCGGCGTGCGCGACAGCAGCCAGAGGTGGTCGCGCTCGGGCGTGCCGACCACGGCGTGGCTGTAGTCGTCGTCGACATGCAGCACCCAGTAGTCGGCCCAGGTGAAGGGCAGCCAGCGCAGCATGTCCGGCGCGAAGCTGAGCTTGAGCTTGCCGGGAGCGGCCGGGTCGGGCTGCTGCGCGATGCCGGTGACAGCCTCCACGCTGCCGTCGTCCTGCACGCAGCGGTTGGTCACCACCAGCGTGTCGTCGCCGCGCAGCGTGTAGCGCGTCGAGGCGTCGCGACTGCAGCCGCGCTCGAGGGCGGTGGGCAGCCGTGCGACCTCGTACCAGTCGCCGGCATAGCGATCGAGGTCGAGCAGCGGCACCGTGCGCGGGTCCTCGCCGCCGCCGCCGTGCGTGGCGACCGGCGGCGCGATCGTGCCGGCCGCACGCGTGACCATCGGCAGCGCCATCGCCATCACGAGCGCCGCGGCGCGCGGGCCGACGGTCTGACGCAAGCGGGTGCTCGCGAGCGGCGCGACCACCGGCACGAGCAGCGGCAGCAGGCGCGCGAGCAGCCGCATCAGCGGCTTGGCGCGCGACTGGCGGTGCGGGCGCCGCGCCTCGGCATGCCGCCCGATCGTCCTCACCGGCGCATGCCGCGACGAGCGGCCCGACTTCCACAGCACGAGGCCGAGCGCGAGGGCGCCGGCGCCGATCATCATGCCGGTGCGTGCCTGGCTGCGCACCGCCTCGCGCGCGTTGCTGCGCAGATCGTCGACGCCATGGCGCAACGCCTCGTCGTGCTCGATCACCTCGCGCTCGGTGTCGGCGATGCGCTCGGCGAGCGTGCGCGGCTCGGACGGGTGCGGCCGGGCCGGCGCCCGCCCGGGCTCGGGCGGCGTGGCGGCGGGGGCCGCTTCCACCGCTGGCATCGTCGTGTGCAGGTCGGTCGGCGTCACCGGGTGCGTGCGGGCTCGCAGGTCGGCTTCACGGGTTTCCATCGGCAGCTTCCTGTCGTGGGGACGGAGGGACGATCGGTTCGGGCTCCGAGCGGTGCGGGCCGAAGCGCAGCCGGCGCTTGGTCGCGGGGAAGCCCAGGTCGGAGGTCAGCGAACGCGCGCGCATCAGCGCCGCGACGGCGCCGCCGCCGTTGATCAGCAGCACGGCGAGCACGGCCAGCGACCAGTGCAGGCCCAGGCTCACCAGCACCATGTACAGCCCGGCCATCAGCGTGAGCCAGGCGACGCTCGCCAGCAGTCCCGCCAGCAGTGCCAGGGCCACCATCTGCGCCACGGCCGAGCCGGTGCGGCGCAGCTCCAGCGAGAACAACTCCATGCGGCCGCGCAGCGCGCCGTTGGCCTCCTCGAGCAAGGTGTTGACGGTCTGCAGCAGTGCCTTGACGCTGCCGGGCGGGCCGCTTTCCTGGGGCGGCTCGGGAGGCAGCGTGCCGGCGGCGGGGCCGGTCGCTGCCGCCGAGGCCGCCGAGGGCGGAGTGGTGGCGGCGCTCTCCATGCTCAGTGGTGGTGATCGGACGAGGACGAGGACATGCGGCTGATCAGCATGCCGGCCACCACCGCCACCGCGATCGAGGCGAGCGGGTGCTCGCGCACGGTGGTGCGGGCCATCGTGACCCACTCCTCTTCCATCTGGCCGAGCTCGCCGTACTTCTGGCGCATCCGCTCCTGCGCATCGCTGGCCATCGAGCGCATGCGCTCCATCGCCGGCCCGCTCTGGCCGGTGAGGCGGTCCACCGTCTCGTGCGCCGCCCGTGCGGCCCGGTCCACCAGGCTGTGTGCCTGCGTCTTCATGTCGTTGCCGGAGGCGTCCATGCCGGAGGAGGTGCCCATGCCGGAAGAGGTGCCCATGCCGGAGGTCGTACCCATTCCGGAAGAGGTGCCCATGCCGGAAGTCGTGCTCATGCCGGAGGTCGTGCCGGTCGAACCCATGCCGGTGGAGGAGGTGGTGCTGCCGGTGTCGTTCGGATTGGTATCCATCAGTTTCTCCTTGGGTTTGTGAAAGGTTGCGGCGCAATCTCGGCGATGCGCTCCGGCCAGGCCGTCCCCGGCTGGGAGCGGCGCGTTGGCGCCTGTCGAGACGCTTGCCACGCCATAGCATGCGGTTCAGACGGTATGCCGCAGGCCATCGCCTGCGGGGGGAGGGGGGCGGGCGCCGAAGGCGGCGTGCCGGCCCCTCGCCACCGCAAGGGACGGTTAGCGCACGCGACCTCTGCGGAAGAGATTGACGATGGCCAGCAGGATCACCGAGCCGAGCAGCGCCACGAGCAAGGCGCCGAGACTGAAGTTGCCCGAGCTCATGCTGGGAATGCCGAGCAGCGGCGAGATCAGCCAGCCGCCGAGCGCGGCACCGATGATGCCGACGACGATGTTGAGGAACATGCCTTGTTCCGCATTGGTCCGCATGATCATGCTGGCGACCCAGCCGATCAATCCGCCAACGATGAGCCAAACGATGAAGTTGATCATGGCCTACTCCTGTTGAGAGTTCACTGAACGAAAAGAACACGAGAAACACTGCGAACCGCCGTACCCGCGATCCCTGCCTCCTTGGAGGGAAGGGTTCGCAGCATGGCTGTGCGCATGTCCGACTTCGGCAAACGCCGTGCCCTCGGGGTCTTCCTTGCGCGCGCATGTCAAGACCCCGTAATCCCGATGAAAAGGGGTGCGCTTGTTGCCGCAACCCCTGCGAAGGCAGGGAGTCCGGGCGTGGCCCCGCAACATTTGCCGGCGGGTGTAAGGGGTGCGTCGGTAAAGTGGCGCGAATCTGCGTGAAACCCGGATTTCCCCTATGACGAGGGTTTTCAGGCAGCGGCACGCTTCTTGCGCAACGGGGGATATGTGCCCTGCATCGTTGGGTGGGGCCGAAGAGGTTTCCGATGGCACTTTTCCCTGATGAGAGGACGCCGCAGAGAATGGCGCTCGATGCATCGACCGATCCGGGCGCGGGCCGCACCGCCCCGTCTTCTTCCGGCTGCCCGCCGCTCGCCGAGGGCGAGCAGTGCTTCCGCCAGTTCGTGGAGAGCAGCGACGACGTGTTCTGGGTCGCCGACCTCGCCGCCTGCCAGTTGCTCTACGTGAGCCCGGGCTTCGAGCGGCTCTGGGGCGCCACGGCCGCTGAGCTGCTGGCCGACCCGCAGGTCTGGAGCCGCGCCGTCGCCGCCGAGGATGCCGCGCGGCTGCCGCAGCCCTTCTTTGCCGAGGATCCGCAGCGCCTCGCGGCCGACACGGTGCGCGAGTACCGCATCGTGTCGCGCGACGGCGAGACGCGCTGGATCCGCGACCGGCGCTTCTTCCTGCGCGGGCCCGACGGGCGCGGCACGCGCCTCGGCGGCGTCGTCGAGGACATCACCGAGCGCAAGGCGCGCGAGATCGAGCGCGAGGAGCTGCTCGACCGCGAGCGCGCCGCGCGCGTCGAGGCCGAGGCGCTCGCGTCGTCGAAGGACGAGTTCCTCGCCGTGGTCTCGCACGAGCTGCGCTCGCCGCTCAACGCGATCCGCGGCTGGGCCCACGTGCTGCGTCAGACCGGGGGGCTGCAGGCGATGCAGCTCAAGGCCCTCGACGCGATCGAGCGCAACACGCAGTCGCAGGCGCGCATGGTCGACGACCTGCTCGACGCGCAGCGCATCCTGTGCGGCCAGCTCCAGCTCGAGCTGCGCCGCGCCGGTCTCGCCTCGGTGATCGACCAGGCCGTCGAGACGGTGCGCCCGGCCGCGCAGGCGAAGAACATCACGCTCGAGATCCGGCACGACCCGGCCGTCGGCATGGTCCTGCTGGACCTCGACCGCATGCGCCAGGCAATCGCCAACCTGATCTCGAACGCCGTGAAGTTCACGCCCGAGGGCGGCACGGTGAGCGTGCGCAGCGCGCGCGGGCCGCAGACCATCGCGGTCGAGGTCAGCGACACCGGCATCGGCGTCGAGCCCGCGCAGCTGCCCTTCGTGTTCGATCGCTTCCAGCAGGCCGACGGCTCGCGCACGCGGCGCCAGGGCGGGCTGGGACTGGGACTGTCGCTGGCCCGGCAGCTGATCGAGCTGCATGGCGGCAGCGTCAACGCGCACAGCGAGGGCATCGGGCGCGGCGCCACCTTCACGATCGAGTTGCCCGACCGGCTCGCCGCCAACGAGCTGCCGCCCGTCCTCGAGCCGCTGCCGGCCGACCCGCAGGCGCCGCTCGCGCACAAGCGCATCGTCGTCGTCGAGGACGATGCGGACGGCCGCGAGATCCTGGAGCTGATCCTGCGCGGCGCGCAGGCCGAGCTCGTGAGCTTCGACTGTGCCGCGCGTGCCTACGACTACCTGTCGCACACCACGCCCGAGCAGCAGCCCGACGCGGTGATCTCCGACATCGCGATGCCCGACGAGGACGGCTACAGCTTCATGCAGCGCGTGCGCGCCTTCGAGCAGCGCAACGGCCGCCCGCGCATGGTGGCCGTGGCGCTGACGGCCTTCGCGCGTGCCGAGGACCGGCGCCGCGCGCTGCAGGCGGGCTTCGACGTGCATGTCGGCAAGCCGATCGACTCGACCAGCCTGCTGGAGACGCTTAAGCAGGTGATCCGGCCGTCGGTGTCCTCACCGCAGTGGGCGGCGAGCGCCTGAGCGCGGGATCGGGCCGGCGGGGCGGACCCGCCGCAGCCCGGGTCGAACGAAGGGGGCATGCAGGGCAGGGTGCGGGCCGGACGCGCCGCCCGCCCCCGGCTCCTCAGCGGTTCACGACCTTGAGCGTGTCGCGCAGCAACTCGTCGGCGGCGTCGTCGCCATCGTCGCCGATCAGCCGCTCGTCGAACTCACCCCCCGGATGCGGGGTGCTCGGCGGCAGGCGCAGGCGGCCGTGCAGCCGCGGCACCGCGGGCCGGGTGTCGGCGTTCATCACGCGCTGCAGGTAGGTCAGCGCCATCTGCTTGCGCTCGGGCGTTTCCGACGCGGTGCAGTCCTCGGGCACCCAGAGGTCGTAGCCCCTCAGATGGGCGTCCATCGCGGTGAACTGCACGCAGATGTCGGCGGCCAGCCCGACGATGATCAGGTGCCGGGTGCGCATTTGCGCCAGTAACAATTCCAGAGGAGTGCAAAAAAATCCGGAATGTCGCGGCTTGATGATCGTGAGGTCCTGCGGCTTGGGCGCCAGCAGCTCGGCGATCTGGCGGGCCGGCCCGCCGAGCGAGATGCAGTGGCGCAGCACGTCCGCGAACTCGGAGTGCCAGGTGCCGTAGTTGTCGTTGGCATAGATGCACTGGACGCCTCGGCGGGCCACGCGCGCCTTCAGGGCCGCCGTGTACGCGGCGGCCTCCACGGCATGCGGGGCCAGCTGCTCCGAACCCGCAAACTGCATCGGGTTAATGAAGTCGACCAGCAGCATCACGGTCCGGCTGCGGTGCAAGGTCGGCTCCTTGCCGCCGATGCCCACAGCGGGGGTGTTTCGGTGTCGTGTTGATACATCCATGGTGTACAGATTAAGGGGGCAATCGCGATACCCGTACCCCCTGATACGCATGAGGCACGCGACTTCAGGTAAGGTTTGCCTGCAATATGGAGGCCCCTGCACGCTCCACCCCGGGTGTCAGGGGCTCAAAATCGTCCGCCGCCGGAGTCGGCGAGCGGATTTCACGGGAGGACCTTCATGAGCCACGCGCTGATCGTCGAAGACGACGCTGATTCCGCCGAGATGATGGCGGCCCTGATTGCCAGCGAAGGCTTCACGACCGCCACTGCCACCACGCTGGCCGATGCCCGGCGCCAGCTGGCGCTGCACGAGCCGGACATCGTGCTGCTCGACCTGATGCTGCCCGACGGCTCGGGCATGCAGCTGTTCGACGACCCCGCCGCCCTCGCCAATTCCGAGGTCGTGCTGATCACCGGCCACGCCAGCCTCGACACCTCGATCCAGGCGCTGCGCCTGGGCGCGGCCGACTACATCATCAAGCCGATCAACATCAAGCAGCTGCAGGGCATCCTGTCGCGCGTGATGAAGCCCTCGGCGCTCAAGGCCGAGCTCGCCGACCTGAAGGCGCAGCTCGAGCGCGACGGCCACTTTGGCGGCCTGTGGGGCCGCTCGCCGGCGATGCAGCGCGTCTACGAGCAGGTCTCGCGCGTGTCGCAGACCGCCGTGACGGTGCTGATCACCGGCGAGAGCGGCACCGGCAAGGAGGTGGTCGCGCGCACCGTGCACGACCTCAGCCGCCGCCGCCGCCGCCCCTTCCTCGCCGTCAACTGCGGCGCGATCTCGCCGCACCTGATCGAGAGCGAGATCTTCGGCCACGAGAAGGGCAGCTTCACCGGCGCCGACCGCCAGCACCAGGGCTTCTTCGAGCGCGCGCATGGCGGAACGCTGTTCCTCGACGAGGTCACCGAGATGCCGCTGGAGCTGCAGGTCAAGCTGCTGCGCGTGCTCGAGACCGGCACCTTCATGCGGGTGGGCTCGACCGTGCTGCAGGAGGCGGACGTGCGCATCATCGCCGCGACCAACCGTTCGCCCGAGCAGGCGGTGGCGTCCGGCAAGCTGCGCGAGGACCTCTTCTACCGTCTCAACGTGTTTCCGATCCAGCTGCCGCCGCTGCGCGAGCGGCTGGAGGACATCCCGCTGCTGGCCAACCACTTCCTCGGCGACGTCATCCAGCGCGAGGGCCAGCACAAGCGCTTCTCGCCCGAAGCGCTGGCGCGCATGGCGCAGTACCGCTGGCCGGGCAACGTGCGCGAGCTGCGCAACGTGGTGCAGCGCGCCTACGTGATGGCCTCCGGCGGAATGATCTCCGACGAGTGGCTGCCGACCAGCGGGCCGGCGGCCGCCGTGGCCGCGCCGGCGGGCGGCGGCGAGGGCGGAGCGGCCAGCGCGCCGATGAACATCATCGGCAACGGCACCGGCCCTCTGCTGACGGTGCGGGTCGGCACCTCGCTCGCCGACGTCGAGCGCCAGCTGATCCTCGCGACCCTGGAGCACTACGGCGGGCACAAGGAGCGCACCGCGGCGGCGCTCGGCGTGAGCCTGAAGACGCTCTACAACCGCCTGAAGGAATACGCGAGCGAGGCCGCCGGGGCCACCTCCGACCAGCAGCCGGCCTGAGGGCGCGGCCGCGCGCGGCTCAGCCCGGCGCGTCGGCGTCGCCGAACAGCGGCAGCGTCTCGCCGAGGGCCTGCGCCGCCGCCCGCTGCGCACGCGCTGCGGCCGCCGCCGGCCGGCGCGCGCTGCGCGCGCCCTGCGGTCCCTGCGCCGCCTCGAGCGATCCCACCCGCACGCCGAGCAGGCGCAGGCGGCGCTCGAGCGGCACGCGCTTGAGGCACTGGCCGGCGGCGGCGCGGATCGCCCGGGCGTCGGCGGTGGGCGCCTCGAGCGTCAGGTCGCGCGTGACGGTGCGGAAGTCGTCGAAGCGCAGCTTCAGCCCGATCGTGCGGCCGACGTAGCCCTTGCGCCGCAGGTCCTCCGCGACCCGCTCGCACAGCTGCGTGAACAGCTGCGACAGCAGCGCGCGGTCGTGGCGCGGGTGCAGGTCGCGCTCGAAGGTGGTCTCGCGGCTGATGCTCTTGGGCTCGCTGTGAGTGACCACCGGCCGCGCGTCGCGCCCGTGCGCGGCCTCGTGCAGCCACGCGCCGTAGCTGCGGCCGAAGTGCGCGATCAGCAGCGCCGGGTCGGCCGCCGCGAGCTCGCCGATCGTCTCGATGCCCAGCCCCTGCAGCGCGAGGTTCGCCTTCGGACCGATGCCGTTGATGCGCCGCACCGGCAGCGGCCAGATCCGCGTCGGGATGTCGGCCTCGGTCAGCAGCGTCAGCCCGTCGGGCTTGTCGAGGTCGGAGGCGATCTTCGACAGCAGCTTGTTGGGCGTGACGCCGATCGAGCAGGTGAGGCCGGTGGCCTGCCGCACGTTGTTGCGGATCTGCTGCGCGAGCGCGCGCACGCCGCCGTGCGGGTCGTAGCCGATCGGCTCCTGCGCGCCCGGCACCTCGCTCAGCTCGATGTAGATCTCGTCGATGCCCCGGTCCTCGATCACCGGCGCGATCTCGGCCACCGCGGCCTTGAAGAGCCGCGAGTGGCGCCGGTACTCGTCGAAGTCCGCCGGCAGCAGCAGCGCGTCGGGCGCGAGCGCCGCGGCCTTCATCAGCCCCATGCCGGAATGCACGCCGCGTGCGCGCGCCTCGTAGGTGGCGGTGGTGACTACGCCGCGGCCGGCGTAGTCGCGCAGCGTGGCGAAGGCCGCCTCCTCGCCGCCGCCCTGCGCAGAGGACGCGCGCCTGCGCCCGCCGCCGACCACCACCGGCCGGCCGCGCAATTGCGGGTAGCGCAGCAGTTCCACCGACGCGTAGAACGCATCCATGTCGAGGTGGGCAATCCAGCGGCGCGGCATCGGTGCTTCGGTCAAGGGATGCGGCAGAGTATCGCCCCGGGCACGGGGCTTGCGACTGCGCGGCAGCTTTCAGGAGGGCGATGTTCCGGCAATCCGAGTCCCTGGCGCGCGAGGTGGTCGAGTGGCTGCGCCTGGCGGTCGAGACCCTCAGCGCGCTGATCATCGCGATCGGCGTGGCGGTGGCGGTCGGCTCGATCGCCGTGTCGCTGCTGCGCCGCCAGGGTGGGGGCTTCAACCGCGTACGGCTGCAGTTCGCGCGCTACCTGACGCTCGCGCTCGAGTTCCAGCTCGCCGCCGACATCCTCTCCACCGCGATCGCGCCGAGCTGGGAGCAGATCGGCAAGCTCGACGCGATCGCGCTGATCCGCACCGCGCTGAACTTCTTCCTGATGTTCGAGATGCGCGAGGAGGCGCGCCAGGCCGAGCGGGAGTCGGACGCGCATCCCGACGCGCCCCGCCCGCGGGCCTGAGGCGAAGGCCCGCTGCCCCGCCGCGCGGGCGCTCAGCGCAGGTGTCCCAGGGGGCCCGGGGGCGGCGCGGCGGCAGCGGGCGTCCCCTCGTGCTCGAGCCGCGCGAGGATGCCGCACTGCGCGCCCTCGCCCGGCGCGGTGCAGGACTCGCGCAGCACCTCGAGCTGCCCGCGCAGCTGCTGCAGCTCGGCAATGCGCTGCTCGACATGCGCGAGGTGCGACTCGATCAGCCCGGTCACGCCGGCGCAGGACGCGCGCGGCGCATCGCGCACCGCCAGCAGCTCGCGGATCTCGGCCAGCGACAGGTCGAGTGCACGGCAGTGCCGGATGAACTTCAAGCGCGCGAGCGCCGCCTCGCCGTAGTCGCGGTAGTTGCCCTCGCTGCGCGCGGCGGCGGGCAGCAGCCCCTCGCGCTCGTAGTAGCGCACCGTCTCGACCGCGGTGTCCGAGCGCCGCGCCAGCTCGCCGATCCTCATCGCTGCTCCTTCCCGCTTCGACCCCGAGGACCGCAGGGCGGCCGCGGGGCGGTGCTTGACTCTGTAGCCGCTACAGGGTTTGCAATCACTGTAGGCGAGGGCGGCCCGGCGGCGGGGCGCCTGTTCGGGAAACCATGAAAGGAGATCCGCGATGGCTTGCGACTGCCACGATCACTGCGAGGCGCCGGCAGCGCGGCGGCGCGCCGCCGACCCGCGCTGGCGCCGGGTGCTGTGGATCGCACTGCTCGTCAACGCCGCGATGTTCGCGCTCGAGTTCGGCGCCGGCGTGCGCGCCGACTCGGCCGCGCTGCTCGCGGACGCGGTCGATTTCGCCGGCGACGCGCTGAACTACGGCCTGTCGCTGGCGGTGCTCGGCATGGCGGCGGTGTGGGGCACGCGCCTGGCGCTGCTCAAGGGCGTGGTGATGGCGCTGTGGGGCGTCGGCGTGCTCGCGCAGGCGCTGTTCTCGGCGCTGCACGGTTCGGCGCCGCAGGCGACGCTGATGGGGGGCGTGGGCCTGCTGGCGCTGGCGGCCAACCTCGGCGTCGCGGCGCTGCTCTGGCGCTGGCGCGACGGCGACGCGAATGCCGAGTCGGTGTGGCTGTGCTCGCGCAACGACGCGCTCGGCAATGCCGCGATCGTGCTCGCCGCGCTCGGCGTGTTCGGCACCGGCTCGGCCTGGCCGGACCTGCTGGTGGCCGCGATCATGGCCGCGCTCGCGCTCAGTGCCGGGGTGCGCGTGATGCGGCGCTCGCGCCGGGAGCTGCGCGAGGCGCAGGCGGCCGCGGGCTGAAGCGGCCGCGCGGCCTCAGGCGCAGCTCGCGCTGCCGCAGCCGGTGATTGGCGCCTGCGGCAGCGCGGGGGCCGCGGCACCGGGGCGCAGCGCCTCCTCGGTCGTGTCGTAGCCGAGCTGCGCGCAGTGGTAGGCGAGCGCCGCATCCATCATCTCGGCGTGCTGCGGGAACCAGCTCGCGAGCTCCGGCACCAGCCGGCGGATGAACTCGGTCTCGCCGCCGGCGGCACGCTGCTCCACCTCGCGCATCACCTGCAGCACCATCGCGTGCTGCGTCTGGTGGCAGTTCTCCGGCGCGAAGCCGGTGGCGAGCATCCAGCGCTCCTCCTGCGCGAAGTGCTCGACGGTGTGCTCGAGCAGCTCGCGGAAGCCCGGCAGCAGCGCCTCGTCGTCGGCGGCGGCCACCGCGTTGAGCAGCTCGACGAACTCGCGATGCGTGGTGTCCATGCGCGGGTTGTCGAGCACGAGCGTGTCGGTCCAGGTGAGAGCGGTCATCGCCAAAGCCTCGAATCGGAAGATGCGCCCGACTGTAGGCCGCGGTGAACCGGGCCGCCTTGATCCAGGACAGTCCATCGGCAGGCCGAACGCACAGCTCCTCAGCCTCGGGGGACGCCCTTCCCAGGGCGGCGGACGCCGGCGCACCCCGGCGGATGCGGGGGCGGGCGCGCGGTCTTTTCTTGATGCAGCGCAAGTCCCCGCCGCGGGAGCGGGGGGACGGCGCGGGCTCAGCCGAGCCGGCTGCGGTGGCGCCCGATCTGCGCGCGCACCTGCGCGGGCGCGGTGCCGCCGAGGATGTTGCGCGCGTTCAGCGAGCCGCGCAGCGACAGCACCTCGAACACGTCCTCGCCGATGCCGGGGTGGAAGGCCTGCAGCTCCGCGAGCGGCAGCTCCGAGAGGTCCACGCCGTGCCCGATCGCGGTCTTCACCGCGTGCGCGACGACCTCGTGCGCGTCGCGGAAGGGCAGGCCCTTCTTGACCAGGTAGTCGGCGAGGTCGGTGGCGGTGGCGTAGCCGCGCAGCGCCGCGCGCTCCATCGCCTCGGGCTTCACCGTGATGCCGGCGGCCATCTCGGCGAAGATGCGCAGCGTGTCCTTGAGCGTGTCGACGGTGTCGAACAGCGGCTCCTTGTCCTCCTGGTTGTCCTTGTTGTAGGCGAGCGGCTGGCCCTTCATCAGCGTGATCAGGCCCATCAGGTGGCCGACGACGCGGCCGGTCTTGCCGCGCGCGAGCTCCGGCACGTCCGGGTTCTTCTTCTGCGGCATGATCGAGGAGCCCGTGCAGAAGCGGTCGGCGATGTCGATGAAGCCGAAGCTCTGGCTCATCCACAGGATCAGCTCCTCGCTCATGCGGCTGACGTGCACCATCACGAGCGAGGCGGCGGCGGTGAACTCGATCGCGAAGTCGCGGTCGCTCACGGCGTCGAGGCTGTTCTGGCACACGCCCTCCATGCCCAGCGTCCTCGCGACGCGCTCGCGGTCGAGCGGGTAGCTGGTGCCGGCGAGCGCCGCGGCGCCCAGCGGCAGGCGGTTGACGCGGCGGCGCACGTCGGCCATGCGCTCGGCGTCGCGCGCGAACATCTCGACGTAGGCGAGCATGTGGTGGCCGAAGCTGACCGGCTGCGCGACCTGCAGGTGGGTGAAGCCGGGCAGGATCACGTCGGCGTTCTTCTCCGCCAGCTCGAGCAGCGCCTTCTGCAGGTCCGAGAGCAGCCCGCCGATCAGGTCGATCTCGTCGCGCAGCCACAGCCGCACGTCGGTGGCGACCTGGTCGTTGCGGCTGCGACCGGTGTGCAGCCGCTTGCCGGCGTCGCCGACGAGCTGCGTCAGCCGCGCCTCGACGTTCAGGTGCACGTCCTCGAGGTCGAGCTTCCACTCGAAGGCGCCGGACTCGATCTCCTGCGTGATCTGGGCCATGCCGCGCTGGATCGCGGCATGGTCGTCCGCGGAGATCACGCCCTGCGCGGCGAGCATCTCGGCGTGCGCGAGGCTGCCGGCGATGTCGGCCTTCCACAGCCGCTTGTCGAAGAAGACGCTGGCGGTGTAGCGCTTGACCAGCTCGCTCATCGGTTCGGAGAACAGCGCGGACCAGGCTTCGGATTTCTTGTCGAGTTGATTGGAGGACATGGCAGACGACGGGTGGGGGCGGCGCGGCGCGCGACGCGGTCGGGGCGGGCAGGGGCGGAGCGCCTGGCGCTTGCGAAGCGCGGCGCCCGTCTTGCAGAATGCCCGGGATTGTAGGCGCCCCCTCCCTCCCGCCGCCCGGCCCCGACCCCCAGCAGCCCTTGCCGTCCTCCCGTCCTCCTGCCGCCCGCGCCGACGCGCCGGGCAGTGCCTTCGGCCACAGCACGATCTTCGACGTCGCCGCAGCCGCCCGGCCGCCCGGCGGCAGGGAGCCGCCCGCCCCGGTCTCGCCCTTCGACGCCTGCCACGTCGGCGTGGTGCTGCGCGCGGTGCTGCTCGTGCATGCGGTGCTCGCGGTGGCGCTCGCCTTCACCGCGGCCAGCGGCTGGGGCTGGCTGCTCGATTTCATGCGGGGCTCGGCGGTGGCGCTGCCCGCCACGCTGCTGTGGCTGGTGCTCGCCTGCGCGCTCAAGCGCCCGCTGGCGACGGTGGGCGACGCCTGGCAGTGGGCTGCGGCCCTCGGGCTCGGCGCGCTGTGCGGCGCCTTCGGCTGGTGGCAGGCCGGGCTGACCGGGCTGATGGAGCCGCCCGCCGGCCTGCCGGCGGCGCCGTGGCTGGGGGGCGCGGGGCTGTCGGCGGCGCTGTTCTATGCGCTGCGGCTGCGCGCGCGCAGCCGGCTGCCCGCCGACACCGCGGCGCGGCTCGCCGAGCTGCAGTCGCGCATCCGGCCGCATTTCCTGTTCAACACGCTCAACACCGCGATCGCGCTGGTGCGGGTCGACCCGGCGCGCGCCGAAGCGGTGCTGGAGGACCTGGCCGAGCTGTTCCGGGTCGCGCTCGGCGCGGGCGGCGACGCGGTGACGCTCAGCGAGGAGGTGGAGCTGGCGCGCCGCTACCTGGCGATCGAGCAGCTGCGCTTCGGCAGCCGGCTGCAGGTGAGCTGGCAGCTCGACCCCGCGGCCGGCGCGGCGCGGGTGCCGCCGCTGCTGCTGCAGCCGCTGGTGGAGAACGCGGTGCGCCACGGCGTCGAGCCGGCGGAGCAGGGCGGCTGGCTGCGCGTGAGCACGCGCGTGCGGCACGGCATGGTCTGGTTGACGATCGTCAACTCGCTGCCCCCGGGGGAGGCGGCAGCATCGCGTGCCGGACACGGCATCGCGCTGAAGAACGTGCGGGAGCGCCTCGGCCTGCTGCATGATGTGTCGGCCCAGTTCGCGGCCGGCGCGCACGGCTCCACCTGGCGGGTGCAGATCGCGGTGCCGCTGGACTGAGGCGACGGACAGGCCACGAGTACAAGAAGAGGGGAGGGCATCTTCGATGTTGAACGTGCTGATCGTCGACGACGAGGAACTGGCGCGCATGCGGCTGCGCTGCCTGGTGCAGGACAACCCCGACCCGCTGTCGGTCGCGACCGGCGAGGCGGCGAGCGCGACGGAGGCGCTGGCCTGGCTCGACGCGAACCGCTGCGACGTCGTGCTGCTCGACGTGCAGATGCCGGGGATGGACGGCACGGCGCTGGCGGCGCGGCTGCGTGAACGCAGCCCGGCGCCGGCGGTGGTCTTCGTCACCGCGCATGCCGAGCACGCGGTGGCGGCCTTCGAGCTCGACGCGGTGGACTACCTGACCAAGCCGGTGCGGCGAGAGCGGCTGCAGACCGCGCTGCAGCGCGCCGCCGAGCGGCTGCGCGCGCGCGGCGTCCCCGCGGCGGACGAGGAGCCGGTGCTGGTCGTCAACGACCGCGGCCGCGTGATCCGCGTGCCGGTCTCGGAGGTGCTCTACCTGAAGGCGGAGTTGAAGTACGTGACGCTGCGCACTGCGCAGCATTCCTACGTGCTCGACGACTCGCTCGCGGAGTTGGAGGAGCGCCTGGGCGGGCGTTTCCTGCGCATCCACCGCAATGCGCTGGTCGCGCGCCGCGCGGTGCGCGCGATGGAGCGCCGCGCGCTCGCGGCGGGCGAGGGCGAGGAGGGCGCCAAGGAGGGCTGGGCGGTGCGCGTCGAGGGCCTCGACGAGTGGCTGGCGGTGTCGCGGCGGCAGATGTCGCAGGTGCGCGAGGCCCTGCTCGGCGAAGGGGCCTGAGCCGCCCTTCTCGGGAACCCCCCCGGATGAAGGGGTCGGAGGATGCTTTGTAACAGGACTGTCACGGGCTGGTCATAGACTCGTTTTCCATGACCCTGTCTCCTGCTGAGAAGCCCGCGGCCTTCGTGCCTTCCGTCGTCCCCCCCGTCGCCCAGTCGCTAAAGCTCTTCAACCGCGAGTGCGCGATCCTCGAGTTCAACCGCCGCGTGCTGGCCCAGGCCGAGCGCGAGGACGTGCCGCTGCTCGAGCGGCTGCGCTACATCTGCATCGTGTCGTCCAACCTCGACGAGTTCTTCGAGGTGCGCTTCGGCGACTACATCGAGGCCTCGCGGCGGCCCGGCGGCGAGGTGTCGGACGTGGACCTGCAGGAGGTCGCGGCGGCCGCGCACGAGCTGGTCGACCGGCAGTACGCGCTCTTCAACGAGGTGCTGATGCCGGCGCTCGAGGGCGAGGGCATCGTGATCCGCAACCACGCCGAGCGCGACGCGGCGCAGCGGCAGTGGGTGGACCAGTTCTTCCAGCGCCAGGTGCGGCCGCTGCTGGTGCCCGTCGGGCTCGACCCGGCGCATCCCTTCCCGCTGGTGGCCAACAAGTCGCTGAACTTCATCGTCAAGCTCAACGGGCGCGACGCGTTCGGGCGCGAGAACTCGATCGCGATCGTCAAGGTGCCGCGCGTGCTGCCGCGCGTGATCCGGCTGCCCGAGGAGGTCAGCGGCGGCCAGCAGGTCTTCGTGCTGCTGTCCAGCGTGATCCGCGCGCACCTGCACGAGCTCTTCCCCGGCCGCACGGTGGAGGCCTTCTCGCAGTTCCGCGTCACGCGCGACTCCGACCTCGCGGTGGACGAGGAGGAGGTGCTGAACCTGCGCCAGGCGCTGCGCTCGAGCCTGACGACGCGCCACTTCGGCCAGGCGATCCGGCTCGAGGTGGTGTCGAGCTGCCCGCCGGAGCTGTCGTCCTTCCTGCTGGCGCAGTTCTGCCTGCCGGCGGCGGCGCTCTACGCGGTGCACGGCCCGGTGAACCTGGTGCGCCTGAACGCGCTGATCGACCAGGCCGACGCGCCGGCGCTGCGCTTTCCCCGCTTCGAGCCCGCGTGGCCCGCGGCGCTGCCGCGCACGCTGCCGATCTTCAGCCGGCTCAAGCAGGGCGACGTGCTGATGCACCATCCCTTCGAATCCTTCGAGCCGGTGGTGCAGATGCTGCGCGAGGCGGTGCTCGACCCGGACGTGCTCGCGATCAAGCAGACCATCTACCGCGCCGGCACCGAGTCGGTGCTGATGGAGCTGCTGATCGAGGCGGCGCGCCGCGGCAAGGAGGTGATGGTGGTGGTCGAGCTCAAGGCGCGCTTCGACGAGGAGGCCAACATCAACTGGGCCGAGCAGCTCGAGAAGGTCGGCGCGCAGGTGGTCTACGGCATCGTCGGCCTCAAGACCCACGCCAAGCTGCTGCTCGTCACGCGCCGCGAGGAGGGCCGGCTGCGCCGCTACGCGCACCTGTCCACCGGCAACTACAACGCCAAGACCGCGCGGCTCTACACCGATGTCGGCTACCTGACCGCCGACCCCGAGCTCACCGCGGACGCCGACGCGGTGTTCCAGCAGCTCGCCAGCCTCAACCGGGTGCGCACGCCGCGCCACCTGCTGATGGCGCCGTTCACGCTGCACCGCCAGATGCTGCGCCACATCCATCAGGTCGCCGACGCGGCACGCGCGGGCCGCACCGCGCGCATCGTCGTCAAGGTCAACGCGCTCACCGACGCGGCGCTGATCGAGGCGCTGCTCGCCGCGAGCCAAGCCGGCGCGCGCATCGACCTGATCGTGCGCGGCGCCTGCGTGCTGCCGCCGGGCGTGCCGGACGCGACCGACAACATCCGCGTGCGCTCGGTGGTCGGCCGCTTCCTCGAGCACACGCGGGTGCTGTACTTCCGCTGCGGCGAGGGCGAGGAGGACGAGGCGCTGTACCTGTCGAGCGCCGACTGGATGAGCCGCAACATGTTCCGCCGCATCGAGGTGGCCTGGCCGGTGCGCGACGCCAAGCTGCGCCAGCGCGTCATCGACGAGTGCCTCGTGCCCTACCTGCACGATGCGCGCGACGCCTGGCAGCAGCGCAGCGACGGCGGCTACGATCGCATCGGCGCCGACGGCCCGAGCGCGCAGCAGGCGCTGATCGAGCGCTACAACACCGCCGCACCCTGATCCCGGAGGCCGCATGGACCTGATTCTGTGGCGCCACGCCGAGGCGCAGATGCTGTCGCCCGACGAGCCGCACGGCCCGGACGCGGACCTCGCGCGCACGCTCACCGCCAAGGGCGAGCGCCAGGCCGCGCGCATGGCCGACTGGCTGAACCAGCGCCTGCCCCGCTCGGCGCGCGTGATCGCGAGCCCCGCGCGGCGCACCCAGCAGACCGCGCAGGCGCTCGAGCGCCCCTTCGAGACCGTGGACACGATCGCGCCCGGCGCATCGGTGGAGGCGTTGCTGAAGGCGGCACGCTGGCCCAGCGCGCCCGGCGCCGTGCTCGTCGTCGGCCACCAGCCGACGCTCGGCCGCGTGGCGGCCCGGCTGCTCACCGGCACCGAGCAGCCCTGGTCGGTGCGCAAGGCCTCGGTGTGGTGGCTGCGCCGCCGGCTGCGCGAGGGCCAGCCCCAGGTGCTGCTGATGGCGGTGCACTCGCTCGAGCTGTTCTGAGCACCGCCGGGGCGCGGGCCTTCAGTCCCTGCGCGCCGTCCTGAGCACCAGCCGCAGCGCGCCGCTGCGCTCCCACAGCGCCTTCTCCTCCTGCAGCAGGTAGACGCTGCGCGGGTGCTGCTGCGCCCAGTCGGCCTGCATCGTCAGCGTCGCGGTGGTGCCGGAGCGGCGCAGGACGAGCGCGTCGAGGTCCGGCGCGCTGCGGGCATGGCACAGCAGCACTGCGAGCCGCAGCGCCAGCACCTGCCGCGCGAAGCCGGGGTCGGCGAGCGCCTCCTCGATCTTGCGCAGGCCGCCGCGCTGGCCGAGCACCAGCGTGCCCAGGCGCCGCTGCTGCGACTGCGAGAAGCCCGCCGCGTCGACGTGCGCGAGCAGGTAGGCGCTGTGGCGGTGGTGGTCGTGGTGCGAGACCGTCATGCCGAGCTCGTGCAGCGCGGCGGCCCAGCCGAGTTCGCGCCGCGTCTCCTCGTCGGCCTTCGGGTCGAGCGCCCGGTGCAGCGCAAGTGCTGCCGCCTGCACGCGCCGGGCCTGCGCGACGTCGACCCGGAAGCGCTCCTGCAGCAGCTGCACCGACTCGTCGCGCACGTCGTGCGCGTCGTCGCCGTCGTGCCGCGCGGCCGACAGCCGCTCGTCGAGATCGAAGATCACGCCCTGGCGCAGCGCGCCCTTGGCCGGGCGCAGCGCGTCGATGCCGAACTGCGTGCTCAGCGCGCCGAGGATGGCCAGCCCGCCGCCGAGCACCGCGCGGCGCTCCTCCTTGAGCCCGCTGAGCTGCAGCCGCTCGGCGCTGCCCGCCTTCAGGCACTGCTCGATGCACCAGGCGAGGCCCTCGGGCGTGATCGAGCCGTCGGTGATCTCGTGCGCGAGCAGCAGCTGCGACACCGCGCCGGCGGTGCCCGAGGAGCCGAGCGCCTCGCTCCAGAGGCCGGGCGCGAAGGCCTCCAGCGCCTCCTCGAGCTCGGCGCCGGCGGCAACCTGCGCCGCGCGGAAGGCTTCCTCCGTGAAGCGGCCCCCGGGGAAGAAGCGCATCGACAGGCTGACGCTGCCGATCTGGAAGGACTCGGCCACCAGCGGCGTGGCGCCCTCGCCGAGGATCATCTCGGTCGAGCGCCCGCCGATGTCGATCACGAGGCGCCGCCCGCTCGCGGCGGGCGCCAGCCGCGAGACGCCCTTGTAGATCAGCCGGGCCTCCTCGCGGCCCGAGATCACCTCGATCGGGTGGCCGAGCGCGACCGCGCCGCGGTCCAGGAACTCGTCGCGGTTGCGCGCCTCGCGCAGCGTCTGCGTGGCCACCGCCCGCACCCGGCCGGGCGCGAAGCCGCGCAGCCGCTCGGCAAAGCCCGCCAGGCAGGCCAGCCCGCGCTGCATCGCGTCCTCGGTGAGCCGGCCCTCGGCGTCGAGCCCGCCGCCGAGGCGCACGGTCTCCTTCAGGTAGTCGCTGCGGCGGTAGCGGCCGCGCTCGACCTGCGCGATCTCGAGACGGAAGCTGTTGGAGCCGATGTCGATCGCCGCCAGCGGCAGGCCGGCCTCGGCGCTGCCGTCCGGGGCCGGTTGCGGCTGCTGCTGCGGGGCACGCGCGAGGCGGCCGGGAGTGTCTTGCGTCATTGTGGAATTGTCGTGGCAAATCGGCGGCATCCGCGTGACAGGCCCGCCCCCGGCTTGCGCACGGGCGTGGACGCCGCAAGCGCCGCTGCCCGGGCGCCACGGCGGCGGGCAGCGGTGCCGAAACCATTGATAAGATGAAGGCCTTGCGGGCCGTCGGCAGTGAGGCGGCCCGCCCGTCGAGGTTTGCGGCGTGCCCGGATGCGCCGCACGCCTTCCATGCCGGCTGCCGCCCGAGTCGCCGCGAGCCCGCCGCCCAGGACGGGCTGCGGCGCCGCCCGGCGTGGCAGCGGCAACACGGCGTCGCGTGGACCGAAGGCCTTGTCCCCCGGGGACGGGCCGCGCGGTTCGCGCGGCTTTTTTTTGGACCCTCCCACTGCATGACCCTGACCTACATCGTGCTGGCCACCCTGCTGGGCGGCCTGCTGTCGGTGACGATCGCCGCGGCGTTGACGGTGGCCGTGCTCGGCCGCCTGGTGCGCCATCTCGTGAGCCTGTCGACCGGCGTGCTGCTCGGCACGGCGCTGCTGCACGTGCTGCCCGAGGCCTTCGAGAGCTCGGCCGGCGCGCACGAGCTGTTCCTCACGCTCCTGGCCGGCCTGCTGTTCTTCTTCCTGCTCGAGAAGGCCGAGCTCTACCGGCACGGCCACCATCACGAGGGCGACCACCCGCACCACCACCATCATCACGGCTTCGACGCCGAGCAGGCCGGGCGCGGCGGCTGGAGCGTGCTGGTGGGCGACAGCATCCACAACTTCTGCGACGGCGTAATCATCGCCGCGGCCTTCCTCGCCGACACGCAGCTCGGCGTCGTGACCGCGTTCGCGGTGATCGCGCACGAGATCCCGCAGGAGGTGGGCGACTACATCGTGCTGCTCAACGCCGGCTTCACGCGCCGCAAGGCGCTCGTCTACAACGCGCTGTCGGGAATGGCGGCGGTGGCGGGCGGCGTGGCGGGCTACTTCGTCGTCGGCGCCTGGGAGGAATACTTCCCCTACCTGCTCGTCGTCGCCGCGTCGAGCTTCGTCTACGTCGCAGTGGCCGACCTGATCCCGCAACTGCAGCGCCGCCTCGCCTGGCGCGAGACGCTGGCGCAGCTGCTGTGGCTGGGTGCCGGCCTGGGCTTCATCGCGCTGCTGGTGGGGCAGTTCCACGGGCACTGAGCGCGGGACCCGCGGATGCAGGAAGGCCGCGCCCGGGCGCGGCCTGCGTCGTGGCGGGCGGCGGAGGCTTCAGCGCACCACGAGCACGGGAATGGTGCTGTGCGTCAGCACCTTCTGCGTCTCGCTGCCGAGCAGCAGCGCCTGCACGCCGCGGCGACCGTGGGAGGCCATCACGATCAGGTCGCACTCGAGCGTGCGCGCCTGCTCGATGATCGCGTCGAAGACGCTGGCCGACTCGACCGACAGGCCGGTGCAGGGCACGTCCGCGGCGCTGGCCGCCTCCTTGACGCGCGACACGTTGCGGCTGGCGATGCGCTCCTGCCGGTCGAAGAATTCCTGCGGCAGCGTCGGATAGGTCTCGCCCATCGCGCTGTACGGGTAGGGGTCCTTCACGCCGAGGGCGATCAGCTCGGCGCCTAGCGTCTTGGCGAGTTGCACCGCGGTGGCGGTCGCCTTGGCGGAGATGTCGGAGCCGTCGGTGGGGACGAGGATGCGCTTGTACATCTGTGCCTCCTGGGAAGCTGTTGTTGGCAGTATTCCATCTTCCCCGTTCGCCCGGGGCAGGAGTTGACGTCCGTCAAGGGATTCAGCCGCGCGCGACCGGGCGGGCGGGGTCGGCGCACCACTCGCTCCACGAGCCCGGATAGAGGGCCGAGCCGGGCAGCCCGGCGATCTCCATGGCCAGCAGGTTGTGGCAGGCGGTCACGCCCGAGCCGCACTGGTGGACCACCGTGTCGGGTGCGTGGGCGCCGAGCAGCGCGGCGAACTCCGCGCGCAGGCGCGAGGCCGGCTTGAAGCGCCCGTCCGCGTCGAGGTTGTCCTTGAAGAAGCGGTTCACCGCGCCAGGGATGTGCCCGGCGACCGGGTCGAGCGGCTCGACGTCGCCGCGGAAGCGCTCGGGCGCGCGGGCGTCGACGAGCCGCAGCGTCGCGTCGTCCAGCCGGGCGAGCAGCGTGTCGGCGGGCACCGTGGCGACCAGCGGCGCGCCAAGCGGGTAGCGCGAGCCGCCGCGCGGTGCCACCGCGCCGGCCTCCGTCGCGCCCCCCGCGGCCAGCCAGGCGGCGAAGCCGCCGTCGAGCAGGTGCACGTCGGCATGGCCGATCCAGCGCAGCATCCACCACAGCCGCGCGGCGAAGGCGCCGCCCTGGCGGTCGTGGACGACGACGGGCGTCGCGGGCGTGACGCCCCAGCGGCCCACGGTGGTCGCGAAGGCCTCGCGGTCGGGCAGCGGGTGGCGGCCGTTGCGGCCGGTCTTCGCGCCGCACAGGTCGGCGTCGAGGTCGGCGTGCTGGGCGCCGGGCAGGTGCGCGGCCTCGAAGTCGCGCCGGCCGGCCTGCGCATCGGCGAGGTCGAAGCCGGCGTCGAGCACGACCGGGGGCTGCGAGCCGGCGAGCCGCGCGCGCAGCGCGTCGGCGGAAATCAGCGGATTCATCGTCAGGACTCCGTGGACGGGGTGGCGGGGTTGTGCACCGGCAATTGTGCGCGGCTGCGCAGCAGCGTGGCGGCCAGCCCCGCGCCGACGATCAGGGCCATGCCGGCCAGCGCCATCCAGGTCACGGGGTCGTCGAACAGCAGCATGCCGTAGACGAAGGAGAACACGATGCCGAGGTACTGCAGGCTCGCGTTGACCAGGGGCGTGCCCGTCGCGTAGGCGCGCGTCATCAGCAGCTGCGCCGTCGTCGCGAGCAGCCCGACCGCGAGCAGCAGCAGCGCGCCGCCGACGGTGTGCGGCTGCATGCCGTTGATCGCCATCAGGCCCGCGCCGGCCGCCATGCCGCCGAGCGAGAAGTAGAAGACGGTGCGGTACTCGGGTTCGCCGACGCGGCCGAGCGCGGCGATCTGCAGGTAGGCGACGGCCGAGATCATCCCCGACAGCAGCCCCATCACGCCGTGCCAGAGCTGCTCCTGCTCGACGGTGGGCCGCAGGATCAGCACCACGCCGGCGAAGCCGGTGAGCACCGCGGCGAAGAGCCGGCCGTCGACGCGGCTGCGGCCCATCGCGATCGCGCCGCCGATCAGGAACAGCGCCATCCACACCGAGGACATATAGTTCAGCGTCACCGCGGTCGCCAGCGGCAGCCCGCCGATCGAGTAGAACCACAGGCACAGCGCGGTGACGCCGGCGATGCTGCGCCACAGGTGCATGCCGGGCACCGGCGTGCGCAGGCTGCCGCCGCGGCGGCGCGCGACCAGCGCGATCATCAGCGCGCCGGTCAGGCCG
Organism: Caldimonas tepidiphila; assembly: GCF_003569765.1. Taxonomy (GTDB): domain Bacteria; phylum Pseudomonadota; class Gammaproteobacteria; order Burkholderiales; family Burkholderiaceae_C; genus Caldimonas; species Caldimonas tepidiphila. The sequence continues at coordinate 46,540 of NZ_QXMG01000021.1, read as the reverse complement.
CGGTAGAACACGATCTCCCCGGTGCCGTAGTGCACGGAGGCGAGCTTGACGCACACGCCCATCGTCGCAAACAGCAGCGTGGACAGCGCGATCAGCAGCGGGGCGGGCAGGGTGGGCATCAGTCGATCACTTCCTCGGGGCGCATCAGCTCGGGCGGGGGCGGCGGCAGCGCCGCGTCGCGTGGCAGCGCGTAGACCGCCACCGTCTGGTCGCGGCCGCGCAACTGCTGCTCGCCCAGCGCCACCAGGTGGCGGCGCAGCGCCAGGGGCAGCAGGTCGTGGGTCTCGGCGTTGACGAGCGCGGCCATGCCGGGATGTTCCTTGTCGAGGCCCTCGAGGCGCGCGGCGATGTTCACGGTGTCGCCGATCACGGTGTAGATGCAGCGCTCGGGCGAGCCGATCTGGCCCGCGAGCGCGGTGCCGCTGGCCAGGCCGATGCCGATGCGAAGCAGAGGCGCGCCGTAGGCGGCGCGCTCGGCATTGAACTCGTCGAGCGCCTGCTGCATCGCCACCGCCGCGTAGAGCGCGCGCTCGACGCGATGCGGGTCGGGGCGCGGCGCGCCGAACACCACCACCATCGCGTCGCCGATGAAGTTGTTGATGTAGCCCTCGTGGCGCCGCACCGCCTCGGTCATGCGCGTGAAGTACTCGTTGAGCATCAGCACGATGTCGCGCGGCGCGAGGCTCTCGCACAGCGCGGTGAAGCCGCGGATGTCGCACAGCAGCACCGTGACCTCGACCTCGTGGCCGCCGAGCATCAGCTCGCCGTGCATCAGTTGGTCGCGCACCTCGGGCGACACGAGCCGGCCGAACACGTCGCGCTCGCGCTCGCGCTTCTCGAGCTCCATGCTCATGTGGTTGAAGGAGCGCGCCAGCAGGCCCAGCTCGTCGTCGCGGCGCGACTCGACGTGGGCGTTCAGGTAGTGGCCGCGCAGGATCGCGCGCGCCGAGCGCGCCACCTCGCGGATCTCCTGCGCGAGCCCGCGCGCGAAGCCCCAGGCCAGCCAGGCGCTGCAGACCGACACCACCAGCCCGATCAGGCCGAAGCGCAGCGCCTCCTGGCGCACCAGCGCCCGGTAGGCGTCGGGCGGCTCGCTGACCACCACCGTCCAGCCGGTGGCCTCGACCGGCGCGCGCGCGCTCAGCACCGCCTCGGCCGGGCGCGCCAGCGCCGCGAGGTCCTCGGCGCCGAGGCCCTCGCTGGCGGCGATCGGCATCGCCTCGGCCGTGCCGGCGCGCGGCAGCAGCAGCGCGCGGATGCGCGTGCCTTCGGCATCCCGGTTCAGCGTGAGCAGCTCGCCGAGCGCGCGCGGCGCCATGCCGAGCCGCACCCAGCCGATCGTGCGGCCTTCCTCGAGCACCGGCTCGAAGCGGTCCAGTCCCGGGGCGGCGAGCCGCGGCCGCCAGTGCGGCCCGGTCTCGGGCGACAGGCGCACGAAGCGTGCGGCCGCCGTGGTCCGGACCAGCGGCCGCCCGGCGGGGTCGAGCACCTCGATGCGGTCGACCTCGGGTCGGGCGCGCTCGATGCGGCGCAGCTCGTCGGCGAGAACGGGCGCGGCGTCGGTCCCGGACGCCGCCGGCTGCAGTGCGGCGCGCGTGGTCGCGTCGCCCGCGACCAGGCGGGCGAGCCGCTCGGTGCCGGCCAGGGCGTGCTCGACGCGCTCGGCGAGCAGCGTCGCGGTGTGGCTCAGCCGCCGCTCCTGCTCCACGCGCAGGCGCTGCGCGACGCCGGTGAGCGTCAGCACGCCGGCGATCAGCAGCGGCACGACCGTGAACAGCAGCGCCACCAGCGGCAGCGTGCGGCTCAGCGATCGGGGCGGGGGCAGGAGGGGAGGCTTCACGGAAGGGGGAAGGGATGGCGCGCGGCACGAGGCGCGAGGGCACGGCGGCTGCCTGCCATTGTCGGGCAGCACGGCATGCGGGGGCGGAAACGGCGACGCCCGGGAGGGCCGGGCGTCGCGAGGGGAGGGAGGAGCCGTCTCAGCCGCGGAAGTTCAGCACCTTGCGGTACCACTCGTGGAAGTGCTGCATGCCGTCCTCCATCGGCGACTGGTAGGGGCCGACCTCGTTGTCGCCGCGATCCAGCAGCGCCTTGCGGCCCTGGTCCATGCGCAGGCCGATCTCGTCGTCCTCGATGCAGGTCTCCATGTAGGCGGCCTGCTCGGCCTCGACGAACTCGCGCTCGAAGGCGGCGATCTCCTCGGGGTAGTAGAACTCGACGACGTTGAGCGTCTTCTGCGGGCCCTTCGGGTAGAGCGTGGAGACCACCAGCACGTGCGGGTACCACTCGATCATCACGTTCGGGTAGTAGGTCAGCCAGATGGCGCCCTGCCTGGGCGGCTCGCCGTTGCGGTACTTCAGCAGCGCGTCGTGCCAGCGCTGGTAGGTCTTCGAGCCCGGCTTGCCGAAGGTCTTGGCCACGCCCACCGTCTGCACCGAGTACTCGCGGCCGAACTGCCAGCTCAGGTCGTCGCAGGTGACGAAGTTGCCGAGGCCGGGGTGGAAGGGGCCGACGTGATAGTCCTCGAGGTAGACCTCGATGAAGGTCTTCCAGTTGTAGTCGCACTCGTGCAGCTCGACCTTGTCGAGCACGTAGCCCGAGAAGTCGAACTGGTCGCGCACGCCCATGCCGGCGAGATCGGCCTCGATGTCGCGGCCGTTGTCCTCGAACAGCAGGCCGTTCCAGGAGCGGACCTTGTAGTTGTTCAGGTTCAGGCAGGGATCGCTCGCGAAGTGCGGCGCGCCGAGCAGCTGGCCCGACAGGCCGTAGGTCCAGCGGTGCAGCGGGCAGACGATGTTGCTCTTCGTGTTGCCGCGCCCGCGCAGCATCACCGCCTGGCGGTGGCGGCAGACGTTGGAGATGAGCTGCACGCCGTCCGGCGAGCGCACCAGCGCGCGGCCCTCGCCCTCCTGCGGCAGCGCGTAGTAGTCCCCCACTTCGGGGATGGCCAGTTCGTGCCCCAGATACCGGGGCCCATGCTGAAAGATGAGCTCCATCTCGCGACGAAACAGGTCGTCGTCGAAATACACCGATACCGGCAACTGCGACTGGCTTTGCTCGAGTGCAAGGCTTAGGTCTGACATGATCCCCAGGATCTCCAAAAACCAATGTCCAACCACCACCCCAAGGTGGGCTCCTTCCCGCTGCGGCGGGTGCAAACGACCGTGCCGCGTTTTCCTGTCGGCGGGGGAGGGTCGGCGGATTTGCGCGCTCGAAGGGGAACCGGCTATTGTACCCGGTGGGGAATGCGCGGACTTGACCTGCGCCAAGCCGCCCCGCCCCGCATGGATTTCCCGCCAGCCCGCCTTCGGGCCGTGCCCCGCCGGGGTGCATACAATCAGCTCTCGACTCACCAAATGCCCAAGACGTCCTCCCCCCCACCCGCCGCCGAACCGGCGAGCTACGAACAGGCGCTCGCCGAGCTCGAGCGCATCGTCGCCGAACTCGAATCGGGCCAGCTGCCGCTGGACCGCCTGCTCGAGGGCTACCAGCGCGGCGCGCGGCTGCTCGAGCACTGCCGCGCGCGGCTCGATGCCGTCGAGCAGCAGGTGAAGGTGCTGGAGGACGGTCAGCTCAAGCCATGGATGGAAACCTGAACACCGCCAGCTTCGAGCTGTGGTCGCGGCAGCAACTCGACCGCGTCGAGTCGGCCCTGGAGGCCTGGGTGCCGGCCGACGTGCCGGCGCGGCTCGGCGAGGCGATGCGCTACGGCGTGCTCGACGGCGGCAAGCGGCTGCGGCCGCTGCTGGCGCTGGCCGCCGCGGAGGCGGTCGGCGGGCACGAGCCCGCGGCGCTGCGCGCGGCCTGCGCGGTGGAGCTGATCCACGCCTACTCGCTGGTGCACGACGACATGCCCTGCATGGACAACGACGTGCTGCGCCGCGGCAAGCCGACCGTGCACGTGCGCTACGGCGAAGCGCTGGCGATGCTCGCCGGCGACGCGATGCAGGCGCTCGCCTTCGAGGTGCTGACGCCCGAGGACGGCTCGGTGCCGCCGGCGCTGCAGGCGCGGCTGTGCGCGCTGCTGTCGCGCGCCGCCGGCCACGCCGGCATGGCCGGCGGGCAGGCGATCGATCTCGCCAGCGTCGGCGAGAAGCTCGACGAGCAGGCGCTGCGCGAGATGCACCGCGGCAAGACCGGCTCGCTGCTGCATGCGAGCGTCATGATGGGCGCGGTCTGCGGCGCGCCGTCCGCGGCGGCGCTGGACGCGCTGTCGGACTTCGGCTGGAAGGTGGGTCTCGCCTTCCAGGTGGTCGACGACATCCTCGACGTCACGCAGGCCTCCGAGACGCTCGGCAAGACCGCCGGCAAGGACGCCTGCGACAACAAGCCGACCTACGTGTCGGTGCTCGGCCTCGACGCCGCCCGCCGTTACGCCGCCGAACTGCTCGACGGGGCGCATGCCGCGCTCGCGCGCAGCGGGCTGGCGGACACCCGATGGCTCAAGCTCCTGGCCGACAAGGTCGTGGACCGGCAAAGCTGATGACTCAATCCCTGCTTCAAACGATCGACTCCCCGGCCGACCTGCGGCGCCTGCCGCGTGCCGAGCTGCCGCGGCTCGCGGCCGAGCTGCGCGACTACCTGCTGCACAGCGTCGCCAAGACCGGCGGGCACCTGTCGTCCAACCTCGGCACGGTCGAGCTGACGATCGCGCTGCACTACGTCTTCGACACGCCGCGCGACCGGCTGGTGTGGGACGTCGGCCACCAGACCTACCCGCACAAGATCCTCACCGGTCGGCGCGACCGCATGCCGACGCTGCGCCAGCTCGGCGGCATGAGCGGCTTCCCGCGCCGCGACGAGAGCGAGTACGACACCTTCGGCACCGCGCACTCGTCGACCTCGATCTCGGCAGCGCTCGGCATGGCGCTCGCCGCCAAGCTCAAGGGCGAGGACCGCCGCGCGGTCGCGATCATCGGCGACGGCGCGATGACCGCCGGCATGGCCTTCGAGGCGCTGAACAACGGCGGCGTGTCGCAGGCCGACATGCTGGTCGTGCTCAACGACAACGACATGTCGATCTCGCCGCCGGTGGGCGCGCTCAACCGCTATCTCGCGCGGCTGATGTCGGGCCGCTTCTACGCCGCCGCGCGCGACACCGCGAAGTCGGTGCTGAAGAACGCGCCGCCCCTCTTCGAGCTCGCGCGCCGGCTCGAGGAGCACGCCAAGGGCATGGTCGCGCCGGGCACGATCTTCGAGGAGTTCGGCTTCAACTACGTCGGCCCGATCGACGGCCATGACCTCGACGCGCTGATCCCGACGCTGGAGAACCTGCGCAAGCTGAAAGGGCCGCAGTTCCTGCACGTGGTCACGAAGAAGGGCTACGGCTACAAGCTCGCCGAGACCGACCCGATCGCCTACCACGGCCCCGGCAAGTTCGACCCGAGCGTCGGCCTGAAGAAGCCGGCGACGCCGCCGAAGCAGACCTTCACGCAGGTCTTCGGCGAGTGGCTGTGCGACATGGCCGAGCGCGACGCGCGGCTCGTCGGCATCACGCCGGCGATGCGCGAGGGCTCGGGCATGGTCGAGTTCCACCGGCGCTTTCCCGAGCGCTACCACGATGTCGGCATCGCCGAGCAGCATGCGGTGACCTTCGCCGCGGGCCTGGCCTGCGAGGGCCTCAAGCCCGTGGTCGCGATCTACTCGACCTTCCTGCAGCGCGCCTACGACCAGCTGATCCACGACGTGGCACTGCAGAACCTGCCGGTGGTGTTCGCGCTCGACCGCGCCGGCATCGTCGGCGCCGACGGCGCGACGCACATGGGCGCCTTCGACATCGCCTTCGTGCGCTGCATCCCGAACATGAGCCTGCTGGCACCGGCCGACGAGAACGAGTGCCGCCAGATGCTCTACACCGCCTACCGCCAGGACCATCCGGTCGCGGTGCGCTACCCGCGCGGCAGCGGCGCGGGCGTCGCGGTGCAGTCCGAGATGGCCGAGCTCCCCTTCGGTCGCGGCGAGGTGCGCCGCGAGGGGCGGCGCATCGCGATCCTCGCCTTCGGCACGCTGCTGTACCCGGCGCTCGAGGCGGGGGCGCGGCTGGACGCCACGGTGGCGAACATGCGCTTCATCAAGCCGCTGGACACGGCGCTGGTGGCCGAGCTCGCGCGCAGCCACGACGCGCTCGTCACCGTCGAGGAGGGCTGCCTGCCGGGCGGCGCCGGCAGCGCGGTGGCCGAGGCGCTGCAGGCCGCAGGGCTGGCGACGCCGCTGCTGATGCTCGGCCTGAAGGACGAGTTCCTCGAGCACGGCGAGCCGGCCCAGCTGCTGGCGCAGCAGGGGCTGGACGCGGCCGGCATCGAGCGCGCGATACGCGAGCGCTTCCCGGCGCCGCAGCCCGCCGCGCTCGCTGAGCCGGTGGTGCTGCGGGCCTGAGCGAGCCGCGCGGCGGCCGCGGATCAGGGCGGCCGCCCGGGGCGCGCCCGCGCCGCGAGCTCAGCGCAGCTCGACGCGGGCTTCGCCCTCGTGCACCGCGCCGATCACCGCGGCCGCGTCGAAGCCCTGACGCGCGAACACCTCCAGCACTGCCTCGACGCTGTCCGGCGCGCAGCTCACCAGCAGCCCGCCGCTGGTCTGCGGGTCCGTGAGCAGCGCGCGCTCGCTGTCGGCGAAGCCCTGCGGCAGCGCCACCTGCTCGCCGTAGCTGCCCCAGTTACGGCCCGAGGCCCCGGTGACGAAGCCCTGCGCGGCGAGCTCGCGCACGCCCGGCAGCAGCGGCACGCGCGCCCACTCGAGCTCGACCGTGCAGCCCGCGCCGCGCGCGATCTCCAGCGCGTGGCCGGCCAGGCCGAAGCCCGTCACGTCGGTCATCGCGTGCACGCCCGGCAATGCGGCAAGCACCGGGCCGGGCGTGTTCAGCCGCGTCGTCGCGTCGATCATCGAGCGGTAGCCCTCGGCGTCGAGCCGCTCCTTCTTCAGCGCGGCCGACAGCACGCCAACGCCGAGCGGCTTGCCGAGCACCAGCACGTCGCCGGGCCGCGCGTCGGCATTGCGCTTGATGTGCGAGGGGTGCGCGAGGCCGAGCGCGACCAGGCCGTAGATCGGCTCCACCGAGTCGATCGTGTGGCCGCCCGCGATCGGGATGCCGGCGGCGGTGCAGACGCTCTGGCCGCCGCGCAGGATCTCGCCGATCGTCTCGAGCGGCAGCACGTTGATCGGCATGCCGACGATCGCCAGCGCCATGATCGGCCGCCCGCCCATCGCGTAGACGTCCGAGATCGCGTTGGTCGCGGCGATGCGGCCGAAGTCGAAGGGGTCGTCGACGATCGGCATGAAGAAGTCGGTCGTCGCGATCAGCGCCTGCTCGTCGTTGAGCCGGTAGACGGCGGCGTCGTCCGCGGTCTCGATGCCGACCATCAGCGCCGCGGGCAGCGGCAGCGCGCTGCCGCTGTGGGATTGCAGGATGCGGGCCAGCACGCCAGGGGCGATCTTGCAGCCGCAACCGCCGCCATGCGACAGCGAGGTCAGGCGCGGAGGGGTGAGGGGGGATGAAGTGGAGTTCATGCGTAAGGTCCAAGCCCGGGATAGCTTGCATCAATCGCCCGGATTGAAGAATTTTCTTTTGATCAATCTCAACTTATCAGGCTTCCTGCCGAAAATCTATGTTGAATTGTTCCTGTAAGTCTTTGATTCGTTGGTTTCCTGTAAGCCGCGCGTGAGCTTGTTCTGAACAATACCGCCTTCATACGTGTTTCACCTAATGGTGCGTTGTACACGCTCACTTACATTCGCGCCAGCCCTCTCGACTGCTCCACGCTTTCCAATTCAAAAGACGAGCGAAAGACCGCGACATGCAAAATCGTTCACATAACAAGGCCGCCGCGGCGCCCGGCGAAAACGCCGGGCTGAAGCGCCGCGGCATGCTGTTCGGCCTCGGTGCCGCCGGCGCGATGGCGGCGGTGGCGACCACCGCGGTCGTGCGCCAGGCACCGGCCGTGGCCGAGGCGCCGCAGCAGCCGGCTCCGCAGCCCCCCGAGAACGGCGGCGGCTATCACCTGTCGCAGCGCGTGCTGCGCTATTACGAAACCACCAAAGTCTGACCCCGGGGGGCCTGTCCCCCCTCAGGAGGAGTCATGTTGCTCACGCGCAAGTCTTCCGGCGCGGGTGCGGTCGCGCCTGTGTCGTCCCAATTCGTTTCCAGCCTGGTCCGCGGCGTCTCGCGCGCGATCCCGACCATGGACCGTCGCGCCTTCCTGCGCCGCTCGGGCCTGGGCGTCGGCGCGGGCCTCGTCGCCACGCAGCTGACGCTGGTGCGCAAGGCCGAGGCCGGCAACGCCGCCGCGGCCGGCACCGCCGGCTCCACCGGCAAGGTCGAGGTCAAGCGCACGGTCTGCGGCCACTGCTCGGTCGGCTGCGCGATCGACGCCGTGGTCGAGAACGGCGTCTGGGTGCGCCAGGAGGCGGTGTTCGACTCGCCGATCAACCTCGGCTCGCACTGCGCCAAGGGCGCGGCGGTGCGCGAGCACGGCCACGGCGAGTACCGGCTGAAGTATCCGATGAAGCTCGTCAACGGCAAGTACCAGCGCATCAGCTGGGACCAGGCCCTCGACGAGATCAGCAAGAAGATGCTCGAGCTGCGCCAGCAGAGCGGCCCGGACTCGCTGTTCGTGGTCGGCTCGTCCAAGCACAACAACGAGCAGGCCTACCTGCTGCGCAAGTGGATGAGCCTGTGGGGCAGCAACAACTGCGACCACCAGGCGCGCATCTGCCACTCCACCACCGTCGCGGGCGTCGCGAACACGTGGGGCTACGGCGCGATGACCAACTCCTACAACGACATGCAGAACGCCAAGGTGGCGCTCTACATCGGCTCGAACGCGGCGGAAGCGCACCCCGTGTCGATGCTGCACCTGCTGCATGCCAAGGAGACCGGCTGCAAGGTGATCGTGGTCGACCCGCGCTTCACCCGCACCGCGGCCAAGGCCGACGAGTACGTGCGCATCCGCTCCGGCACGGACATCCCCTTCCTGTTCGGCGTGATGTGGCACATCTTCAGGAACGGCTGGGAAGACAAGAAGTACCTCGAGGACCGCGTCTACGGCATGGACAAGGTCCGTGAAGAGGTGCTCTCGAAGTGGGATCCGAAGTCGGTCGAGGAGGCCTGCGGCGTCGACGAGGCCACGACCTACAAGGTCGCCAAGATGATGTCCGACAGCCGTCCGGGCACGATCGTGTGGTGCATGGGCCAGACCCAGCACACGATCGGCAACGCGATCGTGCGCGCCTCCTGCCTGCTGCAGCTGTCGCTGGGCAACGTCGGCAAGAGCGGCGGCGGCACCAACATCTTCCGCGGCCACGACAACGTGCAGGGCGCCACTGACGTCGGCCCCAACCCCGATTCGCTGCCCGGCTACTACGGCCTGGCCGAGGGCTCGTGGAAGCACTTCGCGAAGATCTGGGACCTCGACTACGAGTGGCTCAAGGGCCGCTACGCGCCGGGCATGATGAGCAAGTCCGGCATCACGGTCTCGCGCTGGATCGACGGCGTGCTCGAGAAGAACGAGCTGATCGACCAGGACTCGAACCTGCGCGGCCTGATCTTCTGGGGCCATTCGCCGAACTCCCAGACGCGCGGCCTCGAGATGAAGCGCGCGATGGACAAGCTCGACCTGCTGGTCGTGATCGACCCCTTCCCGAGCGCCACCGCCGCGATGGCGGCGATGCCGGGCGCGGCCGAGGACAGGAACCCGAACCGCGCCGTCTACCTGCTGCCCGCGTGCACGCAGTTCGAGACCTCGGGTTCGTGCACCGCGTCGAACCGCTCGATCCAGTGGCGCGAGAAGGTCATCGAGCCGCTGTGGGAGAGCCGCACCGATCACATGATCATGGCGCAGCTCGCCGACAAGCTCGGCTTCGGCAAGGAGCTGCTCAAGACCTACAAGATGGTCCCCGGCAAGGGCGGCATGCTCGAGCCCGAGGTCGAGTCGATCCTCAAGGAGATCAACAAGGGCCTGTGGACCATCGGCTACACCGGCCAGAGCCCGGAGCGCCTGAAGGCCCACATGCGCAACATGCACGTCTTCGACGTCAAGACGCTGCGCGCCAAGGGCGGCATCGACAAGGAGACCGGCTACAAGCTCGACGGCGACTACTTCGGCTTGCCGTGGCCGTGCTTCGGCACGCCCGAGCTCAAGCACCCCGGCTCGCCCAACCTGTACGACACCTCCAAGCACGTCATGGACGGCGGCGGCAACTTCCGTGCCAACTTCGGCGTCGAGCGCGAGGGCGTGTCGCTGCTGGCGGCCGACGGCTCGCACTCCAAGGGCGCGGACATCACCACCGGCTACCCCGAGTTCGACCACGTGTTGCTCAAGAAGCTGGGCTGGTGGGACGAGCTGACCGATGCCGAGAAGGCCGCGGCCGAGGGCAAGAACTGGAAGACCGACCTCTCGGGCGGCATCCAGCGCGTCGTGATGCAGAACCACGGCTGCCACCCCTTCGGCAACGCGAAGGCGCGCGCCGTCGTCTGGAACTTCCCCGACCCGATCCCGAAGCACCGCGAGCCGATCTACTCGACGCGCCCGGACATGGTCGCGAAGTACCCGACGCACGACGACCGCAAGGCCTTCTGGCGCCTGCCGACGCTCTACAAGTCGATCCAGGAGAAGAACGCCGACATCGGCAAGACCTTCCCGCTGATCATGACCTCGGGCCGCCTGGTCGAGTACGAGGGCGGTGGCGAGGAGACGCGCTCGAACCCGTGGCTGGCCGAGCTGCAGCAGGACATGTTCGTCGAGCTCAACCCGGTGGCGGCCAACGACCGCGGCATCCGCAACGGCGAGATGGTGTGGGTCAAGACGCCGACGGGCGCGAAGATCAAGGTCAAGGCGCTCGTCACCGAGCGCGTGGACCGCGAGACGGTGTTCATGCCCTTCCACTTCTCGGGCCACTGGCAGGGCCAGGACATGCTCGCCTACTACCCCGAGGGCGCGGCGCCGATCGTGCGTGGCGAGGCGATCAACACCGCCACCACCTACGGCTACGACAGCGTCACGATGATGCAGGAAACGAAGACCACGGTCTGTCAGGTCGAGAAGGCCTGAGAACGGTCGAGGTCAGGAGAATCACATGGCAAGAATGAAGTTCATCTGTGACGCCGAGCGCTGCATCGAGTGCAACGGCTGCGTCACCGCGTGCAAGAACGAGAACGACGTGCCCTGGGGCGTGAACCGCCGCCGCGTCGTCACCATCAACGACGGCGTGCCCGGCGAGAAGAGCATCTCGGTCGCCTGCATGCACTGCTCCGACGCGCCCTGCATGGCGGTGTGCCCGGTCGACTGCTTCTACCGCACCGACGAGGGCGTGGTGCTGCACGACAAGGACATCTGCATCGGCTGCGGCTACTGCAGCTACGCCTGCCCGTTCGGTGCGCCGCAGTTCCCGAGCAACGGCACCTTCGGCCTGCGCGGCAAGATGGACAAGTGCACCTTCTGCGCCGGCGGCCCCGAGAAGAACGGCTCGCAGGCCGAGTTCGAGAAGTACGGCCGCAACCGCCTCTCCGAAGGCAAGCTTCCCGCCTGCGCCGAGATGTGCTCGACCAAGGCGCTGCTCGGCGGCGACGGCGACGTCGTGGCCGACATCTTCCGCACCCGCGTCGTCAAGCGCGGCAAGGGCTCCGAGGTCTGGGGCTGGGGCACCGCCTACGGCAAGCCCACCCAGGGTGCGTCCGTCCAGCAACCCGCTCCCACCGCGGAGGTCGCCAAGTCATGAGCAAGCAACTGATCGCAAGCGCGCTGCTCGCAGCGCTGGCCGTGGGCGGCCTCGCCGCCTGCGGCGAGAAGCCGCAGACCGCCCAGGCCGCGTACAAGAAGTCCGAGGACCAGGCCTGGAAGGGCCCGAACACGGCCTTCTCGGCACCGGGCTGGCAGGCCGGCGACCAGACCAGCTGGCAGTCGCAGATCCGCACCCGCGGCCAGGGTCAGAACGACTACGCCCGCGCGAATTGAGCGCGCCGGCAAGTTCAGGAGACACCATGCAAGGCCTCATCCCCAGCGCGCTGCGGCGCGCTGCACTCGGCGGCGCGCTTGCGCTGTCGCTGTGCGGGCCGGCACTGGCCGCCGAGCCGCCGCAGCCGGGAGCCGCTCCCGCCGCTGCAGCGGCCGCGACGGCAGCGCCCGTCCTGCCCCCGGCCGGCTTCGTCGCGCCGGCCGAGCCGCGCGCCGACGAGACCAACGCCGAGCGCGCCAGAAGCCAGCCGCAGAACAACGCGCCGATGTGGCGCGCGGTGCGCGAGTCCGGCACCACCGAGGGCTACAGCAGCCTGCCGGCCGCCGAGTCCGGCGTGCTGATCCAGCGCTTCACGCAGTACCCGGGCTCGGCGCTCACCAACGCCGGCGAAGCCTGGCGCCAGGTGCGCAACCAGTGGCTGATCCCCTACGGCGGCTCGCTCGTGCTGATCGTGCTGCTGGCGATCGCGATCTTCTACTGGAAGAACGGCCCGCTCGAGAACCACGAGCCCGACACCGGCCGCAAGATCGAGCGCTTCACCGCACTCGAGCGCGCGGCGCACTGGACGGTGGCCGGCAGCTTCTCGCTGCTCGCGATCTCCGGCCTCGTGATGATGTTCGGCAAGTTCCTGCTGCTGCCCCTCATCGGCGGCACGCTCTTCGGCTGGCTGACCTATGCCCTGAAGAACGTGCACAACTTCGTCGGCCCGCTGTTCTCGGTCGGCCTCGTGCTGATGATCGCGCTGTTCATCAAGGACAACCTGCCCAAGGCGCACGACATCGACTGGCTCAAGAAGGGCGGCGGCCTGCTGACCGGTCAGCACGTCCCCTCGCACCGCTTCAACGCGGGCGAGAAGGTGCTGTTCTGGGGCGGCGTGTTCGTCCTCGGCATGATCGTCTCGGTCTCGGGCTTCTGGCTCGACAAGATCATCCCCGGCGCGGACTACACCCGCGGCGCGATGCAGATCGCGCACATGGTGCATGCGGTGGCGACCGTGCTGATGATGGCGATGTTCCTCGGACACATCTACATGGGCACGATCGGGGTGAAGGGCGCGCTCGACGCGATGCGCACCGGCGAGGTCGACGAGGCCTGGGCCAAGGAGCACCACGAGCTGTGGTACGACGACGTGAAGGCGGGCAAGATCCCCGCGCGGCGCAGCGCCGATGCGGGCGCGACGGGCCGGGCGGCCACGCAGGCCTGAGGAGCAACTCGATGAAGAAGACGCTGACGATGATCCTGCTGGCCGCGGCCGGCTCCATGGCGATGGCCAAGCTGCCGCCGCTGTCCGACGAGGCCAAGGCCAAGGCGGACGAGGCCAAGGCCAAGGCCGACCACACCGCGAAGGTCGACGCCTACAAGCTCTGCCTCGCGCAGGACCGCACCGCCGCGCACTACCTGCGCACCGCGAAGGACGCCAAGCCCGTCGCGACGGCCCCGTGCGCCGACCCGGGTGCCTTCCAGCCGCCCAAGCCGCTCGAGGCGGCCGCAGCGCACTCGCCCGCGGCCACCGCGGTCGCGCCGCCGGCCGACAAGAAGGCCGACGCGGCGCAGGCCGCCGCGAAGAAGTAAGCGACGCGGCGCGGGCCGCGTGCCCGCCGCCGCAGGGGACCGCTTCGGCCAGTCCGGAGCGGTCCTTTGTTTTTCGGCGGTCATCGGACGGGCGCCCGGATTGCCCGTCGTTCCCGATGCCGCTCCCGGCGCCCCCCGGCGTCCCGTTCCCGCCTCTGCCGTGATGACCGACCAGCCGAACCGCTCCCGCCCGCGGATGACCGCGGCCACCACCCGCTTCACGCAGGCCCTGACCGTGCTCGACGAGCACGGCGCCGAGCGTGCGGTGGAGATGCCCGCGGAGCGCGACCTCACCCTCTACCTCGACAGGCGCGAGCTGGTCACGCTGATGACGATGGGTGCGCAGCCCGAGCTACTCGCGCTCGGCTACCTGCGCAACCAGCGCTTCGTCGCCGACATCGCGCAGGTCGAGAGCGTGCAGGTCGACTGGGAGGTCAACGCCTGCGCGATCACCACCGCGGGCGGCGTCGCCGACATCGAGGCGCGCACCTCCCGGCGCATCGTCACCACCGGCTGCGGGCAGGGCACGGTGTTCGGCGGGCTGATGGACGAGATCGACTCCTTGGTGCTGCCCGGCACGCGCCTGTCGCAGCGCGCGCTCTACGCGCTGCTCGACGCGATGCGCCGCCACGAGACCATCTACAAGTCGGCCGGCTCCGTGCACGGCTGCGCACTGTTCGAGGTGCGGGGCGACGACGCCGGGCTGCTGATCTTCACCGAGGACGTCGGCCGCCACAACGCGCTCGACGCGATCGCCGGCTGGATGTGGCTCGAGGGCGTGGGCGGCGACGGCAAGCTGCTCTACACCACCGGGCGGCTGACGAGCGAGATGGTGATCAAGGCGGCGCAGATGGGCGTGGCGGTGGTGGTGTCGCGCTCTGGCATCACCGAGATGGGGCACCGGCTCGCGACGCAGCTCGGCATGGCGCTGTTCGCGCGCTGCACCAACCGCCACTTCCTGCTCTACAGCGGGCGCGAGCGCTTCGACGGCGAGCCCGCGCTCGCGCTGCCGCGCCGCGAATGATCGGCGCGCAAGGCCGTGTGCCGCGCGCTGCCTAGAATCCCGCCCTCGACACAGGAAAGCGCATGAGCATCAAGTCCGACAAGTGGATCCGCCGCATGGCCGAGCAGCACGGCATGATCGACCCCTTCGAGCCGGGGCAGGTGAGGAACGCCGCCGACGGCCACAAGATCGTCAGCTACGGCACCAGCAGCTACGGCTACGACATCCGCTGCGCGCGCGAATTCAAGATCTTCACCAACGTGCACAGCACCGTGGTCGACCCGAAGAACTTCGACGAGAAGAGCTTCGTCGACTTCGAGGGCGACACCTGCATCATCCCGCCCAACAGCTTCGCGCTCGCGAGGACGGTCGAGTACTTCCGCATCCCGCGCAACGTGCTGACGATCTGCCTGGGCAAGAGCACCTACGCGCGCTGCGGCATCATCGTCAACGTCACGCCCTTCGAGCCCGAGTGGGAGGGCTACGTGACGCTCGAGTTCAGCAACACCACGCCGCTGCCGGCCAAGATCTACGCCGGCGAGGGCTGCGCGCAGGTGCTGTTCTTCGAGAGCGACGAGGTCTGCGAGACCAGCTACAAGGACCGCGGCGGCAAGTACCAGGGCCAGCACGGCGTGACGCTGCCGAAGACCTGAGCGTGCCCTCCCGCGCGGGCTGCTCGCCGAGTGACCCCGCCCGCTTGCCCGGCATCGCAGCGAGCACACGCGCACCGCGCCGCCCCGGCGCTACGATGGTCCCGAGCCCTTCGGGCGACTTCGGACCCTCAGGCAGGACGCGGCGATGAGATGGCAAGGCGAGCGCGAGAGTGAGAACGTCGAGGACCGGCGCGGTGCCGGCCGCGGCTTCGGCGTGCCGGGCGGCCGCGGCCTGCGCATCGGCGGCGGCGGGCTGAGCCTCGGCGGCGTCGTGGTCGCGCTGGTGCTGAGCTGGCTGCTGGGCATCAACCCGCTGGTGCTGCTCGGGCTGGCGGGGGGCGAGGCGGTGCCGGGCGGTGGCCTACAGCGTCCCGCCGCGGAGCAGGGCGTGCCGGCGGACGACCAGCTCGGCCGCTTCGTCTCGGTGGTGCTCGCGAGCACCGAGGACGTATGGCGGCAGCAGCTGCCGGCGGCCACCGGCATGAGCTACCGCGAGCCGCGTCTGGTACTGTTCCGCGGCGCCACGCCCACCGCCTGCGGACGCGGGCAGTCGGCGATGGGGCCCTTCTACTGTCCCGCCGACGAGCGCATCTACATCGACCTCGGCTTCTACGACACGCTCAGGGAGCGGCTCGGCGCCCCCGGCGACTTCGCGCAGGCCTACGTGATCGCGCACGAGGTCGGCCACCACGTGCAGAAGCTGCTCGGGCTGACCGAGCGCGTCGATGCACAGCGCGGCCGCGTCAGCGAGCGCGAGTACAACGCGCTGAGCGTGCGGCTGGAGCTGCAGGCCGACTGCTTGGCCGGCGTCTGGGCGCACCATGCCGACGCGACGCGCCGCCTGCTCGAGCAGGGCGACATCGAGGAGGCGCTGAACGCCGCGGCGCAGATCGGCGACGACACCTTGCAGCGGCGCTCGCAGGGGCAGGTCGTCCCGGAGAGCTTCACGCACGGCAGCAGCGCGCAGCGCCAGACCTGGTTCCGGCGCGGCCTCGAAAGCGGCAGCCTGCGGCAGTGCGATACCTTCGACGGACGCATCGAGTGAACTCCATGAGACGAAGCTCGCGCTCCGGTGCGCTGATCGCAGCCTATTTCGACACGCTCGACCCTGCCGCCCGCTCGACGGTGCAGGAGCTGCGGCAGGCCGTGATGGCGGCGGCACCGCAGTTCCAGCAGGTGCTGAAGTGGGGAAACCTCTGCTTCCAGCTCGACGGGCGGACCCTGCTGATGATTTCGGCCCACAAGACGCACGCGAGCCTGCAGTTTTTCAACGGCGCCGCGCTCGCGGAGCAATTCCCGCAACTCGAGGGGCCGGGCCGGAGCGTGCGCCTGCTGAAATGGCGCTACAGCCAGCCCGTGAATCAGGCGCTGGTGCGGGAGTTGGCCGCGGCAGCCGTGCAACTCGGCCTGCCGGCTTCTTCCGGGAGCGAGGGGTCGTGCTGACGCGGCGCGGGCCGGGGCTACTTCAGTGGTCGGCGTTGGCACCCTGCGGCGCCACGCGCAATTCCTCGACGGTATAACCCTCGCGGATCAGCGCGTCCTTCAGCCACTGCGGCTGCGAACCCTCGCCGTCCCAGGTATGGCCGTGCACCGGATGGCGATAGCGCGGAGCATGCTCCTGCTGCTCGATTTTCGGCGCCGGCGCGCGCGCGATCTGCTCGGGCGTGATTCCCCAAAACTCCACCAGGGTGCGTGCTGCATTGAGTGCCGCGCGGCGGCGTGCTTCCCAGACCGGGTCGCGCATTTCGACGGAATTCGACATCGAAAGAAAACTGCTGAATTTCTTGCAACAAACTGAAAAGAGTACCGGAAATATCGACCCGGGCGTTTGAATCGAACTCCGGGTTTCCTTTGGCGGCAACTCAAGCTTAACTGAGCGGCATTTGCGTGCCGGGAGATGCGCGTACAGACAACGGGGTTTATATCCTCGTTGGCGCGACCCTGCTCGAATCCCGGCTCCTTGCGACGGAGCCGAGGCGCGCATTGTGCCGTGTCCCGTCGCGGCCGGTATTCCTGCCGGCGTCCTTCTCTCCCGCTGCCGTCTGGTGGACCCGGGCGGCGGCCGAAAAGTTCACACGCCGCCTTGCGGGTCCGACGGCGGCTCGCCCTCGCGCAGGGCGTCGCCCAGCCTGTCCTTGCCGCCGAGGACCTGCGCCTCGGCGGAGCCGGGGCTGCGCGCCGACTCGGGCTGCTGGTGCGCCTGCGGACCGAGCTTGCCCTGCTCGCTGTCGTGCACGCCGGCGGCGCCCTGCTGGGCCAGGCGGCCGTCGCGCGAACTGCCCGGCTGCATCTCGCTGCTGGCGTCACGACGCTCTCCCTGCGGCCGCTGGTTCTCGAGACCCTGCTGCGTCAGCCCGCTGGCGGCGTTGCTGCGCGTGTCAGAGGGGCTGCTCGACGGGCGCGACGAGGAGGTGCCGGCGGGGCCACCGTCGCGGTCCTGGGGGTTCGTGTCTTGCGGCCGGTTCATGTCGTGCTCCTTGCGTGAGGAATCGGGGGCGGAGGGGGGTGCGGAACATGCGGCAAGGGACGTGCCCTGCAGCAGGGTGGGGCCGCGTCAGGCACAGCGCTTGCCTCGCCGCCCGGATCCCCCCAGCCGCCTTACGTCCCGCACCCGCGATGTCTCAGAACCCCCCTTCCACCGCCTCCCGTGCCGCCCGCAGCGTCTGGCGCCAGGACCTGCCCCGGCTGCTGCGCCGCACCTTCGGGCTCGCGCGGCTGCGCGACGCGCAGGAGGCGGTGATCGAGCACATCATGGGCGGCCGGTCGACCCTCGCGGTGATGCCCACCGGTGCCGGCAAGTCGCTTTGCTTCCAGCTGCCGGCGCTGATGCTGCCCGGCCGCACCATCGTCGTCTCGCCGCTGATCGCGCTGATGAAGGACCAGTGCGACAAGCTGCGCGCCGAGGGCGTGCAGGCGGTGGCGCTGCACAGCGGCCTCAACGCCGCCGAGGCGGGTGAGGCCGACGCGGCGCTCGACGACGCGGCCACCCGGCTCGTCTACACCACGCCCGAGCGCCTCGCCGAGCCGGAATTCCTGCGCCGCCTGCGTGCGCACCCGGTGAGCCTGCTGGCGGTGGACGAGGCGCACTGCATCTCGCAGTGGGGGCACGACTTCCGGCCGGCCTTCCTCGAGATCGGCAGCGCCTGGGACGCGCTCGGCCGCCCGACGCTGCTGGCCCTGACCGCGACGGCGAGCGAGGAGGTGACGCGGGACATCGTCGCGCAACTCGGCGTGCCGGGCATCGAGATCGTGAACACCGGCGTCTACCGGGCGAACCTGCACTACCGCGTCTTCGCGCTCGTCGACGAGGACGAGAAGCTCGCGAAGCTGCTCGCGCTGCTGCGGCAGACCGAGGGGGCGGGAATCGTCTACGCGGCCACTGTCAAGGCGGTCGACATGCTGCATGCCGCGCTGCACGAGGCCGGCGAGTCCGTCACCCGCTACCACGGCCGTCTCGCCGCCGGCGAGCGGCGCGTCAACCAGGAGGCCTTCATGTCGGGCGAGGCGCGCGTGATGGTCGCGACCAACGCCTTCGGCCTCGGCATCGACAAGCCCGACACGCGCTTCGTGCTGCACTACCAGATGCCCGGCGGGCTCGACGCCTACTACCAGGAGTCCGGCCGCGCCGGCCGCGACGGGCAGGACGCGGTCTGCACGCTGCTCTACCGCACGCAGGACCGCGGCGTGCAGCAGTTCTTCCTCGCCGGCCGCTATCCCGACCGCGAGGATATCGGGGCGGTCTGTCGCGCGCTGCTCAAGCCGCCGCCGGACGGGGGCGCGTGGACGCTGCCGCGGCTGAAGGACACGCTGCAGCAGCCGGCCACCCGGCTGCAGGTGACGCTGAGGCTGATGCGCGAGCAGGGCCTGGTGCGCCTGAACCGCCGCCGCGAGATCCGGTTGCGCGACACGGCGCTCGACGGCGAGCGGCTCGACGCGATGGTGGCCGACTTCGAGGAGAAGGCGCAGCACGACCGCGAGATGCTCGAGCGCATGGTGTTCTACAGCCAGACGGGCGGCTGCCGCTGGCGCGTGCTGCTGGAACACTTCGAGGAGGGGCCGCCCTTCGACCGCTGCGGCCACTGCGACAACTGCGTGCGCACCGCCGCGCACCTGGCCGAGGCGCGCGCCGCGGCCCAGGCGCATGCGCAGGCGGCGCGCGAGCAGGCCGTGCAGGACCCGCAGGAGGCGCTGCTCACCGGCGCGCCGCCGCCGCGCTCGCCGCACGCAGCCTTCGACCTCGGCGATGCGGTGCGGGTGCCGCGCTACGGCGTCGGCGAGGTCACGGACGCGGACGCCGAGAGCGTCACGGTCGAGTTCCCGGACGGGCGCCGGCGCAGCTTCGTCGCGCAGTACGTCGAGCCGGCCTGAGCGCGGCGCGGGGCACGCCGGTTGCTGCACGGGTGGACCGAGGCCCGCGGGCCGCAGTACACGACGAGGAGAAAGACATGGCGCACAGCAACATCGCCGGTTCCGACGACATTCCCCAGCAGGCCGCCGGCCGCAGCACCGCCGACCTGGGTCCCAGCGACACCACCGACAGCGGCAGCGACATCATCGGCGCCGAGGGCGTCGGCCTGGACACCGCCGACGACCTCGACAGCGGCACCACCTCCGACAGCAACAGCGCCGCGGGCGCCGGGCTCGACATCGGCGACGCCAACCTCGACAGCGACAGCGACTCCACCGGCACCGGCGAGCGCCGCGCCGCCGGGCGCGACAACGGCTTCCGCGAGGCCGACGACATCTCGCCCGACCAGATTACGCGCGACCCCGGTGGCCTGCTCGGCGGCGAGGACCCGGGCGGCATCGGCGTGAGCAGCGACCGGGACGATCCGCGCCGCACGGGCGAGCTCGACCTCGCCGACGACCTCGACGAGGGCCGCTACGCGCAGGAGCAGGCCGACCAGGACGATGCCGCCGGCAGCGTCAACACATCGGCGATCGACAATTCCACCGAGTCGCTCGGTTACACCGATCCTGAGAACGAGCAGGACTCCGACCGCGACCGGGGCATCCCGGTCGGCGGCGGGGGCGGCACGGCCAGCCAGGGCCGCAGCGGCGCGCCCTGAGCTTTCCCGGGCCGGGGAGCCCGGGACCCTGCGGGCCGTCCTCAGCCGGTGTTGCGCAGGCCTGCGGCGACGCCGTTGATCGACAGGTGGATGCCGCGCTGCACGCGCTCGTTGACGAGCCCGCTCTCCTTCTGCGCGCGGTAGCGCCGCATCAGTTCGACCTGCAGGTGGTTGAGCGGGTCGAGGTAGGGGAAGCGGTGCTCGATCGAGCGGGCGAGCGCCGGGTTGGCCGCGAGCCGCTGGTTCTCGCCGGTGATGAGCTCGAGCGCCTCGTGCGTGCGTTGCCACTCGGCCTCGATCGCGCCGAAGATGCGCTTGGCCAGCTTGCGGTCCTCGACCAGGTCGAGGTAGCGGCGCGCCAGGCCCAGGTCGGTCTTGGCCAGCACCATGTCCATGTTCGACAGCAGCGTGCGGAAGAAGGGCCACTGCTTGTGCATGCGCTGCAGCAGCTTCAACTGCTTGTCGCGCTGCGCCTCGTCGCTGCCGAGCAGCGCGGCGACCGCCGAGCCGAAGCCGTACCAGCCGGTGAGCGCGACGCGGCACTGGCCCCACGAGAAGCCCCAGGGGATGGCGCGCAGGTCCTCGATCGCGCGCGTGGCCTTGCGCGAGGCCGGGCGCGAGCCGATGTTGAGCTCGGCGATCTCGCGGATCGGCGTCGCGGCGAAGAAGTAGTCGGTGAAGCCGGCGGTCTCGTAGACGAGCTTGCGGTAGGCCGCCATGCTGGCCGTCGAGATCGCCTCGGCGGCCTCGAGGAAGGACTTCGGCGCGCTCTTGGCCGGCTGCAGCAGCGTCGCCTCGAGCGTCGCGGCCACCAGCGTCTCGAGGTTGCGGCGGCCGATCTCCGGGTGCGCGTACTTCGACGCGATCACCTCGCCCTGCTCGGTGAGGCGGATCTGGCCGTTCACGGTGCCCGGCGGCTGCGCGAGGATGGCCTGGTAGCTCGGGCCGCCGCCGCGGCCCACGGTGCCGCCGCGGCCGTGGAAGAGGCGCAGCGTGATGCGCTCGTTCTCCGCGCCGTCCTTGCCGGCCCCCGCGTTGAGCGCGTCGAACATCCCGACCAGCGCGACTTCCGCGCGGTAGAGCTCCCAGTTGCTCGTGAAGAAGCCGCCGTCCTTGTTGCTGTCGCTGTAGCCGAGCATCACGTCCTGCTCGGCGCCGCCGCGGCGCACCAGGTCCAGCACGCCGGGCAGCGCATAGAACTCGCGCATGATCGGCGCGGCATTGCGCAGGTCGCCGATGGTCTCGAACAGCGGCACGACGATCAGGTCGGCCTGCGCCTCGTCGTCGAGCGTGCCGCGCAGCAGGCCCGCCTCCTTCTGCAGCACCAGCACCTCCAGCAGGTCGCTGACCGTCTCGGTGTGGCTGATGATGTAGTGGCGGATCGCCTGCGGGCCGAAGGCCGCGCGCATCTCGCCCGCGCACTCGAAGATGCCGAGCTCGCTCTGCGTGTGCTCGCTGTAGCGCGCGCCGCGCACGCGCAGCGGCCGCGCGTCGTTGAGCAGCTTCATCAGCAGCGCGACCTTGGCCGGCTCGGCCAGGCCGCTGTAGTCGGGCTCGAGCCGCGCCACCGACAGCAGCTCGTGCACCACCTCCTCGTGGCGGTCCGAGCTCTGGCGCAGGTCCACGGTGGCGAGGTGGAAGCCGAAGACCTGCACCGCGCGCATCAGCGGGTGCAGCCGCGTGGCGGCCATGGCGCTCGCGTGGTGCGAGGCGAGCGAGGCGTCGATCACGCGCAGGTCGGCCAGGAAGTCCTCGGCCGCCTCGTACGGGACCGACGGGGCGACGGCGTGGCGCAGCGCCTCGGTGCCGGTGAGCTTCTCGAGCGTCGCCGCGAGCCGCGCGTACATGCCGATCAGCGCGCGGCGGTAGGGCTCGTCCTCGCGGTGCTCGTTGCGGTCGGGCGAGCTCTCGGCGAGCTGCCGCATCCCGGGCGTGACCTGCACCAGCGTGCCCGACATCGACAGCTCCGCGCCGAGCTCGTGCACCTCGGTCAGGTAGTGGCGCAGCGCCGTCTCGCCCTGGCGCGCCAGCGCGAAGCGCAGCGTCTCGGCGGTGACGAAGGGGTTGCCGTCGCGGTCGCCGCCGATCCAGTTGCCCATGCGGAAGAAGGGCGCGACCTCGAAGCCCGGCAGCAGCCGCTCGAGCTCGCGGTACATCGCCGGGATCTGGCGCAGGAAGGTGGTGTGGTAGTAGGAGAGCGCGTTGTCGATCTCGTTGGCCACCGTGAGCTTGGTGTGGCGCAGCATGCGCGTCTGCCACAGCTGCGTGACGCGCGCGCGCAGCTGCGCCTCGTTGTCGGCGAGCTCGCGCTCGCTGCGCAGCTCGTCGCGCTGGCCGATCAGCGCCGCGACCGCGCGCTCGGCGTCGAGGATGGACTTGCGCTGCACCTCGGTGGGGTGCGCGGTCAGCACCGGCGAGATGTAGGCGCGCTCGAGCATGCGCGCGACGTCGGCTGCGCGCACCTCCTGCTCGGCCAGGCGCTCGAAGCTCATCGCGAGCGACCCCTCCTGCAGGTGGCCCTGGCGCTCGTGGTGCTCGCGGCGGCGCACGTGGTGGCGGTCCTCGGCGATGTTGGCCAGGTGCGAGAAGTAGCTGAAGGCGCGGATCACGCTCACCGTCTGGTCGGTCGACAGGTTCTTCAGCACCCGGTCGAGCGTGCGCCCGGCCTGCGCGTCGGCCTTGAGCCGGTAGCCCACCGCGAGCTGGCGGATGCGCTCGATCAGCTCGAAGGCCTCCTTGCCCTCCTGCTCGCGGATCACGTCGCCGAGGATGCGGCCGAGCAGCCGGATGTCCTCGCGCAGCGGGCGGTTCTTCTCCTCCGCGTCGCGCAGCGCGCTGGTCTTGCGCGGTGCGGCGGCGCGGGCCGGCTCGGCGGGCTCCGGCGTGACGGCCGGGGAGGGGGGCTGGGATCGTGCGGCGCGCGGCATGGGTCTCCGTGAGGGCAGGGTTGGAAATCTTTCTTGCCGCGCAATCTAGCACCAGCGGCGCGCGGCACCCCCGCGCGGCGATCGCGACAGGCCCGCCTGCTAGCATGCCGGGATGCTGCCCCAAGACCATTCCGACCCGCGCGCACCGTGGGTCATCGCCACCCGTGAGAGCCGGCTCGCCCTGTGGCAGGCCGAGCATGTGCAGGCGCTGCTGCGCGAGCGCTTCGGCCACCCCGTCGAGCTGCTCGGCATGACCACGCGCGGCGACCAGATCCTCGACCGCACGCTGTCCAAGGTCGGCGGCAAGGGCCTGTTCGTCAAGGAGCTCGAGGTCGCGCTCGAGGAGGGCCGCGCCCACCTCGCGGTGCACTCGCTCAAGGACGTGCCGATGGAGCTGCCCGAGGGCTTCGTGCTCGCCGCCGTGCTCGAGCGCGAGGACCCGCGCGACGCCTTCGTGTCGAACCACCATGCCTCGGTCGACGAGCTGCCGCAGGGCGCCGTCGTGGGCACCTCGAGCCTGCGCCGCGTCGTGCAGCTGCGCGCGATGCGGCCCGACCTGCGCGTCGAGCCGCTGCGGGGCAACCTGGACACGCGGCTGCGCAAGCTCGACGAGGGCCACTACGACGCGATCGTGCTCGCGGCGGCTGGCCTGGTGCGCCTGGGCCTCGCGCCGCGCATCCGCGCGGTGTTCGAGCCCGGCGCGATGATCCCGGCAGCCGGCCAGGGCGCCCTCGGCATCGAGGTGCGCACCGGGCAGGCGGCGCTGCGCGAGAAGCTCGCGACGCTGGTGCACCAGCCCAGCTGGCTCGCGGTGCATGCCGAGCGCGCCGTGTCGCGCACGCTCGCCGGCAGCTGCAGCGTGCCGCTCGCCGCGCACGCGACCTGGCACGGCGAGGAGCTGCGCCTCGCCGCCGCGATCGGCGACCCGAACGCCGCCGAGGCGCCGCTGCTGCGCTCGCACGCCGCCGGCCCCGTGCTCGACACCGCCGCCGCCGAGGCGCTCGGCGTGCAGGCGGCCGAGGCGCTGCTCGCGCAGGGCGCCGACCGCATCCTGAAGAGCCTGTGACGGCGGGCCCGAGGCTGCTGGTCACGCGGCCGGCCGCGCAGGCGCACGGCTGGGTCGAGCGCCTGTGCGCTGCCGGCGTCGATGCCGTGGCGCTGCCGCTGATCGAGATCAGCGACGCGCCCGACCCCGCCGCGGTCGAGGCGGCGTGGCGCGCGCTCGCCGGCTACCGGCTCGCGGTGTTCGTCAGCCCCAATGCCGCGCAGCGCTTCTTCGCCGCGCGGCCGCCGGGGCTGGGCTGGCCGGCGGGGACACTCGCCGGCTCGACCGGGCCGGGCACCACGCGCGCGCTGCACGACGCGGGGATGCAGCCGCCGCAGTGGGTCGCGCCGCCGGACGACGCGCCGCAGTTCGACTCCGAGGCGCTGTGGGCGCTGGTCCGCGACTGGCCTTGGCAGGGGCGGCGCGTGCTCGCGGTGCGCGGCGACGGCGGCCGCGACTGGCTCGCGGCGCGGCTGCGCGAGGCGGGCGCCGAGGTCGACTTCGTCGCCGCCTACCGCCGCCAGGCGCCGCGCCTCGACGCGGCGGGCCGCGCGCTGCTGGACGCGGCGCTCGCCGCGCCGGCGCGGCACCTGTGGTTCTTCAGCAGCTCCGAGGCGATCGACAACCTGCTCGCGCTGTGCGCGGCCGAGCCCGACCGCGCCCTGCCGCAGTGGCGCGAGGCGCGCGCGCTGGCGAGCCACCCGCGCATCGCCGAGCGGGCGCGCCGCGCCGGCTTCGGCCAGGTCGTCGAGGTGACGCCTTCTCCGGCCGCGGTCGTGGCAGGCATCGGCCGCGTCCTACAATCGCCGGCACCGTGAGCGAGATTCCAGACCGACCGGCCGCCGTCGACGAGGCGGCCTCCCCTCCTTCCTCCACCCCCGCGGCGCGACCCGCCGAGAGCGGCTCCGCAAGCCGGGGCCTGATGTGGGCCGGCCTGGCCGGCCTGCTGGTGCTGACCGTCGGCAGCGTCGTGCTGGCCTACCAGTCGCACGAGCGCGTGATGCGCCTGGAGCAGGAACTGGTGCGCCGCCAGCAGGACAGCCAGGGCCAGGCCACCGAGGCGCGGGCCCTGGCGCGCCAGGCGCAGGAAGTCTCCACCGAGGCCAACGCGAAGGCCGCGCTGCTCGAGGCGCGGCTCGCCGAGGTGGCGCTGCAGCGCAGCCAGCTCGACGAGCTGATGCTGTCGCTGTCGCGCTCGCGCGACGAGAACCTGCTGGTCGACGTCGAGGCCGCGCTGCGCGTCGCGCTGCAGCAGGCCTCGATCACCGGCAGCGCCGAGCCGCTGGTGGCCGCGCTGCGCTCGGCCGAGGAGCGCCTGGCGCGGCTGAACCAGCCGCGCCTCGAAGGCGTGCGCCGCGCGGTGCTGCGCGACCTCGAGCGCATCGAGGCGGTCAATCTCGCCGACGTGTCGGCGCTGGTGATGCGCATCGACGAGGCGATCCGGCAGGTGGACGAGCTGCCGCTGCAGTCCTCGCCCGCAGCGCGCGCGCCCGCCCCCTCGGCGTCCTCCCGCGCGGCCGCCGCGCCGGCGCCGGGCGCGAGTGCGCCTGCCGCCCCGTCGATCGGCGAGCTCGCCTGGTGGCGACAGGCCGGGGCGCTGGTCTGGCACGAGGTGCGCGACCTGGTGCGCGTCACGCGCATCGACCGCCCCGAGGCGATGCTGGTGGCGCCGGAGCAGGGCTACTTCCTGCGCGAGAACCTCAAGCTGCGCCTGCTCAACGCGCGGCTGGCGCTGCTGAGCCGCCAGTTCGACACCGTGCAGTCCGACCTGGAGGTCGCGTCGCGCTCGATCCAGCGCTATTTCGACCCCCGCTCGCGCCGCACCACGACCGTGCAGGACCTGATCCGGCAGGTCGCCGACCAGGCCCGCCACTCCAGCGTGCCGCGGCCGGACGAGACGCTCGCGGCCCTGACCGCAGCCACCGCGGGGCGTTGACGATGCGCGCGATCATCTGGCTGGTGCTGCTGTTCGCCGTCGCGGTGGTGAGCGCGACCGCGTTCGGCCGCAACGACGCGCTCGTCACCTTCTACTGGGCGCCGTGGCGGCTCGACCTGTCGCTGAACCTGTTCCTGATCGCGCTGGTGCTCGGCTTCCTGACGATCTACGCCTTCGTCAACGGCGTCGGCGCGCTCGTGCGGCTGCCGGCGCGCGCCCGCGAGTGGCGCAACGCCAAGCGCGAGCGGCTGGCGCAGCAGGCGCTGCGCGAGGCGCTGTCGCTGTACTTCGGCGGCCGCTACAGCCGCGCGCACAAGGCGGCGCAGCGCGCGCTCGCGATCCAGGCCGAGACCCGCGGCATTGACGATGACCGGGAGTTCACGATGCTCGGCGAGCTGCTGGCCGCGGGCAGCATGCACCGGCTGCAGGACCGCGCCCGGCGCGACGATCACCTCGCGCGCGCGCTCGGCGCCGGAGGCTCGCCGGCCACGCGTGCCGCGGAGGAGGGCGCGCGGCTGCTGGCGGCCGAGTGGGCGCTCGACGACCGCGACGCGGAGCGGGCGCTGCAGCTGATCGGCGAGCTCGCGCCCGGCGTCGCGCGACGCACGCAGGCGCTGCGCCTGAAGCTGCAGGCCTCGCAGCTCGCGCTGCAGCCGCTCGACGCGCTGAAGACCGCGCGGCTGCTGGCCAAGCACCAGGCCTTCTCGCCGGGCGCGGCCAAGGGCCTGCTGCGCTCGCTCGCCTGCGACGCGCTCGATTCGGCCTACGACGCCGACCAGCTGCGCCGCGTCTGGCAGCAGCTCGAGGTCGCCGACCGACGCGACCCCTTCGTCGCCGCGCATGCCGCGCAGCGCATGGGCGTGCTCGGCGGCCGCGCCGAGGCCCGCGCCTGGCTGCGCCCCTTCTGGGACCACATCGCCGAGCGCAGCGAGGACGAGCGCGCGGTGCTCGCCGACGCCCTGGTCTCGTGCATCGAGGGCATCGAGCCGGAGTGGCTGCCGCGGCTCGAGGCGGCGGGCCGCCTGCAGCCGCGCGACGCCGCGCTCAGCCATGCGATCGGCCGTGCGCTTGCCGCGGTGCAGCTCTGGGGCAAGGCGAGGCAGCAGCTCGAGGTCAGCGCGATCGATGCGACGCTGCCCGCGGTGCAGCGCCGCGATGCCTGGCTGCGCCTTGCGGAGATCGCGGAGCGCGAAGCCGACCTCGAACGTGCGACGGAATGTTACCGGCAGGCCGCGCTTGTTGCGTAGCTCGCAAAAAACGTGTTATAGTTTCTTTCTCGGCGGCTGTAGCTCAGTTGGATAGAGTACTTGGCTACGAACCAAGGGGTCGTGGGTTCGAATCCTGCCAGCCGCACCAGAAAGCAAAGGGCTGATTTCTTCGGAAGTCAGCCCTTTTTGCTTTTTTCACTCCAGTGTTGCAGGGGGGGGGCAGGCGTTTGCGGGGGCGACGCATCGGAGGGCAGGGCTGCTTCTAGCGCAGGTCCCCTTGAGGAACAAGCCGGCTGCCCCACCAAGGTCGGCAATGATCCGGAGATGGCCGGATTCTCGAAAGATTGCAGAATCTATTGCGGCGGCCCGAATTCGTGTTATAGTCTCTTTCTCGGCGGCTGTAGCTCAGTTGGATAGAGTACTTGGCTACGAACCAAGGGGGCGTGGGTTCGAATCCTGCCCGCCGCACCAGAAAGCAAAGGGCTGATTTCTTCGGAAGTCAGCCCTTTTTGCTTTGGGCGGCCCGGCAGCCGCGAGGAAGGCGGGGGCGGGGCGCAAGGATGCGTGTGCCCCCGCGCCGGCTCACAGCGCGAGCGTCATGCCGGCGAACCAGCGCCGGCCGGGCGCGGGCTCGAAGAAGCGGCCGTTGCCGTCGTTGACGATCACCGAGCCGGCGTAGCGGCGGTCGAACACGTTGTCGGCGCGCACGAACCACTGCACCGCTTGCCCCGCGAGCCGGCGCTGCCCCGAGAGCTTCAGGTGCGCGACCGCATAGCCGGCGGCGTGATCGCTGTTGCGGTCGTCCACCGCGACGCGGCTTTCCGCCCGCACTTCCGCGCCGATCGCGAGGCCGGGCGCGAAGCGCCAGCCCAGGTCGGCCCCCAGGCTGTGCTCCGGAATGCCGGGCAGGCGGTTGCCGGCGGGAACCGTCGTCGCGCTGCCGTTGACGCTGCGCGTGAAGGACTGGCCGAAGCTCGCGTCGAGCCAGGTGTAGCCGAGGCCGAGCTGCCAGGCGCCGCCGAGCGGCCGCTGCCAGCCGAGCTCGACGCCGCGGCGCTCGACCTCGTCGACGTTCTGGAAGCTCGAGCGGCCGTTGCGCGTGTCGACCGGCACGATCTCCTGCCGCGTGCGGCTGCCGAACCAGGCTGCCTGCCACAGGCCGCCGCCCTGGCGCCCTCGCAGGCCGAGCTCGACCTGGCGGCTGCGCGCCGCCTGCAGCCCGAGGTTCAGCCCCGCGTTGCCGTCCGGCCGGTAGGCGACCTCGGTGAGCGTCGGCGTCTCGAAGCCGCGCCCGGCGTTGGCGTAGACGTTGAGCGTCTCGCTCGCGCGCCACAGCACGCCGAGCACCGGGCTCGTCTGCTCGTGCAGCGCGGCGCCGCTGTCGTCGCCGTTGACGCCGCGGATGTAGCGATCGGCGACCGACAGGCGCACGCGGCTCGTCCGCAGCCCGCCGGTCAGCGTCACGCGCTCGGACGCGTCCCATTCGAGCTGCGCGTAGCCGTCGTCGTTGCCGGCGCGGTTGGTCTCGTCGCGCCGCAGCGTGCCCTGCGTGCCGCCGTTGTTGTCGTAGCCAAGCCGCTCGTCGGTCTGGCGGTCGATGTCGACGCCGAGCGTCAGGCGCCACGGCAGGCCGCTGTCGCGGACGCCGCACCGGCTCCACTGCAGGCCCGCGCCGCCGTACTCGCGGTCGAGATCGACGACGCCGCCGGCGCCGCGGGTGACCGGTGCGGCGCTGGGCGGGATGCTCAGCGTCTGCCGCACCAGGCGGTGTCCGCCGTACAGGCGCGCGCTCAGCGTGTCGCGATCGCCGGGCCGGTACTCGGCGACGAGGCCGAGCTGGTGCTGCTCGAGCGGCTTGCGGGTGTCGTAATCTCCCGCCTCGCGCGTGGTCTGGTCCGGGTTCGCGTCGAACTGCGCCCGCGTCAGCCCAAGCGGGTCCTGCGCCTTCAGGTTCAGGCTGTTGAGCACGCCGGTGAGCTTCAGCCCGCTCGCCGGCTGCGCCACCACCTTCGCGTTCAGGTGGCGGCGCCGCATCTCGCTGTGCGGCCGGAAGCCCTCGCTCTCGTCGGCCGACAGGCCGAGCACCGCGCCGAGGCTGCGGTCGCCGGCCGTCGTGCGCAGGCCGAGCTGGCGCTGGCCGTCCTCGCCGATGCCGCCCGACAGCTCGCTGCGCACGCCCGCGTCCACGGCGGGCGGGTCGGCGGTGAACACCGACACGACGCCGCCGGCCGCGTTGCCGTAGAGCTGTGCGACCGGGCCGCGCAGCACCTCGACGCGCTGCGCGGTGCGCAGCTGCGCGGTCGAGGTCTGGCCCTGGCCGTCGGGCATGCTCGCCGGGATGCCGTCCACCAGCAGTCGCACGCCGCGCACGCCGAAGGTGGCGCGGCTGCCGAAGCCGCGGATCGACAGCTGCAGGTCCTGCGCCTGGTTGTGGCGCTCGCGCACCGTCAGCCCCGGCACCGTCAGCAGCAGCTCCGACAGGCTGGCGAGCGGACGGTCGCGCCGCAGCGCCTCGACGTCGACCGCGTCGATGCCCGCGGGCGTGTCGAACAGCCGCTGCTGCTGGCGGCTCGCGCTGACGACGACCGGCTCGAGCTCCTCGCCCGCCGGGGCCTGCGCGAATGCCGGGGCGGCGGCGGTGGCGAGCGCCGCGGCGAGGGCCGGCAGCCGGCGAGGGCAGGGCAGGGAGGTCCGGCGGCGGGCCGGCAGGGCAGGGCGTTGCATCAGGGTCTCCTTTTTCTGGGCCGGCGCCTCGAAGGCGCCGCCTTTTCTCGGGCGGCCATTGTGCATGCGCGAGCGCGACGCCGAGCTGCCGCCGCAGCGGGCATCTGAGCTGTCTCAAGGCGGGCACCCGCCTTGCACGGGGAGCGGGCGCGGCCCGGCTGCCGCAGGAGCACGATGCACATGTCCGATCCCGAGTTTCTCGATTGCCTGGTGATCGGCGGTGGCCCGGCCGGCCTGACCGCCGCGCTCTACCTGCGCCGCTTCCACCGGCACGTGCTGGTCTGCGACGCCGGCCACAGCCGCGCCGCCTGGATTCCGCGCACGCACAACTACCCGGGCTTTCCGGACGGCATCGTCGGCACCGAGCTGCTGGCGCGGCTGCGCGAGCAGGTGACGCAGCACGGCGGCGAGGTGCGTCCGGTGACGGTCACCGGGCTGCAGCGCCTCGAGGGCGGCGGCTTCGAGGCCGACCTCGACGGCCGGCCGCAGCGCACGCGCACCGTGCTGCTCGCCACCGGTGTGGTGGATCGCGCGCCGCCCGTGCCGGGCAGCGAGGCGCTGCGTCAGCAGGGCCTGATGCGGCAGTGCCCGATCTGCGACGGCTACGAGTACACCGACCGCCGCGTCGGCGTCATCGGCGGCGGCGCGCACGGGGCGCGCGAGGCGCTCTTCATCAGCAACTTCACGTCCGACCTGACGCTGGTGATCCACAGCGACCCGGACGAGGTGGACGAGGCGCTGCACGCCGAGCTCGCCGCGCGCGGCGTGCGGATCCTGCCCGGCCCGGTGCTCGAGCTCTGCGCGCTGCCGGGCAGCCGCGTGCTGATGCGCCGCGACGGCGGCTCCGAGGAGTCCTACGACGTGGTCTACAGCGCGCTCGGCACGCGCGTGCGCTCGAACCTGGCGCTCGGGCTCGGCGCGGCGGCCGACGACCAGGGCTGCCTGCAGGTGGACGACCACCTGCAGACGCAGATCGAGGGGCTCTACGCGGCCGGCGACGTGGTGGCGAGCCTCAGCCAGCTCGCGGTGGCCACCGGTCAGGCGGCGATCGCCGCCACCGCGATCCACAACCGGCTGCCGCGGCGCCGCCCGGGGGGCGGGGGCTGAAACGGCCGGCGCACCGGTGCCAGAATCCACGCATGAGCAAGGCATTCACCCGCGAAACAGACGCCCCGGACGACGAGGATGACGACATCGCCGCGGCGCCGCTGCCCTCCGGCAGCAAGAACTACATCACCCCGCAGGGCTACCGGCGCCTGCGCGAGGAGCTGCTCGCGCTGATCGACGTCGAGCGGCCGAAGGTGGTCGAGATCGTCTCGTGGGCGGCGTCCAACGGCGACCGCTCCGAGAACGGCGACTACCTCTACGGCAAGAAGCGGCTGCGCGAGATCGACCGGCGCATCCGCTTCCTGACCAAGCGGCTCGACATCGCCGAGGTGGCCGATCCGTCGGCACACCATGGATCGGACCAGGTCTTCTTCGGTGCCACGGTCACCTACGCCAACAGCCGCGGCGAGGAGCGCACGATCACGATCAAGGGCGTGGACGAGGTGGACGCCCTGCAGGGCGAGGTGAGCTGGGTCGCGCCGATCGCGCGCGCGCTGCTCAAGGCGCGCGAGGGCGACGAGGTGCAGCTGATGACGCCGGGCGGCCCCGAGCGGCTGGAGGTGATCGAGGTGCGCTACCCGGCGCCGCAGCGCGACTGAGCTCCGCCGCGCCGCCAGGGGGCGGACCGCTCAGGTCGGCTTGGCGCGCGCGGCCTTCAGCACGGTGGACGAGCGGCGCAGCGTGCGCAGCACGTCGGCGAGGTGCTGGCGGTCGCGCACCGTGATCACGAGGCGCAACTCCATCGTCGAGTGGCCCGGCTCGTGCGCCATGTCGATGTGCGTGATGTCGGCCTCGGCCTGGCTGACCGCGGACGCGACCTTCGCGACCGCGCCCTTGCTGCTGTGCGCGAGCACGGTGACGCCGGTCTCGAAGCCCCGCTGCGGCTCCTCGGCCCACTCCACCGGGATCCAGCGCTCGCTGTCGCGCTGGAACAGGCGCTTGCCGGTCTGGCATTCGCCGGTGTGCACGACCAGCCCCTCGCCGCGGCCGAGGTAGCCGACGATGCCGTCGCCCGGGATCGGGCGGCAGCAGTGCGCCATCTGCACCGTCGCGCCTTCCGAGCCGTCGATCGTCACCATCGCGTGCGAGGGCGAGCTGTCGTCGGCGAGGTAGCGGTTCATCGACATCGTCACCGCGTTCGGCTTTGCGCCGGCCTCGGCCAGCAGCTTGGCGAGGCGCTTGGCGACGATGGTCGCGATCTTCTTGCCCAGGCCGATGTCGATCAGCAGCTCGCGCCGGCTGCGGTTGCCGCTCCAGCGGATCAGCGCCTGCCACTGCGCCGCCGCGCTGCCGCTGCCGCTCTCGTCGCCCGGCGGCGGCTCCAGGCCCTCGGCGCGCATCGCCTGCGCGAGCAGCTTGGCGCCGAGCTCGGCCGACTCCTCCTGCGTGACGTTCTTCAGGTAGTGCCGGATGCGCGAGCGCGCGCGGCCGGTGCGCACGAAGTTCAGCCACGCGGGGTTCGGGCGCGACACCGGCGCGGTGATGATCTCGACCACGTCGCCGCTGCGCAGCTCGGTGCGCAGCGCCACCTGCTCGCCGTTGACCTTGGCCGCGACGCAGCGGTCGCCGACGTCGGAGTGGATCGCGTAGGCGAAGTCCACAGGTGTCGCCCCCTTCGGCAGCGCGAGGATCTTGGACTTGGGCGTGAAGACGTAGACCGCGTCCGGAAACAGGTCGACCTTGACGTGCTCGAGGAACTCGGCCGCGTCGCGCGTCTCGTCCTGGATGTCGATCAGCGACTGCAGGCCCACGGTGCCGATGCGCTGCGCGTCGCCGGTGTCCGCGCCCTGCACCTTGTAGAGCCAGTGCGCCGCGATGCCGGTTTCGGCGACGACGTGCATCGGCTCGGTGCGGACCTGGAACTCCACCGGCGTGCCGAGCGGGCTCACGAGCGTGGTGTGCAGCGACTGGTAGCCGTTGGCCTTCGGGATGGCGATGTAGTCCTTGAAGCGCCCCGGCATCGGCTTGTACATCTGGTGCAGCACGCCGAGCGCGAGGTAGCACTCGGGCAGCGTCGAGACCACGATGCGGAAGCCGAAGATGTCGTTGACCTGCGCGAAGGACAGGTGCTTCTCGCGCATCTTCGCGTAGATCGAGAACACCGTCTTCTCGCGGCCCCAGACCTGCACCGAGATGCCGGCCTCGGCGAAGGCGCGCTCGACGTCGGCGCGGATGCGGTCCACCAGGTCGCGCCGGTAGCCGCGCGCGCGCTGCACGGCCTTCGTCAGCGCCGCGAAGCGCCAGGGCAGCAGGTGCTGGAAGCTCAGCTCCTGCAGCTCGCGGTAGATGCGGTTGAGGCCGAGCCGGTGCGCGATCGGCGCGTAGATGTCGAGCGTCTCGCGGGCGATGCGGGCGCGCTTCGGGGCCGCCATCGCCTCCATCGTGCGCATGTTGTGCAGCCGGTCCGCGAGCTTGATCAGGATGACGCGCACGTCGCGCGCCATCGCCAGCAGCATCTTGCGGAAGGATTCGGCCTGCGACTCCTCGCGGGTCGAGAACTGCAGCTTGTCGAGCTTGGTCAGGCCGTCGACCAGCTCGGCGGTGGCGACGCCGAAGCGCTCGACCAGCTCGGTCTTCGTGACGCCGCAGTCCTCCATCGCGTCGTGCATCAGCGCGGCCATGATCGCCTGCGCGTCGAGCTTCCAGTCGGCGCACAGGCCGGCGACCGCGATCGGGTGCGTGATGTAGGGCTCGCCGCTGGCGCGGAACTGGCCGAGGTGGGCCTCGTCGGCGAAGCGGTAGGCGTCGCGCACGCGCCGGATGTCGGCGGGATCGAGGTAGTCGAGCTTGTGCGTCAGCGCCGCGAAGGAGGCGCTCGCGGCGTCGCGCGCGCCGTGGTCACCCGGCTCGGGTGGCGGGTGCTTCGGTGTCGCGTGGGGAGGAGCGGCTTGCAGACCCATCGGGCAACTTTAGCTTGGATTGCAAAGGCCCTAGGCCGAGGGCGCCCTAAACGGGCGCGCCCGAATCGAGGTTCGGGCGCGGGGTGGGGCGGGCGCGCCGACGGGGCGCCCGGGCAGGCCTTCAGGCCGCGGGGAACGTCAGGTCGGGACCTTGCGCAGCATCTCGACGCCGACCTGGCCGGCGGCGATCTCGCGCAGCGCGGTCACGCCGGGCTTGTTCTTGCTCTCGATCTTCGGCGTGTGGCCCTGGCTCAGCATGCGCGCGCGGTAGGTCGCGGCGAGCACGAGCTGGAAGCGGTTCGGGATCTTCTGCAGGCAGTCTTCGACAGTGATGCGGGCCATGGAATCAACTCCAGCGCTGCGCGGGGCAGCGCGACAGAAAACGTTTCAGGTGAGCTCGAGCGCGTCGAAGACGACCTTCTTGGTGCGCCGCTGCGCGGCGTACTTGAGCCGCTGCGCGTGCACGATCGCCTTCAGGTCGAACAGCGCCGTCTCGAAGAGGGCGTTGATTATAACGAAGTCGAAGTGCCGGGCCTGCGCCACCTCGTGGCGCGCGTTGGCCATGCGCTCCTTGATGACCTCGGGCCCGTCCTCGCCGCGGCGCTGCAGGCGCTGCAGCAGCTCCTCGTAGCTCGGCGGCAGGATGAAGATCAGGATCGCGTTCGGGAACAGCTGCTTGATCTGCAGCGCGCCCTGCCAGTCGATCTCGAGCACCACGTCCTCGCCGGCGGCCATGCGCGACTCGATCGCCGCGCGCGAGGTGCCGTAGAGGTTGCCGTGCACCTCGGCCCACTCGAAGAAGTCGCCGCGCTCGACCATCGCGCGGAACTCCTCCTGGGACGTGAACAGGTACTCGCGGCCGTGCTGCTCCTGGCCGCGCGGCGCGCGGGTGGTGTGCGACACCGAGACCATCAGCCGCGCGTCGAGCTCGAGCAGCGCCTTCACGAGGCTGGACTTGCCGGCGCCGCTCGGGGCGGCGACGACGAAGAGATTGCCGGGATATTCCATGTCGGCGCGCCTTATTCGATGTTCTGGACCTGCTCGCGCATCTGCTCGATCGCGACCTTCATCTCGACCGAGACCTGCGTGAGCTCGAGCGCGGCGGACTTCGAGCCGAGCGTGTTGGCCTCGCGGTGCAGCTCCTGGATCAGGAAGTCGAGCCGCTTGCCGAGCTCGCCGCCCTTCTGCAGCAGCCGTTCGATCTCGTCGAGGTGCGCGCGCAGCCGCGCGAGCTCCTCGGCCACGTCGATGCGCAGCGCGTAGGACGCGGCTTCCGACAGCGCGCGCTCGCGCAGCGCCTCGGCGCTCATCGCCTGCGCCGCGCCCGCGCTGTCGAGCGCCTGCTGCCAGCGCTCGAGGAAGCGCTGCTGCTGGCGCTCGACCACCTGCGGCACCAGCGGCTCGGCCTGCACGGCGAGCTCGCGCAGCCGCGCGACGCGCTCCATCAGGATCTGCACCAGGCGCCGGCCCTCGCGCTCGCGCGACTCCATCAGCCCGTCGAGGCATTGGCGCGTCGCGGCGATCGCCGCCTCGTCGAGCCGCTCGGCCGGCGCGCTGCCCTTGCACCACAGCAGCGCCTCGTGCACCGACAGCGGCTGGGCCTTGGGCAGCCAGTTCTGCACCGAGCCTTCGAGCCGCGCGAGCCGGTTGAGCTGCTCGGCCTGCGGCTGCGGCAGCGCCCCGTCGTGCTCGCGCGCGGCGTTCAGGCGCAGCTCGACCTTGCCGCGGCGCAGCCGGGCGGTCAGCAGCTCGCGCAGCGCGGGCTCGAGCGCGCGCAGCTCGTCCGGCATGCGGAAGGCGAGGTCCAGGAAGCGGCTGTTGACCGAGCGCAGCTCGACCGTGACGGCGCTGCGCGCACCGTTCTCGGGGCGCGCTGCCGCCTCGTTGCCGGGCTCGGCTGCGGGCGCGGCGGCGCCGGCGGCGAGGGCCTGCGAGCTGGCGCTCGCGTAGCCGGTCATGCTGTAAACTGACATGAACTCTTCGTCACACTACAAAAGCCGATTATGTCAAAGCCGAAGCCCGCCCCGTTGCCGCCGGGCACCGTGGTGGGGGGCTACCAGATCGTCAAGCGACTGGCATCGGGGGGCTTCGGCGTGGTCTACGTCGCCGAGGACCAGGAGAAGCGGCTGGTGGCGATCAAGGAATACCTGCCGGCCACGCTGGCGGAGCGCCTGCCCGGCGAGCTCGCCCCCCGCGTCAAGCCCGACAAGCAACCCCTGTACCGGCTCGGCCTCAAGAGCTTCTTCGAGGAAGGCCGCTCGCTCGCGCAGATCTCGCACCCGAGCGTGGTCTCCGTGCTGAACTTCTTCCGCGAGAATGAGACCGTCTACATGGTGATGAACTACCTGCAGGGCGACACGCTGCAGGACTTCATCGTCACCGCACGCGACCTCAAGCGCGACAAGGTCTTCCGCGAGTCCACCATCCGCTCGCTGTTCGACGAGGTGCTGCGCGGCCTGCGCATCGTGCACCAGCACAAGATGCTGCACCTCGACATCAAGCCCGCCAACGTCTTCATTACCAACGAGAACAAGGCGGTGCTGCTCGACTTCGGCGCGGCGCGCGAGGTGCTCTCCAAGGAAGGCAACTTCATCCGCCCGATGTACACGCCGGGCTTCGCGGCGCCGGAGATGTACCGCCGCGACGGCACGCTCGGCCCCTGGACCGACATCTACGCGATCGGCGCGTGCATCTACGCCTGCATGCAGGGCTATCCGCCCAACGACGCGCCGCAGCGCATGGAGAAGGACCGGCTGACGCTGTCGCTCTCGCGCCTGCGCAACATCTACTCCGACAACCTGATCGAGGTGACCGAGTGGTGCATGGCGCTCGACCCGCTGTCGCGCCCGCAGAGCGTGTTCGCGCTGCAGAAGGAGCTGTCGCGCGAGACCGAGCGCCGCTACACCAAGCTCAGCTTCAGCGAGCGGCTGAAGCTGCAGCTGGAGAACATCAAGGGCAACGCGAAACCCTGACGAGGCGTCCGCGATGAAATTCTCCGTCTACCAGGTCAGCCGCCGCGGCGGTCGCGAGAAGAACGAGGACCGCATGGGCTACTGCTACACGCGGGACGCCGGGCTGTTCGCGCTCGCCGACGGCATGGGCGGCCATCCGGAAGGCGAGGTCGCGTCGCAGCTCGCGCTGCAGACGCTGGCCACGCTGTTCCAGCGCGAGGCGAAGTCCACGCTCAAGGACCCGACGCGCTTCCTCAACGATGCGCTGTTCGCCGGGCACCGCCAGCTGCTGCGCTACGCGACGCAGCGCGCGCTGATCGACACGCCGCGCACCACGATCGTGGCCTGCGTGATCCAGGGCGGCGCGGCCTACTGGGCGCACTGCGGCGACTCGCGCCTGTACCTGGTGCGCGGCGACAAGCTGGTGGCGCGCACCCGCGACCATTCGTACTCGGAGCTGCAGCAGGGCGGGCGTGCCATCGCAGGGCGCGTCAACCGCAACGTGCTCTTCACCTGCCTCGGCAGCCCGGGCAAGCCGGTGCTCGACGTGGCCGGGCCGGTGCTGCTGCAGCAGGGCGACCGGCTGCTGCTGTGCTCGGACGGGCTGTGGAGCAGCGTGTCCGACGCCGACATCACGCAGCAGCTCTCGGCACTGCCGGTGTCCGAGGCGGTGCCCGAACTCGTCGAGCAGGCGCTGCGCCACGCCGGCCCCAAGAGCGACAACGTGACGGTGCTCGCGGTGGAGTGGGAGCGCGCCGACGACGACAACCGCAGCGGCTCGATCTCCACGCAGGTGCTCGGCGAGGACGACTTCGCGTCCACCATCCATGCCTCCACGCCCGACGAGGCCCGCGAGGCGGTGGCCGAGACCCCGCTGCTCGACGAGGCCGAGATCGACCGCTCGATCCGCGAGATCAACGAGGCGATCCGCCGCAGCTCGAAGCTGCGCAGCCGCTGAAGCCCGCCGCGCTCCGGGCCGCGCTATCCCCCCGCCGCGCCGCGGGCCGTCCCGCACAGGCAGGGCGGCACCCGGCGCCGCTTCGCTACCATGTCCGGCTCCGGTCCTCGCGGCCGGCTCCCTCTTCCTTCCGAGAATCCGCATGCCCCCCCAGTTCCAACGTTCGCAAGGCCGCGCCGCCGACGCGCTGCGCCCGGTGCGCCTGACGCGCCACTACACCCGCTACGCCGAGGGCTCGGTGCTGGTCGAGTTCGGCGAGACCAAGGTGCTGTGCACCGCGTCGGTCGAGGAGCGCGTGCCGCCGCACAAGCGCGGCTCGGGCGAGGGCTGGGTCACCGCCGAGTACGGGATGCTGCCGCGCTCGACGCACACCCGCAGCGACCGCGAGGCCGCGCGCGGCAAGCAGAGCGGGCGCACGCAGGAGATCCAGCGCCTGATCGGCCGCTCGATGCGCTCGGTGTTCGACCTCTCGCTGCTGGGCGAGCGCACCATCCAGCTCGACTGCGACGTGATCCAGGCCGACGGCGGCACCCGCACCGCTGCGATCACCGGCGCCTTCGTCGCGGCCCACGACGCGGTCGCGGGCCTGCTCGCGAAGGGGAAGATCGCCGCGAGCCCGATCCGCGACTTCGTCGCCGCGATCTCGGTCGGCGTCGTCGAGGGCACGCCGCTGCTCGACCTCGAGTACGTGGAGGACTCGGCCTGCGGCACTGACATGAACGTCGTGATGACGGGCAGCGGCGGCTTCGTCGAGGTGCAGGGCACCGCCGAGGGCGCGCCGTTCACGCGCGCCGAGATGGACGCGCTGCTCGGCCTCGCCGACAAGGGCATCCGCGAGCTGCTCGCGCTGCAGCGCCAGGCGCTCGGGCTTTCGCAGTGAGGTCCGCGATGCGACTCGTGCTCGCCTCCAACAACGCCAAGAAGCTCGTCGAGCTGCAGGCGCTCTTCGCGCCGCTCGGCCTGGAGCTCGTCGCTCAGGGCGCGCTCGGCATCCCCGAGGCCGAGGAGCCGCATGTCACCTTCGTCGAGAACGCGCTCGCCAAGGCGCGCCATGCCGCGCAGGCGGCCGGGGGCGCGGCGATCGCCGACGACTCGGGCATCAGCGTCGACGCGCTCGGCGGCGCGCCGGGCGTGCTGTCGGCGCGCTACGCGACGCTGTTCGGCCGGCCGAAGGGCGACGCCGAGAACAACTCGGTGCTGCTGGAGAAGCTGCAGGGCGTCGCCGACCGGCGCGCGCGCTTCGTCTGCGCGCTGGTCGCGGTGCGCTCGGCCGACGATCCCGAGCCGCTGGTGGCCATGGGTCGCTGGGAGGGCGAGGTCATTTCGGAATTGCGCGGCGAGGGCGGCTTCGGCTACGACCCGCTGATGTTCATTCCCGCGCTCGGCCGCACCGTGGCCGAGCTCGGGGCGGAAGAAAAGAACCGCTGCAGCCACCGCGCGCTCGCCGCGGTCCAGATGCAGCAGCTGATGCGGGAGGTCTGGCACCTTGGCTGACGCGATGTCCGTCGTCGAGCGCTACCTGCGCCCCGGCACGCTGCAGCTCGGCGCGCCGCCGCCGCTGTCGCTCTACGTGCACCTGCCCTGGTGCATCCGCAAGTGCCCCTACTGCGACTTCAACTCCCACGAGTGGCGAGGGGAGGGGGGCACGGGGCGGCCGCCCGAGGACCGCTACCTCGACGCGCTGCGCGCCGACCTCGAATCCGCGCTGCCCTCGGTGTGGGGCCGGCGCGTGCACAGCATCTTCATCGGCGGCGGCACGCCGAGCCTCTTCTCGCCCGAGGCGATCGACCGGCTGCTGGCCGACATCCGCGCGCGGCTGCCGCTCGAGCCCTTCTGCGAGGTCACGCTCGAGGCCAACCCCGGCACCTTCGAGCGCGAGCGCTTCAGGGCCTTCCGCGCCGCGGGCGTGACGCGGCTGTCGATCGGCGTGCAGAGCTTCGACGACGCCAAGCTCAAGGCGCTCGGCCGCGTGCACGACCGCGCGCAGGCGCTCGCGGCGGTCGAGGAGGCGCAGCAGGCCTTCGAGACCTTCAACCTCGACCTGATGTACGCGCTGCCCGGGCAATCGCTCGAGGAATGCGAGGCCGACCTGCGCCAGGCACTCGCCTTCGAGCCGCCGCACCTGTCGCTCTACCACCTCACGCTCGAGCCCAACACGCAGTTCGCGCGCCGCCCACCGGTGCTACCCGACGATGACACCGCCTTCGAGATGCTCGACCGGCTGATCGAGGGCACCGCGGCCGCCGGCCTGCAGCGCTACGAGGTCTCGGCCTATGCGCGAGCGGGCCACGAGTGCGCGCACAACCTGAACTACTGGCGCTTCGGCGACTACCTCGGCATCGGCGCCGGCGCGCACGGCAAGCTCAGCTTCCCGCATCGCGTGATCCGCCAGGTGCGCTGGAGGGAGCCGGCGCGCTACATCGAGCAGGCGCTCGCGGGCTCGCCGATGTCGCAGGACGAGGAGGTGCCGCGCCACGCGCTGCCCTTCGAGTTCATGCTCAACGCGATGCGGTTGAAGGAAGGCTTCGCGCTCGCCGACTTCACCGAGCGCACCGGGCTGCCGGTGACGGTGCTGCGCAAGGGCCTGGACGAGGCCGAGCGGCTCGGCCTCGTCGAGCGCGACTGGACGCGCGTGCGGCCGACCGTGCGCGGCCTCGACTTCCTGAGCGACCTGCAGGCGCTGTTCCTCGCGGACCCGCCGGCCGCCAAGGGCGGTTGAGGGGAGAACCCGACGACCTTCCCGGCCGTCCTCGGAGGGTCGCCGGGATGCGGGGGCGCGGCGTCAGACCCGGTTGATCGACATCCCCGCGGTACTGCGCAGCCGCTCCATCAGATGGGGTGCGATCTGCGCGAGCGGCAGCACCTCGTGCGCGGCGCCGGCGGCGATCGCCTCGCGCGGCATGCCGAACACGACGCAGCTCGCCTCGTCCTGCGCGTAGTTGTAGCTGCCGGCGTCGCGCATCTCCTTCATCGCGCGCGCCCCGTCGGCACCCATGCCGGTGAGCATGATGCCGATCGCGTTGCGGCCGACGACGCGCGCCGCCGACTTGAACAGCACCTCCACCGAGGGCTTGTGGCGGTTCACCGGCTCGCCGTCCTGCACGCGCGCGATGTAGTTCGCGCCGCTGCGCTCGACGCTGAGGTGGCGGCCGCCCGGCGCGATGTAGGCGTGGCCCGGCAGGATGCGCTCGCCGTCCTCGGCCTCCTTGACCGCGATGCGGCACAGGCCGTC
Organism: Caldimonas tepidiphila; assembly: GCF_003569765.1. Classification (GTDB taxonomy): domain Bacteria; phylum Pseudomonadota; class Gammaproteobacteria; order Burkholderiales; family Burkholderiaceae_C; genus Caldimonas; species Caldimonas tepidiphila. The sequence continues at coordinate 5,309 of NZ_QXMG01000021.1, read as the reverse complement.
AAGCCGCGTCGCGTAGCTTCTCGTGAAGCCCGGCGGCATGTGCTGCGTGATGACGACCGCCGGCGCGTCGGCGGGCAGGTTCACCAGCACCTCGCGCGTCGCCTCGGTGCCGCCGGTGGAGGCGCCGATGAAGATCAGCTTCTCGGTGGAGAGCCGCCCCAGGCTCGCCGGCGCCGGGGCGGGCGCGGCGGCACGCGGCTCGGCCGCGGCAGCGCCAGCGGGGGGCGCGGCGGCCGCCGGCAGGTGCAGCTTGCGCACCTGCGCGCGCGCGGCGATGCGGATCTTCTCGGTGATCTGCTGCGCGAGCTGCTGCAGCCCGTCGGCGATGCCGATCTTGGGCTTGGCGACGAAGTCGACCGCGCCGAGCTCGAGCGCGCGCAGCGTCACCTCCGCGCCGCGCTCGGTCAGCGTCGAGACCATCACCACCGGCATCGGCCGCAGCCGCATCAGCTTGGCCAGGAAGTCGATGCCGTCCATGCGCGGCATCTCGACGTCGAGCGTGATCACGTCCGGGTCCAGGTTGCGGATCATCTCGCGCGCGACGAAGGGGTCGCTCGCGGCGCCGATGCACTCCATGTCGGGCTGGCGGTTGATGATCTCGGCGAGCAGGCTGCGCACGAGCGCCGAGTCGTCCACCACGACGATGCGGGTCTTCGCCATCGTGCTTTCCTCCGTCAGAACAGATCGATCGAGCCGGCCCCGCTGGCCGGCGGCACGAAGCGCTGCACCGCGGCGCGGTCCTGCGCGGCAAGGGCCTCGAGATTGGTGGAGGCCAGGCGCTTGACCATCGCCTTGCCGCTGTGCGGCAGGAAGCAGACCTTGCGCGCGTGGATGTCGAGCAGGTCCTGCGACACCACCGGGATGCGCTCGGTGCGCAGGTACTCGAGCACGAAGTCGGCGTTGCGCTGGCCGACGTTGAGCGTCGTCATGCCGCCGATCACCTGCCCGCCGCCGAAGACCTTGGCCTCGAGCGAGCCGCGGCTCGCACCGCGCTTGAGCAGCTCGTTGATCAGCAGCTCCATCGCATAGGAGCCGTAGCGGCCCGAGTCGGTGGCGCCACCCGCGTCCGGCAGCATGAAGTGGTTCATGCCGCCGAGGCGCGCATGCCGGTCCCACAGGCAGGCCGCGACGCAGGAGCCGAGCGTCGTCGTCAGCAGCAGGTCCTCGTCGTGCACGAAGTACTCGCCCGGCAGCACCTTCACCGCCTCGTTGCGGAAGTGCGCGTCGTAGAAGAAGAAGGAGGCCTCGCCGGGCCGGGGCGGGCGCGCGCGCAGCCGCTCGAGCCGCGAGGCGGGCACGGCCTGGGACGACGCGGGCGGCGGCGGGAAGCCGCGCGGGGACGGGGAACTGGCGATCATCGGGGCAGGCTCCTGTCGGGTGCGGCGCTTGCGCCACGGGCCGGGCCCACGCGCTGGTAGACGGTCTTGCCGCGCAGCTGGAACAGCTCGCGCGCGTCGGTGAAGTTCTCCGAGTGGCCCACGAACAGCACCCCCTCGGGCTTCATCACCCCGTGGATGCGCTCGAGCACGCGGCGCTGCGTCGGCGCGTCGAAGTAGATCATCACGTTGCGGCAGAACACCAGGTCGAAGGGGTCGCCGAGCGACCAGGCCGAGGCCATCAGGTTGAAGTGGCGGAACTCGATCAGGCGCGCGAGCTCGGGCTTGATGCGGATGCGGCCCGCGTTGGTGCCGGTGCCGCGCAGGAAGTGGCGCTTGAGCCGCTCGGGCGACAGGCCGCGTGCGTCGTCGGTGTAGACGCCGCGGCGCGCGGTCTCCAGCACCCGGGTGTCGATGTCGCTCGCGACGATGCGCACCGGCGCGTCGGCGCCGAGCGTCTCGGCCACCGTCATCGCCAGCGAGTAGGGCTCCTCGCCGGTGGAGGCGGCGTTGCACCAGATGCGCAGCGGCGCGCGGCCGCCCCGCAGGCGCAACTCCTGCGCGAGCAGCTCGAAATGGTGCTCCTCGCGGAAGAAGGCGGTCAGGTTGGTCGTCAGGCAGTTGACGAACTCCTGCCACTCGGCTTCCGCCTGCGCGCCGTGCGCCTGCTCCAGCCACTGCAGGTAGGCGCCGATCGAGCGGTGGCGGGTCTCGCGCAGCCGGCGCGACAGCCGGCTGTAGACCATCGCCTGCTTGCCTTCGTGCAGGCTGATGCCGGCGTGCTGGTGGATCAGCCGGCGCACGCGCTCGAAGTCCGCCGGCTCGAAGCTGAACTCTTGCGTGCGCGGATCGATCCCCGGCTCGGCCGGCGCTTGAAGGGGGCTCGACAGGAGGGTCATCGGCGAAGGGTGGGGTGTGGACATCGCGGGACGGAAGGCGGCGCGCTCGCGGCGTGCCGCCCGCCGCCCTGTTATCGGCAGTCGCAGCCCGGGCTTGAGCCCGCCGCCGGCACGCGGGCGCATTGTTGCGGCGCTTGCGCGAGTCCGTCCCGGGCGCTTGGGTTTCGGCCCCCGGCCCGTGGCGCTGCCTAAGATCGGGGCCGGTTCCCGGCAGCGCAGAGGCAGTGCCGGCGCGGACGCGGCGGCGCACCGGCCCGTCCCTTGTCCGTCCTCGGGAGACTTCCAAATGCAGGAATGCCTTGCCGCCGTCGCGCTCGGGCTGCTGCTCGCACTGTCAGGCTGCAGCCCCGTGCCCGTGCCCGTGCCCGTGCCCGTGCCCGCGCCCGCGCCCGCAGCGCAGGCCGCCGACCCGCCCCGCGCGAGCGGGGACACGCTTTTCGAGCAGGCCTTCCAGCCCGGGTTCTCGCTGCGGCACGGCGGCGAGAAGGTGGATCTCGAGGTGCGCACGATCGGGCGCTTGCGCAGCCGCTCGGGCCGCCTCGTCGCCTGCGATCCCTTCGCCTGCGAGCGAGCCCGGCCCTTCGCGCAGCCCGTGCCGCAGGGCGAGTTCGAGTTGCGGCTGGCGCTGGTGCGCTTCGGCACGGAGCAGCGGGTGGCGCTGGCGCGGCTGAGCTTCCTGCCCGGTCCGGTGCGGCGCTGGGAGCCGGCGCTGGTGGCGGGCGAGGATGCCGCACGCGGCCACTACGGTTACGGTGTGGACACCGGCACCGGCGCCTTCCTCGACGGCGCGGCCTGGCAGGCGTATTCGCAGCGCATGCGGCGCGAGCCGGAGGCCTTCGCCGAGTCGCTGCTGCGGGAGTTCGACCGCAACGCGGCGCCGAGCCGCTCGTGGCTGCTGTTCGAGATGGAGGAGGGCGGGGTCGCGCTCTTCTCGAGCGGGTGGGGCGACGGCGGCTATGCGAGCTACTGGGGCTACGACGGCGAGGGCCGCCTCGCCGCGCTGCTGACGGATTTCCAGGTGCTGCAGGACGCAGCGGAGGCGGGGGGCGACGACGAGCGCTAGCGGGCGGGTCGCCCGCTGGCGCTCGTCAGGGTGGGGGGCGTCAGCCGGCGAAGGCGCCGCGTTCCTGCGCCTCGAGCCGGAAGGCGCTCATCAGCGTGCCGAGCCTTGCGGTCTGCTCGCGCAGGCTCTCGGCGGCGGCGGCCGACTGCTCGACCAGCGCGGCGTTCTGCTGCGTCATCTGGTCGAGCTGCACCACGGCCTGGTTGACCTGGCCGATGCCCTGGTTCTGCTCGGTGGCGGCGGCGCTGATCTCGCCGATGATGTCGGCCACGCGCTGCACCGAGCCGACGAGCTCCTGCATCGTCCGCCCGGCGTCGGACACCAGCCGGGAGCCGCCCTCGACCTGCTCGACCGAGGCGCCGATGAGCGTCTTGATCTCGCGCGCGGCCTGCGCGCTGCGCTGCGCGAGGTTGCGCACCTCGCCGGCGACGACCGCGAAGCCGCGGCCCTGCTCGCCGGCGCGCGCGGCCTCCACGGCCGCGTTGAGCGCGAGGATGTTGGTCTGGAAGGCGATGCCGTCGATCACGCCGATGATGTCGGCGATCTTGCGCGAGGCGGCATGAATGCCGCCCATCGTCGCCACCACCTGCGAGACGACCTCGCCGCCGCGGCCCGCGAGGCTCGCGGCGGAGCCGGCGAGCTGGTTGGCCTGGCGGGCGGAGTCCGCCGACTGCCGCACCGTGTCGGTGAGCTGGGCCATCGAGCTGGCGGTCTGCTGCAGGCTGGCCGCCGCCTGCTCGGTGCGTCCGGACAGGTCCTGGTTGCCGCTGGCGATCTCGGTCGACGCGGTGCCGAGGTTGCTGGTGGACTGGTGCACCTGCTCGACGATGTGGCGCAGTGAGCCCTGCATCTCCTGCAGCGCGCGCAGCAGGTCGGCGGTCTCGTCGCGGCCCTCGACGTGCAGCTCCCGGCTGGACAGGTCGCCGCCGGCGATCGAGCGCGCGAGTGCCTGCGCCTGCTCGAGCGGGCGGCAGATGCTGCGCAGGTTCAGCAGCGTCAGCGGCACCACCACTGCCACCGCGATCAGTACTGCGATGCCGAACATCAGCAACGTCTGGCGGCGCGCCTGCTGCGCGGCCTCGGCAGCTTGGGCCGCCTCGGTCGCGATCGCCTGCTTCAGCGCGTTGAGTTGCTGCTCGCCCTCGTCGTAGGCCGCCACGCCCTTGCCCATTACGCGCCCGGCCACCGTCGCGCTGTCGTAGCCGCTCGCGGCGAGCTGGCGCGCCACGGCAGCGAAGACCGACCGGTAGCCCTCGAGGTGCCGTCCGATCGCCTCGAGCGCCGCCTGGTCCTGCGCACGCGCGCTGCGCTGCAGCGCGGCGAGCGATTCGCCGGTCTGCTTCCAGGCCTCGTCCCACTGCTGCTGGCCGCGCGCGACCTGCATCGCGTCCTCGTAGCCGATGATCATGTCCTTCTCGGCGCGGCGCAGCCGGTGCATCGCGTCGTGCAGCTCGGACAGCCCGGCGGCCTCGGCGACGGAGTTCTCGAGGAAGTGCTGGCTCAGCGAATCGATGCGGTGCATGCCGAGCAGGCCGGCGCCGCCGACGATCGCGAGCAGGCACATCACGACGGCGATGGCCCCGATCATCCGCACTCGGATCGTGAAGCTGCGCATCAGGGGGATCAGGTTCATGGGGTTCTCGTTGTCAGGTTGTTGTCGTTGCAGCGGGCAATGGCGGGACGGCGAGGCCTCAGAAGGTCTCCCAGTCGCCGTCGTCGGCGGCGGTCGCCGCCGGCGCGGGCCGGGGGGCCGGGGCGGCAGCCGCTGCAGCTGGGGCGGGCGTCGCTTTCACGGCGGCAGCGGGGGCGGCGGGCTTGCGCGCCGGGGCGGCCATCGTCGCGGCCGGCGGCGTGCGGGGACGCTCGACCGGCGCGGCGGCCGCGGGACGGACGGCGCCCACGTGGATGCTGGCCATCAGCGAGGCGAGGCGCTGGGCCTGCTCGCGCAGGCTGTCGGAGGCGGCGGCGGAC
>NZ_QXMG01000020.1 GCF_003569765.1 Caldimonas tepidiphila | reverse complement strand
AACTCCGCCCGGGGTCAGGGGAAGCTCCCCCTCAATTCATTTGTGCAACAGAGCCCGGTCGTCGCCTACGTCGCCTCGATGCCCTGAGGGAGCGGCACCGCCGGACGCGTGGTGCGCGACCGCTGCCGTCCCGCGCGGCGGCAAAGGCGCCGGACGGAAGTCTCCCGGGACGAAAACCATTCGTTCCGCGCGACCGGGCGCAAGGAAAAAAGTTCACTCCTTCGCATTAAGTGGTTCCACTTAGATGCGATTGTTGTAAATCCGATTTACACCCGCTAACATGCCGGCCGCGCACCGGGACCGCCCGGCGAAACCGCTGAACGCCCTTCCCTCCCGTATTCCGAGCGACGCTGAATCCGGCGGGCTTTGCCATGGGAAACCGGCCGGGGACGCTGCTGGAAACGATGTGTCTTTCGCGGGGGGCCAAAAGGCTCCCGTTCCTTCCCCTTATTCCTGAAGAAAATCCGAAAATGCGTGCCTCGATCAAATCCGCGGCCTTCGGCCTCGCCCTGGTTGCAGGTCTGGCCCATGCGAACGTGCCGGTCGCCAACAGCAACATCACCGAGGCCGAGGTGCTGGCCGCTCAGAAGGCCTGGGGCGACGCCCTGGTGAAGATCGCGCTCGACTACGAGGCCGGCGGCTTCGCGCGCGCCAAGGCCACGGCCGAGGCGGTGATCGACGCGGCCTACGGCTACCAGGCGGGCCCGGTGCTGTTCAAGCCGACGCTGGCGGCGGCGCCGCAGACCTTCCGCACCACGCGCGAGGGCGCGCTGGCCTATTTCGTCGGCGGCAACCCCGCCTTCCCGAAGGACAGCGGCTTCGCGCTCAAGGGCTGGCGCGCGGTCGAGGTGGCCAACAGCGCGATGCTGATCAACGGCAACATCGCCACGACGATGGGCAACGTGACGATCACCGACAAGAGCGGCAAGCGCACCGTCGTCGACAAGACCTGGACCTTCCGCAAGGACGACAGCGGCAAGCTGCGCATCGTCGTGCACCATTCCTCGCTGCCCTACGCGGGCCAGTAATCCGACGATCGTGCGGGGCCCGGACCGCCGCGGCGGGCGGCCGAATGCCGCGCCGGGAAACCCCGCCGCCGGATCACGGCCCCGGCGCGCTTGCGGCGCACCGGGGCCGTTTCGGCGCAAGCGTGGCGCCGGCGGCCCGGGGATTCAGATCCGCCGCCGCCGGCTGACCAGGTGCAGCAACAGCAGCAGCACCACCGCCCCGACGAACGCGACGAAGATCGTCCCCGCCAGTCCGCCGAAGGGCGTGCCGATGTCGAGCGCGTCGAACAGCCAGCCGCCGACGAAGGCGCCGACGATGCCGACCACGATGTCGCCGAGCAGCCCGACGCCGCCGACGAGCAGCGATGCGAGCACGCCCGCGACCAGTCCGACGATGAGCAAGGTGATCAGGTCCATGATGGCCTCCGGGGAAGTAGCGATGACCGGGACAGGCAAGCGGCGCACCTGATCGCGCCGCCGCATCCTGCGTGTTTTCCCCTGCCGGGCGCGTGCCGCGCCCTCCTGTGGCCCACTGCGGGATGCGACCGCGTCGTCGACGCCGCGGCGCCCCGAAGGACAAGCCCCCTGAGGACGGACGAGGAGACCCCGATGCTCGCGATCAAGACCGCCCAGCGCGACTGGCAGCCCACCCCCTACCCCGGCATCGAGCGCTGCCTGTTCCGCAACAACGACAGCGGCGGCCGCTCGTCGCTGGTGCGGCTGGTCGCCGGCTCGCGCTTTCCGCGCCATGCGCACCAGGGCACCGAGGAGGTGGTGGTGCTGTCGGGCCTCGTGATGCTCGGCGAGGTCGAGCTCGCCGCGGGCGACTACCTGTTCACCGAGCCGGGCGAGGAGCACGACGTGCGCGCGCTGACCGACGCGATGATCTTCGTCTCCTCGCAGAAGGCGACGCCGCTGCTCGAGACGAGCTGAGGCGCTCTCCCCGGGCCGTGCCGGGCGCGCCGCCGGACCGCGGCCGGCCCCCGATAATCCCGCCCCATGCACCTGCTCATCCCCCACGCCTCGGCGCTGTCCGAGGCGGGCCGCCACGCCCTGCGCGAGCTGCGCCTGCCGAACCTCGCCGCGCTGCTCGCGGCGCTGGCGCCCGCCGCGCGCGACGAGGCCGACGAATTCACGCTCGACGCGCCGCACGAGCGCGCCTTGGCCGCCCTGTTCGGCTGGCAGGCGCCCGCGGGCGAACTGCCCTGGGGCGCCCACCTCGCCGAGCGCGACGGGATCGATCCCGGCACGCAGGCCTGGGGGCTGCTGACGCCGGCGCACTGGCATGTCGGCACCGACCAGGTCTCGCTGCTGCCGCCCGAGGCGCTCGCGCTCGACGAGGCGGCGTCGCGCGAGCTGTTCGCGCTGGTCGCGCCGCTGTTCGAGTCCGAGGGCTGGGCGCTGCACTGGGGCGCGCCGCTGCGCTGGTACGCGGCGCACGAGTCGCTCGCCGGGCTGCCCACCGCCTCGCTCGACCGCGTGATCGGCCGCAACGTCGACACGTGGCTGAGCGACCATCCGCAGGTGCGCCTGATCCGGCGGCTGCAGGCCGAGATGCAGATGACGCTCTACGTGCACCCGTCGAGCGACCGGCGCGCCGAGGCCGGGCTGCTGCCGGTCAACTCGTTCTGGCTCAGCGGCTGCGGCCGCCACCAGCCGGCGCGGCCCGCCGCGGACCTGGTCGTCGACGAGCGGCTGCGCGCGCCGCTGCTGCAGGACGACTGGGCCGGCTGGGCCGAGGCCTGGGCGGCGCTCGACGCCGGACCGCTCGCCGACGCGCGCGCGGCGCTCTCGCGCGGCGAGGCGGTGGCGCTGACGCTGTGCGGCGAGCGCGCCGCGCAGCGCTTCGAGCCGCAGTCGCGCGGGCTGCTGGCGCGGCTGGCGGGACGCTTCAGGACCGTCGAGCCGGCCGACGTGCTGCTCGGCCTGTGAAGGAAGAAGAACCGACCATGAACATCACCGTCCGCGAGATCCCGCCGCGCGCCGCCTGGGCGCTGGAGCAGGCCGGCGTCCACCCGCTGCTCGCGCGCCTCTATGCCGCGCGCGGCATCCGCAGCAAGGACGAGCTCGACGATTCGCTGGGCAAGCTGCTGCCGCCGGACCTGCTGCACGGCGCCGCCGCCGCGCGGCTGCTCGCCGACGCGATCGGCAGGCGACAGCGCCTGTGCGTGATCGCCGACTACGACTGCGACGGCGCCACCGCCTGCGCCGTCGCGCTGCGCGGCCTCGCGCTGCTCGGTGCGGCGCCCGACACGCTCGCCTACGTGGTGCCCGACCGCGCGATCCACGGCTACGGGCTCACGCCCGCGATCGTCGACCTCGCGCTCGCCAAGCGTCCCGACGTGCTGATCACGGTCGACAACGGCATCGCGAGCCTCGCGGGCGTGGCGCACGCCCGCGACAAGGGCCTTCAGGTGCTCGTCACCGACCACCACCTGCCGGCGGTGGTGGACGACGCGGTGGTGCTGCCCGAGGCCGAGGTGATCGTGAACCCGAACCAGCCCGGCTGCGCCTTCCCAAGCAAGAACATCGCCGGCGTCGGCGTGATCTTCTACGTGCTGCTCGCGCTGCGGGCCGAGCTGCGCGCGCGCGGCGCCTTCCCGGCCGACCGGCAGCCGCGGCTCGACGCGCTGCTCGACCTCGTCGCGCTCGGCACCGTCGCCGACGTGGTGAAGCTCGACGCGAACAACCGCCGTCTCGTCGCGCAGGGCTTGAAGCGCATCCGCGCCGGGCGCATGCACGCGGGAGTCGCGGCGCTGTTTACCGCCGCCGGGCGCGACGCGCGCAAGGCCGGCGCCTTCGACTTCGGCTTCGCCCTGGGCCCGCGCATCAACGCCGCCGGGCGGCTCGCCGACATGACGCTCGGCATCGAGTGCCTGCTGACCGACGACGCGGCGCGCGCGGCCGAGCTCGCGCGCACGCTCGACGCGATCAACCGCGAGCGCCGCGACGTCGAGGCCGGCATGCGCGAGCAGGCCGAGATGCTGCTGGAGACACTGATGCCCGAGGACGAGCCGCCGCCGGCCGTGGCGCTGTTCGACCCGGACTTCCACGAAGGCGTGGTCGGCATCGTGGCCTCCCGGCTGAAGGACAAGCTGCACCGGCCGACCTTCGTGTTCGCGCTCGGGCAGGACGGTTTCCTGAAGGGCTCGGGCCGCTCGATCCCGGGCTTTCACCTGCGCGACGCGCTCGACCTCGTCAGCAAGCGCCACCCCGGCGTGCTGAGGAAGTTCGGCGGCCACGCGATGGCCGCCGGCGCGACGATCGCCGAGGAGGACTTCGACACCTTCGACGCGGCCTTCCAGCAGGTGGCTCGCGAATGGCTGGACGCGGCGCTGCTCGCGCGCACCGTGGCGACCGACGGGCCGCTCGAGCCGCAGTGGATCCGCCCCGAGGTCGCGCAGCTGCTCGAGCAGGAGGTCTGGGGCCAGGCCTTCGAGGCGCCGACCTTCCGCGACGAGGTCGAGGTGGTGGCCCAGCGCGTGGTCGGCGAGCGGCACCTGAAGCTGACGCTGCGCCACGGCGGCAGCCTGCGCGACGCGATCTGGTTCGGCCGTGTCGAGCCGCTGCCGAACCGGGTGGTGATGGCCTACCGCATCGCCGCCGACGAGTTCAACGGGCAGCAGCGGGTGCAGTTCGTCGTGCAGGAGGCGCTGCCGATCGGGCAGTGAGTCGGCGCGCTGTGCGCCGGCCCTGGCCGGGGAAACGCCCCGCCTGCAGGGCATGCGGCTTGCCCGGGAGGATGTACGAAGCTCATCCCGACGAGCCGCGGAGACGCGCCATGTCCCTCCTTCCGTACCTTTTCCCGAAGTCCCGGTGCCTGCCCGCCGCAGGCGCCGCGCTGCTCGCCGCGGCGCTGCTCGCCGGCTGTGGAGGCGGGGGCGGCTCCGACGCGCCGACGACCTCGCAGCCGACCGCCACCCTGCCCGAGGTGCGCGTGCACGCGAGCGGGCTGGAGTCGCCCTGGGCGATGACCTGGCTGCCGGACGGCCGCATGCTGGTGACCGAGAAGCCGGGGCGGCTGCGCATCGTCGAGGCCGACGGCAGCCGCGTCGGCGCGCCGATCGAGGGCCTGCCCCCGGTGCTTGCCGAGGGCAATGGCGGGCTGCTCGACGTCGCGCTGGCGCCCGACTTCGCGGGCAGCCGCCTCGTCTACTGGTCCTATGCGGAAGCCGGCAGCGGCGCCGAGGCCGCCCTGAGCGGCACCGCGGTGGCGCGCGGGCGGCTCAGCGCGGATGCGCGGCGGCTGGAGGACGTGCAGGTGATCTTCCGCCAGCAGCCGAAGGTGGACGACCCGCGCCACTACGGCTCGCGGCTCGTGTTCGCGCGCGACGGCCGGCTGTTCGTGACGCTCGGCGACCGCTACACGCGCCGCGACGACGCGCAGGACCTGTCGAACCACATCGGCAAGATCGTGCGCATCGAGGCCGACGGCCGGGTGCCGGCGGACAACCCCTTCGTCGGCCGCGCCGGCGCGCGGCCCGAGATCTGGAGCTGGGGCCACCGCAACGTGCAGGGCGCGGCGCTGCACCCGGACACCGGCGAGCTGTGGGCCTCCGAGCACGGCCCGCAGGGCGGCGACGAGCTCAACATCGTGCGCGCCAGCGGCAACTACGGCTGGCCGCGCGTGACCAGCGGCTGCGAGTACAGCACCTGCGCGCCGATCGGCTCGCGGGAGAACCTGCCCGGCATGGAGCCGCCGCTGTTCGACTGGATGCAGACCCGGATCGGGCCGAGCGGCCTCGCCTTCGTCACGAGCGAGCGCTATCCGCAGTGGCGCGGCCAGGCGCTGCTCGGCGGGCTCGCGTCGCGCTCGCTGTGGCGGCTCGAGCTGCGGGGCAACGAGGTGAGCGGCCGCGCCTCGATGTTCGCCGAGCGCGGCGAGCGCATCCGCGACGTGCGCCAGGGGCCCGACGGCCGCCTCTACCTGCTCACCGACGCGCGCGAGGGCCGCATCCTGCGCCTCGATCCCTGAGGGGCCGCACGCGGGCCGGCATGCCGGCTCCGCGCCGGCTGCGCGACACTGCGCTTCCTGCCTGTTCCCGCAAGGAGATCCCCGGATGCAAGCCCCCCTCCCCGGCCGGCGTCGTGCCCTGCGGCCCGCCGCCGCCGTGCTGCTGGCCGCCCTGTCGGCATCGATCGCGCCGCCGGCCGCGGCCCAGCCCGCCGGCACGCTGAAGACCGTCACCGTCGCGCGCGGGCTGCAGAACCCCTGGAGCCTCGCCTTCCTGCCCGACGGCCGCATGCTCGTCACCGAGCGGCCGGGGCGGCTGCGCGTGGTCGGCGCCGACGGCCGGCTCGGCGCGCCGATCGCCGGCCTGCCGAAGATCGACGCCGGCGGCCAGGGCGGCCTGCTCGACGTGGTGCCGGACCCGAAGTTCGACGAGAACCGGCTGATCTACTTCAGCTACAGCGAGCCGGCCGAGAGCGGCGGCGGCAACGGCACCGCGGTGGCGCGCGCGCGCCTCGACGGCGAGCGCCTGGCCGAGCTGCGCGTGATCTTCCGGCAGCAGCCGAAGGCGGACGGCAGCCTGCACTTCGGCTCGCGGCTCGTGTTCGCGCGCGACGGGCGGCTGTTCGTGACCCTGGGCGACCGCTTCTCGCGCCGCGACGCGGCGCAGGACCTGTCGAACCACATCGGCAAGATCGTGCGCATCGAGGCCGACGGCAGCGTGCCGCAGGACAACCCCTTCGCCGGCCGCGACGGCGCGCGCCCGGAGATCTGGAGCCTCGGCCACCGCAACGTGCAGGGCGCGGCGCTGCACCCCGAGAGCGGCGCGCTGTGGGCGCACGAGCACGGGCCGCAGGGCGGCGACGAGGTCAACGTCGTGCGCGCCGGCGGCAACTACGGCTGGCCGCTCGTCACCTCCGGCGGCGAGTACGGCAGCGGTCGCGCGATCGGCAGGAACCCGCCGCAGCCGGGCTTCGAGACGCCGCTGAAGCAGTGGGGGCCGCCCTCGGTCGCGCCGAGCGGCATGGCCTTCGTGACGAGCGAGCGCTATCCCGGCTGGAAGGGCAGCCTCGTCGTCGGCACGCTGCGCGCGCAGCGGCTGCTGCGCCTGACGCTCGACGGCGAGCGCGTCACCGGCGAGGAGGAGCTGCTGCCGCGGCTCAACGAGCGCATCCGCGACGTGCGCCAGGGCCCCGACGGCTGGCTCTACCTGCTCACCGACAGCAGCGACGGCCGGCTGATCCGGCTGGAGCGCTGAGAACGCCGTGGCCGGGGCGCGCATCGCCCCGGGCCCTTCCCCGCCAATCCTCGCGCCGCGGCAGGCTGGCGGCCGCCTTCCTACAATGAGCCCCGTGAACATCAAGAACGCCGACCTGCACAGCCACTCCTGCGTCTCCGACGGCACGCTGACACCGGAGGCGCTCGCGGAGCGCGCGGTGGCGCGGGGCGTCGAACTCTGGGCCCTCACCGATCACGACGAGGTCGGCGGCCAGCACCGCGCGCGCGACGCGGCGCTGGCGCTGGGCCTGCCCTACCTCTGCGGCGCCGAGATCTCGGTGACCTTCGGCGGCGAGACGGTGCACATCGTCGGCCTCGGCTTCGATCCGGATCACCCCGGGCTGGTCGAGGGCCTGAAGCGCACCCGCGGCGGGCGCGAGCAGCGCGCGCGCGAGATGGCCGCGAGCCTCGCGCAGGCCGGCATCGAGGGCGCCTACGAGGGCGCGCTGAAGTACGTCGGCAACCCGGACCTGATCTCGCGCACGCACTTCGCGCGCCACCTGGTCGAGGCCGGCGTCTGCCGCGACACCTACGAGGTCTTCCGCAAGTACCTGACCGAGGGCAAGCCCGGCTACGTGCCGCACCGCTGGGCCGCGCTCGGCGACGCGGTGCGCTGGATCCGCGAGGCCGGCGGCATTGCCGTGATCGCGCACCCGGGCCGCTACCGCTTCACCGCGAACGAGGAGTACGCGCTGTTCTCCGAGTTCCGCGAGCACGGCGGCCGCGGCGTCGAGGTCGTCACCGGCAGCCACACCGCGCAGGAGTTCGCCAAGTACGGCGACATGGCGCGCGAGTTCGACCTGCTCGCCTCGCGCGGCTCGGACTTCCACTCGCCCGAGGAGAGCCATGCCGACCTCGGCATGCTGCCGCACCTGAACGCGTCGCTGTCCCCGGTGTGGGAGGCGCTGGCCGACCGCATCCACCGGCCCTGATGCACGGCAGCGACCGCCGCCCCCGCGGGCCGCGGGTGCGCCGCGCCGCGCGGGGCGCCGCGTGAACCGCCGCCACCGCCCCGGGCTCGGCATCGCGCTGATCCTGCTGATGGCGCTTTGCTTCGGCACGATGGACACGAGCGTCAAGTACGTCGGCGCCTTCGTGCCGGTGCTGCTGGTGCTGACGCTGCGCTACGCCACGCAGGCGCTGGTGATGTCCGTCTGGCTGCTGCGGCGCGGCGGCCGGCAGGCCTTCCGCACGCAGCACCCGAAGTTCCAGCTCGTGCGCGGCGCGCTGCTGCTGTTCACGAGCGGCACCTCCTTCTTCGGCGTGCAGTACCTGCCGGTGGCCGAGTTCACCGCGATCGGCATGCTGACGCCGGTGGTCGTCACGCTGCTGGCCGGCTGGCTGCTGCGCGAGCGCGTGACGCGGCTGCGCTGGCTGCTGGTGTGCGGCGGCTTCGCCGGCGCGCTGATCGTGATCCGGCCGGGCAGCGGGCTGTTCGGCTGGGCGGTGCTGCTCCCGCTGACCGGCGCCTTCTCGTACGCGAGCTTCCAGGTGCTCACCAGCAAGCTCGCCGGCATGGAGGACCCGTACACGACGCACTTCTACACCGGGCTCATCGGCACCGCGCTGCTGCTGCCGCTGCTGTGGGCGAGCCCGGTGGAGCCGCTGGCGGTGCTGGCCGCCGCCGCGCCGCAGCACCTCGCGCTGCTCGCCGGCATCGGGCTGCTGGGTACCGCGGGCCACCTGTTCCTGATCCTCGCGCTCGGCTTCGCGCCGACCGCGACGCTGATGCCCTTCATCTACGCGCAGATCGCCGTCGCCGCCGCGGCGAGCTGGGCCCTGCTCGGCCACGTGCCGGACGGCTGGGCCTGGGTCGGCATGGCGGTGGTCGCCGCCTGCGGCGGCGCGTCGGCGGCGCTCAACTGGCGCCCGCCCCCCGCGGCCCGGCCCGTGCCGGCCGCCCCGGGGCACGGGGCCGCACGCCCCGCGGCCGAGTGAAGCCGCCGGCACGCCCGGGGATGTCAGGCAGCGCGCGGGGCGCTTCCCGCACAATCGGCGCATGGCCCAGTACTTCGAAGTCCATCCGGACAATCCGCAGCCGCGGCTGCTGAAGCAGGCGGCGCAGATCCTGCACGCCGGCGGCATCGCCGCGATCCCGACCGACTCCAGCTACGCGCTGGTCTGCCACCTCGACGACAAGACCGCGGCCGAGAACCTGCGCCGCATCCGCGGCGTCGACGACCGGCACCACCTGACGCTGCTGTGCCGCGACCTGTCCGAGCTCGCCAACTACGCGCGCGTGGACAACCGCCAGTACCGGCTGCTGAAGCTGGCGACGCCCGGCCCCTACACCTTCATCCTCGAGGCGACCAAGGAGGTGCCGCGGCGCGTGTCGCACCCCTCGCGGCGCACGATCGGGCTGCGCGTGCCCGAGCACGGCGTGGCGCAGGAGCTGCTGTCGGTCTTCGGCGAGCCGCTGCTCGCGACGACGCTGATCCCGCCGGGCGAGACCGAGCCGCTGAACGACCCGCAGGAGATCCGCGCGCGCTTCGAGCGCCAGATCCAGGCGGTGGTGGACGCGGGCGCCTGCGCGATGGAGCCCACCACGGTGATCGACCTCAGCAGCGGCGAGGCGGAGCTGGTGCGGCTCGGCCGCGGCGACCCGGCCGCGCTCGGCCTGTCAGCGTGAGGTCGCGGCAAGCACCGCGGCGATGCGCTCGGGATTGAAGCCGAGGACCGGCTGGCCGCGCACCAGCAGCGTCGGCGTGCCGCGGGCGCCGAGCGCCTGGTACTGCGCGGCGCAGCGGGCGTCGCGCTCGATGAAGCACTCGTCGAAGGGCACGCGGTGCTCGGTGAGCCACTCGCGCGCACGATTGCAGTAGACGCAGGTCTGCGACGAGATCATGCGGATGTCGCCCGGCTGCGCGCGGGCCTGCAGCTCGGCGGACAGCTTCTGCTCGCCCCGACCCTGGATCAGCAGCACGCCGCCGCTCATCGCCGCGATCAGCGCCCCCATCAGCAGCAGCGTGCGCAGCGGCTTCGGCGCATCGGCGGCCGGCGGCGGCGAGTCCTGCGGGCGGGGATCCTGCGGCGCGTTCATGGCGCGAGCGCCGCGGTGACGACGATCTCGATGCGCCACTCGGGCCGCGCGAGCCTCGCCTGCACCGTGGCGCGCGGCGGCGCGCTGCCGGCCGGCACCCAGGCGTCCCAGGCGGCGTTCATGCCGTCGTAGTCCGCCAGGTCGGCGAGGAAGATCTGCGCCATCAGGATGCGCGACTTGTCGCTGCCGGCCTCGGCCAGCAGCCGGTCGACCATGCCCAGCACCTGCGCGGTCTGCCCGCCGATGTCGAGCGAGCCGTCGTCCGGCACCTGGCCGGCGAGGTAGACCGTGCCGTTGTGGACCGCCATCTCCGACAGGCGGGCCCCGACGTGGAAACGCTGCACCATCTCAATGCCCCTTGCGCCGCGGCTTGCCGCGGCCGTGCTTGTTGCCGGGCTTGCCCCCCGGCTGGCTGCCCTGCGCCGGCGGCGCGGCAGGCTTGGACGACTTCTGGCCGATGCGGCTCTCGGTGCCGGCCAGCAGCTTGCGGATGTTGCCCTCGTGGCGCCAGACCAGCAGCGCCGCCATGAACAGCGCCATGCCGGCCACCGGGCCCATGCCCCAGACGAGGATCTGGAAGAAGGGCGCGAACACCGCCGCAACGATCGCGGCCAGCGACGAGTAGCGGAAGAAGAACGCGATGATCAGCCAGGTGGCGAGCGTCGCGACGCCGAGCAGCGGATTGATCGCGAGCAGCACGCCCGCGGCGGTCGCGACGCCCTTGCCGCCCTGGAAGCGGAAGAACACCGGCCAGACATGGCCGACGAAGGCCGCGAGGCCGACCATCGCCGCGGTGCCCTCGCCCAGGCCCCAGGGCTCGCCCCAGAAGCGCACCGCGAGCACCGGCAGCACGCCCTTGAGCGCGTCGAACACCAGCGTCAGGATCGCCGCGGCCTTGTTGCCCGAGCGCAGCACGTTGGTCGCGCCGGGGTTCCCGGAGCCGTAGCTGCGCGGGTCGCTCAGGCCCATCAGGCGGCTGACGATGACGGCGAAGGACAGCGAGCCGAGCAGGTAGCCGGCGACGACGGCGGCGAAGGGAATCAGGGTCTCCATGGGACGTGCTTCGAGTGGGGGTCGCCATTGTGCACCGGGCGGCCGCCCCCGCCACCGGGCACGCCCCGGCCTGTCGTCCCCACCCCGGCAGCTTGTAGGAATTTGCCTGACACGCGGTTTGGCGCGCCGCCCACTGCAAGCGATGCGAGTGCCTGCTTACATTGGACGCCATCGATCCATCGCGATGCGCAGCCGGCCTGGCCCGGTGCCCCCGGCCCGCATCGCCCACCGGCGGCCACGAGCCGCCCAGAGAGACGAGACCCCATGCAAGCAGCCCTTTCCGTCCGCCCCGACCTCAACGCCAAGCTCCGCGAGTACAGCCCGCTGGTGCACCGCATGGCCCGCCGCATGATGACCAAGCTGCCGGCCAACGTCGAGTTCGACGACCTGGTGCAGGCGGGGCTGCTGGGGCTCAACGAGGTGCTCAGCCGCTTCGACGAGGCGCAGGGCGCGCAGTTCGAGGCCTATGCCGGCCAGCGCATCCGCGGCGCGATGCTCGACGAGCTGCGCAGCGCCGACTGGGCCACGCGCAGCAGCCGGCGCCAGCAGCGCGCGGTGGCCGGCGCGGTGCAGCAGCTCGAGCACGAGCTCGGCCGCGCGCCGCAGGACGCGGAGGTGGCGCAGCGCCTGGAGATGCCGCTGGCCGAATACCACGAGCTGCTGACCGAGGCGCACGGCTCGCAGATGCTGTCGCTGGAGGACCTGGGCGCCGAGGACAGCGGCGACTACCTCGACCGCCACCTCGCCGACGAGCAGGGCGACCCGCTCTCGATGCTGCGCGAGCAGCGCCTGCGCGCCGACCTCGCCGAGGCGATCGAGGCGCTGCCCGAGCGCGAGCGCTACGCGATGAGCATGTACTACGAGCACGAATGCAGCCTCAAGGAGATCGCCGCGGTGCTCGGCGTCACCGACTCGCGCGTCTGCCAGCTGCACCGCCAGGCGATCAACCGCCTGCGCAAGGTCCTCAGCGACTGGTGATCGCCCGCCCCGGCCCGGGCTCGGCTCTTCTTCGCCCCCTTCAGTCGACGCTCGCGCACTGCACCGGCCGCGCCTTCAGCAGCGCGACCAGCACCTGCGGATCGATCCCGACCAGGTAGCCGCGCCGCCCGCCGTTGATGCAGATGCGCGGCAGCTGCAGCACCGTCTCCTCGACGTAGACCGGCATCTCCTTCCTCGTGCCGAAGGGCGAGGTGCCGCCGACCAGGTAGCCGCTGTGGCGCTGCGCCACCTCCGGCTTGCAGGGCTCGACCTTCTTCGCGCCGATCTGGCGCGCCAGGTTCTTGGTGCTGACCTGCCGGTCGCCGTGCATCAGCACGACGAGCGGCTTCGCGTCCTGGTCCTGCATCACCAGCGTCTTGACCACCGCGTGCTCGTCGACGCCGAGCTGGCGCGACGATTCGGCCGTGCCGCCGTGCTCGACGTAGTCGTAGACATGCTCGGTGAAGGCGACGCCGTGGCGGCGCAGCAGCTGTGTCGCCGGGGTCTCCGAAACGTGTTCCTTGCGGGCCATCTCCGCTGCCCTCCCCTCACTGCGCCGGGTCGCGCATCTCCCAGCGGATGCGGTCGATCGCCTCGAGCACTTCGGCGCCGAGCGTCACGTTCGCCGCGTCGAGGTTCTCGCGCAGCTGCTGCGGGCTCGTCACGCCGATGATCGTGCTCGCGACGAGCGGCCGGCGGCTGTTGCAGAAACCGAGCGCGAGCTGCACCGGCGTGAGGCCGTGCTCGCGCGCCAGCGCGTTGTAGCGGCGCGCGGCCGCGAGCGCCTCCGGGCGCCCCCAGCGCTGCTGGCGCATCGACTCGAACACCGACAGGCGCCCGTCCGGCGCACCGGCCTCGCCCGGCGCGGCCGCGTCGTACTTGCCCGTCAGCAGCCCGAAGGCGAGCGGCGAGTAGGCCAGCAGCGAGACCTGCTCGCGGTGCAGCGTCTCGTCGAGCGCGTTCTCGACGCTGCGGTTGACCAGGCAGTACGGGTTCTGCACCGAGACGATGCGCGGCAGGCCGTGCGCCTCGGCGAGCCGCGCGAACTCGCTCACGCCCCAGGGCGTCTCGTTGGACAGGCCGACGTGGCGCACCTTGCCCGCGCGCACCAGCCGCGCGAGCGCCTCGAGCTGCTCCAGCACGCCCGGCGACGACGAGGGCTGGGCCGGGTCGAAGTACAGGCGGCCGAACATCGGCACCGGGCGCGCCGGCCAGTGGATCTGGTAGAGGTCGATGCGGTCGGTGCCGAGGCGCTCGAGGCTCGCGTCGCAGGCGGCGACGATCGCGTCGGCTGTGAACGCGCTCGCGCTCGGGATCCACGGGTAGCGGCCCGGGCCGGCGACCTTCGACGCGAGCACGACACGCTCGCGCACGCCGGGGCGCGACGCGAACCAGCTGCCGAGGATGCGCTCGGTGGCGCCGTAGCTGCCCTCGCGCGCCGGCACCGGGTACATCTCGGCGGCGTCGATGAAGTCCACGCCGCGCGCCAGCGCCTCGTCGAGCAGGGCGTGCGCGGCCGACTGCTGCACCTGCTCGCCGAAGGTCATCGTGCCGAGGCAGACGCGGCTGACCTCGAGGTCGCTGCGGCCGAGGGTGACTCGTTCCATGGGGCTCGTTCCTGATCGCTGTGGTTCCTGGAGCCGCCGAGTTTGCCCGAAGGCCGCGCGGCCCGCACGCGGCGGTGCCCGCCGCCGGCCTGTCCCGGCTCCGGCGGGCGGCACAATCGGCGGACCGTCCTGCCACGCAGCGCCCCATGACCGCATCCACGTCCGCCGTCCTGCCGCGCCCCTGGAACGACACGCCGTCCCGGCGCGAGCGCGCGATGCGCGCCGCGCTGTTCGTGCTGGTGGCGGCGCTGCACGTCCTCGTGCTGCGCTGGCCCGTGGCACGGCCGGACGCGCCGCAGCCGGCGGCACGCGGCGACCTGCGGATGCGCGGCCGCCTGATCCCGGTCCTGCCCCCGACCGGGGCGCCGCACCGGGAGCCGGCGGCCCGGCCGCCGCTCCCGCCGACGCCGCAGGACGCATCCTCGCGCACCCCCGCCCGGGGGCCTCGCGGACGGGAGCGCCCGGTCTTCCCCGCCGCCGGCGCGTCCGCGATGCCGGCGACGCCGACGCCCGCGGTGGAGCCCGCGACAGCGCCGGGCGATGCCGCAGCCGGCACGGCGCCGCTGCAGCTCGGGCTCCCGCCGACGTTCTCCGGCGTCGGCGCGCCGCTGCGCTCCCGGGCGCTGGAGGACCCGCGCACGGGCCCGCGCCGCACGGCGAGCGAGCGCTTTGCGGATCATGTGGGCGGCAGCGAGGCGCGGGTGGAGGAGGCCACCACCGCCGGCCGCCGCTTCCGCCAGGGCACGCGCTGCTGGGAGGCCCGGCCGTCGCGCGCCGCCGGCCTCGACCGCTTCAACGAGAGCGGCACCGCACCGCAACAGGTCGAGTCCTGCCGCTGACGGACCGCGCCCCCTGCCTGCTCCTCAGCCGGCGCTGCCGCGCGCCCGCTCCTCCTCCTGCAGCCGCAGCACGCGCCGCTGCACCTTGCCGGTGGTGGTCATCGGCAGCGCCTCGATGAACTCGAGCTCCTTCGGGTACTCGTAGGGCGCGAGCCGCCCGCGCACGTGCTGCTGCAGCTCCTCCACCAGCGCCGGCCCCGGATCGAACCCCGGCGCCAGCACCACGTAGGCCTTCACGAGCGCGCCGCGCTCCGGGTCGGGCTTCGGCACCACCGCGGCGTTGGCCACCGCCGGGTGCTTCACGAGGCAGTTCTCGACCTCGCTCGGGCCGATCCGGTAGCCGGCGGCCTTGAACACGTCGTCGCTGCGGCCCTGGTACCAGAGGTAGCCCTCGGCGTCCGTCACCGCGGTGTCGCCGGTGCGGCACCAGGAGTCGGCGGGGTCGCCGGTGAACTTGGCGCGCGTCGCGTCCTCGCGCTTCCAGTAGCCGAGGAAGAACACCGGGTCGGGGTCGCCGTGCACGTCGCGGCGGTGCACCGCGACGTCGCCCGGCACGCCCGGCGGGCAGGGCTGCCCGGCGTCGTCGATCACCGCGACGCGATGGCCCGGATAGGCGCGGCCCATGCTGCCGGGGCGCGCCGGCCAGCGCGCCGAGCAGTTGCCGACCACGTAGTTGATCTCGGTCTGGCCGAACATCTCGTTGACCTGCAGCCCGAGCTCGCGCTCGCACCACGCGAACACCGCGTCGCCCACCGCCTCGCCGGCGCTCATCACCGCGCGCAGCGCGAGCCGGTAGCGCTCGCGCGGGCGCGGCACCGCCTTCATCATCGCCTTGATCGCGGTCGGGAACAGGAAGCTGTGCGTGACGGCATGGCGCTCCATCAGCTCGAAGGCGCGCTCGGGCGAGAAGCGCCCCTGCCAGGCGACGATCGGGATGCCGAAGTAGAGCGAGGGCAGCAGCGCGTCCATCAGCCCGCCGGTCCAGGCCCAGTCGGCCGGGCTCCAGAACACCGCGTCGCCCGGCACGCCGCGCGGGCCGGCCGGGTCGAGCAGTTCGTCGAGCGTCGCGCCGTCGAGCCAGTTCTGGCTGCAGACGAAGCCGGTGAGGTTGCCGAGCAGCGCGCGCTGCGGGATCAGCGCGCCCTTCGGGGGGCCGGTGGTGCCGCTGGTGTAGATCAGCACCGCGCCCGCGTCGGCATGCGCCTCGGCGGCGGCGTGCTCGGGCGACTCGCGCGCGAGCGCCGCGCTCCAGTCGAGCTCGCCCTGCCCCTCGGCCTCGCCGACCGCGAGCAGGCACTCGAGCGCCGGGCAGGCGCCGCGCGCGGCGCGCAGGTTCGCGATCGCGCTCTCGTCGACGATCGCGACGCGCGCCTCGCTGTCCTGCAGCCGGTACTGCAGCGCCTCGGGGCCGAACAGCATCGACAGCGGCATCGCCACCGCGCCGAGCCGGTTCACCGCGATCTGCGCGATCGCGGTCTCGGGCCGCTGCGGCATCACGATCGCGACGCGGTCGCCGCGGCCGACGCCGAGCCGCGCGAGCGCGTTCGCCAGCCGCCCCGCCGCGGCATGCAGCTCGCCGTAGCTCAGCGTCGCGAGGCGCCCGTCCTCACGCTCGTGGATCACCGCCGGGCGGCCGGCGCTGGCAGGATCGCGCGCCCAGCGGCCGCAGCAGGCCTCGGCGATGCTGAAGTCCGGCGGCACCTGCCAGCGGAAGCCGGCGTGCAGTTCGGCGTAGGCGTCGGCGGCGGCGGGCTCGTGTGTCTTCGTCATGTCGTCTCGTCTCCTGCCGCGAGCATAGAGACGACTCGCGGGAGACGCCATCCGGGCCTGCCTCCGGTGGCAACCATGCCCTGCGGGCCCCCTAGAATCGCTGCGCAAAACGACGGGCGGGGCCCGGGGAGCACAGAACGATGACATTCCTGGCCTGGCTCGTGGACGCCGCATCCGGCGCCCGCTCCCCCGCAATTCCGGGCCCCGGCGCGAAGTTGCGCCTCGGAGCCCTCCTCGCTCTGACGCTGCTGCTCGCCGCCTGCGGCGGAGGCGGCGCAGGCGAGGCCGGCGGTGGGCCGGCGCCCTTGCTGCCGCAGCGCGACTACTTCCCCCTCGCCGAGGGCAACCGCTGGATCTACGCGAACGAGGCCGGCCAGGCGTCGCGCACCGTGAGCGTGCTCGGCACGCAGGCGGTGGAGGGCCGCACCGGAAGCATCGTGGAGAGCACCGACGAGGACGGGGTGTTCCGGTCGATCGTCGTGTCGAGCGCGGAAGGCGTGCGCGAATACGCCACGGCCGCCTCCGGGCCGCTGCAACAGGCCGGCCCGATCGAGTTGCTGCGCCTGCCGCTGCGCATCGGCGACTCCTTCGTGCAGGTCGACCGCACGATCGAGGCGGAAGACCTCGACGGGGACGGGCGCGGCGAGCGGATGACGATCCGGGCCGTGGCCACCGTCATCGGCCTGGAGAGGGTGAGCACGCCGGCGGGCGACTTCGCCGACTGCCTGCACCAGCGCAGCGCGGTGTCCCAGACCGTCGTGCTCAGCCGCGACGGGCGGCAGGTGCGCGTCGAGACCACGCACGACGAGTGGTATGCGCCGGACGTGGGCCTGGTGCGCGACGCCATGACGACGCGCAGCGGCAGCTTCAGCGAAACGAGCACCGGGCAGCTCCTGGCCTACCGCGTCGGCTCGCGCAGCAGCGACGCGGTGCCGCCGACGATCGAAGCGGTGGCGCCCGCTCCCGGCGTGGCCCGAGGCGCGGGCATGGTCGTCAGCGTGACCTTCAGCGAGCCGGTGGACGCCGCCTCCCTCGCCTCCGGCAGCTTCTCGGTCCTCGACGGCGGCAACCGCGCGGTGCCGGGGACCGTGCGGGTGGATGGGAACACGGCGCGCTTCGTCCCGGCCCAGGCCTGGGCCGAGGGCAGCTACACCGCTCGCGTCGGCACCGGGGCGAAGGACCTGCTGGGCAATGCCCTGGGCCCTGGCGGCCGAGCGGAGTTGGCGCTTCGAGGTCGATGCCGCCGGACCCGGCGTGGCGAGCACCTTCCCCGCCGAAGGGGCCCGGGACGCGGCGCTGACAGGCGCGATCGTGCTCGAGTTCAGCGAGCCGCTCGCCCCGTCGAGCGTGAATGCGTACAGCATCGAGCTGAGCGACCTGAGCCAGGCGATCCCCGCCTCCTTGTCGGTGCAGGGAGCGACAGTGACCCTCGTGCCGTCCGTTGCGCTGCAGCCCGGCAGGAGCTACCGCGTCTCCGTGAGGGGCTCGGTCGCCGACGCGCTCGGCAACCCGATGGGGACGGCCTTCGAGCTGAACTTCATGACCGACCAGGGCCGGTTCGCCTACCCGGTGAGGCTGGCCCCGGCGATCAGCACCGACGCGATGGCCATCGGCGATGTGAACGGCGACGGCATGGCCGATGTCGTGCTGACGAGCGGCATGGCCGACGCGCCTGCCGACGAGTCCGCGCTGTTCGTGGCCGCAGGCCGGGCCGACGGCAGCCTGGGGACGCCGGCGCGAACGGGCGCCGGCCGCTTCCTCTCGTGCTGGCTCACCTCGGTCGCCATCGGCGACCTCGACGGCGACGGCCGCAACGAGGTGGTCGTGGGCGGCAACGGCTGCGGCGCGGCGGTGTTCCGCCAGGGCAGCGGCGGCAGCCTGGTGCTGGCGAGCCTGCTGAACCGTGCCGACATGGCCCGGGTGCGCCTCGCGGACCTCGACGGGGATGGCCGGGCGGAGTTGCTCGGCGGCAGCCTTGCAAGCGACCAGCTCAGCATCTGGCGCCAGAACGCGGCAGGCGAGCTGGTCCTCCACGCCACGCCCGGGCTCGGCGCCACCGGCGCGGCCGACTTCGAGGTCGCCGACGTGAATGGCGACGGCCGCCCCGACCTCGTCGCCGCGGTGAGCGGGAGTTACGTCGCGGTGCTGCGGCAGCAGGCCGACGGCAGCTTCGCGGCGCCCGATCGCCTGGCGACCGACAATTCCTGGGGCGGGCCTCAGGGAATCGCCGTCGGCGACCTGAACGGCGACGGCCGCAAGGACGTGGTGATCGCCGCGGGGGGCAATTGGCCGAACGCCTACATCGGCGTGTTCCACCAGCGCAGCGACGGCAGCCTCGGGCCGATGAGCCGCATGGCCAGCCACGACATCCCGCTGGCGGTGCGGGTGGCCGACCTCGACGGCGACGGACGGGCGGACGTGATCGTCTCGCACCAGGGATGGATGAAGGCCGGCATCTACCTGCAGCAAGCGGACGGCACGCTTGCCGCCGAGGAGCTGTTCATCGCGCCCTACGGCAACTTCAACCCCCACTCGATGGCGGTGGGCGACGTGAACCGCGACGGGCGCCCCGACATCGCGCTGGCGGGGGAACTGCTGCTGCAGAAGCCGGGGACGAACCCGCTCACCCGCCTTGCGCCGAGCCGGTGGCGCACGCTGTCCGGCTCGCCGGGCGCGAAATGACCGCGCCTGCCGTCGGCGCGGCGACGCGCAGGGGGGCCGACGGGCCCGTGCTACCGTAACGGGTTTTCCTTCGCCTGAGGCGCCTTTCGCCATGCCCCTGCCGCTGACCCTCGACCCGGCGCTCGATGCCGCCGATCCCGCCCGCCGCCTGCACGAGCAGGGCTTCGCGCTGCTGCCGCGGCAGGCGCTGGCGAGCGTCGCGGGCTGCGCGCCGCAGGACTTCGACGCGCTCGCGCCCTACTGGGAGCGCCTGCCGCCCGATGCCTACCTGCGCGACGGCGGGCGCTACCGCTTCCGGCGCCACGCCTCACTGGTGCAGGAGTTCGAGCCGCCGGCACTGACGCTCGTGCCGCACCGCGCGCACTGGCAGCCGACCACCTACAACGCGCTGCACGGCGGCATCGAGCGCTGGTTCGAGCCGGTGGAACCCGGGCTGCACACGCAGCCGGCCTGGAACCCGCTGCTGCAGGGACTCGGACGGCTGTTCGCCGACGCGAGCGCGCGCCGCAACGGCGGCCGCGCGCCCGAGCGCTGGTTCATCGAGGCGCACACCTTCCGCATCGACACGCGCGAGGGGGTCGGCCGCCCGACCCCCGAGGGCGCGCACCGCGACGGCGTCGACTACGTCGCGGTGCTGCTGGTGGACCGCCACCGCGTGCGCGGCGGCGAGACGCGCGTGTTCGAGGCCGACGGCCCGCGCGGGCTGCGCTTCACGCTCGCCGAGCACTGGAGCGCGCTGCTGCTCGACGATGCGCGCGTGATCCACGAGACCACGCCGATCCAGCCCGACGGCGACGACGCGCACCGCGACACGCTGGTGCTGACCTTCCGCCAGGGCGGCTTCCAGGACCCCCAGTGAGGGGGGTGCCCTCCCGCAGTCGCGGGGGCGTCAGCGCCCGAACTTCTCCAGCGCCTCGCCGGTGACGCGGCAGATGCGCCAGTCCGGCAGCACGCTCGCGCCCATCGCGCGGTAGAAATCGATCGCCGGCTGGTTCCAGTCCAGCACGCTCCACTCGAAGCGGCCGCAGCCGCGCCGCACCGCCAGCGCGCCGACGTGGCTCAGCAGCGCACGGCCGATGCCCTGGCCGCGGTAGTCCGGCAGCACGAACAGGTCCTCCAGGTAGAGGCCCGGTTTGGCGAGGAAGGTCGAGAAGTTGGTGAAGTAGAGCGCGAAGCCGACGGTCTTCGCGCCGCCCGGCGCGTGCTCGACCTCGGCCACCACCGCCTCCGCGGGCGGCCGCTCGCCGAAGAGCTGCGCGGCGAGCTTCTCGGGCGTGAGCTCCAGCAGGTGGGTGAGCTTCTCGTAGTCGGCCAGCGCGGCGATCAGGGCCACGAGATCGGCGGCGTCGCGCGGCTCGGCGCTTCGGATGCGTGCTGCGGTCATGGCGCGCATTATCGGCAGCGCCGCGGGCACGTGGGCCTGCGGCGACATGAGGGAATCCTTGCCACGCGGCGCCCTCGCGCGGCGTTCGGCGGCATGCTGGGACTGGCGCGGCCGGCACGGGGCCGGCGCGCAGCAGTCCTGGAGGCGAGCCGATGCGCATTCCCGATTTCTCGAAGCTGCGCCTGCTGGTGGCGGGCGACGTGATGCTCGACCGCTACTGGAGCGGCAGCACCACCCGCATCTCGCCCGAGGCCCCGGTGCCGGTCGTCAACGTCAGCCGCTGCGAGCACCGCGCCGGCGGCGCCGCCAACGTCGCGCTCGGCCTCGCCGCGCTCGGCGCCTCGGTGCGGCTGCTCGGCCGCGTCGGGCAGGACGAGGCCGGCGACACGCTGTGCCGGGCGCTGGAGGCGGGCGGCGTGCGCTGCGAACTCGAGACCGACGCGCGGCTCGCGACGATCGCGAAGCTGCGCGTGCTCAGCATCCACCAGCAGATGATCCGGCTCGACTTCGAGCAGCCGCCCTCGCCCGCCGCCGCGCTCGCGCCCCAGGCGCTGCGCGAGCGCCTGCCCGAGGCCGACGCGGTGGTGCTGTCCGACTACGCCAAGGGCGCGCTCGCGCACGTGCCCGAGCTGATCGAGGCCTGCCGCGCGGCCGGCAAGCCGGTGCTTGTCGACCCGAAGCAGGCCGACCTGTCGGTCTACCGCGGCGCGAGCGTCATCACGCCCAACCGCTCCGAGTTCGAGCGCGCGGTCGGCCGCTGCCGCGACGAGGGCGAGCTGGTCGACAAGGGGCTCGGCCTGCTCGACGAGATGGGCTGGGACGCGCTGCTGATCACGCGCAGCGAGGAAGGCATGACGCTGCTCGAGCGCGACCGCGCGCCGCTGCACCTGCCGGTGCAGGCCCGGGAGGTCTACGACGTGACCGGTGCCGGCGACACGGTGATCGCGGTGCTCGCGGCGGCGCGCGCCGCACGCCTGAGCTGGCCGGCGGCCGCGCAGCTCGCCAACCTCGCCGCCGGCATCGCGGTCGGCAAGCTCGGCACCGCGACCGTCAGCCGGCAGGAGCTCGCCCGGGCCGTGGAGGCCACGCGGCCCGCGCGCGAGTTGCACGGCGTCGTCACCGAGTCACAGCTGTTGGAGCAGGTGCGACAGGCGCGCCGGCGCGGCGAACGCATCGCGATGACCAACGGCTGCTTCGATCTGTTGCATCCAGGCCACACTCAGTATCTCGCCCAGGCACGCCGGCTGGCCGACCGATTGATCGTCGCGGTGAACGACGACGCGTCGGTGCGGCGCCTGAAAGGGCCGAGGCGCCCGATCGTTCCCGCCGAGGACCGCATGGCGGTTCTCGCCTGTCTCGCCGCGGTGGACTGGGTGGTTCCCTTCGGCGAGGACACGCCCGAGCGGCTGATCGACGCGGTGGCGCCGGACGTGCTGGTCAAGGGCGGCGACTACCGGATCGAGCAGATCGCCGGGCACCGCGGCGTGCTGGCGCGGGGCGGCGAGGTGCGCACGATGTCACTCTCGGGCGGGCACTCGACCAGCCAAATCGTGAAGCGGATCCTGGAACAGGGACAATAGCGGGCCGCGAAAGCCGCCCGATGACCCAGAAGACACCGAATCCGACCGCCGCCCCCGACGCCGACGAACGCGTCATCCTCTGCATGAAGTGGGGGACCAAGTACGGCCCCGAGTACGTCAACCGGCTCTACGGCATGGTCGCGCGCCACCTGCGCGGCCCCTTCCGCTTCGTCTGCCTGACCGACCGCGGCGAGGGCGTTCGCCCCGAGGTCGAGTGCCTGCCGATTCCGGACCTCGCGCTGCCCGAGGGCATCCCCGAGCGCGGCTGGAAGAAGCTGACCACCTTCGAGGCCGACCTGCACGGCCTGCGCGGCACCGCGCTGTTCCTCGACCTCGACGTCGTGATCGTCGACGACATCACGCCCTTCTTCGAGCAGCCGGGCGAATTCCTGATCATCCACGACTGGAAGCGCCCGTGGCGCGTGACCGGCAACTCCTCGGTCTACCGCTTCCGCATCGGCGCGCACGCCGACGTGCTGGCGAAGTTCCTCGCCGAGCAGGCCGAGGCGAGGAAGGCCTTCCGCAACGAGCAGGCCTTCCTCTCCGACGTGCTGCACCGGCAGGGCAAGCTCGCCTACTGGCCCAAGGAGTGGTGCGCGAGCTTCAAGTACCACTGCATCCCGGCTTGGCCCACCAACTTCTGGCGCGAACCGGGAATCCCGCAGGGCTGCCGCATCGTCATCTTCCATGGCGAGGTGAATCCGCCGGATGCGATCGAGGGAAGACGGAATCGGACGGGTCGGGGACTGCGACCTGCGCAATGGGTCACGACCCATTGGAGCGAGTAGGCCTCAACGTTTCCCGGGCGTGCCTGGAAACCCGGGAAATCCCCGAGGGGATGGCAGAATCCGGGCCGTCATGCCGTGCGGGACCGCAGCCTTCGGCCCCTGCCGCAGCACGCAAGTCCCTTGCGCAAGCTTCAGCACAATCACCTCTACCCGCAAGTGACCGTGATTTCTGTCTGCCCCCCGTTCGACGAATTCTTACGCAGTCCTGCCTTCGCGGGCAGCCGCGAGGCGACCGGGGACTGCCTGCGCCAGGAGATGTGCCGTGCGTGAAGCAATTCACGTCGGCATCAGCCTCGGCAATCTGGGCTCGCTCATCGACGGACTCGGCGAGTTCTCGAACCAACTCTGCTTGCGGCTGGCCGCCCAGGCGCCCGCTCTGCGGGAAGAGCACGGGATCGAACTGACTTTCCACCTGCGCGAGTCCCTGTGGGGCTGCTTCGGGGAGGATGTTCACTACCTGAGCGTCGATCGGTGGCAGCGCCTGCGCCACGTCCAGCCGCGTCGCTTCGCGCTGTGGCACACGCTCAACCAGCTCAACAAGACGCTGCCGCCACAGGGTACGAAAAAGCGCCTGCTCACCGTGCACGACTTGAACTTCCTCTATTTCAAGAGCGGGTTCAGCCAGTGGCGCAACATGCGTCGGCTGCGCGCCCGACTGGCTCACACCGACCATATCGTTACGATCAGCGACTACGTGCGCAGGGACGTGCAGCAGCACTTGCAGTGGCGCGGCCCGATCGAGGTGATCTACAACGGCGCGCGCAGCCTGGTCGATGTGCCGCGTGAGGCGGTCCCCGAGTTGCAGGGGCGGCCCTTCCTGTTCCACCTCAGCCGCATGTCGGCGTCGAAGAACATCGATGCATTGCTGGCGCTAGCGCGGCACTGGCCCGGGATGCACTTCGTGTTTGCGGGCCCGGAGGGACGCGACAGCCGGGCCGTGCGGGAGCAGGTCAGCACCGGCGGACTATCGAACGTAAGCGTGATGCTCAGCATCAGCGACGCGCAGAAGGCGTGGCTCTACGCCAACTGCACCGCCTTCCTCTTTCCCTCGCTGACCGAAGGGTTCGGCCTGCCGCCGATCGAGGCGATGCATTTCGGCAAGCCGGTGTTCCTGTCGGAGAGGACGTGCCTACCGGAGATCGGGGGAGAGGTTGCCGCCTATTTCCCTGATTTCGAGGCCCCGAAGATGCAACAGGTGGTGGAGCGCAACCTTCCTCGGCTCCAAGCACAGTCCGGGAAAATCCGGAAACATGCGGCCCGCTTCGACTGGGACGCCGCCGCGCAACGGTATCTGCACCTCTACCTCCAGCTCACCGGTTCGGTCGCCGTTCAGGCGATCCCGTCCGCGCGAGAGCACGCGGCTATAGCACTCTGACTTCCCCCTTGACATGGTCACCCGACTCAGCAAAGACCCCATCCCGATCTCGCCCCAGTCGGAAAAGCTGCTCTCTATTTTGTCCGTAGACCAGGAAGGGTGAGATACCACATGAATAAGTTTCGCATTGGAATCTGCTTTGGCAAATTCAACAGGACGACTGACGGCCTCGGTGAGTTCTGCTCCCAAGTAGGACACCACCTAGGGAAAAGGGCGAAGGAGCTTCGGGAAACTCACGGCATCCAACTCGTGTTCCACCTGAGAAGGTCTCTCCACGGTAGCTTCGGAGACGATGTGGAATACATCCCTCTGCGTTCGCGGCAGCGATTGTTCCATGGCAATCTCTCGTCGTTTTCGGTCTGGCACACTCTGCATCAGCATGTCAAGGAGCGCCCGCCTCTGCGCGCCGGTCACCGACTAGTGACCCTGCATGACCTGAATTACCTGTACGGACCGAAAGGCAGCAACTGGACCCACTCCCAGGAGTTGATGGAAAAGATCGCGGCCCGGACGGACGGTATCGTGACGATCAGCCAGCACGTGGCGGAGGATGTCCGCAGGCACCTGAACTGGACGGCCCCCCTGAAGGTTGTCTACAACGGTGCACGAAGCTTGGTCGATCATCCTCGCGAGCAGATTCCCGAGGTCGCAGGCAAGCCGTTCTTCTTTCACCTGAGTCGTATGGCGCCGTCCAAGAACATAGACGCGCTCCTGGGACTCGCGATCGAAATGAGAGACCAGCGCTTCGTGCTCGCAGGACCGAGCAGCGACGACACCGAGCGCGTCAAGGGACTGGTACGCGGACTCAGCCTTCGGAACGTCCTCGTGTACGAGGACATCACCGACGCGCAGAAGACCTGGCTGTACGAAAACGCGCAGGCCTTCCTGTTCCCCTCGCTGACCGAGGGCTTCGGGCTGCCGCCGATCGAGGCGATGCACTTCGGCTGCCCGGTCTTCCTTGCGCGCCGCACCTGCCTGCCGGAGATCGGCGGCGAAGCTGCAGCCTACTGGGACGAGTTCGACTCGTTGGCCATGCGGGCAGTGGTCGAGCGCGAGCTGCCGCGGCTCGCGTCGGACGAGGGGCGCGCAAGGACGCGCGCGCACGCCGCGCGCTTCGACTGGGACCGCTGCATCGAGGACTACATCGCCACCTATCTCGACATCCTGCGCAAACGCAGCCCGCTGGCTCTCGGGCTCGCGAGTTCCGACACGCCGCAGGCCGGACGCTTGTGAGCTGTGCGCCCCTAGGCCGCAACCAAGCGGGCGCCACCGCGCTCCACTAGTCCGCGCAACAGCGTGAAGCCGCGCAGCCTCCGCATCGGGCCCGCTGAGCCAGCCCCCAAGACATGAATCTCAAACAAACCGCTTCCCGACTGCTCCGCTACCTGGCCCCCCAGAAGAAAGGTCTGAGCGCAGGCGTCGTCTGCTTCTTCCTGTCGGCAGCGATCGAGCCCGCGGTGCCGGCGCTGCTGAAGAAGCTGCTCGACAGCGGCTTCAAGGCCGACCTCGGCTTCCCGCTGTGGCTCGTGCCGGTCGTGCTCATCGGACTGTTCGCCGTACGCGGTCTGCTCGCGTTCTCGGGCACCTATCTGTTCAACTGGTCTACCTCGAAGGCCGTGCTGGCACTGCGCACCGACCTGATCCGCTCGGTGATGAATGCGGACGCCAGTCTCTACAACCGGCTGAGTCCCGGCGTGCTCGCCTCGCGAATCATCAACGATCCGCAAAACGCGACCGCGTCGCTGTCGGGAGCCGTCACGACCATCCTGCGCGACGGCACGACGCTGTTGGCGCTGCTCGGCTACCTGTTCTACCTGAACTGGAAGCTGACGCTGGTGACATTCGTGACGATGCCGCTGCTGGGCTACGTGGTGCGCAAGGTGCAGAAGCGCGTGCTCGCCGTCGGCGGCCAGTCCTACGAGTCGCAGGTGCGGCTGGTGGGGATCACCGACGACATCACGCGCGCATGGCGCGTCGTGCGCACCTTCGACGCCGCGGAATTTGAGCAGGGGCGCTTCTCGCAGGAGGCGCAGCGACTGCGCCGCATGGTGCTCAAGGGCGTCGCCGCCGGCGCCACGATGACGCCGCTGACGCAGATCGTCGCCAGCATCGGTGTCGCCCTGATCCTGACGATGGCGCTGGTCGAGGCCCACCAGGGCAACGCGACCGTCGGGGAGTTCGTCGGCTTCATCACCGCGATGCTGATGACGATCTCGCCGATGCGCCACCTCACCGACGTGTCGCAGCCGATCATCGGCGGCCTGATTGGCGCGCGCGCCTGCTTCGACCTGATGGACACGCCGCCCGAGCCCGATCACGGCACGCGCCAAGTCGATCCAGCGCAGTGCCGCGGCGAGGTGCGCTTCGAGCAGGTGGTGGTGACCTACCCGGGCAGCGAGCAGTCGGCGCTCTCGCGCCTCGACCTCGAGATTCCGGCGGGCCGCACGGTCGCACTGGTGGGCCCCTCCGGCGCGGGCAAGACGACCGTGATCAGCACGCTGCTCGGCTTCGTGGCACCGGCCTCGGGGCGCGTGACGCTTGACGGCATCGATATCCAGGAAATCCGCAAGGCCTCGCTGCGACGCCAGTTCGCGGTGGTGTCGCAGGACATTGTGCTGTTCGACGGTCCGATCGCCGACAACGTCGCCTATGCACAACCCAAGGATGCAGCGCGCATCGAGGCCTGCCTGCGCGCAGCCAACCTGTGGGACTTCGTGCAGACGCTTCCCGAAGGGCTGGAGACGCCAATCGGCACCAACGGCAGCCGGCTGTCGGGCGGCCAGCGCCAGCGCCTCGCGATCGCGCGCGCGCTCTACAAGGACGCCAAGGTCTGGGTGTTCGACGAGGCGACCTCGGCGCTTGACACCGAGAGCGAGCGCGTCGTGCAGCAGTCGATCGAGCAGTGGCACGGCGAGAAGACGCTGGTGCTCATTGCACACCGGCTCAGCACCGTGCGCAACGCCGACCGCATCTACGTGCTCTCCGACGGCCGGGTGGTGGAAGCGGGCACGCACGCCGAGCTGATGGAGCGCGGCGGGCTGTACGCCGGCATGGTGCAGGCGCAGGCGCTGGAGTGAGGCTGTGCGGGCGCCCAGCCCGCCCGCACAGCGCCTATCATTGCGCAGCACGCCGCTGCCCTGTGCGTCCCTTCCCCTCGCGAACCGAGTCTCCCCGGATGCCTCCCGCTCCCCGCCTCGCCATCGCGGCCACCGCATTCCAGCGACCCATCCATCTCGACCGGATGCTGTGCTCGGTCGCCCGCGCCCGCAACCATGCGCACTGGCCGTTGTACCTCAGCGTCGAGCCGAGCGAGCGGACGCAGGAGGTGCTAGATGTGATCGAGACTCACCGCGGCACGCTCGACCTCCACGTGCGCGTCAATGCCCAGCGCAAGGGCGTGCGCCAGAACCCGCACGACAACATCGTCTGGGCCTTCGAGCAGAAGGCCGACCTCGTGCTGCTGCTCGAGGATGACCTCGTCATCGGCCGAGACGCGCTCGAGTACTGTGAACTACTGAACGCGGGCGCGCTCGGCGGAGACGAGGTCGTCTGCGCCAACCTGCTGATGACGACCTGCAATAGCGAGTCGATCCACTGCCCGGCGAGTGAGGACGAGCACGAGCGGCTGCGCGAGTTCGTGATCCGCACCCGGTTCTTCAGTTCGGTGGGTGTGCTGTTCTCGCGGCAGCAGTGGCAGCGGCACTTCGCACCGAACTGGTTCCGCGACGGCTTCTGCATGGAGAACTGGGAAGGGCACCCCTCGGTCGGCTGGGATGTCGCGATGAACGGCTACCTGCTCGCGAACCGCGGGCTGCAGGTGCTGCAGAGCCTCGTGCCACGCGTGACGCACGACGGCGCAGGCGGCACGCACGTGACCGACGACTTCCAGGCGCGCAGCTTCGACAACGTGCAGTTGCCCGACACGCAGGACACACCGCTGCGCTCGCTCCAGGTCCTCGACGCGAGGAACGACCTGATGCGCATCCCCTCGCCGACAGTGCGCCTCTACGTCAATCTCTGCCGGCACCTCTGGACCCAGCAGACCACCAGCATCGCGCATCGGCTCATCCATCGCGGCATCCCGGAATCCTGACCTTGCCCGCAAATTCCGGATCCCATAGCTGACCCGAACCTCAAGTGCTTTCCGAAGTCCAGCACAAGTAGTGGTCGGAGGACCTGGGGGTCTGGTGATGTCACGGATGTAGTGGGGCCGACCCGGCAATCGAAATACGGCAGAGCTCGAAGCGGCAGCTCGGCATGAGCGCAAGGGACCGCAGCCGCATCCTGGCGCTGCGGCATCTGGCGCTGGGCCACTCTGTGGCGGAGACTGCAGGGCAGTTCAGTGTCGCGGGAAGCGGGGGGAGGCAAGGAAATTGCCTGCTCGATCGAGAGGTCTGCAAGCTGCGGCCCCGTCTTCAATCCATCCCGTGCGGTTCCAACCATGCAATGCCTCGTCCTCAACCTGAAACGCAACCCCGAACGCTGGCAGGCCATGACGGAACAGGCAGGCCTGATCGGCCTGCCCGTGCAGCGGGTGGAAGCGGTCGACGGCTGTGCGCTCACTCCGGATGAGGTCGAGGGGATCTACTCGCCCTCACTCAACCAAAACCAGTTCCACCGCCCGTTGGTACCCGGCGAGATCGGTTGCTACGCCAGCCACCGCGCCCTGTGGCATCGCCTGCTTGCCTCCAACGACACCATGTTCGCGGTCTTTGAGGACGACGTGATACTGTCGGCGCGCCTGCCGCAGGCACTGGCCGCGATCTCGGAGTTGCCCCCGGACTGGGACATGATCAAACTCGTCCGCCGCAAGCGTGAAGCAACACGCAGCGTGCAGTCCCTGTCGGACGGCTCGAGCCTGGTGTGCTACCCGCGCGTGCCCAGTCTGACGGCGGCCTATGTCATCACTCGTTCCGGTGCGCAGAAATTACTGCAGTACCGCACGCCCTTCGGCCGCCCGGTGGACGTGGACCTGCGCCACTGGTGGGAATGTGGGCTGCGTATCTACGGCCTGCGGCCTTGCCCGGTGCGCTCCGCGCCGGCGGCACGCGCCTCCTCCATCGCCGAGCGCCGCTCGGTGGATCCCTCCCTCCAGGGCCGGCTGAGGAAGTTGCGCTTCCAGCTTCGCTACACCGCCCGGAACTGGCTGGCCAGCCACGGCTGGGCTCCTGCCGTCCCCGCGCCCAGGACCGGCGAGGCCTCCGAGCAGCATCGCGTCCTGAACAGCCGATGAGCGACGAGCAGCGCCCCTGCGCCCCCCGGCCCGGCCCGGCTACGGCGCCCGGCCCCCGCCTTCGCCATCGCAGGAACCTGATCATCGTACGCGCCGGCGATCGTTCCCTGCACCGGGAATGGACGGCCGGCGAAGACCGCGACTTCGATCTCTTCGTCAGCTACTACGGCAGCAAGGGCACTCCCTGGCTGTACGACGGCGAGTACCACGAGCACCGGCCGGGCCCCAAGTGGCCCTGCCTGGCGGAACTGCTCGCGGAGCAGCCGGAGCTGATCGAGCGCTACGACGCCTTCTGGCTCCCCGACGACGACATCTCGGCCTCGACCGAGGTGATCGACCGCATGTTCGCGCTCTTCCACGGCTTCGGCCTCGCGCTGGCGCAGCCGGCGCTCACGCGCGACTCCTACTACAGCTGGGACTTCCTGCTGCAGCGCCCCGAATGCGTGCTGCGGCACACGCGCTTCGTCGAGGTGATGGTGCCCATCTTCGGCCGCGGCGCGCTGCGCGCCTGCCTGCCGAGCTTCGCCGAGAGCCACTCCGGCTGGGGGCTCGACTGGCTCTGGCCGCACCTGTGCGACGACGGCCGGCCCGAGCGCTTCGCCATCCTCGACGCGACCCCGGTGCGCCACACCCGCCCGCTCGGCGGCGAGCTCTACCGCAACAACCCGGCGCTCGACCCGCGACGCGACGAGCAGCGCCTGCTGGAGAAGTACGGCCTGGGCGCAGTGCGCGTCACCGGCAAGTACGAGGCCGTCACCTCCGCGGTGCGGCGCGTCGGCCTGCCGATCTCCGAGCAGATCTGGCAGGGGCTGCGCCGCCTCAATGCGCTGCGCCGCGAGCGCCGCCACCGCCATTCGTCCCCCCAGACGCCCCCGCCCGGCCGGAACCCGTCATGACCCCACTGCAAAGCTTCGTCTTCCCGAACCTCGACCTCGCCATCCCGGAGGCGATGTACCTGCGGCTCAACGACCTGGTCTGGCCGGACCTCGCCGAGCGGCGCATGCGCTTCCTGCCCGGCGGCTGCGCGACGTCGGACACCTTCTACAACGCGCTGTCGGTGGGCCCCTGGAAGCGCCACTGCGACATCCGCACGTTGGTGCTGCGGCTGGAGGGCCAGGGCGAGTTCGTCGTGAGCTTCGGGCTGCGCCGCGCCGGTTTCGCGCCGCACTGGCTGGGCGAGCACACGGTGCAGCTCAACGCCGGGCATCCCGCGCACCTGCCGGTCCCCGCCTGGGAGTCGGTGAGCGACGGGCTGCTGTACTGCCGCATGCGCAGCGTCAGCGGCGGCCAGATCACCGCCGCCACCTTCGCGACGCCCGACGCGCCGCCGAACGAGGTGCGCCTCGGCCTCGTGATCACCCATTTCAACCGGCAGGCCCAGGTGCGGCCGGCGATCCGGCGCCTGCAGCGCGATCTGCTGTCGCACCCGGACCACCGCGGCCGCATCACGCTGACGGTGGTGGACAACTCGAAGAACCTGCAGCTCACGCCGATGCCCGGCCTGCGGGTAATCCAGAACGAGAACTACGGGGGCAGCGGCGGCTTCACGCGCGGGCTGCTCGAGCTGCTCGACGCGGGCAGCTACACGCATGCGCTCTTCATGGACGACGACGCGTCCTGCGAGGCCGAGTCGATCGCGCGCACCTTCGCGCTGCTGCAGTACAGCCGCGAGCCGCGCCTCGCGGTGGCGGGCTCGCTGCTGCGCGAGGACCGGCCGTGGAGCCTGATCGAGAAGGGCGCGAAGTTCGACGGCCTGTGCCGGCCGCTGTGCAGCGGAATGGACATGCGCCGCGCCGACGAGCTGCTGCAGGCCGAGGCCAGCCGCGAGCGACCCGACTACGGCGGCTGGTGGTTCTTCGCCTTCCCGCTGCGCGAGATGCGGCGCTTCCCCTTCCCCTTCTTCGTGCGCGGCGACGACGTGTTCTTCAGCAGGACCAACCGCTTCGAGATCGCCACGCTCAACGGCGTGGCCTGCCTCGGCGAGGACTTCGCGCTCAAGCACGGGCCGATGACCGCCTACCTCGACGCGCGCTACCACCTGCTGCACGCGCTCACCGACGATCCGGGACGCGCGCGGCGGCGCGTGCTGCGCCTCGCGGACCAGCTGTTCTTCAAATCGCTACTGTCCTACAACTACGCGAGCGCCCGCTCCTTCACGCTCGCGATGCAGCACCTGATGGAGGGCCCCGACTTCTTCCGGCGCAATCTCGACCTCGCCGCGGTGCGGGCCGAGATCGGCGGCTGGACTCCCAGCGAGAAACCGCAGCCGGTCGATCGCGACGGCATGCGGCTGCGCACGCGCAACAAGCGCCACGAGTCGGGTCTGCGGCGCCTGATGCGGATCCTGACGCTGCAGGGCTTCCTGCTGCCGCGCTTCCTGCTGCTCGACCGCACGATGCTGCAGCCCAAGGGCTTCCACGGCTGCGCGCGCTCGGTGTTCCGCTTCCGCCGGGTGCTGTACGAGCACGGGCCGACCGGCCAGGGCTACGTCGTCGAGCACGACCGCCGGCTGTTCTTCGCCGAGCTGCGCCGCTTCCTGGGCACGCTCGGCTCGCTGCTGCGACGGCTGCCCGAGCTGCACGCGGCCCACCGCGAAGGCTTCGACGCGCTCGCCTCCGAGGACTTTTGGCGCACGCTCTACGACCGCCCGGTGCCGGCAATGCCCGCGACGCCGCTGGTGCGGCCGGTGCCCAAGCCGGTGCCGATGCCGGCGTCCGCGGCGAAGGCGGCGCCGCTCGCCAGCGGCGGCTCGTCCTCGGCCAACCGCGCCACCGGCTGAGCGGCCACGGCCCGGGGCCGCGCCGGGAAGGCCCCGGCCCCGGGATCGGCGCGCCCGCGCCGCCGGTACACAATGGCAGGCCGCCCGCAGCCGCTGGATTCCGCCCGTGCCCCCACAAGCCCCCGCCCCCTACCATCCCGTCCGACCGTCCGACAGCACGATCCGCACGGTGCGCGGCCTGCGCTACCACCTGCGCAGCTGGGGCGCGCCCGAGCTCGCGACGCCCGAACGCCCCGCCCTCGTGCTGCTGCACGGCTGGATGGACGTGAGCGCGTCCTTCCAGTTCCTCGTCGATGCGCTCCAGACGACGTCCGCAGCCGGGCGCTACGTCGTCGCGCCGGACTGGCGCGGCTTCGGGCTGACCGAGTCCACCGCGTCGGACAGCTACTGGTTCCCCGACTACCTCGCCGACCTGGAGGCGATCCTCGACGCACTGCTGCCCGGCCAGCCGGTGGACCTGCTCGGCCACAGCATGGGCGGCAACGTCGCGATGATCTACGCCGGCGTGCGCCCGACCCGCATCGGCCGCCTCGTCAACCTGGAAGGCTTCGGCATGCCCGACAGCCGGGCGGACGAGGCGCCGCGCCGCCTCGCGCAGTGGCTCGACGAGATGCGGCAGCCCCCCGAATTGCGCGGCTACGACAGCCTGGACGCGGTGGCGCGGCGGCTGCGGCAGAACAACCCGCTGCTGCGCGAGGACTTCGCCGCCTGGCTCGCGCAGCACTGGTCGCGCCAGGGCCCGGACGGGCGCTGGCACCTGCTGGCCGATGCCGCGCACAAGCGCGTCAACCCGGTGCTCTACCGCAAGGAGGAGGTGCTCGCGAGCTGGCGCCGCATCAGCGCGCCGCTGCTGTGGGTCGAGGGCGACCGCACCGACGTCGCCAAGTGGTGGGGCCACCGCTACCCGCGCGAGGACTTCGAGGCGCGGCTCGCCGTGGTGCCGCGGGTCGAGCGCCGGCGGCTCGCCCCGGCGGGGCACATGCTGCATCACGACCAGCCCGAGGCGCTGGCCGGGTGCCTCGCGGACTTCCTCGCACGCGCCTGAGGGACGGGCACGCGGCGGAGCCCCATGCGAAAATCGGCCGTTTCGCAAGGAACACAGACATGGACATCGAACGCATCAACGCCCTGGGTGCCGAACTCGCCGACCTGACTCAGCGGACCGCCGAGTTACGGAGGTATCTTTGACTGGGATCACAAGAACAACCGACTGAGCGAGGTCAACGCCGCGCTGGAAGATCCCGCGGTCTGGAATGACCCCAAGCAGGCCCAGGAACTCGGCCGCGAGAAGCGCTCCCTGGAAAACGTGGTGCTGGTGATCGCCCGGCTGGAGCAGGAGCTCGCCGACAGCACCGAGCTGTTCGAGATGTCGCGCGAGGAGGACGACCTCGACGCGATCGCCGCGATCGAGTCCGACGTGGCCGAGTTGCGCGCCGAGGTCGAGCGGCTCGAGTTCCGCCGCATGTTCAGCAACCCCGCGGACCCGAGCAACTGCTTCATCGACATCCAGGCCGGCGCCGGCGGCACCGAGGCCTGCGACTGGGCCGGCATGCTGCTGCGCCAGTACCTGCGCTACTGCGAGCGCAAGGGCTTCAAGGCGGAAGTCATGGAGGAGACCGAGGGCGACGTGGCCGGCATCCGCTCCGCGACGATCAAGGTCGAGGGCGAGTACGCCTTCGGACTGCTGCGCACCGAGACCGGCGTGCACCGCCTCGTGCGCAAGAGCCCCTTCGACTCCTCGGGCGGTCGCCACACCTCCTTCGCATCGCTGTTCGTCTACCCCGAGGTGGACGACTCGATCGAGATCGAGATCAACCCGGCGGACGTGCGCACCGACACCTTCCGCGCCTCGGGCGCGGGCGGCCAGCACATCAACAAGACCGACTCGGCGGTGCGCCTGACGCACATCCCCACCGGCATCGTCGTGCAGTGCCAGAACGACCGCTCGCAGCACCGCAACCGCGACGAGGCTTGGCAGATGCTGCGCTCGCGGCTCTACGAGCACGAGATGCGCAAGCAGATGGAGCAGCAGCAGAAGCTCGAGGACAGCAAGACCGACGTGGGCTGGGGCCACCAGATCCGCTCCTATGTGCTGGACCAGAGCCGCATCAAGGACCTGCGCACCAACGTCGAGATCTCCAACACCCAGAAGGTGCTGGACGGCGACCTGGACCCGTTCATCGAAGCCAGCCTGAAGCAGGGCCTCTGAGCCCCGCGCCCGCCCCCGGCCTCCCCACAAGAGAAAGAAGTAGACATGCGTGAAGGCATCGCCCCCGTCGTCCGCCGCGAGGACTACACCGCCCCGGCCTGGTGGATCCGCAGCGTCGACCTGTGCTTCGAGCTCGACCCGGCCAAGACGCTCGTCGTCAACCGCATGCGCATCGAGCGCAACGCCGACGTGCAGCCGCAGGCGCTGCGCCTGCACGGCGAGGACCTGAACCTCACGCGGGTGCTGGTCGACGGCCAGTCGGTGTCCTTCCGCGTCGAGAACCACCAGCTGGTGCTCGACAACCTGCCCGAGAGCTTCGAGCTCGAGGTGCGCACCACCTGCGCGCCCGAGAAGAACACGCAGCTCTCGGGCCTCTACACCTCCGGCGGGGGCTTCTTCACGCAGTGCGAGGCCGAGGGCTTCCGGCGCATCACCTACTTCCTCGACCGCCCCGACGTGATGGCGGTCTACACCGTCACGCTGCGCGCCGACAAGGCGAAGTACCCGGTGCTGCTGTCCAACGGCAACCTCGTCGAGCAGGGCGAGGCGGAGAACGGCCGGCACTGGGCGAAGTGGCACGACCCCTTCCCGAAGCCGAGCTATCTCTTCGCGCTCGTCGCCGCCAACCTCGTGTGCCGCGAGCAGCGCATCCGCAGCCGCTCGGGCGCCGAGCACCTGCTGCAGGTGTTTGTTCGCGCCGGCGACCTCGAGAAGACCGAGCACGCGATGAACTCGCTGATCGCGTCGGTGGCCTGGGACGAGGCGCGCTTCAAGCTGCCGCTCGACCTCGAGCGCTTCATGATCGTCGCGGTCGGCGACTTCAACATGGGAGCGATGGAGAACAAGGGGTTGAACATCTTCAACACCAAGTTCGTCCTCGCCAACCCCTCCACCGCCACCGACAGCGACTACGCCGGCATCGAGAGCGTGGTCGGCCACGAGTACTTCCACAACTGGACCGGCAACCGCGTCACCTGCCGCGACTGGTTCCAGCTCTCGCTCAAGGAGGGCCTGACGGTCTTCCGCGACCAGGAGTTCAGCCAGGACTTGGCCGGCAGCCCGTCTGCGCGCGCGGTGCGCCGCATCGAGGACGTGCGCGTGCTGCGCCAGCACCAGTTCCCGGAGGACGCCGGCCCGATGGCGCACCCGGTGCGCCCCGACGCCTACGTCGCGATCGACAACTTCTACACCACCACGGTCTACGAGAAAGGCGCCGAGGTGGTGCGCATGCAGCAGACGCTGGTCGGCCGCGCCGGCTTCGAGCGTGGCATGGCGCTGTACTTCCAGCGCCACGACGGCCAGGCGGTGACCTGCGACGACTTCGTGCAGGCCATCGCCGACGCCAACCCCGACAGCGAGCTCAACCACCGGCTCGAGCAGTTCAAGCGCTGGTATGCGCAGGCCGGCACGCCGCGCGTGCAGGCGCGGGGCCAGTTTGATGCCGAGCAGCGCCGCTACACGCTGGAGCTCTCTCAGAGCTGCCCGGCCACGCCGGGGCAGCCGCAGAAGCAGCCCTTCGTGATCCCGGTCGCGATGGGCCTGCTCACGCCCGAGGGCCGTGCGCTGCCGCTGCAGCTCGAGGGCGAGGACGCGCCGCAGGGCAGCGAGCGCGTGCTGGTGCTGCACGAGCCAATGCAGTCCTTCACCTTCGTCGGCATCGACGCGCCGCCGGTGCCCTCGCTGCTGCGCGGCTTCTCGGCGCCGGTGGTGCTGCAGGACGGGCTCGGCGACGCCGAGCTGCTCGTGCTGCTCGCACACGACCCGGACCCGTTCAACCGCTGGGAGGCGGCGCAGCGCCTGTCGCTCAACCGCCTGCTGCACGGCGTGCAGCACGGCGCGGTGCAGCTCGACGCGCCGTACGTCGACGCGCTGCGCGCGGTGCTGTGCCACCCGGAGCTCGACGCCGCCTTCAAGGAGCTGGTGCTGACGCTGCCGGGTGAAGGCTACGTGGCCGAGCAGCTCGAGGTGGTCGACCCGCAGCGCATCCACGCGGTGCGCGAGTCGATGCGGCTGCAGCTCGCGCAGGCGCTGCACGCCGAGTGGATCCAGGCCTACGAGACGCACCGGGACAACGGCGCCTACCGGCCCGACCCGGTGTCGGCCGGCCGCCGCGCGCTCGCCAACCAGGCGCTCGCGCACCTGTGCCTCGACGCGGCGGCGCGCCACGACCCGGTGTGGCCCGGCAAGGCCCTGCAGCGCTTCAAGGACGCCGGCAACATGACCGACCGGCTCGGGGCGCTGTCGGCGCTCGTCGGCGCGCACCATGAACTGGCCGAGCCGGCGCTCTACCGCTTCCACGCGCTGTTCAAGGACGAGCCGCTCGTGATCGACAAGTGGTTCGCGCTGCAGGCCAGCGCCCCCGAGCACGAGGGCCGGGTCTTCGCGCGCGTCAAGCAGTTGCTGACGCACCCCGACTTCTCGCTGCGCAACCCCAACCGCGCGCGCAGCCTGGTCAGCACCTTCTGCGCGATGAACCCCTCGGCCTTCCACCGCCCCGACGGCGCGGGCTACGCCTTCTGGGCCGAGCGCGTGATCGAGCTCAACGCGATCAACCCGCAGATCGGCGCGCGGCTGGCGCGGGCGATGGACCGCTGGCGCCGCCTCGCCGAGCCCTACCGCGCGACGGCGCGCGAGGCGCTGCAGCGGGTGGCCTCCCGCACCGACCTGAGCGCCGAGGTGCGCGAGATCGTCTCGCGCGCGCTCGAAGAATGATTCCGACCATCCAACTTCCAGGGGAGAAACCCGCATGAGCCAACGCGTCAGCCTGACCCAGTACCTCGTCGAGCAGCAAAGGGAGCACGGCCTGATCCCGGCCCAGCTGCGCCTGCTGATCGAGGTCGTGGCCCGCGCCTGCAAGCGCATCTCGATCAGCGTCAACAAGGGCGCGCTCGGCGGCGTGCTCGGCAGCGCCGACACCGAGAACGTGCAGGGCGAGGTGCAGAAGAAGCTCGACGTGATCGCCAACGAGGTGCTGATCGAGGCCAACGAATGGGGCGGCCACCTCGCGGCGATGGCCTCGGAGGAGATGGACACCATCTACGTGGTGCCCAACCGCTTCCCGCAGGGCGAGTACCTGCTGATGTTCGACCCGCTCGACGGCTCCTCCAACATCGACGTCAACGTCTCGATCGGCACCATCTTCTCGGTGATGAAGAAGCCCGAGAACGGCTGCGGCGTCGAGGAGCAGGACTTCCTGCAGCCGGGCAGCCAGCAGGTCGCCGCCGGCTACTGCGTCTACGGCCCGCAGACGACGCTGGTGCTGACGGTGGGCAACGGCGTGGCGATGTTCACGCTCGACCGCGAGCAGGGCTCCTGGGTGCTGACGCAGGAGAACGTGCAGATCCCGGCCGACACCAAGGAATTCGCGATCAACATGTCCAACATGCGCCACTGGGCCCCACCGGTGAAGCGCTACATCGACGAGTGCCTGGCCGGCAAGGAAGGCGCGCGCGGCAAGGACTTCAACATGCGCTGGATCGCGTCGATGGTGGCCGACGTGCACCGCATCCTGACGCGCGGCGGCGTGTTCATGTACCCGTGGGACAAGCGCGAGCCGAACAAGCCCGGCAAGCTGCGCCTGATGTACGAGGCCAACCCGATGGCCTTCCTCGTCGAGCAGGCGGGCGGCGCGGCGACCAACGGCCTGCAGCGCATCCTCGACATCCAGCCGGGCCAGCTGCACGAGCGCGTGGCGGTGGTGCTCGGCTCGAAGAACGAGGTCGAACGCGTCACGGCCTACCACCGCGAAGACGCCGCGCTGTAATTTCTTCCCCAGGGGGCTTCACAAGCCTCGAAAAGGACTGCTAGAATAGCTTTCTCTTTGCCGGTGTAGCTCAGTTGGTAGAGCAGCGCATTCGTAATGCGAAGGTCGGGGGTTCGACTCCTCTCACCGGCACCAAGAAACAGTGAAAAGCCCGACTCCGGTCGGGCTTTTTGCTTTTCCGGGGCCGGTCTTCGTTCAGCGACAGGTGCCCGCCCTGGAACGAGCGGGCCGACGCCTCCTGCGCCCTGCCCGCCCCGGATCGAACCTGCTGCTGGGCTCAGCTCTCGTCGCGCAGCCGCCGGATCGCCGCCTTCTCGGTCTCGGCGGCGGTCCAGACGCCGGCGCGGTCGGCCTCGGAGTCGACACGGCTCTTGAACTCCTCGCTCATGTAGCGCAGCGTCTCGCCCATCAGCGTGCGCACGTGCGAGATCGACTCGCGCAGTTCGCGGCGGGCGCGCTCCCGCGGGTCGTCGTGCTCGGCGTCCGGGTCGGCGAGCAGTGCCGGATGCACCTCGGGCTCCGCGGGCAGCAGCGCCATCGTCGCGGCGATCAGCGCGGTGGCATGGCGGTGGTAGTGCTGCGTGTCGATGTAGACGTCCTTCAGCGCGGCGAACACGTCCCCCATCGCGACCTCGGCGCCCGGGCGGCCGTGCCATTCGACGATGCGGTCGTCACGGTCGCTCAACGGGGCGATGGTCGCCACCTCGGGCAGTCCATCGGGCAACTCGTCATCCTCGATCCAGTTCAATTCGTCGGTCATGGTTCTCTTTTGCAATGGATGGGGCGCCTCGCCCCGCAACCCGGCATTCTTGATGAAAAGCGCCAGCATGCCATCTTCGGTGAATGGCGGCAGCAAGAAAAAAGCCCGACGGGCGTCGGGCTGCGGGGGGTGGGAGGTACTTCGGGATGCGGGAGGCCGCTCAGCCGAGCGCGGCGACGACCTCCGGGGGGGCCTGCACCAGTTCGATCAGCACGCCTTCGCCACCGACCGGGAACTCCTCGTTGCCCTTGGGGTGGATGAAGCAGATGTCGTGGCCGGCGG
Source organism: Caldimonas tepidiphila (assembly GCF_003569765.1). Taxonomy (GTDB): domain Bacteria; phylum Pseudomonadota; class Gammaproteobacteria; order Burkholderiales; family Burkholderiaceae_C; genus Caldimonas; species Caldimonas tepidiphila. Next base: position 48,513 of record NZ_QXMG01000020.1, on the reverse strand, counting down.
CGCCCTTGCGGATGCCGCCCGGCGCGAAGCGCACGCCGTTCGCGCTCATCCACTCCACCGCCTTCGGCAGGTCGTCGACCCACAGGCCGATGTGGTTGAGGGGCGTGGCGTGCACCGCGGGCTTCTTCTGCGGGTCCAGCGGCTGCATCAGGTCGACCTCGACCGCGGTCGGACCCTGCCCCAAGGCACAGATGTCCTCGTTCACGTTCTCGCGCTCGGAGACGAAGCTGCTTTTCACCTGCAGGCCGAGCATGTCGACCCACAGCGCGCGCAGCCTCTGCTTGTCCGGCCCGCCGATCGCGACCTGCTGGATGCCGAGGATCCTGAAGGGCTTGTCCTGTTTCATCGCCCTGCCCTTCACTTGAAGCGGATGATCGGCTGGTCCACCGACAGGCTCTCGCCCTTGGCGGCCAGGATCTCGTCGACGACGCAGTCCTGCGTCGCGACGAGGATGTTCTCCATCTTCATCGCCTCGATCACCGCGAGCTTCTCGCCGGCCTGCACCTGCTGGCCCGGCTGCACCGCGACGTCCACCAGCAGCCCCGGCATCGGCGACAGCAGGAACTTGCTGAGGTCGGGCGGCGCCTTGTAGGGCATCAGCTTGTGCAGCGAGGCGCCCAGCGGCGACAGCACCAGCGTGTCGATGCGCGTGCCGTTGTGCGTCACGCGGATGGTCAGCCCGAGGCGCTCGACCTGCGCGGCAAACGGCTGGCCGTTGCAGGCGCCGACGATGCGCGTCTCGCCGAAGCGCCAGTCGCTGCGGAACACGTAGAGCTTGTCGCCCACCTTCACCGACACCGAGCCGTTGGCCTCGACGCTCACCGGCGTGTGCGTGTGACGGCCCTCGGGGCCGAGCGTGACGACGACGTAGTCGATGCCGATCTGCACGCCGTGGCCGGGCAGCTGGCCGCTGATGCCGGCGGCGCGGTCGCGGAACTTGCGGTTCACCGCGGCGGCGAGCGCGACCAGGAAGGTCGGGTCCTCGTGCGGCACGTCCTCGGCGCGGAAGCCCGTCGGGTAGTGCTCGGCGATGAAGCCGGTGTTGAAGTCGCCCGAGACGAACTTCGGGTGCGCCAGCAGCGCGGCCTGGAAGGGGATGTTGCTGCTGATGCCGCGGATCACGAAGGCGTTGAGCGCCTCGCGCATCTTTGCAATGGCGTCGTTGCGGTCGCGGCCGTGCACGATGAGCTTGGCGATCATCGAGTCGTAGTACATCGGGATCTCGCCGCCCTCGTACACGCCGGTGTCCACGCGCACGCCGCCGAAGGCCCCGCCCTCGTAGGCCTCGCCCGCGAGCGTCGGCACCGACTGCTCCAGCGTCTGCACGGGCGGCTGGTACTTCACCAGGCGGCCGGTCGAGGGCAGGAAGTTGCGGAACGGGTCCTCGGCGTTGATGCGGCACTCGATCGCCCAGCCCTCGCGCCGGAGTTCGTCCTGCGTGAACGACAGCTTCTCGCCCGCGGCGACGCGGATCATCTGCTCGACGAGGTCCAGCCCGGTGATGCACTCGGTGACCGGGTGCTCGACCTGCAGCCGCGTGTTCATCTCGAGGAAGTAGAAGCTCTGGTCCTTGCCGACCACGAACTCCACGGTGCCGGCGGACTGGTACTTCACCGCCTTGGCCAGCGCCACCGCCTGCGCGCCCATCGCGCGGCGCGTCTCCTCGGAAATGAAGGGGCTCGGCGCCTCCTCGATCACCTTCTGGTGACGGCGCTGGATCGAGCACTCGCGCTCCCACAGGTAGACCGCGTTGCCGTGCGCGTCGCCGAGCACCTGGATCTCGATGTGGCGCGGCTCCTCGACGAACTTCTCGATGAAGACGCGGTCGTCGCCGAAGCTGTTGCGCGCCTCGTTGCGGCACGAGGTGAAGCCCTCGAAGGCCTCCTTGTCGTTGAAGGCCACGCGCAGGCCCTTGCCGCCGCCGCCGGCGCTGGCCTTGATCATCACCGGATAGCCGATGTCGCGCGCGATCTCCACCGCGCGCTCGGCCGACTCGATCGCGTCGTTCCAGCCGGGGATGGTGTTGACCTTCGCCTCGTTGGCGAGCTTCTTCGACGCGATCTTGTCGCCCATCGCGGCGATCGAGTAGTGCTTGGGGCCGATGAAGACGATGCCCTGCTCCTCGATGCGGCGTGCGAACTCCTCGTTCTCCGACAGGAAGCCGTAGCCGGGGTGCACGGCCTCGGCGCCGGTCTGCTTGCACGCGGCGATGATCTTGTCCATCACCAGGTAGGACTCGCGCGACGGGGCCGGGCCGATGCAGACCGACTCGTCGGCCAGCTCCACGTGGCGCGCGTCCTTGTCGGCCTCGGAATAGACGGCGACCGTCTTGATGCCGAGCTTCTTCGCGGTCTTGATGACGCGGCAGGCGATCTCGCCCCGATTTGCAATGAGGATCTTCTTAAACACGGTTCTTCTCCATCGGGTCGAAATCGCCTGCGTGCGCCTCGCGCACCAGGCAATCTGGCTTCGCCGCAACGGCCTGCCGGCCGTTGTCGCCGCGGTTGGCAATCAGGATCTTCTTGAACATGTTTGATCTTCCCAGGCGGCCTCGGCCGCCGTCATCGAAGTGGGAGAGCCCATCAAGCGGCCGCCGTGGAACCGGCTTTGCCGGGCCACTGGCGGCGCCCCCTCGAGGGGGAAGCGCCGAAGGCGCTTCGGGGGTGGGCCATCACAGCGGGATGTTTCCGTGCTTGCGCCAGGGGTTGTCCAGCTTCTTGTCGCGCAGCATCACGAGCGAGCGGCAGATGCGCTTGCGCGTCTCGTGCGGCTGGATCACGTCGTCAATGAAGCCGCGCGCGCCGGCGACGAAGGGATTCGCGAAGCGGGCCTTGTACTCGGCCTCGCGCTGCGCGAGCTTGGCCGGGTCGTTCTTGTCCTCGCGGAAGATGATCTCCACCGCGCCCTTGGCGCCCATCACCGCGATCTCGGCGTTGGGCCACGCGAAGTTCACGTCGCCCCTGAGGTGCTTGGAGCTCATCACGTCGTAGGCGCCGCCATAGGCCTTGCGGGTGATGACGGTGACCTTCGGCACCGTGCACTCGGCGTAGGCGTAGAGCAGCTTGGCGCCGTGCTTGATGATGCCGCCGTACTCCTGCGAGGTGCCGGGCATGAAGCCGGGCACGTCCACGAAGGTGACCACGGGGATGTTGAAGGCGTCGCAGAAGCGCACGAAGCGCGCGGCCTTGATCGAGCTCTTGATGTCCAGGCAGCCCGCTAGCACCAGCGGCTGGTTCGCGACGATGCCCACCGTCTGGCCTTCCAGGCGCGCGAAGCCGATCAGGATGTTCTTGGCGTACTCGGGCTGCAGCTCGAAGAAGTCGCCGTCGTCCACGACCTTCGCGATCAGCTCCTTCATGTCGTAGGGCTTGTTCGGGTTGTCGGGAACGAGCGTGTCGAGCGAGAAGTCGAGGCGCTCGGCCGGGTCGCCCGACAGGCGCACCGGGGCCTTCTCCTTGTTGTTGAGCGGCAGGTAGTTGAAGAAGCGCCGCAGCATCATGATCGCCTCGACGTCGTTCTCGAACGCGAGGTCGGCCACGCCGCTCCTAGTGGTGTGCGTGATCGCGCCACCAAGCTCCTCGGCGGTGACCTCCTCGTGCGTCACGGTCTTCACCACCTCGGGGCCGGTGACGAACATGTAGGACGAGTCCTTCACCATGAAGATGAAGTCCGTCATCGACGGCGAGTACACCGCGCCGCCGGCGCAGGGGCCCATGATCATGCTGATCTGCGGGATGACGCCCGAGGCCATCACGTTGCGCTGGAACACGTCGGCGTAGCCGCCGAGCGAGGCCACGCCCTCCTGGATGCGCGCGCCGCCCGAGTCGTTCAGGCCGATCACCGGCGCGCCGACCTTCATCGCCTGGTCCATCACCTTGCAGATCTTCTCGGCGTGGGCCTCGGAGAGCGCGCCGCCGAAGACCGTGAAGTCCTGGCTGAAGACGAAGACGAGGCGGCCGTTGATCATGCCGTAGCCGGTCACGACGCCGTCGCCGGGCACCTTGTTGTCGGCCATGCCGAAGTCGGTGCAGCGGTGCTCGACGAACATGTCCCATTCCTCGAAGGTGCCGTCGTCGAGCAGAAGCTCCAGCCGCTCGCGCGCCGTCAGCTTGCCCTTGGCGTGCTGCGCGTCGATGCGCTTCTGGCCGCCGCCCAGACGCGCCTTGGCGCGCTTTTCTTCCAGCATTTGTTGGATGTCGTGCATTGCTGTCTCCGGGTTCAGGAGTCGGTCGATGAAGGAGGGGCGGGCTGCGCTGCGTCGGTGAAGCGGCCCAGCAGTCGGCGCGCGGCGGCGGAGGCGGGCAGCCGCCCGCCCGCCACGCGCTGCGTGATGTCGGCGAGTTCCTCGCGCACGGCCGGGTGCGCGGCGAAGCGCTGGCGCAGGCCGGCGTGGATCATGTCCCACATCCACGCGAGCGCCTGCTGCTGCCGGCGGGCGTGGAACTGGCCGTTGGCGGTCTGCAGCGTGCGGAACGATTCGACGCAGGCCCAGAAGCGGTCGATGCCCTTCGATCGCAGCGCGCTGAGCTGGATCACCTGCGGATGCCAGATCCGCAGGTCGTGGTGCGCGTGCTCGGGGTTGCCGTGCTGGCCGAACAGGCGCAGTGCGGACGCGATCTGCGCCTGCGCGCGCGTCGCGGCCGCCTCGTCGATGTCGGCCTTGTTGATGACGACGAGGTCGGCGAGCTCCATCACGCCCTTCTTGATCGCCTGCAGGTCGTCGCCCGCGTTGGGCAGTTGCAGCAGCGCGTACATGTCGGTCATGCCGGCAACCGCCGTCTCGCTCTGCCCGACGCCGACCGTCTCGACAATGATGACGTCGTAGCCGGCGGCCTCGCAGACGAGCATCGCCTCGCGCGTCTTCTCGGCCACGCCCCCGAGGGTGCCGGCCGAGGGGCTGGGGCGGATGTAGGCGCTCGCGTTGACCGAGAGCTGCTCCATGCGCGTCTTGTCGCCGAGGATGGAGCCACCCGAGACGGAGGACGAGGGATCGACCGCGAGCACCGCGACGCGGTGGCCGAGCCCGATCAGGTGCAGGCCGAGCGCCTCGATGAAGGTGCTCTTGCCGACGCCCGGCACGCCGGAGATGCCCAGGCGAAACGCATTGCCGGTGGCCGGCAGCAGCGCGGTCAGCAGCGCGTCGGCACGCGCGCGGTGATCGGGGCGGGTCGATTCGAGCAGCGTGATGGCCTTGGCCATCGCGCGGCGGCGCTGCATCGCGCTGCCCTGCAGCACGCCGTCGAGCAGCGCCTGGTCTTGCAAAGGAAGGGCCATGGGGACTGCGGGTCGGAATGGAAGGACCCGCGTCAGCCGCGTGCCTGCTGCGCCTTCTTGATCTGCTCGAGCACGTCCTTGGCCGAGGCCGGGATCGGCGTGCCGGGGCCGTAGACGCCCTTGACGCCGGCCTCGAACAGGAAGTCGTAGTCCTGGCGCGGGATCACGCCGCCGACGAAGACGATGATGTCGTCGGCGCCCTGCCTGCGCAGCTCCTCGATGATCGCCGGCACCAGCGTCTTGTGGCCGGCGGCGAGCGTCGAGACGCCGACCGCGTGCACGTCGTTCTCGATCGCCTGGCGGGCGCACTCCTCGGGCGTCTGGAACAGCGGCCCCATGTCGACGTCGAAGCCGAGGTCGGCGAAGGCCGTCGCGACCACCTTCGCGCCACGGTCGTGGCCGTCCTGGCCGAGCTTGGCGATCATCACGCGCGGACGGCGCCCCTCGGTGGCGGCGAAGTCCGCGATCTCGTGCTTCAGTTTTTCCCAGCCCTCGGCCGAGTCGTAGGCGGCTGCGTACACACCGGTCACCTTCTGCGTGTCGGCGCGATGGCGCCCCCAGACCTTTTCCAATGCATCGGACACTTCCCCGACCGTTGCGCGCAGGCGGATGGCCTTGATGGAGAGGTCGAGCAGATTGCCCTGGCCGCTCGCGGCGCATTCGGTCAGCGCATTCAGCGCCGCCTGCACCGCGCTGTGGTCGCGCTCGGCGCGGATCCTGTTGAGCCGCGCGATCTGGCTCTCGCGCACCTTGACGTTGTCGACCTCGAGGATCTCGACGTTGTCTTCCTTGGCCAGGCGGTACTTGTTGACGCCGACGATCACGTCGCGGCCCGAGTCGATGCGCGCCTGCTTCTCGGCGGCGCTGGCCTCGATCTTCAGCTTGGCCCAGCCGCTGTCCACGGCCTTGGTCATGCCGCCCATCGCCTCGACCTCCTCGATGATGGCCCAGGCCTGGTCGGCCATGTCCTGCGTGAGCTTCTCCATCATGTAGGAGCCGGCCCAGGGGTCCACGACGTTCGTGATGTGGGTCTCCTCCTGGATGATGAGCTGCGTGTTGCGCGCGATGCGGGCACTGAACTCGGTCGGCAGCGCAATCGCCTCGTCGAAGCTGTTGGTGTGCAGGCTCTGCGTGCCGCCGAACACCGCGGCCATCGCCTCGATCGTGGTGCGCACCACGTTGTTGTAGGGGTCCTGCTCGGTGAGCGACCAGCCGGAGGTCTGGCAGTGCGTGCGCAGCATCAGGCTCTTGGGGTTCTTCGGCCCGAACTCCTTCATGATGCGCCACCACAGCAGGCGCGCGGCGCGCATCTTGGCGATCTCGAGATAGAAGTTCATGCCGATCGCCCAGAAGAAGGACAGGCGCCCGGCGAACTCGTCCACGTCCAGGCCCTTGGCCAGCGCCGTCTTCACGTACTCGCGGCCGTCGGCGAGCGTGAAGGCGAGCTCGAGCGCCTGGTTCGCGCCCGCTTCCTGCATGTGGTAGCCGGAGATCGAGATCGAGTTGAACTTCGGCATGTTGCGCGCCGTGTACTCGATGATGTCGCCGATCACCCGCATGCTCGGCTCGGGCGGGTAGATGTAGGTGTTGCGGACCATGAACTCCTTGAGGATGTCGTTCTGGATGGTCCCCGACAGCTTGTCCTGGCTCACGCCCTGCTCCTCGGCCGCGACCACGTAGCCCGCGAGCACCGGCAGCACCGCGCCGTTCATCGTCATCGACACGCTGACCTTGTCGAGCGGGATGCCGTCGAACAGGATCTTCATGTCCTCCACGCTGTCGATCGCGACACCCGCCTTGCCGACGTCGCCGGTCACGCGCGGATGGTCGCTGTCGTAGCCGCGGTGGGTCGCGAGGTCGAAGGCCACCGACACGCCCTGCCCGCCAGCAGCCAGCGCCTTGCGGTAGAACGCGTTCGATTCCTCGGCCGTTGAAAAACCAGCGTACTGGCGGATCGTCCACGGCCGCACCGCGTACATCGTCGCCTGCGGGCCGCGGATGAAGGGCTCGAAGCCCGGCAGCGTGTCGGTGTGCGGCAGGCCCTGCAGGTCCTCGGCGGTGTACAGCGGCTTGACGGTGATGCCCTCGGGCGTGGTCCAGTTCAGGGCCGACACGTCGCCGCCCGGAGCGGACTTGGCGGCCGCCTTGCGCCAGGCTTCGAGGGACACCGGGGGGTAGACGGGCTGTGACGGGTTCGACATGGTGGGCTTCCGGGCGGAGGACTGTTTCTTGCGAAGGAATCGTCTTGCAGGGGGTGAACGTCCGGAGCCGGCCGTGCCCGCATGCGTGGCGGCCGGTTCCCGGAGTCGCTTGACTCGATCATACAGTATGCATAATTATGAACTCAATATTCTTCTCATCGTCCCCCGCTACACTTCAGTCTCGTTCGCAAATCTGACGCCGAGCTTCATGCTGTCCTCCTCCACCACCGAGTCGGGTGCCCTGCCCTCCTTCGCCCAGCTTCCGCTCTATCAGCAGGTGGCCGAGCGCTTGCGCGAGCAGATCTTCTCGCGGGTGCTCGAACCCGGCAGCTGGATCGACGAGCAGAAGCTCGCCGCCGAGTACGGCATCAGCCGCACGCCGCTGCGCGAGGCGCTGAAGGTGCTGGCGGTGGAGGGGCTGGTGACGATGAAGGTGCGCCGCGGCGCCTATGTCGCGGAGATGTCCCGCACCGACGTCGCCGACGTCTACCACCTGCTCGGCCTGCTCGAGAGCGACGCGGCCGGCGAGGCGGCGCGGCGCGCCACCGAGGCCGAGCTCGACGAGCTGGTCGCGCTGCAGGAGGAACTGGAGCGCGCCGCCGACGACCGCACCCGCTTCTTCACGCTCAACGAGGCCTTCCACATGCGGCTGCTCGCGGTGGCGGGCAACCGCTGGCGCCAGCAGCTCGTCACCGACCTGCGCAAGGTGATGAAGCTCAACCGCCACCACTCGCTCTTCAAGCAGGGGCGGCTCGCCGAGTCGCTGCAGGAGCATGCGGCGCTGGTGCAGGCGCTGCGCCGGCGCGACGCCGACGAGGCGGCGCGGCTGATGAAGCAGCATTTCGGCAACGGGCTGGAAGCGGCCTCCGGCTGAATTGCCGTCGTGAGTGACGGGAGGAATCCCGGCTTGTCAAGAGGCGCGGCAAGGTATCCTCGCGCTGCTGAAAGAAGCAGCAAGCCGTGCAAGTAATTGTCAGGGAACGGCTTTTACCCCTCGTCACGAGGATGTCCACAGGCTTGTGCACGCCGGGTGTGGAAGTCTGCAGACCGCGGCGGGGGGCCGATCCTGTTGTACAGGCCTGCGATGCAGTCTAGCGGCGAGCCCTGAGGCGGTCTGCCCCGCATCCCGGGGCGACCCACCGCACTTTCAGCCGCCGGAGACGGACAGCTCCTGCTCGGCCGGCGGCAAGGCCGTGACGAGCACCTTGTCCACGCGCTTGCCGTCGAGGTCGACGACCTCGAAGCGCCAGCCGCCCCACTCCACCACGTCGGCGGTGCCCGGAAGCCGCCCGAGCAGCAGCATGACCATGCCGGCGAGCGTGTTGTAGCGGCCCCGGTCCTCCTCGGGCAGGACCTTGAGCTGCAGCCGGTCCTTCAGCTCCGGCACCGGGATCATGCCGTCGAGCAGCCAGGAGCCGTCGGCGCGCTGCACCGCCCAGGCCTCCTCCTCGTGCGCCGTGGTGAACTCGCCGGTGATCGCCTCCAGCACGTCCTGCAGCGTGATCACGCCCTGCATGACGCCGTACTCGTCCACCACGAACACCATCTGCAGGTTCGCCATGCGGAAGCTCTCGAGCAGCTCCATCCCGGTGAGCGTCTCCGGCACGAACACCGGCGGCTGCAGCTGCCCGTTGAGGTCGAGCGGCCGTCCGGTCGCCACCTGCTGGAGCAGCTGCCGCGCCGAGATCACGCCGATCACCTCGTCGAGGTCGCCGCGGCAGACCGGATAGCGGTTGTGCTCGGTGCGCGCGATGATGTCCAGCGTCTGCTCCATCGGCGCGGCCGCGTCGAGCCAGACGATGTCGCCGCGCGGGATCATCATCGAGCTGATGTGGCGCTCGTCGAGCCGGAACACGTTGCGCACCATGCGGTGCTCGTGCGCCTCGATCACGCCGGCGTCGACACCCTCCTCCAGGCTCGCGGCGATCTCCTCCTCGGTGACCGAGCGCGGCACGTGCTTGATGCCGAGCAGGCCGAGCACGGTGGTCGTGACGCCGGACAGCAGCATCACGAAGGGCCGCGCGAGCAGCGACAGCCACTCCATCGGCCGCGCCACGAGGCGCGCCACCACCTCGGGATAGATCTGCCCGACGCGCTTGGGCACCAGCTCGCCGAAGAGGATGGTCAGGAAGGTGATCGTCACGACCACGGTGGCGGTGGCGATGAAGCTCGCCGCGTTCTCCGACAGCGGCAGGTGCGCGCGCAGGAAGCCGGCCACCGGCTCCGAGAACGCGGCCTCGCCGACGATGCCGTTGAGCAGGCCGATCGACGTGATGCCGATCTGCACCGTCGACAGCCACTTGTTCGGCTCCTCGTGCAGCCTCAGCGCCGCACGGGCCCCGGCGTCGTCCGTCTCTTCGGCCATCACCTGCAGCCGCGTCTTGCGCGCCGCGGTCAGGGCCATCTCCGACATGGCGAACAGCCCGTTGAGCAGGATCAGGAACAGCAGTAGGACGACGTCCATTCAGGGAGAGACGGCCCCAGGGCCGCGCGGGACCGAACACGCGCCGAGCGTAGCAGAATCGGCGCCATGAACTATCTCGTCGGAGACCTTCAAGGCTGCTGCGAACCGCTCGAGCGCCTGCTTGCGGAGATCGGCTTCAGCCCCTCGCGCGACCGCCTCTACCTGCTCGGCGACCTCGTCAACCGCGGCCCCGCGTCGCTGCAGGTGCTCGAGCGCCTGAGCGCGCTCGGCGACAGCGCCGTCTGCCTGCTCGGCAACCACGACCTGCACCTGCTCGCGGTGGCCCAGGGCGTGCGGCGCCTGCACCGCAGCGATACGCTCGACGCGCTGCTCGCGAGCCCGCGGCGCGGGCACTGGATCGACTGGCTGCGCCACCGGCCGCTGGCGGTGCAGACCGGCGGCTGGCTGATGGTGCACGCGGGCGTCGCGCCGCAATGGGACGCAGCGCAGACGCTGGCGCTCGCCGCCGAGGTCGAGGCGGGACTGCGCGGCGCGGACCTCGGGGGCTTCCTCGGGGCGATGTTCGGCAACCAGCCCGACCGCTGGAGCGACGCGCTCGAGGGCTTCGACCGCCAGCGCTTCACGATCAATGTGCTGACGCGCATCCGCTTCTGCACCGCCGAAGGGCGGCTGGATTTCGAGACCAAGGACGGCGCGTCCGAGCCGCCGCCGGGGCTGATGCCCTGGTTCGACGTGCCGGGGCGCCGCACGGCCGGCGTGCCGCTCGCCTTCGGCCACTGGTCCACGCTCGGCCTCGTGCAGCGGCCCGACCTGCTCGCGCTCGACACCGGCTGCGTCTGGGGCGGCTGCCTGAGCGCGGCGCGCCTCGGCGAAGGCCCGCCCGAGATCGTGCAGGTGCGCTGCGAACAGGCCCAGAAGCCGGGCTGAGCCCGCGAGGCCGGCTAGAATGCCGGCCTGCAGCGCGCCACTCCGCGGCGCGCCCCGGGAGACGTGGCCGAGTGGTTTAAGGCAGCGGTCTTGAAAACCGCCGAGGGTTTGCGCCCTCCGTGAGTTCGAATCTCACCGTCTCCGCCAATTCACAAGTCCGGCCACGGGCTTAGGGCTGCGCCCCGGGCCCGCCTCACCATCTACCCCATCAAAGCCGACCAGATGGGACTGCAATCTGAGCTGGTGAGGCCTGGCCGCTTGAAGGCAGTGCCTGAGCTACAGCCCGCAGCCTCCACATGTCCTGTCATTCGAGGCTTTCTGCAGGGATCGAGCGCCCCGGCCGGATTCCCTTCCCTCGCTCAAGCCGCCTCGGGGAAACCGGAATCCACCCCGCCCTTGCCGGCGTGCTTGGCCCGGTACAGGCCGGCGTCCGCCGCCTTCAGCAGGCTGTCCATGTCCCGGCCGTCGGCCGGCACCATCGCCAGGCCGATCGAGGCGCCGACGCACACCCTGACCCCGCCGATGTCGACCGGCGCCAGCAGCGTCCTGCGCATCCGTTCCGCGATCGCCGCGGCGGCGTTCCGCGACGCCACCGAATGCAGCACCACGACGAATTCGTCGCCGCCGAGCCGCGCGACGAGGTCCCGCTCGCGGCATTGCTGCTGCAGCCGCTCGCCCACGGCCTTGAGCACCGCGTCGCCGGCCGCATGGCCGTAGTGGTCGTTCACCGGCTTGAAGTCGTCGAGGTCGAAGGCCATCACGGCGGCCTGCCCGCCCCCCGGCACCGTCTGCTGCACGAGCAGGCCCAGCTGCTGCTCCAGCTCGCGGCGATTGAGCAGGCCGGTCAGCGGATCCGCCGCCGCCTGCGCCGCCAGCCGCGCCACCGCCTGCCGATCCAGCCGCAGCAGACGGTCCGAATAGCGGATGGACCACAGCAGGGCGATCGCCACGACGAGGACCGTGCCGAACAGCAGTTGCTTGACGCGCTCGAAATGCCGTTTCTGGACTTCGGAGCGCGCATGCAGCAACTGCTGCTCGACCTTCTCCAGCGCATCCAGTCGCTCCCGCACCGGGCGGGTGACGTCCTCACGGACGTAGGCGAGGATCACCGGCGGCAAGGCCTCGAGCCCCTGCCGCTCCGCGAGGTTCGCCGCTTCGAGGTAGATGGCGAGGAGATGCCGCACCTCGCCGACCAGGGCCTGAGCCAGCCGGTGCTGTCCGGGGTCGTCGCGCGTCAGCGCTTCCACCCGGCGCGCCGCCACCTCCGCGCCGGCGGCCGAGGATCTCATGCGCTCGAGGGAACTGCTTGCCGGGGCCAGCGCGTAGTTGCGCAGCCAGATCCCGGAACGCATGGTGTTCAGGCGCGTCTGCTCGATCTGCTGGATCACCTCGTGCGTGTGGTCCACCCACTCGCTCGCGCGCTCGAAATCCGTCAGGCAGTAATACAGCGCCGCCCCCATCAACGCGAGGATCAGCAGGGCGGCCAACTGGGTGAAGCGGAGGATGCGGGCGAGGCGATGGAACATGGCGAATGGCGATGACCGGAGCGGGACGGTGAGACACTCCGGACTTTCGCCGTCCGCCTGCGTCTGCACAGCCCCTACTGCCCTCTTATCGGCCGGGCCTGCCCTTTCCTGAAGTGCCGCGGACGGCCCGGGCCGGGACCTTGTCCTGCTGGGTGCGACCCGCTCCTGGAGCCCGAGCCGCCCCCCGCAGAAAGGCACCGGAAACAGCGGCCCGATTCCCCGACTGGATTATTCCCCCGGCCATTTCACCAAGCCTTCCGGATTGTTTCTCCGGGGATGAATATCTGGCGAGCCTCATCGCCCGGCAAATCCATTACCTCGGCGGCGCCACATTCCTTGCCCGGGATGTTCATCCATTCTCGACCCTGAAAACCGCCACAAGATCGAATCGAAATCCTCGATCCCGAGGTCGACGATTCTGCCTGGAGGGTCTGCGCCGCTCGCCAGCGCTGCACCGCCGGCCGGTTGCAGCTTCGCGCCCAGTCACTGACTGGCCGGCCGTCAAGCCGTCCCTGCCCTCTTGAAGACCACTCGCCCGGGCTCCCCTCGCCCGGCCGCTCACCTCCCCCGGTGTGCCCCGGGAAGTCTCCGGATCGAGCCCGGACGAAAAATATTCAAGAACATTTGCAATCAAGGAAATATTTTCCGCACGAATGACAAATGACCCTCCGGGCGGGAAGCACGAGCAGATTCGCCATTTCTGTCAAGGCCGACTTCCCTAGCGGAATGCGCCCTCGCCTGCCTTACGATCCCGATTAAGAGGAGCGTAAGTTTCCCCTCGATAAAATCGGGTTAAAGCTTTTCACGCTTCCGGACTCATAAACAGGCAGGTCGCGTCTTTTCGTCGGGTCGGCGCGGCCCCTTCATGGCCGCCTGCAATGACTGGAGCGGCCCTTGCACACATTGGAGTCCCTACTGCAAAGAAAGACGAGGAGGCATCAGATGGTCCTGGGAACAGTCACCGAGATCAACCGCAGCGCCGACCGGGTGGGCATCCTGCTCAACAACGGCCAGTTCGCCGTGTGCCGACTGCTCGACCGGCGCGGCGCACTGCCCCTGGGCGAGGCGGTGTCGGGCCGTCTGGCCGAACCGGGCGCCTGCATGCTGACGGCCCTCGGTTCCAAGCAGGAGTTCCGCGTGCTGGTCCTGGCGGTCTACCAGAGCAAGGCCTCCGCGCTCGAACTGGTCTACTGCTGAGCGTACAGACTCCCCGGCTCCTCTCGCCGGCACGCGCGCTTCCCTCCTCGCGGCGCAACGAGACGTCCGACACGCGGCGTCAAGAGGGAAAGCGTGTAAATCTTTCTGCAAAATCTGTCTTCAGTCCCGCTCCGGGAGGGCGATAACTGCGCTGGAAGCGCATGTCTCTAGCACGTCGCCTTCCGAAAGTCGCCACGACATATCAAGGAGCCGCGACATGAGACAGAACCTGCCCGTCACGCAGCGGGAGTACCAGTACCCGGACGGCGAAATGCTGGTGTCCACCACCGACAGCCGGGGCCACATCACCCACTGCAACCAGGCCTTCGTCGAGACCAGCGGTTTCACCTACGAGGAGTTGCTGGGGCAACCGCACAACATGGTGCGCCACCCGGACATGCCGCCGGAAGCCTTCAGGGACATGTGGGCGACGATCGGGCGCGGGCGTCCGTGGACCGGGATGGTGAAGAACCGGCGCAAGGACGGCGACCACTACTGGGTGCTCGCGAACGTGACCCCGGTGATGGAGAACGGCAAGCCCAAGGGCTACATGTCGGTGCGGCTCAAGCCCACGCGCGAGCAGGTGCGGGACACCGAGCGGTTGTACGCGCAGATCAACGCCGAGCGCGCCTCGGGGCGGCGCACGGTCGAGTTGCGGGGCGGCAAGGTGCATCGCCCCGGCCTGCTCGACAGCGTGGCGGGCCGGGTCGCCCGGCTGTCGCTGACGCAGCGCTACGGGATCGTGCTGGCGCTGCTGTCGGCGGCCTCCTTCCTGCCGCACGTCTTCGGGCTGCAAGGGGCGACGGCGCTCGGCGCGCAGGCGCTGACCCTGCTGGCGGGCTGCCTCGTGCTGCTCGCCTGGTTCCACTCCCACATCACGACGCCGCTGCGGCAGGCCGACCAGTGGGCCGGGGAGATCGCGGGCTGCAACCTCACGGGCAACGTCGACTACCGCAGGATGGACGTGCTGGGCACGCTGATGCACCGGCTGTGGCTGATCAACCTGAACATGCGCGCAATCGTCTCGGACGTGCGCGCCGAGGTCCGGGGCATCGGCGCTGCCACCGCCGACGTCGCGCAGGGCAGCGGCGACCTGTCGAGCCGCACCGAGCAGCAGGCGAGCAATCTCCAGGAGACGGTGTCGTCGATGGAGCAGATCACCAGCACCGTGAAGCAGACCGCCGACACCGCTCGCGAGGTCGCGGCGGTCAGCGGCGAGGCCAGCGCGGTCGCGGAACAGGGCGGCCAGGCGGTGGGCGAGATCGTGCGCACGATGCAGGCGATCGACGACTCCTCCAAGCGGGTGTCGGAGATCATCCAGGTGATCGAGGGCATCGCCTTCCAGACCAACATCCTCGCGCTCAACGCGGCGGTGGAGGCCGCGCGCGCCGGCGAGCAGGGCCGCGGCTTCGCGGTGGTGGCCTCCGAGGTGCGGGCGCTCGCGCAGCGCAGCTCCGGCGCGGCCAAGGAGATCCGCGAACTGATCGGCGCCTCGGTCCAGCAGGTCGGCGAAGGCAACCGGCGCGTGGCCTCGGCCGGCGAGACGATCGAGCGCGTGGTCAGCTCGGTCAACCAGGTCAGCGCGCTCGTGCGCCAGATCACGAACGCCACCGCCGAGCAGTCCAGCGGCATCGCGCAGGTCAACGACGCGATCACGCACATCGACAGCGTGACGCAGCAGAACGCGGCGCTCGTGGAGCAGTCGGCCGCGGCGTCCGAGGCGCTGAACCGGCGCTCCGGCACGCTGATGCGCTCGGTGCAGATCTTCCGCCTCGGCTGAGAACGGCGCGCGGGCGGCCCGCCGCCCGACGACCACCGCCCGCCTCTCGCGATCCGATCCCGCTCCGGCCGGCCGGCGCATGAAACCGCCGCGCGCGGCACAGCCGTGAGGTTTCGCACACGCGCCGGACCCCGCCCCGGCCGCGGGCGCGACACGGGGCGGGCATTGTCGCGACATCCTTCACGCCCCCCCGCTCCACCTCCTTCCTCCCCCCTTCAGGGCCCCCTCCCCCCGGCCGAAATGCGAGTCGCCGGCAGCAAGTCTTCTTGCGACGCCGGCATACATCGCATTCGAAAGGGAGAAGTACATGTCGGGCTCGATCGGTTTCCAGGTTCAGGCGAACAAGGCGCTGCGCCGCGCGCTGGCGGCGACCGCGCTGGCCGCGACCGCCCTCCCCTGCCTGGCCGTGGTCGGTGGCAGCGAGGTCGGCGTCGCCGACGAGATCGCGCGCCACGGCATCGGGCTGCGCTTCACGCGCGCCGACGGCAGCCCCGGCACCTGCACTGCGGTGCCCGTCGGTCCCAACCTCGCCATCACCGCGGCGCACTGCCTGCATCGCGCCGAGAACCGGCGCATCGAGGTGCACTTCACGCAGAACCTCGGCCAGAAGTTCCCGCAGGGCGCCGATGCACGGGTGGAGCAGGCGATGATCCATCCGGACTACTCGCCGACGCTGCCGGCGGTGCAGCGCGCGCGCGTCGACCTCGCCGTGGTGCGGATCGACCGCCCTTTCCCGGCCGGTGTCGTGCCGATGGAGCTGCCGGCCGGCCCGCTCGCCGCGCAGGACCTGCGCCTGATGGGCTTCGGCGCCACCGGCTACTCGCTGCGCAACGACCGCGGCGAGGGCGACAGCCGCCTGCGCACCGCCCCGGTCGGCTCGGTGCGCCAGAGCGAGGGCATCTACGTGCTGGACCAGACCCGCTCGGGCTTCTGCATGGGCGACAGCGGCGGTCCGCTGTTCGCGCAGCAGGACGGCCGTGCGGTGGTGGTGGGCATCCTCGCCAACACTTCGAACGCCAGCGGCGACGACGTCTGCCGCGGCATCGGCCGCGTCGCGAGCGTGTGGCAGCAGCGCGACTTCCTGGTCGGCGCGATGCAGCAGCTCGCGCCGGCGATGGTGGCGCCGCCGGTGCTGGCGCAGACGCCGCTGCCGCCGCAGGCCGCCGCGCCGCGCACGGGCAGCGCCGTGACCGCCTCGACCGTCGCGCCCGCCACCAACGCGCAGCGCTGACGCCGCCCCGCGGCCGTCGCACGGGCGGCGGCGGGCGTCCGCGCCGCCCTCAGCCCCCGGGCAGCGCGCGGGCCAGCGGCTGCGGCTGCGGCTGCGGCTGCGCTCGCGCGGCCTCGCTCCCCGTCGCGGCGCCGGCCCCGGTGCCGGCCGCACCGATCCAGGGCGCCTGGCGCGGCAGCACCACCTGGCGCAGCCAGTCCTCGAGCGCCGGCGCCGGCAGCGGCCGGCTGAACAGGAAGCCCTGCATCACGCTGCAGCCGAGCTGGTTCAGCACCTCCATCTGCAGCATGCTCTCGACGCCCTCGGCCACGACGCGCAGCCCGAGCGAGCGCGCCAGCGCGATGATCGCGGTGACGACGGCCGAGCTCTCGGGCGTGATGCCGAGGTCGCGCACGAAGGAGCGGTCGATCTTCACCTCGCGGATCGGCAGCGTCGTCAGGTAGGCCAGCGACGAGTAGCCGGTGCCGAAGTCGTCGATCGAGATGTCCACGCCGAGGCCGTTGAGGCGGCGCAGCGCCGGGATGACGGTCTGCAGGTTCTTCATCAGCCCGGTCTCGGTGATCTCGAGCGCGATGCAGCGGTGCGACAGGCCGTGCGCGCGCACCATCGCATCGGTGCGCTCGACGAGGTCGGGGCGCTGGAACAGCCGGCTCGGCACGTTGACGGCGATCGCGGCGTCGAAGCCGAAGGCGCGCCGCCAGGCGTCGGCCTGGCGCAGCGCCTCGCCGATCGCCCAGTGGCTCATCTCGGTGATCAGGCCGGTCTCCTCGGCCAGCGGGATGAAGTCGGCCGGCGGCACCAGCCGCCCGCCGCGCTGCCAGCGCATCAGCGCCTCGGCGCCGACCATGCGCGCGCCGCGCACGTCGACCTTGGGCTGGTAGTGCAGCACCAGCTCGCCGCGCTCGAGCGCCTTGTGCAGCGCGCTCTCGAGCTCGAGCTTCTCGCGGCCCTTGCCGGCCAGGTGCGGGCGGTAGGGCGAGGCGCCGTTGCGGCCCTCGGACTTGGCCGCGTACATCGCGACGTCGGAGTTGCGCAGCAGGTCGGCGACGGTGTGGCCGTCGCGCGGGAACATCGCGATGCCGACACTCGCCGTGACGAAGCACTCCTGCCCGCCCACGAGCACCGGCTCGCGCAGCGCCTCGAGGATGCGCGACGCGATCGCCTCGCCCTCCTTCTCGTCGTCGATCTCGGGCAGCAGCGCGACGAACTCGTCGCCGCCGAGCCGGCCCACCGCCTCGAGCGTGCGGTGCGTGCGCGTGCCGTGCGTGTCCAGCGAGGCGTCGAGCACCTGGTCCGAGTGGCGCACGCAGGCGCGCAGCCGCCGCCCGACCTCGACCAGCAGCTCGTCGCCGGCGCCGTGGCCGAGCGTGTCGTTGATGACCTTGAAGCGGTCGAGATCGATCAGCAGCAGCCCGACCGAGTGCCCGCCCTGGCGCGCCTGCTCGATCGCGCGCTCGGCGCGCCAGATCAGCTGGCGCCGGTTCGGCAGCCCGGTGAGCGGGTCGAAGTTGGCGAGGTGCTTGATGGTGTCCTCGGCCATGCGCCGGTCTGTGACGTCCTGCACGATGCCGGTGTAGCTGCTCAGCGCGCCGGCCTCGCTGAACTCCGGCTCGGCCTCGACGTGCAGCACGCGGTGGCGGCCGTCGCGCAGCCGCACCGGCACGTCGATGCACAGCACGGTGCGGTGGCGCATCACCTCGCGCAGCACCGCGACGAGCCCGCTGCGCGCCTCGTCGCACACCAGCCGCAGCGCGCCGCGCAGGCCCAGCGCGTCGCCGGGCGCGAGGCCGAGCACGCGCAGCGCCTCGGTGGAGAACGCGAGGCCCCCGCCGCGCGCTCGCCAGTCGAAGCTGCCCATGCGGGCGAGGTCCTGCGCGCGCGCGAGCTTGGCCTTGCTGCGCTCGAGCTCCTGGCGCGTGCGCGCCGAGCGCAGCATGTAGCGCAGCCGCCCCGCCAGCAGGCTCCACTGGTTGCACTTGACGAAGAAGTCGGTGGCGCCGGCCTCGTAGGCGCGCAGGATCGAGGCCTCGTCGTCGAGCCCGGTCAGCAGCAGGATCGGCACCGACTGCAGGCCCGGCGTCGCGCGGATCGTGCGGCACACCGCGAAGCCGTCCATCCCCGGCATCAGCGCATCGAGCACGACCATGTCGGGCGTCCAGCCGGCGAGCAGGCGCAGCGCCGCGGCACCGCCCGGCACCTCGGTGACGGAAAAGCCCCGGTCGCGCAGCGCGATCGAGGTCAGCAGCAGCCCGACTTCGTCGTCGTCGACCAGCAGCACGCTCGGCTGACCCAGGTCGGCTTCGTCGCCGGCTCGCTCAAGCGGCTTCATGCAGCGCCTCCAGCATGGTTTTCAGGTTCCCTCGGACACGCGCCGCCTCGTCGAGCAGCGCGCGGCGGTAGGCGTCGCCGGGGACGCCGCCGCTGGCACGGATGATCGCCTCGATTTCGGCACACACGCCCGAGAGCTTGAGTGCGCCGAGGCTGGCGCTCGAGGACTTGAGCGTGTGCGCCACGGCACGGATTGTCGCCGCGTCGCCGCCCTGCCACGCGCTCTCCAGCTCCGCGCCGAGGCGGCCGAGCGAGGCGTCGAAGACCTGGAACAGCCGCGGCAGCACGCGGTTCTCGCCCTGCGGATCGAGCTCGCGCAGCCGTGCCAGCGCCTGCGGGTCGAAGACCTCCGGGTCCGGCTCCGCGCTCGCCGCGACCGGGGCGGCGGCGGCCGGCGGCGTGGCAGCGGCGGCCTCGCCCCGCTGCGACGCGTCGAGCCAGCGCCCCAGCAGCGCGGCGAGCTGGTGCTGGCGGAAGGGCTTGGAGAGGTAGTCGCTGAAGCCGAGCGCGAGGAAGCGCTGCTCGTCGCCGCCGAGCGCGTTGGCGGTGACAGCGATCACCGGCAGCGACGGCGGGTTGACGAAGGGGAAGCGCTCGCACGGCCCGCGGCGCAGCCACTCGAGCGCCTCGACCCCGTCCATGCCCGGCATCTGCACGTCCATCAGCACCAGCTCGAAGCGCTGCTCGCACAGCAGCCCCAGGCCCTCCGCGCCCGAGGACGCGAGGCGGACCCGGCACCCGAGACGGCGCAGCATCTGGCCGATCACCTCCTGGTTGACCGGGTTGTCCTCGACCACCAGCACCTCGTGGCCCGCCAGCACGGGCTCCGCGGGCACGGCCGGCGCGGACGCCGCCTCGGGCGCGGCCTCGCAGCCCTCGTCCGCCGCCTGCACCGGCAGGCAGAAGCGGAAGGTGGAGCCCTGCCCGACCACGCTCTCGGCGTCGATGCGCCCGCCCATCAGCTCGACGAGCTGCTTGGAGATCGCCAGGCCGAGCCCGGTGCCGCCGTAGCGCCGCGCCATGCCGTCGTGCGCCTGCGTGAAGGCGGAGAACAGCCTCGGCAGCTGCCGCGGCTCGACGCCGATGCCGGTGTCGCGCACCTCGAACTCCAGCCACAGCGCGCCGGGCACCGGCGCGGCGCCGCAGCTGCCGCGCCGCACCTGCACCACCACCTCGCCGTGCTCGGTGAACTTGATCGCGTTGGCCACCAGGTTGGTCAGCACCTGGCGCAGCCTCAGCGGGTCGCCGTGCACGCGCGCCGGCAGCCCCGGCTCCTCGCGGTAGTGCAGCGCCAGCGCCTTGTCCTGCGCGCGCGGCGCGAGCAGCTCGAGCGTGTCCTCGACCACCGAGCGCAGCGCGAAGTCCGACGGCGCGAGCTCGAGCTTGCCGGCCTCGATCTTCGAGAAGTCGAGGATGTCGTTGATGATCGCCAGCAGCCCCTCGCCGGAGCGGTAGACCGCCTGCGCGAAGCGGCGCTGCTTCTCGTCGAGCGTCGTGCCCAGCAGCAGCTCGGTCATGCCGAGGATGCCGTTCATCGGCGTGCGGATCTCGTGGCTCATGTTGGCCATAAACTGGCTCTTGGCCTGGCTCGCGGCCTCGGCGGTGTCGCGCGCCCGCTGCAGCTCCTGCTCGCGCCGCCGCTCCTCGGTGATGTCGGTGTCGATGCCGTAGACGCGCACCTCGCCGTCGGCCTGGCGCTGGCTGCGCGTGCGCGTGCGCAGCCAGCGCAGGCCGCGCGTCGGGTGCTGCACGCGCAGCACCTCGTCGACCGGCAGCAGCTGCGCCTCGCGCTCGCGGCAATGCCGCGCCAGCGCCGCGTCGCGCAGGTCGAGGTGCATCTGGTGGCACTGCGGGTCGTTCGTGAGCTGCTCGAGCGTGACGCCCCAGAAGTCCTGCAGGCGCTGGCTGACGTAGATGAAGCGGCTGCGCCGCGGGTCGGTGATGTAGACGTGGTCGGCCACCGCGTCGGCGAACTCGCGGAAGCGCGCCTCGAGCTCGACCAGCGCCTGCTCGGCGCGGCGGCGCAGCGTCAGGTCGCGCAGCAGCATGATGACGCGCTGCGGCCGGCCGTCGGCATCGCGCATCGCGACGTAGCGCGCGTTGATCTGCCGCTCGCCTCGCGCCGAGGGCCAGACGAAGTCCTCCTCGAAGGAGCCGCCGCTGTCGAGCGCGCGGTGCAGCGAGGGCCGGATGCGCGCGCCTGCCGCCTCGCCGTAGGCCTGCTCGGGCGTGCAGCCGACCAGCACCTGGCGGTCCATGCCGAGCTCCTGCTCGGCGTGGCGGTTGACGCCAAGCACGCGCTGCTGCTGCTGCGGCTCGTGCACCAGCAGGCTCACCGGCAGCTGCTCGATCAGCGCGTTGAGCTGCGCCCGCTCGCGCTCGAGCTGCTCGGCGCGGCCGCGGCGCTCGGAGATGTCGTTGACGAGGCAGACGAACTGCGAGCGCCCCTGGCTGCCGTAGAGCACGTGCGTGGCATCCACCGCGGCCCAGTAGGACTGCCGCGCGCCGCCCGGCGCGGTGCGCAGCGCCTGCAGCTCGAGCGTGAAGTGCTCGCCGGCCTCGATCGCGCCGCGCAGCCGTGCGGTGCTCGCCGCCGGCTCGCCGCCCTCGCCGAGCACCGCCCAGCACGGCAGGCCGACCAGCTTTCGCGCCGGCCGCCCGCTGAGCGCGGCCATCGCGTCGTTGGCCCATTCGATCGTGCCGGCGCGGTCGGTGATCATCATGCCGACGCTGATGCGGGCGGTCACGACCGCCAGCCGCTCGGCGCGCTCGCGCAGCACGGCGAGCTGGCGGCGCCCGGCCTCGAAGGCCGCGACGAGCTGCAGCTGGTGCGCCACCACCCCGAGCAGCTGTCCTGCCTCCTCGGCGTGGCCGGGCCGCGGATCGAGCAGCTCGACGAGCGCGAGCGGCGCCTGGTCGACGCAGACCGGCAGCGCCAGCAGGACCGCCGGGCGGCCGCCCGGCCAGCTGCGCCCGGCGCCGGCGTCCGGCTCGAGCCTCGCGTATTCGCAGCGTAGCGGCCGGCGCTGCGCCAGCGCATCCCCGGCGGCGCCGTCGCCGGCCTGCACCGGCTGCAGCGCCTCGAGATCGATCGGCGCGCCGCTGGCCGCCAGGGGCCAGGGCAGCAGCAGCCCGGCGTCCTCGCGCCAGCCGTGGACCTGCCACACCAGCGCCTCGCGGGCGCCGAAGGCCCGCGCGAGCAGCGCCGCGGCCGCCGGCAGCGCCTCGTCGAGCCCGGCCTGCGGGTGCGCCAGCCGCAGTGCGGCCTCCTGCGCGGCCGCGCTGTCGCGTTCGGGGCCGGGGTCCGGCATCGGCAGCGTCGGGGGCGAGTCGCCGTCCGGGGCCGCGGCGGCGGGCGCCGGCGCGCGCCAGCACGCCGAGGCGAGCGCCGCGCCGAGCAGCAGCAGCGACACCGTGCCCGTCCAGGGACCTGCGCCCTGCAGCGCGACCAGCCACGCCGCCAGCCCGAGGGCGGTGCTCAGTGAAACCAGGGCGAGGCGGGGCGGGGCGATGATGCGGATCTCCTGAAGTTCGGGCGGCAGGGCGAACCCGCTCGCACGCGCGACAGCATGCCCGAGGATCGGCGGCCGGTGGTGGCCGTTTTATGGCATGACTTCCTTACGCGGGACGGATTCTCCCCGAGCGGCTTCCGGCGGGCACTGCCGCGCTGCGGCCCCGGGCGCGGCGGCCGGGCGTCCTTGCGGCTCAGTCGAGCTGCGCCGCGAGCACCAGCGCGCGCAGCAGCGCGGCATTGACCTCGGGCATCGGCAGCATCAGCGGGCCGGCGAGCTCGGCGATCACCGGGCCGGCGTCCTGCTCGAGCGCGCACGCGAGGTCGAGATAGGGCTGGAAGGGGCCGCTGCCGTGCACCAGCGCCTGCTGCACCCGCTCGGGCACCGGCAGCGTGCCGAGCAGGTCGGAGAAGGAACGCTGGAACATGCGGTCGAGCAGCGAGAACACGCCGCAGATGAACAGCTCGCTGCGCAGTTCCTCGTCGGCCGACTGCGACGCCAGCAGCTGCTCCATCAGCAGGCCGCGGCGCACCGAGGCGTACATCAGCGGGCGCATGTTGGCGTCGCGGCTCGCGGTGGCCAGCAGCAGCGCCAGCCAGCGCTTGAGCCGCTTGTAGCCGAGCAGCATGATCGCGTGGCCGAAGGAGCTGATCTCCACCGACAGCCCGAAGGCCGGCGAGTTGATGTAGCGCATCAGCTGGAAGGCCAGGCTCGGGTCGCGCTTGAGCACCGCCTCGAGCTTGTCGACGTCCTCGCCCGCATCGACCCGGCGCATCAGCTCCGTGAGCGCCTGCAGGTCCGGCTGCGCCGGGCGCTGGCCCTCGGCCGACAGCACCTCCTCGATCGGCCAGCCCATCGTCGCGACCGCGCCGCGCCGGAAGCTGTCCTCCATCTCGGCCACCGTGTGCACGCCGCTCTGGATGAAGCCCAGGCTGCGCGTGCCGCCCGAGGCCGCCTCCAGCGGCTCGTCGATGCGGCGGTCGTGCGCCAGCTCGATCACCGAGTACCTGAAGCAGCCGAGCAGGCCGGGCGGCAGCGCCGCCTGCGGCAGGCCGTGCAGCAGCAGCGGCACGCCGCGCGCGTACAGCAGCCGGATGCGTTCCGTGTAGGCCGGATCGCAGGCCATGAAGGACGGCAGCTCCACCATCACCGACGCCGGCAGCCGCGCCTCGAGCACCGCCGCCAGCAGCGCCTCGTTGAGGATGTTGAGCGACACGGGCAGCCCGCCCGCGGGCCACACCTCCTCCACCATCTGCAGCAGCAGCTCGGGCGCGGGTGCATGGCCGTGGCGCAGCACCGACACGGTCAGCCGCGTCGCCGTCACCGCACGCTGGCGGTCCACCACCGGCGCGTGGCTCAGCGCGATCAGGCCGAGCAGGTCGAGATTCATCGGAACGGTGTCCTTCTGGGCAAGGGGGGGAACGGGATTCGAGCTCAGGCGATGTACTGGAACAGCGACAGCCGGCTCACCTGCGCATAGCTCTTGAGCACCGTCTCGTAGCTGTTCTGCTTCTGCTGGACGTCGGAGATGCCGCGCAGCAGGTCGAGATCCTCGGCCTCGGAGCGCTCGACCTGCGCCTGCAGCCGCGTGCCGTCGAGCCGCTCCTCGACGCCGTCGATGCGCCGCAGCGTATCGCCCACCACGCTGCGCACCGACAGCAGCCGGCCGAGCACGGCGTCGACGTCGCGCAGTCCGGCGCTCACCGTCTGCGTGGCGTGACCGGCGCCGGGCTTGCGCAGGCCCTCGATGGCACGGTCGAGCGCGTCGAACACGCTCAGCTCGGGACGGCTCGGGCGCAGCTCGAAGCGGTCTCCGGCGGCGGGCGCGCCGCCGATCGTGACCGCCATGCCGCCGGCGGCGATCGACTGGCCGGCGACG
The DNA here is from genome assembly GCF_003569765.1 of Caldimonas tepidiphila. Lineage (GTDB taxonomy): Bacteria > Pseudomonadota > Gammaproteobacteria > Burkholderiales > Burkholderiaceae_C > Caldimonas > Caldimonas tepidiphila. The sequence goes on along the minus strand of NZ_QXMG01000020.1, from coordinate 24,233 downwards.
AAGTTGCCTTCCACCGGCTCGCCGGCGCTGCCGTCGGCCGCGAAGCGCTGGATCTCGTAGCGCTGCGCGGAGGTGAAGCGGATCTCGTAGCGATCGAAGCCGCTGTCGAGCGGCCCGGCCACCTGGCCGTTGTCGATCCAGGCCGTGCCCGCGCCCGCCACCGCGCGCGTCTCGAAGGCGCCGTTGCCGCTCGGCGCGCTCATCCAGGCGTCGTAGCCGTCGACCGCGCCGGGCAGGCCTTCGCCCGGCAACAGCGTCGCGCCGGGCAGCTGCGCCCCGCGGCCGGCGACGCCGGTGAACTCGACGCGCGGCGGCTGCGCGTCGTTGTTCTGGCGGAAGGGCGCGCCCTGCAGGCCCTGGCCGGCGAACAGGGGCTGGCCGAAGCCGTCCTGCCGGTTCGCGACCGACAGCAGCTGCTCGCGCAGCTGCTGCATGTGCGCGGCGATGTCGCGGCGGTCGGCGTCGTTGTAGGCCGCATTGCCGGCCCGCACCAGCGCCTCGCGCGCCGACTGCAGCAGCGCGGTGGCGTCGCCGAGCGCGTTGTCGGTCTGCGCCATGGCGTTGCGGCTCGCCTCGACGGCGCGCATCGAGACCTCGGCGCGCTGCGCCGTGGCGGCGGCGCGCTCGGCGCGTGCCGCGGCGGCCGGATCGTCGCTGGCGCGCTGCACCCGCTTGCCGCTGGTCAGCCGCAGCTGGGCCTCGGCGAGCTCCTGCTGGCGCTTCTGCATGTGCCCGATCGAGAGCTCGCGGAGATGGGCGGTGGAAAGGCGCATGGTCAATAACTCCTGGATACGTCGCGGCGCGATCAGCGCGAGACGGTCTGCATCAGCGTGTCGAACACCGACTGCGCCACCTGCAGCACCTTGGCCGCGGCCTGGTAGGACTGCTGGTACTCGATCAGGCGCGCCGCCTCCTCGTCGAGGTTGACGGCCGCTCCGTTGCTGCGCGCCGCCTCGGCCTCCTGCGCCACGCGGCGCGAGGTCTCGGCCGCCGCGCGGCCGCCCTGCACCCGCACGCCGATGTCGCCGACCAGGCCCGCGTAGGCGTCGGTGAGGGTCTGGCCGCCCTGCGGCGTGCCGCCCTCCAGGCGCTGCCCGACCAGCGGCGCGTCGCGCAGCTGCAGCATCGCCAGCGCGTTGCCGTTGTAGGCGCCGACCGGGTGCGTGCGGTTGAGCTCGATGACGTCGCCCGGCCTCGGCACGCTGGCGAAACGCAGCTCGGTGCCGTAGCGAGAGACGAACTCGCCCGCGCTCACGCGCTGCGGCGGGCTGCCGGCGATGCTGAAGACGACCTCGCCACCGCCGACCTCGACCACCGTGAGCTGCAGCGGGAAGTCCGCCTGGCGGCCCTCCGGCATCGGGGCGCGCTGCACCACCGAGACCGCCGGCGGCAGGCTGCCGTCGGCGCGCGGCGGCTGCGTCGCGGTGAGCGGCGGCGCCGCGGCGATGCGCTGCGGATCGTCCATCACGCGCTGCATGTCGCGCCCCACCTGCCGCAGCGGCTGCAGCAGGAAGCGGTCGCCGCCGGCGGCTGCGCCCTCGACACGGATGCGCAGGCCGTCGACCGCGACGCCCTCGGCGAGCTGCTCGGCGCTGAAGCCGAAGCTCGCCTGCGGCGCGCCCAGGCGCGTCAGGCGGAAACCCTCGCCGTCGCGCATCAGCTCGTAGTCGCTCGCCTGCAGCAGCGCGCCGTCGCGGATCTCGAGCGTCACCGCCGCCGCGCCCTGGTTGTGGGGGTTCGGCAGCACGCGCGGCGCGCCGGTCGCGAGCATCGGGCCGCCCTGCGCGCCCGTCAGGTCCAGGCCCAGCGCCTGCTGGTCGTTGAGCGCGCGGCTCACCGTCTCGCCCAGCCGGCCGAGCTGGTTCTGCGCGTCGGGCAGGTCCTGGCTCTGGAAGCGCAGCAGCCCGGCGATCGAGCCGCCGGCCACCGAGCCCTCCGCGATCGGGCGGTCGGTGCCGCCCTCGCGCACGCCCAGGCGCAGCACGTTTGGATCGTAGGCGTCGGGCAGCGCGCGCAGCTCCAGCGCCTGGTTGCCGAGCACGAGGCGCTGGCCGCCGCCGATGAACAGGCCCACGGTGCCGTCCTCGGCCGGGATCTGCGTGACCTGGACGAAGCCGCTGAGCTCCTTGATGGCCTGGTCGCGCTGGTCGAGCAGGTCGTTGGGCGGATGGCCCAGGCCCTGCACGCGGGAGATCTGTTCGTTCAGGCCCGCGACGCGCTGCGCCAGCACGTTGGCCGACTGCACCGAGACGCGCAGCTCCTGCGTCACGCCGGCCTGCAGGCTGTCGAGTTCGCCCGCGGCCGAGCGCATGCGCAGTGCGAAGTCCTCGACGCGGCCAAGCACCACCTGGCGCGCGGACAGGTCGGCCGGCCGGCTCGCGACGTCGGTGAAGGCGTTGAGCACCTGGGACGCGGCATGGCCCAGCCCCGCCTCGCCGAGGCCGAAGGCCTGCTCCAGGCGCTGCAGCTGCGCCAGCCGCGTGCCGTCGGCCGCCGCCATCGCATGCGTGGCGGCAGCCTCGCGCGACAGGAAGGCGCTGTGCGCACGCGTGATGCCGGCGATCTCGACGCCGCGGCCGAAGAAGCCGGCACCCGTGAAGTTCCCGCCCGCCGTCTGCAGCTGCACCGACTGGCGCGAATAGCCGGGCGTGCCGGCGTTGGCGATGTTGGAGGAGGTGACGGTGAGCTGCGCCTGCGCGGTGTACATCGCGCGCGCGCCGATATTGATCAGTCCGGGCATGGCAATGTCCTTCTCATGCGGTGGGGCTGGAGCGCTGCAGCCGCAGCGTGGTGTCGATCACGCGCGCCAGCTTGTCGGCGTAGGCCGGGTCGGTCGCATAGCCCGCCTTCTGCAGGCCGCGGGTGAAGCCCTCCACCGAGGTGCCCTCGCGCATCACCTGCGCATAGCGCTGGTTGCCCTTGAGCAGGCGCGCGTAGTCGCGGTAGGCGTCCTCGTAGGAGTCGTAGGCGCGGAACTTCTGCACCATGCGCCGCGGCTGGCCGCCGATGTACTCGGTCGTCGTCACCTCGGCCACCCGGCCGCTCCAGGAGCTGCCGGCCTTGATGCCGAAGACGTTGTGGGAGGTGGAGCCGTCGGCATTGCGGATCTCGCGCCGCCCCCAGCCGGACTCGTGCGCCGCCTGGGCGAGCACGAACTGCGCCGGGATGCCGGTCTCCTGCTCGGCGACCTTCGCGGCGCTCCAGTGCTGGCGCAGGAAGTCGCCCTGCGCGCCGGGCGCGCGCGGCGCCGCGATGTCGCGCGGCAGCTCGCGAAAGCGCGGCGGCAGCGCCGCCGTCGTCTGCTGCGGGGCCGCCTCGCCGAGGTTGCGCGACAGCTGCCGGGCGATCAGGTCCGCGAGCCCGCCCGGGCGGCCGCTGAGCTGGCTGGCCCACTGCGTGTCGAGCATCTCACTGCCCAGGTCCGATCCTGCGTTGTCGAGCATGCCGGACTTTATCGACGCCGCCCGCATGCTCTTGAGCACTTCCTGCATGAAAACGGTTTCGAATTGTTTCGCCGCCTGATGCACCGCGGCCTTCGGGTCGCGGCCCGCGGCATGGCGCAGCCCGTCGAGCGAGCGGCTGTCGGCGGCGAGGCCGGCGCTCGGCGGCGCCAGCGGCAGCGTCAGGGAGGACGACGAAGGCAGGATCGTGCTCATGTCAGATCACCTCGAGTTCGGCGTTGAGCGCGCCGGCGGCCTTGATCGCCTGCAGGATCGCGAGCAGGTCCTGCGGCGTGGCGCCGAGCGAGTTGAGCGCCTTGACGACGTCGGTGAGCTTGGCGCCGGCGGCGAGCTGCACCAGCGCTCCGCCCTCCTGGCGCAGCTGGATGTCGGCCTTCTCGCCGACCACGGTCTGGCCCTGCGACAGCGGCGCCGGCTGGCTGACCACCGGCGTGGAGCTGATCGTCACCGACAGGTTGCCGTGGGCGACGGCGCAGGCGCCGAGCGTGACGGCCTGGTTCATCACCACCGAGCCGGTGCGCGCGTTGACCACCACGCGCGCCGCCGGCGGCGCGAGCTCGACGCGCAGGTTCTCGATGTCGGCGAGGAAGCCGACGCGGTCCTCGGCCGGCATGCGCACACGCACCACGCGGCCGTCGAGCGCCTCGGCAGCGCCGGCGCCCTTGGCGGCGTTGATCGCACGCGCCACCTGGCGCGCGGTGTGGTAGTCGGCCGAGGCGAGGTCGAGCTGCAGGAACTCGCCCTGCCCGAAGGCGGTCGGCACCGCGCGCTCCACCGTCGCGCCGGCCGGCACGCGTCCGGCGCTGAGGTGGTTGATCTGCACCTTGCTGCCGCCGGCGGACGCGCCCGCGCCGCCCACCACCAGGTTGCCCTGCGCGAGCGCGTAGATCTGCCCGTCGGCGCCGCGCAGCGGCGTGGCCACGAGCGTGCCGCCGCGCAGCGACTTGGCGTTGCCCATCGAGGCGACCGTCACGTCGATGGTCTGCCCCGGCTGCGCGAAGGGCGGCAGCTGCGCCGTCACCGTCACCGCGGCGACGTTGCGCAGCTGCATGTTGGTGCCCGGCGGCACCGACACGCCCATCTGCTGCAGCATCGCCTGCAGGCTCTGCGCGGTGAAGGGCGCCTGCGTGGTCTGGTCGCCGGTGCCGTCGAGGCCGACGACGAGGCCGTAGCCGACGAGCTGGTTGCTGCGCACGCCCTGGACGCTCGCGATCTCCTTGATGCGGGCGGCGTCGGCCGGCGGCGTGCCGGCGAGCGCCGCGGCGGCGAGGCCGAGGGCGAGGACGAGGTGCGGCAGGCGGGGAAGTTGGCGGAACATGGGATTCGGGCGCCGGGGGGCGCGGGATGATGGGTTGCCGCGCTACAGCGGCAGGACGTTCAGGAAGAAGCGCGCGAGCCAGCCGATGCTCTGCGCCTCGTCCTGCGCGCCCTTGCCGCGGAAGGCGATGCGCACGTCGGCGATCTGCGCCGAGACGACCGAGTTGCCGGGACGGATCGCGCGCGGGTCGACCCGGCCGGAGAAGCGCATCACCTCGACGTTGCGGTTGACGCCGATCTGCTTCTCGCCGGCGATCACGAGGTGACCGTTGGCGAGCACCTCGGTCACGGTGGCGGTGATGGTGCCGCTGAAGTCGTTGCTGCTCTCGGTGTTGCCCTTGCCCTTGAAGGTGTTGGACGAGGAGCCGGAGACGCCGGCGCGGCCGAAGGAGTTCGGCGCGAGGCCGGGCAGCGCGGTGATGCTGCCGTCGACCTTGCCGCCGCGGTCGATGGACGTCGCGGAGCGCTGGCTCGCGTTGACGCGCTCGGAGATCTGCACCGTGAGGGTGTCGCCGACCAGGCGCGCGCGGTGGTCCTCGAACAGCGGCCGGTACTGCCCGGCCTGGAAGATCGCGCCGTTGGCGGCCGGCGCCGCGGGCAGTGGCTGCGGCAGCGCGGTGGTCGGCTCGGCGACCTCGACCTTGGGCGCGCTCGCCATGCAGCCGGCCAGCAGCAGCGCCGCAGCGGCAGACGCCGCGGCCGCGACGAGGCGCGTCACAGCTGGCCCAGACGCTGCAGCATCTGGTCCGAGGTCTGGATCGCCTTGGAGTTGAGCTCGTAGGCGCGCTGGGTCTGGATCATCGACACCAGCTCCTCGACCACGTTGACGTTGGAGGTCTCGAGGAAGCCCTGCTTGAGCGCGCCGAGCCCGTCCTGCCCCGGCGCGCCGGAGGCGGCCGTCTCGGCATAGAGGTTCTGGCCCAGCGGCTCGAGGCCGGCCGGGTTGACGAAGCTCGCCAGCTCGATCTGGCCGATCGGCTGCGGCTGCTCGCCGCCCGGGCCCGCGCGCGTGACCTCGACGCGGCCGTCGGCGTGGATCGTCACCGAGCGCGCGTCGGGCGGCACCTGCACGCCACCGGCCACCGGCAGGCCGTTGTTGGTGACGAGCTGGCCCTGCGCGTCGAGCTTGAAGCTGCCGTCGCGCGTGTAGCCGATCGTGCCGTCGGGCATCTGCACCTGGAAGAAGCCGCCGCCGGTGATCGCGACGTCGAGGTGGTTGCCGGTCTGCTGCAGGCCGCCCTGCGAGAAGTCGCGCGCCGTGGCCACCGTGCGCACGCCCAGGCCCAGCTGCAGCCCGGTGGGCAGCTGCGCCTGCTCGGCGGCGTTAGCGCCGACCTGGCGCATGTTCTGGTACATCAGGTCCTCGAACATCGCCTGCCCGCGCTTGAAGCCGGTCGTCGACACGTTCGAGAGGTTGTTCGACACCACGTCCAGCTTGGTCTGCTGGGCTTCCATGCCGGTCTTGGCAATCCACAGGGATCGGATCATCTAGCGCCTCGCTTGATCGTTGGTTCGTCAGGGTTGCGACGACAGCAGCTTCGTCGCCGCGTTCTCGTTGTTCTGCGCGGTCTGCAGCATCTTCATCTGCGCCTCGAACTGGCGCGCGGCGGAGATCATCGCCACCATCGTCTCGACCGGGTTCACGTTGGAGCCCTCGAGCGCGCCGTCCTGCAGCCGCGCGGCCGGGTCCGCCGGCAGCGGCTCGCCGCCCGCGTCGCGGAACAGCCCGTCCTCGCCGCGCGCGAGCTTGGCCTCGGGCGTCACGAGCTTGAGCCGCCCCTGCGGCGCCGGCGGCCCGTTGCCGACCGCGGCGTTGATCGTGCCGTCCTCGCCGATCTGCACCCGCGCGCCGGCCGGCAGCTGGATCGGGCCGCCGTCGCCGAGCACGACCAGGCCGCCGGTGGTCTGCAGCGTGCCGTCGGCCGCGACCTGCAGCGACCCGGCGCGGGTGTAGGCCTCGGTGCCGTCGAGCCCCTGCACCGCGAGCCAGGCCTGGCCGCGCATCGCCACGTCCAGGTTGCGCCCGGTGTGCTGCAGCACGCCCGGCGTGTCGTCGTGGCCGGTGGTGGTCTCGAGCGTGAACACCCGGGTGCTCGCGCCGCTGCCCTGCACCGGCACGGCGCGCAGCGCCTGCAACTCGGCGCGGAAGCCCGTGGTCGAGGCGTTGGCCAGGTTGTTGGCGAGCGTGTCCTGCCGCTGCATCGTCGCCTTCGCGCCGCTCATCGACAGGTAGATCATGCGGTCCATCGTCGGCCCCTCGCTGCTTCAGCGCCGCTCAGCGCAGGTTGACGATCGTCTGCATGACCTGGTCCTGCGTCTTGATCGTCTGCGCGTTGGCCTGGTAGTTGCGCTGCGCGGTGATCATGTTGACCAGCTCGCCGGTGAGGTCGATGTTCGACTCCTCGAGCGCGCCGGCGCGCAGCAGGCCCATGTTGCCCGAGCCGGGGGCTCCGACGCTCGCGTCGCCCGACGCGAAGGTGGCGGCCCAGACGTTGCCGCCGACCGGCTGCAGGCCCTGCAGGTTGCGGAAGTTCGCGAGCTCGATCTGGCCGGCCGCCTTGGACTGGCCGTTGGAGAAGCGGGCGGTGATGATGCCGGTGTCGTCGATGGTCACGCCGATGAGCTGCCCGGGCGCGAAGCCGTTCTGCGCCAGGTTGGTGACGCCGAAGGGGGTGCCGAACTGCGTCGCGGCAGACATGTCGAGCTGGATGCCCGCGATCGCGAGCGTGCCGCGCGCCTCGTCGGCCGGCACGCCGATCGTGATGCGGCCGTCGGTCGACACCACCCCGCCGGGATAGGAGACGATGCGCGCGCCCTGGCCGTCGGCGCTCGGCGCGCCGTTGACCGGATTGGCGCCCGAGGACGGGAAGTGGACGGTGGCGATGCGCGAGGGCACCTCCGCGCCGTCGACCGTCTCGGTCAGCAGCGGCTTGCCGTTGGCGGTGGCGTAGACGTCCCAGGTGTCGGCGCCGGTCTTCTGGTAGTAGTAGGTGAGCGCGATGTCCTGGCCCTTCTCGTCGTAGACGGTCTGGGAGGTGGCGTTGTTGTAGGTCAGCGGGTTCTCGAACTCGATGTTGCTGGCGGGCCGCGAGAGCACCGCGGCGCGCGAATCGACGTTGAACTCCATCTTGATGCTGCTCGTCTGCTGCGGCCGCACCCCTGCGGTCGGCAGCTGCAGCGGCTTGGCCATGCCCGGCACGATGTTGCCGTTGACGTCGGCCACGTAGCCGAGCAGCACCTGCTGCTGGTTGTTGACGAGGAAGCCGTTGCGGTCAACCTTGAACTGTCCGTTGCGGCCGTACAGCGGCGGGCCGTCGAGCGTGGGTGCCGCGTCGGCGGCGGCGTTGGGCACGCGCCGCACGTTGGCTACCTGGAAGAAGCCGGTGCCGTTGATCGCGACGTCGAGCGGGTTCTCGGTGGTGATGACGTTGCCCTGCGTGAACTGCTGCGCCACCGAGGCCAGCGTCACGCCGATGCCGACCTTGTTGACGCCGGTGCCGCTCATCGCGTGCGAGTACAGGTCGCCGAACTCGGCGCGCGTGGCCTTGGCGCCGACCGTGTTGGCGTTGGCAATGTTGTTGCCGATCACATCGAGGGTCTTGCTCGACGCGTTCAGACCCGACAGGCCTTGCTGGAAGCTCATGGGACGTTCTCTGGTTCAGGGAGGGGGAAGCGCTCGCGCCGGGCTCAGGCCACGCTGCGGGCCTTGCTGTAGGGGATGGTGCTGCCGCTGACGAGGTCGAGCTCGATGCCGTGGGCCCCGGGGCTGATGGCGCCGACCGTCTCGCGGGTGTAGGGGACGAAGCCGACCGCGGCCTGGCCCTGGGCGGCCGTGACGCGGTAGTTCACCGTCGAGCCGGCCAGCGCGGCGCTGCCGCTCTGCCACGCGAAGTGGTGGCGCCCCGCGTCGAGCGGCCCGAGCTCGAAGCTGTCGAGCACCTGACCGCCGCTGCCGAGCAGCTCGACCGTCACGCGGCTGGCGGGGCCGGCGAGCTCGATCGCGGCGCGCCCGCTGCCCCCGGCGTCCAGGTGCATGCGGCTGCCCTCGACCAGCACGTCGCGGCCGATCAGCGCGGCGCTGCCGAGCGCCTGGGTCTGCGTCAGCTGCGACAGCATCGCCTGCACGCTGCCGTTGAGGCGCTCGATGCCGGTGACGGTGTTGATCTGCGCCATCTGGCTCGTCACCTGCGCGTTGTCGAGCGGGTTGAGCGGATCCTGGTTCTTCATCTGCGCCACCAGCATCTTCAGGAAGCGGTCCTGCCCGTTCGGGTCGTTGCTGGCGGCGCCGGCGGCCGGGGTGGCACCGGTGGAGGCGGCGGAAGCGCCGGCGACGTTGAGCGAGGAGAGGTTCATGAGGGACTCCTTCGGCGCCGCGTCACTGGCCGAGCTGCAGCGTCTTCAGCAGCAGCCCCTTGGCGGTGTTCATCACCTCGACGTTGTTCTGGTAGGAGCGCGAGGCCGAGATCATGTTGACCATCTCCTCGACCGTGTTGACGTTGCTGTAGGTGACGTAGCCCTGCTCGTCGGCCTGCGGGTGCTTGGGATCGTGCACGCGGCGGCCCGGCGTTTGGTCCTCGGTGATCTGCGTGACCTTCACGCCGGCAGCCGCCCCCATCTCGTCCAGCAGCGCGGTCTGGAACACCACCTGGCGCGCCTTGTAGGCCTGGCCGTCCGGGCCGGCGACGGTGTCGGCGTTGGCGAGGTTGCTCGCCACCGTGTTGAGCCGCTGCGACTGCGAGCTCACCGCGCTGCCCGAGATTTGGAAGATGTTGAACATCGACATGGCGCAAGCCTGTAGGTTTGGAGAGAAGAGAGAGAAGGCGCGCCGCGGCTCACTGGCCGGTGATCGCGCCGAGCATGGTCTTGACCGAGCCGTTGATGAAGCGCAGCGTCGCCTCGTAGCGCACCGAGTTGTCGGCGAAGCTGGCGCGCTCGCGGTCCATGTCGACCGTGCTGCGGTCGAGGTTGGTCTGCGCCGCCAGCGCGTAGTTGAGCTGCGGGGGCAGGCGGCCATCGACCGCGTTCGTCATGTGGCCCGCCGCGCTGGTGGCGATCACGCGCGCGCCGCCCGGGCGCGCCTGCGTCGCCTGCTGCAAGGCAGCGGCGAAGTCCATGTCGCGCGCGACGAAGCCCGGCGTGTCCGCGTTGGCGATGTTGCCGGCAAGCAGCCGCTGCCGCTCGGCACGCAGCACCAGCGCCTCGCCCTGGAAGTTCAGTCCGCTCGTCAAACGCTCCAACATGTCCCGCTCCTTCGTTCGCGGCCGGCGCCACAGGCACCTGCCCTTGTGAAGGCGCATTCTGGACAGCCACGGCGCCGGCGAGGGCGGGAAAAGCAGCGCGATTGCCGCGCAATTCGGCACCGCCCGATGCGGCGCCGGGCTCTAGAGTGCGGGCCAGCATGAGAACGCCGCCTCGTCGCCCCGCCGTCTTCGCCATCCTCGTCGCCGCGCTGCTGCTGGCGGCGACGCCTGCGCGCGCCGACGCCGCGCAGGCCGGCTTCGAGCCCCGGTTGCAGGAGCAGGCGCTCGCGTGGGCCAGCGCCCTGAGCGGCGCCCACCCCGGGCATCCCGTGCGCCTAGAGGTGCGCATCGACCCGCTCGATCCGCGCATGCGCCTCGCCCCCTGCCAGCGCATCGAACCCTATCTGCCTGCCGGCGTGCGTCCATGGGGACGCAGCCGCATCGGCGTGCGCTGCGTGGAGGGGCCGACGCGCTGGAGCGTCTTCCTGCCGATGACCGTGCGCGCCTGGAGCAGCGCGCTGGTCACCGCCGTGGCGCTGCCGGCCGGGCATGTGCTGACGCAGGCCGACCTGCGCAGTGCCGAGGTCGACCTCGCGGAGCAGGCCGCGCCCGCCTTCTTCGACGCGCAGGCGCTGCTCGGCCGCACGCTCGCGCGCCCGCTCGCGGCCGGCCAGGCGGTGCGCGCCACGCACCTGCGCGCGCGCCAGTTCTTCGCCACCGGCGACACGGTGCGGCTGCTGGCGCAGGGCAAGGACTTCTCGATCAGCGGCGAGGGCGAGGCGATGCAGCCGGGCTACGAGGGCCGGCCGGTGCGGGTGCGCACCTCCTCCGGCCGCATCGTCACCGGCATACCCTCTGCCGAGCGCACGGTTCAGGTACAGATGTAAAGCTGCGCGCAAAACTTCACATCCCCCCTAAAGTCCCCGCATGGCGCGTCGAAATAAGCCCCATGCGGAGCAGCGTGCTGCCGCTTCAGAGGAGAAGTCTATGAAAATCGGCCCCCCCATCGACACCGCAGCCCCTTCGGCCAGCGGCGCGGGCCGCACGCCGGGTGCAGCCGCGATCCGGACGCAGGCCGCCGCACGCCGTGCCGAAGGCGAAGGCGAAAGCGAAGGCGCCAAGGTGCATCTGTCCGACACGGCGGCCACGCTCAAGAGCACGGCCGCGTCCCCCGAGTTCAATGCCGAGAAGGTGCAGGCGATCCGCCAGTCCATCGAGGACGGCACCTTCCGCGTCGATGCCCACCTGATCGCCGAGCGGCTGATCGGCAACGCGCGCGAACTGCTCGGCCGCTTCTCGCACTGAACCGCCCCGTCCCCTGCCCGCCCGAATTGCGCATGAAAACCGCCTTCACCGACGCCTCCGCGTCGATCAGCCCCGAGAAGCTCGAAGCCGCGATCCTCGCGATCGAGAGCCGCCTCGAAGCGATGGGCACGGCACTGCAGCGGCGCGACGTCGCGCAGGTGGAGCAATGCGCGGGCGAGTTGCACCGCGCGCTGACCGAGGCGGTGCAGATGAGCACGCAGGCCGCGCGCCGCCAGGGGCTCGAGCCGGCGCTGCGCGAGCGCCTGGCGCGCGCATCGGGCCAGGTCGCCGCGCAGCGCGAGGCGCTGGCCCGCGCCAGCGCCGCGCTCGATCGCGCCATCGACGTGCTGATCCCGCCCCGCAACCCGCCGGTGGTCTATAGCGACCCCAGCGGCCGCACCCAGCAGCCCGGCAGCGCCGCGCCGCGCAGCACCGGCACCTCGCTCAGCGGCTGACGCCCTCCTGCCCCGGAAACGGACACGGAGAAGAAAACGGCGCCCCTCGGGGCGCCGTTCCGTTTCCGCCCGGCAGGCCGGGCAGCGGCGACCCCATGGGAGCCGCGCAGCGCCGTCGCCCCCGGCTCAGAACTCGTAGGCCAGCCGCAGGCCGCCCCAGTGGCGGCCCTGCACCGTGATCGGCGCCGAGACCTCCTTGAGCAGCACGAAGCGCCCGCCACCCATGTCGCGCCGGTAGGTCTGCAGCAGGAAGGGGCGGCGGTTGCGCGCCGACGCGAGGCCGGTGCGGTCGTTGAAGATGCGCCGGTTGCGGCAGTTCGCCGCGTTCCACACCGCGTCGAGCGGGTTGGTGCGCTGCGCCTGGTTGTACTTGCGGTTGTGCGTGGCGATGTAGCCGTTGCGGTCGGCGGCGATGCCGAACACCACCTTGGGTGACAGCGCCAGCAGCCGCTCCTGCACCGGCGGCAGCAGCCGGTCGGTGAGCTCGACGAAGCGCGTGAGGTGCTGCGCCGGCTGCGTGCCGGGCACGGGGCGGTAGCCCTCGTCGAACAGCTCCGCGATGCCGATGCGCCCTTCCTGCAGCGCGGCCTCGAACAGCGCCGCGATCTCGCCCGCCCCCTGCTGGGCGGCACGGATGTAGGGCGAGTCCTCGGTCTCGATGCCGCACTCGGCCATCAGCTCCATCAGGTGCTCGGAGACCTTCAGGAAGGACTCGCTGCGCGTCATCGCGACGTCGAGCGCCTGCGAGGTCTCGCGCATCTCGCGGTCGATCAGCGTCATCTGCTCGTTCATGCCGGCGCTGGTGACCTGGCTCTGCTGCGCGGCGCTGCCGATGCCGTGCACGCTGCGCTCCACCTCCGCCAGCGCCTGGTGGAAGGCGCCCTGCCCGCCCCCCTGCGCATCGGTCTGGATCTCGCGCGCGAGCGAGCCGACGCGGGTGTCGAGCTCGCCCATCGTGCTCATGATCTGCTTGGACGACTGCTCCACGCGGGCCGCGAGGTCCTTGACCGCGTCGGCGACCACGCCGAAGCCGCGCCCGGCTTCGCCCGCGCGCTTGGCCTCGACCGAGGCGTTGAAAGCCACGAGCCGCGTCTGCAGCGCGATCTGCGTGATCTCGGCCGCGGCCTCGGCCACGACGCGCAGCGTCTGCACGATGCCGCCGACCTCGCTGCCCACGCCCTCGACCGCCTGGCGCGCGCGCGTCATCGAGCCGAGGCTGGCGTGGCTGAGCTGGTCGATCTGCTGCTGCGAGCGGTGGATGCCGTCGAGCTGCTGCGCGAGCGAGGCGAGCGCCTGCTGCTGGCGCTGCGACAGCGCGCGGGTGTCCTCGAGGACACCGCGCACCTCGGCGGCCTCGCGCCCCAGCCCCGAGGCCTCGCGCGACAGCGACCCGACCAGGGCGGCGGCCTCGCTGCCGCTGGCGCCCGTGGCGCTCGGCGGCGGGGCGACGGCGGTCTCGTTGCCGCCTTTCCTGTACTTCGTGAACATCGGTCTCCTCCTCGCAGGGTGGGATGGGGGGTGGCGCGGCGCAGTCGCCTCACCAGTCGCGCAGCTTGGTGCGCAGCCGCGCGATCGACTGGCTGTGCAGCTGGCACACGCGCGACTCGGTGACGCCGAGCACCGCGGCGATCTCCTTGAGGTTCATGTCGTGCTCGTAGTACATGCTCATCACGTACTGCTCGCGCTCGGGCAGCGCCTCGATCGCCGTGACCAGCGCTGCGCGCAGCCGCCCGTCGTTGAGCTGCGCGAGCGGGTTGGCGGCAGTATCGGCCACGTGGCGCTCGAGGTAGTCCTCGCTGCCCTCCTCGCCGGAGATGTCCTCGAGGTAGACGAGCTGCGTGCCGCGCACCTTGCCGAGCAGCTCCTGGTAGTCCGCCAGCGCCATCCCCATCTCGGCGGCGATCTCGGACTCCAGCGGCGCGCGGCCCAGGCGCTGCTCGAGCCGGTGCACGGCGGCCTCGATCGTGCGCTGCTGCTTGCGCATGCCGCGGCTCATCCAGTCGGCGCCGCGCAGCTCGTCGAGCATCGCGCCGCGGATGCGCTGCGTCGCGAAGGTCTCGAACTGCACGCCCTGCGCGGCGTCGAAACGCGTCAGCGCCTCGTTGAGGCCCATCATGCCGACCTGGATCAGGTCGTCGATCTCGACGTTGGCCGGCAGCTTGGCGATCATCTGATGAGCCAGGCGGCGCACCAGCGGGCTGTACTGCTGCAGCATCGTGTTGGCTTGGAGGGTGCCTTTGGCGGTGTACATCTCGGGTTCCGGCAAGCGACCCTGGTCTCGGGTCTGGAAATTCAACGGGCGAAGGGGGACTGCGGCACGGACGGAGGCTGCGGCGACGGCCATCGCGCGTCGTGCTGCTCGCCGAGCGCGAAGGGCAGCGCGAACTGCAGCAGCGCAAGCGAGACCTCGCGCAGCGTGCGCGCCAGCCGCGCGTCGCCGTCAGCGTTGCTGCAGACGATCGCGGCGCACTCCACCCGCGCGCGCAGGAACTCGGCCGCGCACTGCTGCAGCCGGCTCGCCGCCACCGGCAGCTCGCGCTGCGGCGCAGCGGTGTCCAGCAGCACCGCGTGATGGCGCAGCCCGGCGTGTTGCACCAGCAGCTTCAGCCCCGCGTAGGCATGGGTGAGGCTCGGCGCACTGTCGCCGCACAGCACCAGCGGGCGCACCAGCCGCTGCATGAACAGCCCGGCGAGCAGCGCCGCATCGGCATGGAAGAGGATCACGTCGGGCGCGCCCTCGTCCTGCGCCAGCGCCTCGAACAGCGGCTCGGCCGCGCGCTGCCCGGCGGCGAAGGCCTGCAGCGCGTCGCCGGCGGGCAGCAGCATGGTGCGGGCGTCGACCGCCTCGGTCCAGGGGCGCAGCGGGCGCCCGGCACCGAGAGCCGCGGCCAGCCCGGCCGCATCCCGCAACGCGGGCCGCATGCCGTCGATCACCAGCACGTGCAGGTCCTGCGCGGCGAAGGCCTGGCACAGCCCGTCGAGCAGTCGTGCCGCGCCGCCGGCGTGCGGGTTGGACAGCACCGGCACCAGCTGGACCGTGCGGCGCGCGAACAGGCGGCGCAGACCCTGGGCCTGGTCGTCGCCGCACTCAAACATGGGCACCTCCGCGGGCGGCGCCGACCTCGCCCGAGCCCGGCGCGGTGAACACCAGGCTGACGTCCTCGCTGTCGAGGCGGTAGGCGGAGCTGCCGCCGCCGCGCAGCGCGCGCTGCACCAGCGCATGCGCGGACACGCGGTGCCAGTCCTCGGGCACGCGCTGGCCGTTGGCGATGCCCATCACCGGCAGGCGGTAGCGGATCATCGCGTCGACCGCGGGCCCGAGCTTGACCGCCTCGTCGAGCTTGGACAGCAGCACGCCGCGGCACTGCGCCGCACGGTAGGACACCAGCACGTCCTCGATCGTCTCGCCCTGCGCGGCGGCGTTGAGCACCAGCAGGCGCTGGATGCGCGGGTCGCCGATCATCTCCAGCAGCTCCTTGGTGCGGCTGTCGCGCTGCGCCATGCCGGCGGTGTCGATCAGCACCAGCTTCTTGCCCGCCAGCAGCCCGAGCAGGTCATCGAGCGCGGCGCGGTCGTGCGCGGTGTGCACCGCGCAACCGATGATGCGGCCGTAGGCGCGCAGTTGCTCGTGGGCGCCGACACGGTAGGCGTCGAGCGTGATCAGGCCGAGGTTGGCGGCGCCGTACTTCGCCGCGAAGGCCGCGGCGATCTTGGCCGTCGAGGTGGTCTTGCCGACGCCGGTGGAGCCAATCAGCGCCCATACGCCGCCGAGGTCCTCGATGCCCGGGGCGCCCTCGCCGGTGTTGAGGTTGCGTTCCAGCACGCCGCCGCACCAGTCGAGCAGGTCCTCGGCGCCGGCCGGCGCGCCCTGCACGAGCTTGCGGATCAGCGCGGGAGAGAAGCCGCAGTCGAGCAGCTTCTGCGTCAGCCGCGCCAGCGCCGGGCTGCGCTGGAAGCGCTCCATGAAGGCCAGCGCGCCGAAGCGCTCCTCGATCATGCCGCGCATCTCGCGCAGCTCGCCGAGCATCAGGTGGCGCTCGCGCTCGACCGCCTGGCTGATCGCCTCGGACACCTCCTGGGCCGCGAGGGCGGGCACCGGTGGCACGGCAGGCGCTGCAGGCGGCAGCTCGGCAGGCGGCTGGGCCGCAGCGGCGGGTGCTTGCCCGGTCGGGGCAGCAGCGGCCGGGAGCGCCGGCACGGCAGCCGGCAGCACCGGCTCGGCGGCCTGCGGAACCGGCACCGGCTCGGCAGCCTGCAGCACCGGCGCTGGCTCGGCAGCCTGCGGCACCGGGGCCGCGGCGCGGGCGGGCGCGAAGATCGACTGCAGGCGCCGCAAGTGCTGCGCATGCTGCGACGGCGGGGGCTCGGGCGCACGCGATGGCTCGGCCGGAGGCGGCTCGCCGGCGAGCGCCGCCTGGCGGCGCTTGAGCATGCGCTCGCGCACGTAGTCCTGGAAGGACAGCGTGCTCATCGCCAGCCGCTCGACATCCTCGTCGACCTCGACGCCGGGAGCCACCGCCGCGGCGCGCGCCGGAGCGGGCGCCGCCGCAGTCGCGGCGGCCGGCTCGGCGGCCGGGGCCTCCATGCGCTCGAGCGTCGCGACGCTCGCGGCCGTCATGGCCAGCACCTCGACGCCTTCGGCGGACGGGCGCGTGGACAGCACCACGCCATCGTCGCCAAAAGCCTGGCGGACCTTGAGCAGGGCATCGCGCGAGGTGCGCGCGACAAAACGCTTGACGTTCATGCGGGGAGAGCTCCTCCGAGGATCGAGGCGATTCGGATCGTGTGGGTGTCAGGGATTTCGCTGTGACCGAGCACCGCCAGGCGGGGCGCGGCGCGGCGCAGCAGCCGAGCCATCGCAGGGCGGATCGCATCGGGCACCAGCAGGCAGGCGGGCAGGCCCAGCTCCTCCTGCTGACGCGAGGCATCGGCGGCCGAATGGGCCAGCGTGTCGGCCACGCCCGGATCGAGCGCGGGGCCGTGCGCAGAGGTCAGCGCCTGCGTCACGAGGCGCTCGAGCTCGGGCTCGAGGGCGATCACCTCGAGTTCCTTCACCGGGCCGTAGATCTGCTGCACGATCGCCGGCGCGAGCGCGACGCGCACGCGCCGCACGAGCTCGGCCGGATCGCTGATGCCGGCGCCCGCATGCTCGGACAGCGCCTCGACGATGGTGCGCATGTCGCGGATGTGGACCGACTCCTCCAGCAGCAGCTGCAGCACCTTCTGCAATGTGGGGACGGAGATCATCTTCGGCACGACGTCCTCCATCAGTTGCGGCGCGAGCTGGGTCACGTGTTCCACCAGTTGCTGGGTCTCGACACGGCCCAGCAGACGTGCAGCGTGGACCTGGATCGAGTGTGAAAGATGGGTTGCCACCACGGTCGAGGAATCAACCACCGTATAGCCGCTCATTTGCGCCGTTTCGCGCTGGTGCTCGTCGATCCACACCGCCGGCAGCCCGAAGGCCGGGTCGGTGGCGACGCTGCCCTGCAGCGGCGTGCTGGCGTGGCCCGGATTGATCGCGAGGTGCAGGCCGGGGAAGGCCTCGCCCTCGCCGATCACCGCGCCGCGCAGCGTGATGCGGTAGGCGCTGGGCTTGAGCTCGAGGTTGTCGCGGATGTGCACCGCCGGCGGCAGGAAGCCCACCTCCTGCGCGAACTTGCGCCGCACGCCCTTGATGCGCGCGAGCAGGTCGCCCTGGCGCTCGCGGTCGACGAGCTGGATCAGGCGGTAGCCCACCTCCAGGCCGAGCGCGTCGACCGGCTGCAGGTCGCCCCAGCTCGCCTCGGCGTTGGGGTCGGGCACCGCGTCGGAGGCGCCGAGCGAGCCGGGACTCGCCTGCTTCGCCTGCTCGCGCTGCTCGCGCCGGTAGGCCCACCAGGCCCCCCAGCCCAGCAAGGCAGCGATGGTGAGGAACACCAGGTGCGGCATGCCGGGGATCAGCCCGAGCACGCCGATCACGCCGGCCGTGATGCCCAGCGCGCGGCTGGATTGGAACATCTGGCCCGCCACCTGGCTGCCGAAGTCCTGCTCCTTGCCGACCCGCGACACCACCATCGCCGCCGACACCGAGATCAGCAGCGAGGGGATCTGCGCCACCAGCGCGTCGCCCACCGCGAGCAGCACGTAGGTGTTGGCGGCCTGCGAGACGGGCAGGCCGTGCTGCACCACGCCGATGATCATGCCGCCGACGATGTTGATGAGCAGGATCAGGATGCCGGCCATCGCGTCGCCGCGCACGAACTTCGAGGCGCCGTCCATCGAGCCGTAGAACTCGGCCTCGTCGCCGACCTCGGAGCGCCGCCGCTTGGCCTCCTTCTCGTCGATCAGCCCGGCGTTGAGATCGGCGTCGATCGCCATCTGCTTGCCCGGCATCGCGTCGAGCGTGAAGCGCGCGCCGACCTCGGCGATGCGCTCGGCGCCCTTGGTGACGACGACGAAGTTGATCACCACCAGGATCAGGAACACGATCAGGCCGACGGCGAAGTTGCCGCCGATCAGGAAGTGGCCGAAGGACTCGATCACCTGCCCCGCGGCGGCCGAGCCGGTGTGGCCGTCCATCAGCACCACGCGGGTGGAGGCGACGTTGAGCGACAGCCGCAGCATCGTCGTCATCAGCAGCACGACGGGGAAGGCGGCGAAGTCGAGCGGGCGCACCATGTAGGCCGACACCATCATCACTATCAGCGCCAGCGCGATGTTGAAGGTGAACAGCAGGTCCAGCGCGAGCGGCGGCAGCGGCAGCACCATCATCGCGAGGATCAGCATCACCACCAGCGGCGCGGCGAGATGCTGTGCCGGCAGGCGCCCGACGGCGCCGCGGAACTGTTGCAGTTGCGCGTTCATCGCGCCCCCTCCTGCGGCAGCGGCGGCCGGCTCGCGTGCGGATCGAGCTCACGCGGCACGTCCAGCTCGGGCAGCACCGGCGCGGCCGCCGCGCCGCCCGCCGTGGCGCGCAGCTGGTAGACATGGGCCAGCACCTGCGCCACCGCGCCGAACAGCGCGACCGGGATCTCGCGGTCGATGTCGGCATGCGCGTACAGCGCGCGCGCCAGCACCGGCGCCTGCAGCACCGGCACGCGTGCGCCGCGCGCCAGGTCGCGGATGCGCAGCGCCAGCAGGTCGGCGCCCTTGGCCACCACGCGCGGCGCGCCCATCGACGCGGCGTCGTACTTCAGCGCCACCGCGTAGTGCGTCGGGTTCATCACCACCAGGTCGGCCTTGGGCACCGCCGAGAGCATGCGGCGCGAGGCCATCTCGCGCATGCGCGCGCGGATGCGGCCCTTCACCTCGGGGCTGCCCTCGCTCTGCTTGTGCTCCTCCTTGACCTCCTTGACGCTCATCTTGAGCCGCGAGGCGAGCAGGTGGCGCTGCAGCGGCGCATCGATCGCCGCCGCCACCGCCAGCACCAGCAGCAGCAGCGCCAGGCCGCCGAGGATCAGCTCGCCTGCGTAGGAGAAGGCTGCCGGCAGCGGCTGCGCGATGGCCGCGCGGAAGTCCTCGAGCCGCAGGCCGAGGTAGGCGAGGCCGACGGTGCCGAGCAGCAGCGCCAGGGCGCAGGCCTTGAGCGCGTCAACGAACTGCTGCTTGGAGAACAGGCGCTTGACGCCCGACAGGGGGTTGAGCTTGCCGAGCTTGGGCGCGATCGGCTTGAGGGTCCAGTTCCAGCCGCCGACCACCAGGCTGCCGGCCACCGCGACCAGAACCATCAGCAGGCCGATGGGCAGCACCACCTGGAGTACTTCCCAGGAGGCGCTGGCGAGGCGCTCGCCCATCGACGCGGGCGAGGCGAGCACCGAGGCATCGAAGCGCAGCTTCTGGATGAGCGAGTCGCGCAGCCGCGCCGCCAGCCAAGGGGCTGCGACCATCATGCCAAGCGCCCCCATACCGAGGGCCATCAGATGGCCGAGGTCGCGCGAGCGCGGCACTTGGCCTTCCTCGCGCGCCTGGCGGATCTTCTTGGCGGTAGCGGGAAGGTTGCGGTCCTGGGCGTCTTGATCGGCCATGTCAATGCACGATTGAAAGTCGCGTCATTGTTCCGGCCGCCCCCCCTGCGCGATGGGGGGATAAGGAAGAGGAAAGCGCGCCTTTTAGAAGCCCAGGCTCGCCAGGAGATCGTCCACCTCGCCCTGGTTGGTGACGACGTCGTTGCGGCCCGTGGCGTCGACCACCGGGCCGTTGAGGAAGCCGGCCTCGACCTTCTGCGCCTGCTCCGGAGGCGCGGCCTGCACCAGCAGCTTGACGAGCTGGTCCTCCAGGTCGCTCGCCAGGCGCACCACGCGTGCGATCACCTGGCCGGTGAGGTCGTGGAAGTCCTGCGCCATCATGATCTGCGTCAGGTGCTGGTCAATGCGGCCGCTGGCGGCCTCGACGTCGTCGACGAAGTTCATCACCTCGCCCTTGGCGACCGCGGCCACCGGGTCGCGCACGATCAGCTCGCCGACGCGGCGCGCCTCCGCGGCGATGTGGCCCTGCTCGCCCTTGGCCTGGTCGACCAGGCCGAGCACGCGATCGGCGGCCTCGCCGGTCTTGGCGGCAATGTAGTTGAGCCGGCTCTTGGCATCGGGCAGCTCGCCGGCAATGCCCTTGAGGTTGGGCATCACGCCGAGCTGCGCGAGCGTGTCGTGCAGCTGGCGCGTCAGCAGACCGAGTTGCTGGAACACCTCGGGCGAGGCGCTGACGGTCAGGGGCGCGGCGGGGTCTTGAGGGCGTTCCATCACAGCCTCACTTGCCGAGCTTCTGCATGATCTTCTGCACCTTCTCCTCGAGCGTCGCCTTCGTGAAGGGCTTGACGATGTAGCCGGCCGCCCCCTCCTGCGCGGCACGCAGGATGTCCTCCTTGCGCGCCTCGGCGGTCACCATCAGCACCGGCAGGTGCTTGAGCGCGTCGTCGCCCTTGATCGCCGCGAGCAGCTCGAAGCCGTTCATGTTGGGCATGTTGATGTCGCTGACGACGAAGTCGTAGCCGCCGTTGCGCAGCATGTGCAGCGCCACGGCGCCGTCCTCGGCCTCGTCGGCGTTGTGGTAGCCGCTCTCCTTGAGCAGGCCGCGCACGATGCGGCGCATGGTGGAGAAGTCGTCCACGATCAGGAATTTGCTTTCGGCTGCAGTGGTCATGGGAAGAGATCCTTCGGGGTTCGGTTCGCGCCAGAGGCTTATCGGGCGGAGGTTGGCAAACTTGAGCCGGGACGGCTAGTGAGGCTGTCGAGCGACACTTCGCCGCTGTCGAGGTCGCCGCCGCGCTCGTAGCGTTCCTCCGCCTCCTTGTTCATCACGATGATGCTGATGCGCCGGTTCACCGGCGCGAGCGGGTCGTCGCGCTGCAGCAGCGAGCTCGAGGCCAGACCGAGCACGCGCAGCACCTGGGCCTCGGCCATGCCGCCGGCGAGCAGCTCGCGCCGCGAGGCGTTGGCACGGTCGGCCGACAGCTCCCAGTTGCTGTAGCCGCGCTCGCCCCGGCTGTAGGGCGCGGCGTCGGTGTGCCCGGCCAGCGTGACCTTGTTCGGCACGTCGGCGAGCACGCCGCCGATCTCGCGCAGCAGCTCGCGCATGTACTCCTTCACGAGCGCGCTGCCCGAGTCGAACATGGGCCGGTTCTGCGCGTCGAGGATCTGGATGCGCAGCCCGTCGCGCGTGATGTCGAGCAGGATCTGCGAGCGGAAGGAGGCGAGCCGCGGGTGGTTGGCGATCGACTGCTCGACGCGCGCGCGCAGCGCCTGCATCTGCTGGGCATCAGCGCGCGCCACCACCTCGCGCATGGCCTGCAGGTTGATCGTCGAGCGCGGCGCGTCGACATCTCCCTGCTTGACCTGGCCGCTGGTGCGCGTGAGGTCGGTGCCCCCGCCCTTGATGACGTGCGAGGCGTCGCCAGAGCCGGAGCCGCCGTGGAGCAGCGCCACCTTCAGCGGCGTGTTGAAGTAGTCGGCGATGCCCTTCTTGTCGCCGTCGGTGGTCGAGCCGAGCAGCCACATCAGCAGGAAGAAGGCCATCATCGCGGTGACAAAGTCCGCGTAGGCGATCTTCCAAGCGCCGCCGTGGTGGCCGTGGCCGCCCTTCTTAATCTTCTTGACGATGATGGGCTGGAGCTTCTTCGGATCGCCGGCCATTGCGCGCCCCCCTTACTTCTTGCCCTTGACGTGGGCCTCGAGCTCCGAGAAGGTCGGCCGCTCGGTCGAATACAGCACCTTGCGGCCGAACTCCACCGCCACCGTCGGCGCGTAGCCCTGCATGCTCGCCAGCAGCGTGGTCTTGATGCACTGCAGTTCCTTGGTGGCCTCGTCGACCTTCTGCTCCAGGAGCCCGGCAAGAGGCTCGGCGAAGGCATAGGCGAGCAAGATGCCGAGGAAGGTGCCCACGAGCGCCGAGCCGATCATTCCGCCGAGCACCGCGGGCGGCTGGCCGACCGAGCCCATCGTGTTGACCACGCCGAGCACCGCCGCGACGATGCCGAAGGCGGGCAGGCCGCCGGCGAGGCGCTGCAGCGCCGCCACCGCGGCGTGCTGCTCCTGGTGATGCGTCTCGATCTCGCTGTCCATCAGCGACTCGATCTCGTGCGAGTTGAGGTTGCCCGAGACCATCATGCGCAGGTAGTCGGTGATGAACTCGACCACATGGTGGTCGCTGCCCACTTCCGCGTACTTCTGGAACAGCGGCGAGTTGGCCGGCTCCTCGATGTCCTGCTCGATCGACATCAGGCCCTCCTTGCGGGCCTTCTGCAGGATGTCGTAGAGCAGCGCCATCAACTCCATGTAGCGCGCCTTGGTGTACTTGCTGCCCTTGAAGCAGACGGCCAGGCCCTTCATGGTGGCCTTGAGCACCTTGCCCTGGTTGTTGGCCACGAAGGCGCCGAGCGCTGCGCCGCCGATGGCGGCCATCTCGAAGGGCAGCGCCTTCATCACGACGCCGATGTTGCCGCCGTGGAGGATGAAGACGCCGAAGACCGCGACGAGCACGACGATCCAGCCGATGATGACGAACATGAGGTGGTTTTCCGTTTCGCTGCCCGCGCATCACGCCCGCGGACCATGCCAGTGGATTTCGGCCGCAACCGCGCGGACTTGAGCATCGATCGGGGACGGAAAAAGGAAACGGGGCCCGCAGGCCCCGCTCGCATCGCCCCCGACCGGGCCCCGCGTCACTGCATCTGCAGCGCGCCGCTGGCGCGGCCCTTGCCGGCGCGCGCCGGCGGATTGCACAGGCCGCAGACGAAGTGGCGCGCGATCTCGTGCGGATGCGTGACGAAGTGCCCGCCGCAGCGGCTGCAGGGCGTCATCGCCAGCATGCCGTTGTCGATGAACTTGACGAGGCGCCAGGCGCGCGTGACCGACAGCAGCGGCTCGAGCTGCTGCGACTGCATCTGCTCGAGGTAGAGCCGGTAGGCCTTGATGATGGTGTCGATCTCCTCGAGCGCCGCGGACTTGTTGAGGTACTCGTGGATGTTGAGGAAGAGCGATGCGTGGATGTTGGGCTGCCAGGTCATGAACCAGTCGGTCGAGAACGGCAGCTGGCCCTTGGAGGGCGACTTGCCGGCGACCTCCTTGTACAGGCGCAGCAGCCGCTCGTAGGACAGCTCGGTCTCGGACTCCAGCACCTGCAGGCGTGCGCCGAGCTGGATCAGCGTGACGGCGCGCTCGATCTGGCGCGCCTCGGACAGGATGCTCTTGCTGGCCATGATGCAAAGACTCCGCGCTTGCTCAGGCCGCTTCGCTGAAGCGGCCGGCCATCAGGATGCTGGCATGCAGCCGCGAGGTGGCATCGCTCGTCGCGCTCTTGCCGTGGTTGGTGAGCAGGCTCCAGACCAGCTCGTCGTCGACGCGGAAGCGGCACAGCAGCGTGCTGCCGGAGGCGAGCTTCATGACCTGCGCGGGGCTGAGCATGGCGAGCATGTCCGCGGCCTCCTCCGACAGACCGAGCCGGAACATCGCTTCCTCGCGGTCGGCGCGGATCAGGTTCTGGGCCAGCATCAGGTAGGAGAGGTTGGCCTCGCGAATCTCATTGAGGATTTGGTCGGTAGAGGTCATGGCTGCTTCGTCAGTCAGGCGGCAAGGAGTCGGGAGTGGCTACTTGTGTGGCGGCGATTGCCGTGAAGCTGAGGATTGTGTATGCCGTTGCGTTTTGTAGGCATAGGTTGCCTTCTGCAACTTCTATAAGCACTCGCCTTACATTGATGTAGGGCAAGTTCCTACATGCCTGCAAGCGATGAGAGCCTTGCATGTCGGCCGCCAGCGATGCAGCGCCGAGGAGTCGCGAGACGGGCTGCGCCAGGGCCGCATCTGCCTCCAGCAAGACAGCCTGCGACTCCGCAAGCGGACCCGTTCCCCCTCAACCACGCCGGGAGTTCGGTGTCGCAGGCAGCACGATTGACCAGGACGGAAAATTCGCTGGGCGCCCCGCCGAGTACGTATTCAGCCGGGGTGCTGAACTGAGGATCAGCCGGCGGGCTGGGGCAGGAGGCT